>DWZH01000006.1 GCA_019118275.1 Candidatus Brachybacterium merdavium | reverse complement strand
TGTAAGGGCCCAGCGCCGAGTTGTACTCCACGCGGAAACCGCGATTGACGCGGACGGTGCCCTCATCGTCGACCCAGGGCACCCGGAAGATGATCTGACGCTCCGGCTCGCACAGCCGCATCAGGATCCCGTTGGCGGCGTACTCGGGATGACGTCTCTGGAGGACCTCGAGGGACTCGAAGACCTCCTTGACGGCCTGGTGGAACTCGGGCTCTCCGGGGTTGCGGTGCAGCACCTGGTCGAAGGTGTCCTGGAGCAGAGGATCGATCATCGCGGTCCTTTCAGCGGAGATATGCGACGCCACTGCAGGGTACGGCGCGCCACTGGTAGGTGACAGATGGTGTTCTCATCGTGGACAACGGAGCGGACCGCATCGAGTCGATGACGCGTTCGCCGTATGCTCCCGGGAGGCGGTCCGGGCCGCGATAGTGTGTGGTGTCCGCGTCCACCATGCGTTTCGACGGAGGACCACGGGGGCATCACCGGAATGCCCTCAGCGGAATCGGGACTCATCTGAAAGCGTGGCAGTGTGGAATCCGACGACACCGTGCCCGGGCACGAGCTGAGCCCACCGGTCGAGGGTGGGCGGCCGCTGTCACCTTCGCCGAAGTCGCTCGAGCACGCTATCGCCGAGAGTACGAGGCAGATGCGCATCGCGCGCGGCCTGACCCTCTCGGAGCTGGCCTCCCGGGTCGGCATCAGCCGGCAGATGCTCTCGAAGATCGAGAATGCTCAGACCTCGGCGAGCCTCGCGACGGTGGATGCGCTGGCCAGGGGCCTGGAGGTCCCGGTCACCAGCCTCTTCCGCGCCGCCGACCACGAGACGCAATCCGTCTTCTCGAAGTCAGGTCAGGCCCCTGAGACCGTGCGGCGCGGGAGCAACCTGGGGCATCGCTATCAGCTGCTCGGTCAGCTGACCCGACGCCACGGACTGTTCGAACCCCTGCTCGTGACGCTGACCGACGAGAGCCAGCCGTTCCCACTGTTCCAGCACATGGGGTCGGAGTTCGTGTACGTCCTCGAGGGTGTCATGGACTACCAGCACCAGGAATCCGTGTTCCGCATGGAAGCCGGGGACAGCCTCCTGTTCGACGGTGAAGGGCTGCATGGCCCCGCCCGCATCATCGAGGCGCCGATCAGGTTCCTGTCGGTGTTCGTCACCCGCGAGCGGCCACAGGGCTCCCCGGGCGACCCCGCCGAGGGCTTCCCGCACTGACCGCTCAGAGCGACCGCACCCACTCGTGATCGGGAGCGAAGCGGGCCACGGCCCCCTTCAGCCAGCGGCGAGCGCGGGCATCGAGGAGGGGGAGGGCGGCCCGGGCGTCCTGCCGGTCCTTCTCCCGGGCCTGCGCGGCCTTGAACATCAAGGTCACCTCCGGCCGGGAATAGCGCAGCCCGTCCGGCGCGATCCAGGTGACATCGTCGAGATGCTCGGTGTGCTGGAGGTGGCGTTTACTGGTCCAGCGGCCGTCGGTCTCGGGCGTGAAGGGGACGTCGAGCACCCAGGGGGAGCCTGCGTCACGGCGCACCCACAGCTGGCTGTCGGGGCGGACCTCGGTGAACCGGTCATCGAAGGGGCGAAACCATCCCTCGTCGACGTTCCACGGTGTCCAGCGGTCCCCGAGGAAGAGACGGAACGCCTCGGCGTCCCCGGACAGGATCGAGATGTCCATGTCCTCATGAGGGCGGCAGACGCCGGTCACGACCTCGATGCTCCAGCCTCCGATGATCCACCAGGGCCGGTCGAAGCCCTCCATGAAGGCCGCGATCGAGGTGGGGTCGAGCGGCTCCCAGCGGCCGTACCAGTGGCGGAATTCTTCGGGCGGAAGAAGGCCGGCCGAGGGCGGCTGGGCTGCAGGCGGACCGGTCGGACGGGAAAGCATGGAAGGGGAGTGTACTGGCGGGTGATCAGGGCGAGTGAGCACGACCTCAGACGGTGCCGTCGTCGCGGGAGTTCATCTCCTCGTAGGTGCGCTCGGCCTCCTCACGAGCCAGCTGCGCCAGATCCGCGTCGAGGTCGGTGAGCATGCCGCGGGCGTCGGAGGTGATCGTCTCGTCACCGGTGTCCAGACCGTGCAGCAGCCACTCGGCCACGGCGAACTCGCCCAACGCCTGGGCGCGCTCGAGCAGTCGCGGATGCGTGGAGGTGGGCAGCTCCTCCTGGTAGGCCCCGTACAACTCGTCGAACAGCTCCGGCTCGAGCGAGGAGATCAGCCATGCCAGATCCGTGGCCGGGTCGGCGACCTTCGCCGAGGACCAGTCGCGCACGGCGCTGATCTGGTCCTCGGCATGGAACAGGCTCTCCTCGGACAGGTCGCCGTGCACGAACTGCGGCGTGAAGTCCCACAGCTCGGGATCCGCCAGCAGCGCCTCCCAGCGCTGGGCAACCGCGGCGGACAGGTGGCCACCGCCGTGCACCCGGTCGATCCGCTCCCGCAGCTGCTGATGCAGAGCTTCGGCGGTGAAGGATTCCACCCCGGCCGCCTCACCGGCGTAGCGGGGCACCGTGTGGATCCGGGCCAGGACGACGCCCAGGGAGCGGGCCAGGGCGGGGGAGGCGGACAGCTCGTCCAGCAGCAGGGGCCGGCCCACCGGGGCCTGGGTCACGGCGGCGCGGCCGCCCTCGGGCAACCGGACGAAGCCGAGCACCGGGGGGATCACCGTGCGCAATGGCGTGCCGGACAGGGTCTCGGCGACCTTGAGGTCACGCTCGAGTCGCACCCCGGAGGCCGTCGACGAGGGGGACATGACCATCACGCGACGATCGTCCTCACCGATGACTCCGGCGACATCGAGATCCTCGATGGGCGTCGCCACCGCGGCGGTCCGCACCGGGACCAGCCCGGGGACCGCCGCCGCGGCGAGAGCGGCCAGGGTGTAGAGGTTGCGATGCACAGGGCCACCGTACCCGGAGCGGACCGCTGGCCCCTGGAGGCCTCGCGGGATCGATAGGGTTCGATCATGGCAATCCTGCGCGGGCCCCACCTGCACACCCCCCTGACCCTGCTGACCTCTGACCGCGATGCGCTCAGCCGTGTCGACCCGGCGATGGTCGCTCCCGGCGACGACGCCCGTTACCTGGTCACCCGGGCCGGGGCGGCAGCGCTCAGGGAGGACGAGGACGGCCTGCTGCGTCCCGCCCTCGAGACCGCCGACCCCCGCGGCTCCACCCACCAGCCGCTGGTGCTGCTGGGCAGGCGCCAGGGCCTGCGCATCCTCGCGGTGGAGGTCCCCGAGCCCAGCGCCGAGCTCGATGACCCCGGCCGCGATCTGCGCGATCTGCGTCACGTGGCCGATGCCCTCGACTCCGCCGATGCCGACCTGACGCTCGCTGCCGTGGCGATGGGCACCTGGCACCGCTCCATGCGCCACTGCCCGCTGTGCGGCGGGCTGCTCGAGCCCGACGTGGGCGGCTGGGTGCTGCGCTGTCGCGAGGACGGCACCGAGCATTTCCCCCGCACCGATCCCGCAGTGATCATGGCGGTGCGCGATGACGCCGACCGGCTCCTGTTGGCTCGCAACACCAATTTCCGGGGGCGCTTCCACTCCGTCCTGGCCGGCTTCGTGGAGCCGGGGGAGTCCCTCGAGGGAGCCGTCGCCAGGGAGGTCGCCGAGGAGGTCGGCGTGGACGTCGAGGAGGTGCAGTACGTGGGCAGCCAGCCCTGGCCCTTCCCGCGCTCGCTGATGCTGGGCTTCCGCGCCTGGGTGCCCGGCTCGACGGAGCTGACCCTCCAGGATGACGAGATCGCCGAGGCCAGCTGGTTCAGCCGCGAGGAGCTGGAGGATGTCCTGAAGGCCGGACAGATCGAGCTGCCGGGCCCCGCCTCCCTCGGCCGCGCCCTGATCGACGACTGGCGTCACGGCCAGGAGCGCTGACCGCACCCGTCCACAGGCCGGGCCGGACTGTCGGGCGGCGCTGGCAGTATGGGAGGCGATGACCGCACCTGACCACGCCCCCGCCCCCACCGCCCCGATGGACGCCGAGGAGATCCTCACCGCGCTCGACCCCGAGCAACGTGAGGTCGCAAGCCACTTCACCACACCCGTGTGCGTGCTCGCGGGCGCCGGCACCGGCAAGACTCGTGCGATCACCCACCGTATCGCCTACGGGGTCGCCACCGGTCGGCTGAACCCGCGCCACGTGCTGGCGGTGACCTTCACCGCCAAGGCCGCCGCAGAGATGCGCTCACGGCTGCGAGACCTGGGGGTGCCCGCGGTCCAGGCCCGCACCTTCCACTCCGCCGCCCTGCGCCAGCTGCGCCACTTCTGGCCGCGCGTGGTCGGCGGGACGATGCCGGAGATCATGCCGGGCAAGTTCGCCGGCGTCGGCGAGGCCTGTACCCGCCTCCACATGAGCGTGGACCGCGCCGCCCTGCGCGACATCGTCGCCGAGGTGGAGTGGTCACGGGTGTCGATGCTCACCCCCGAGAGCTACCCGGATGCGGTCGAGAAGTCCCGCCGCCCCGGGGTGGCCGGCTTCGACCCCCGTTCCATCGCCCGCATCCTCACCCAGTACGAGGAGGTGAAGAAGGAACGCGGCGTGATCGACTTCGAGGACGTGCTGCTGCACATGGTCGGGTTCCTCACCGAGCGTCCCGACGTGGCCCGCGAGGTCCGCGCCCAGTACAAGCACTTCGTCGTCGACGAGTACCAGGACGTCTCGGCCCTGCAGCACTCCCTGCTGCGGCTGTGGCTGGGCACCTCCGACGACCTCTGCGTGGTCGGTGACGCCGCCCAGACCATCTACACCTTCGCCGGGGCCCGCGCCTCCTATCTGCTGGACTTCTCACGCGAGTTCAAGCGCGCCCGCACCATCCGCCTCGAGCGCAACTACCGCTCCACGCCGCAGATCGTGCGGATGGCCAACACCGTCCTGGACTCGGCCCGCGGCCGTACCCGTGACAGCCGCCTGACCCTGGTCTCCCAGCGCGAGCAGGGGCCGCCGCCGGTCGTCGAGGCCTTCCCCGACGACCCCGCCGAGGCCGAGGGCATCGCCGAGCGGATCCAGGCCCTGATCGAGGACGGAAGGCCCGCGGCGGACGTGGCCATCCTGTTCCGTACCAATGGCCAGTCCGAGGCCTTCGAGCAGGCCCTGACCTCCCGCGGCATCGGCTACCTGGTGCGCGGCGGCGACCGCTTCTTCGAGCGGCAGGAGGTGCGGCGGGCGATGGTCTCATTGCGCGCCGCCACCCGCGTGGAGCAGATCGAGCCCGGCCGGGCTGTGCGCGATGTGCTCTCCCAGCAGGGCTGGAACCCGCAGCCGCCGGCCACGACCGGGGCGGTGCGCGAGCGCTGGGACTCCCTCAACGCCCTGGTGGGCCTGGCTGACACCGTCCTGGCCCGGCCAGGGACGGGGCTGGCCGAGGTGGTGCGGGAGCTCGAGGAGCGCGCCGAGGCGCAGTCCGCCCCCGTCGTCGACGGCGTCACCCTGGCCTCCGTGCACGCCGCCAAGGGCCTGGAGTGGCCCGTGGTCCACGTGGTCGGGGCCAGCGACGGCCTGCTGCCGATCTCCATGGCCAAGACGGCCGCGGAGGTCGAGGAGGAGCGGCGGCTGTTCTATGTGGCGCTCACCCGTGCCCGCGACCTGCTGACCGTCTCCTGGGCCGCCGCGCGGACCCCC
The DNA here is from genome assembly GCA_019118275.1 of Candidatus Brachybacterium merdavium. Classification (GTDB taxonomy): domain Bacteria; phylum Actinomycetota; class Actinomycetes; order Actinomycetales; family Dermabacteraceae; genus Brachybacterium; species Brachybacterium merdavium. Next base: position 22,584 of record DWZH01000006.1, on the reverse strand, counting down.
GGCGCCCGGGGCTCGCGCAAGCCTTCGCGCTTCCTGGACGGCGTTCTCGAGCATCCCGATGCGCGCAGCGAGCCGACGGGCGCCACCGCGCGCCGCACCGGCCGCCGCACCGCCACCCTCTACTCCGACTGCCGGGTGTGCGAACAGGCACTGGTCACCACCCGTGATCAGAAGATCGGCCGGCATGCCGGCTGCCCGCCGTCCGCGGACGGGGCGGTGCTCGAGCAGCTGCGCACCTGGCGCCGCGAGCGCGCCCGTCGCAGCGGGGCGCCGGCATACACCGTCTTCACCGACGCCACCCTGGAAGCGATCGCCGAGCGCGATCCGCGCAGTCCGAGTGAGCTGCTGGCCGTCCCGGGCGTCGGCCCGGCGAAGGTTGAGAGCTACGGCCATGAGGTTCTCGAGCTACTGGGAAGTCACCGTTCGAGAACCGCAGAGAACGGGTGAAACCGCAGGTCAAAAAATGGATGTGCTCCCGGGGCGGTGTGTGTAGACTCATGCCCGTCAATCGTCCACAGACGTGGTCCGGGAAACCGGGGTGCGCGCTCACGAGAGGAGGTGTCGTTGTGATCATCAGGAATATCGAGCAGGACGGCGCCTTCTTCATCGCGCCTGATCTGCGAGCGCGGGGAGCCTATGCCCCCACGGTGCCGACGCTGAGCTGACGAGTACGCCTCGCTGCCGGTGCGGCACCGCCGCCGCACCCCCGCCCTGATGGGCTCGTCCCCCGATGAACTTCAAGCAGCGAGACGATGACTTCTCTACTCACCACTTTCCTGACCTCGACCGCTTCGGCGAGCTACGAGCTGCCGTGCCATGACATCGACGCCGCCGACCTCTTCTTCGCCGAGCGGCCCGCCGATCTCGAACAGGCCAAGGCCCTGTGCCGCTCCTGCCCGCTGCTGGAGGCGTGCCGGGACGGTGCCCTCGAGCGCGGTGAGCCCTGGGGCGTCTGGGGCGGCGAGATCTTCGAGGCCGGTCGCATCATCGCCGTCAAGCGCGGCCGCGGCCGTCCCCGCAAGAACGCCGCGTGAGGCGCCGGGCGCGCGACCGCCCGGCGCCGCAGGCACGAGGGGCGGGGCACCTGTCCGGTGCCCCGCCCCTCGTGCGCAGCAGAGGCCCCGCAAGGCGCTGCTGTCAGGTTCTGCCTCAGGCCGTGATGCTCACGCCTTGCCCAGGATGCGGTTCAGCTTGGTGCCGCACTCGGGGCACACCGCCTTCGCCATCCGTCGGCCGTTGGAGACGACGACGTTGCCCTCGGCCTCCCGCTTCTCGCGGCACTTGACGCAGTAGAACTCCCCGGCGTAGGTCTCGTCGGCCATAACCGCTCCTCGTTCGATAGACGATGATGATCGCCCCGCTCGTGGCACGGACCGTGCCGGACGGGGCGATTCACTGTAGCGGGGCGGCGGGGGCCCACGAAACCGGCGAGAGGCCGCAGCACTCCGCAGCGGCCGGGAGCGGGAGCGGCCCGCCGCACGCTTCGGGTCGGAGGAGCCCCGCCAGGGGGGGAGAGGAAGTGCGTGCGACGGGCCGACGTCGAGGCCCGACAGCGGGCGGGCGACACCATGCGGGCCGTGGAACCCCGGGGGCGCTCAGCACCACGCGCACCTTCCCCGTGTGCGTCCTGCTAGTTATCCCGGGGTTCCACGTCCTGGAAAACGTAGCGCCTGGCGGCACCGTCGGTCAAAGGTGGCTCGGGGACAGGCTGTGGACAAGCGGACGATCACTGTGGACAGCCGGCCTCAGACTGTGGGGCCACTGTGGAGGAACCATCGATCTCGCTGGTGACAGCGTTATGACGAGCACCTTTGCCGGGTTTCGTTGTGGAAGAAGTTTCTTGACGAGATTTCGTGTCACGCTGTGGGCATGCCCCAGCTCGAGCTTCATCCGGACGTCTCCGGCCCCCGCGGGGAGCGGGTGCTGGTGCGTCGCTCCGCACGCCGCCGCCGCAGCGTGTCCATCACGCGCCGTGAGGGGGATCTGGTGATCGCCATCCCGGCCGCCTTCAGCGCCCGACAGGAGCGCGACTGGGTCCGGCGGATGGTCGACCAGCTGGCCCGGAAGGAGGAGCGCACCGCACCCACCCGGCGCAGTGACGCATCCCTCGCCGCGATCGCCCGCGAGCTCAGTGACACGTATCTCGGCGGCCGTGCCCGCCCCACCTCCGTGTCCTGGTCCACACGCCAGCAGCGGCGGTGGGGATCCTGCACGCCGGCCGAAGGCACCATCCGCCTGTCCTCGAGGCTGCAGGGCATGCCGGACTGGGTGCTGCGCTCGGTGGTGATGCACGAGCTGGTGCACCTGCTGGTCCCCGGCCACGGACCGGAGTTCTACGCGCTGATGGGCCGCTATCCGAAGGCCGAGCGCGCCCGCGGCTTCCTCGACGGCGTCTCCTGGGCCGCGGACCTGCCCCAGGGCATCGACGAGCCCGAGGAGGGACACGACCCGCAGGAGGGACCCGGCCCGAGCCTCGAGCTCGAGGAGCCTCAGATCCCGGTGAGGTAGTCGGCCAGCTCCTCGAGCTTGCCCGGCATGTCCGCCACGGTGCCCTCGGGCAGGGCGGCGCTCGAGCGTCGCGGCCCGCCGTCGATCAGCGGCCAGGGCACCCAGAGCACCTCGGGGGACTCCGCGCTCGCGGTCAGGGGCAGCTGGGCGGCGGGTGCCGGGGCCCGCAGCAGGTACTGCACGTCCCAGTGCTCCTCACAGCGGCCGAAGGCCGCGTCCAGGGTGTGCCGGTGCAGGACCGCCGGCCCCGCGCCCACCCGCTCCAGGCCCTCCAGGCCGATCTCCTCGGTGACCTCGCGGCGGGCGGCCTGCTCGAAGCTGGCCTCGCCCTCCTCGAGATGCCCGCCGGGCTGCACCCAGAACTGCCCTTTGCGGTGCCACATCAGCGCCACGTGCTCGGCCGGTGCATCGATCACCACGGCGCTGGCCGTGAGGTGACGTGGCCCGCCCTCGCGGTGCAGCGCGCGCGGACTCGAGCGCAGCAGCTCGAGATAGTCCTGCCGCGCCGGGGAGACGGCCGCGGACAGCTCGGCCAGAGCGGTGCGCGTGTCAGGGACGGCGGTCACCGGCCCTGATCATCGGTGGGACCGTCGTGCGGGGCCTCCCCGTCGTCGGAGTCGTCCGGGCTGTCTCCGCGCAGCAGCCGCTCCAGCTCCGCATCGAAGTCCGCGGGGAGCTGGACGTCGGCCAGCTCCTCGGCGTCGGCCGCCTCGGGGTCGGTGCGCGGTGCCTGCGGCCGGCCGGAGAGCACCTCGGCGGTGGGCAGCAGGTCTGGGTGGTCCCATTTGGCCTCGCGCCCGGCCTCGCCCTCCGTGGCCAGCACGCTGTCCCACCAGGCCAGTGCCTCGCGCACCCGGCGCGGACGCAGCTCGATACCGACCGTGCGGGCCAGCATCTGCTCGGCGGGCGCCCCCGACGCACGGCGCCGACGCAGTACCTCCCGCAGTGCCTCCAGCTGCGGTAGCTTGCCCACCAGCGCTTGCGTGGTGACATGGTCGACCCACGCCTCGACCAGGGCGAGCGTGGTGGCCAGTTCCTCGAGCGCGCGCTCCTGGGAGGCGCGGCGGGTGAACACGAACATGTCCTCGGGGCGCTGGGCCGCCATCGCCTGCGGATCGCTGAGGTCCATGCCGCGCACCATCTCGTCGAGGGCATCGAGATCCAGGGTGATGCCCCGGGCGAAATCCTCGACCGCCGAGAACAGGGCCCTGCCCAACCACGGCGCCGCCGAGAAGAGGGCGGTGTGGGCCAGCTCGCGAGCGGCCAGGAAGATGCGGGCCGCATCGGGGTCCAGGCTGTGACCGGCGATCAGGTCCTCCACGTTGGCGGCCACCATCGCCGGCTCACCCTCGCGGCCCAAGGGCAGTGACAGATCCGTGGTGCCGGCCATCTCCCGCGCCAGCGAACCGATCGCGTGACCGAACTGGACGCCGAACATGGTCCCGCCGATCCGCTCCATCATCGCGCCCGGGTCACCGCCGGGCATCTCCATCGGCATCTGCTCGACCTGCGAGGAAATCGCCTCGCCGATCGCGCCGGCCATGTACTTGGCGACCGGCTCCACCGTCGTCTTCCAGCGCGGCAGGGTGCGATGCAGCCAGGTGGCCCGGCTGAGCACGCCGAGCTGGGTGGAGGGCACATCGATGGTCACCACCGGGTCCAGCCACAGCGCCGCCACCTGCGCGGCCTGACGCAGCCGCTCGGTCTGCGCGGGAGTGGGAGCCGGATCACCGGGAGTCCCGCTCGGCTCCGGCATGCCCGGGATCTCCGTGCTGCCCTCCGCGGTGCGGCGGGCGATGTCCTCGGCCATCGTCCAGTTCACCGGGTTGTCGCCCTGCGCGGCGAACAGATGCTGCATCTGCGCGGCCGCAGCGCGCAGCTGCGCCGGGTCCTGCGGCAGATTGGCCTGCTCGGCCAGGGCCGATAGATCCAGTCCGTCCAGAGCCTCCTCCGGGACGGCACCTCCGAACGTCTCCTTCAGGAAGCGCTTCAGCGCCTCCTCGTCCATGTCACCGGGTCCGCCCGGGATCGGGTCATCATTCATGGCCACCTCCAGCAGTGCGTCGGGTGTCAGCGTACCGAGCGCTCCCGGGCCAGTGGGGCACAATATCGGGGTGACCGCCCCTCAGCTCCCTCCGCCCACCCGTCGCGAGCGGGTTCGAGCGGCGCTCTCGCGCGCCGTCGACGATGCGCAGCTGGCCCGGCCACGCCTCGCGCTGGGGTCGCTGGCGTTGCTGTGCGTGATGATCCTGGGCGGTTCCCTGATGCCCGTCCCGTACGTGATCGAGCAGCCCGGGCCGGCGATCGACGTGCTCGGAACCTACGACGACGAGCAGATCCTGGTCATCGACGGCGCCGAGACCCACCCCACCGAGGGATCGCTGATGATGACCACCGTCTCCGTCGACGGGGGGCCCGGATACCAGGTCACGCCGGTGGAGGTGGCGGTCTCCTGGTTCGATCGCACCCGGGCCGTGATGCCCCGGGAGCTGATGTTCCCCGACGACCAGACCCGCGAGCAGACGACGCTGACCAACACCGTGCAGATGAACACCTCCCAGCAGGGCGCCGTCGCCGTCGCCCTCGGGGAGCTCGGCATCGACTACGAACCGGTGGTGCTGATCGCGGGCATCGAGCAGGACGCCCCGGCCGAGGGCACCCTCGAGGCCGGGGACGTGGTCCTGACCGTCGATGGCCGGGACGCCGCCGACGTGCCCGGCGCCCAGCAGGTGATCGGCGAGAGGGAGCCCGGGCAGCCCATCCCCATGCAGGTCCAGCGGGAGGGGGAGGAGCTCGACCTCGAGGTCCCCTCCGAGGAGGCCGACGGTCGCGCCCGGATGGGCGTGGTGCTCGCCGAGGGGTACGACTTCCCGATGGACGTGGAGATCACCGTCGGCGAGATCGGCGGGCCCAGCGCCGGGCTGATGTTCTCCCTGTCGGTGTACGACGAGCTCACCCCGGGCGCCCTGACCGGGGGGCACGACATCGCAGGCACCGGCACCCTCGACATCGAGGGCGACGTCGGCTCGATCGGGGGGATCCGCCAGAAGCTGGTCGGGGCCCACGAGGCCGGAGCCGAGTTCTTCCTGGCCCCCAGCGTCAACTGCGATCAGGTGGTGGGCTTCGAGCCGGAGGGCCTGGAGGTCGTCGCCGTCGAGGACTTCGACGACGCCCTGACCGCCACCGAGACCATCGCCGAGACCGGCAGCATCGATGGGCTGCCCACCTGTGAGGACCGATGAGCAAGAAGAACCGCCGCCGCACCGCGCCCCGCCCCACCGTGGTCTTCGACTTCGGAGGGGTCCTCAGCGCCGGCCACGACCCGGTGCCCGATGTGCACGAGCTGCTGGGAGGGGACATCGAGACGCTGCGGCAGGCCCTGTGGGCCGAGCGGCCCGCCTACGACGCCGGCGCCTGCACCGCCGCCGAGTACTGGGGCGCCGTCGCCGCGGCCGTCGGGATCCAGCAGCTGAGCGAGACCGAGGTCAGCGAGGTGCAGGAGGCCGACAACCGTTACTTCCTGCGCCTGGACCCGGCGGCCCGGGCACTGATCCACGATCTCGCCCGCAACGAGGTGCCGATGGTGCTGCTGTCCAATGCCTCACAGGCCTTCGGGGAGGCGGTGCGCCGGGCCGACTGGTTCGAGGCCTTCGGCTTCGCGCTGATCTCCGCCGAGGAGGAGCTGGTCAAGCCCGACCGGCGGATCTACGAGATCCTGCTGGAGGCGCTCTCCCATGAGACCGGGGGAGTGTCCATCCCCTCCGCGGTGATCTTCTTCGACGACCGCGAGGACAACGTCGCCGCCGCCCGGGAGCTCGGCATCGACGCGCACCAGTGGCCCCGCAACGGCGAGGAGCACCCCGAGGGGACCGCGCACGGCGCGGACATCGCCCGAGCCGTGCTGGCCTCGAAGGGCATCCCACTGGACTGAGCCACTGGACTGTGCCGTGGGCCGCTCGGAGTCGCCGGGCGCCGTGGGGGAGGCGGTAGTCTCGTCCATGGCGCGGCCCCCGGAGCGGGCCGTGCCCGCCCGCCCGGTGCGCACATGCCGGACCGGGCCCCCAGTCCACCGCAGGGGAACACAACCGTTCCCAGATCGTTCGGCCAGACCGAATCGTCGAACTACCAGGGAGAACAGCTTGGCAGAGTTCATTTACACCATGTACAAGGCCCGCAAGGCCGTGGGCGAGAAGCTCATCCTCGATGACGTCACCATGAGCTTCTATCCGGGTGCCAAGATCGGCATGGTCGGTCCCAACGGCGCCGGCAAGTCCACGATCCTGAAGATCATGGCCGGGCTCGACCAGCCCAGCAACGGCGAAGCCCGCCTCAGCCCCGGCCACAGCGTCGGCATCCTGCTGCAGGAGCCCCCGCTGGACGAGTCCAAGACCGTCCTGGAGAACGTCCAGGAGGGGATGGGCGAGCTGTTCCGCAAGGTCCAGCGCTTCAACGCGATCGGTGAGGAGATGGCCGAGCCCGATGCCGACTTCGATGCGCTGATGGCGGAGATGGGCACTCTGCAGACCGACATCGACGCCGCCAACGGCTGGGACCTGGACTCCCAGCTGGAGCAGGCGATGGACGCGCTGCGCTGCCCGCCCGGCGACGAGCCCGTCACCCACCTCTCCGGTGGTGAGCGCCGCCGCGTGGCGCTGTGCAAGCTGCTGCTGGAGAAGCCGGACCTGCTGCTGCTGGACGAGCCCACCAACCACCTCGACGCCGAGAGCGTGCTGTGGCTCGAGCAGCACCTGCAGCAGTACGAGGGCGCGGTCATCGCCATCACCCACGACCGGTACTTCCTGGACCACGTCGCCGAGTGGATCGCGGAGGTCGACCGCGGCAAGCTCTACCCCTACGAGGGCAACTACTCCACCTATCTGGAGAAGAAGGAAGAGCGACTCAACGTCCAGGGCAAGAAGGACGCCAAGCTCGCCAGGCGCCTGAAGGACGAGCTGGAGTGGGTCCGCTCCAGCGCGAAGGGCCGACAGACCAAGTCCCGGGCCCGCCTGGCCCGCTACGAGGAGATGGCCGCCGAGGCCGAGGCCACCCGCAAGCTCGACTTCGAGGAGATCACCATCCCGCCCGGCCCACGGCTGGGCAACCAGGTGATCGAGGCGAAGGACCTGAAGAAGGGGTTCGGCGAGCGGGTGCTGATCGACGGGCTGTCCTTCTCGCTGCCGCCCAACGGCATCGTCGGCGTGATCGGCCCCAACGGCGTCGGCAAGACCACGCTGTTCAAGACCATCGTGGGCCTGGAGCCGCTGGACGAGGGCGAGCTGAAGATCGGCCAGTCGGTCAAGATCAGCTACGTCGACCAGGGCCGCGAGAACATCGACCCCGAGAAGACGCTGTGGGAGGTCGTCTCCGAAGGCCACGACTTCATCCAGGTCGGCAAGGTCGAGATCCCCTCGCGCGCCTACGTCTCCCAGTTCGGCTTCAAGGGCCCCGACCAGCAGAAGAAGGCCGGGGTGCTCTCCGGTGGTGAGCGCAACCGCCTGAACCTGGCGCTGACCCTCAAACAGGGCGGCAACCTGCTCCTGCTGGACGAGCCCACCAACGACCTGGACGTGCAGACCCTCGGCTCGCTCGAGAACGCCCTGCTCGAGTTCCCCGGCTGCGCCGTGGTGGTCTCCCACGACCGCTGGTTCCTCGACCGCGTGGCCACCCACATCCTGGCCTACGAGGGCACGGACGAGAACCCGGCCAACTGGTATTGGTTCGAAGGCAACTTCGAGTCCTACCAGCAGAACAAGGTCGAGCGGCTGGGCGAGGACGCCGCCCGCCCGCACCGCGTGACCTACCGCCGCCTCACGCGCAACTGATCGACGCGCGACCTCGAGTGGTCGTCATCCTCCGGGCAGTCCCGGGTCCAGGTTGGCGACCACTCGTGCCGAGGGGGTCCCGGAGCGGTTCTGCGGAGCGTTCTCCCGGGTGACCAGGAGCCGCTCGGCCGTCTCGGAGGAGGAGTGGGTGATCAGCCCGTCGGCGGAGAGCTCCAGCACCCCCAGATCGCTGACCGCGCCGTCGCTCTCGCCCCACAGCTGGAGAACCTCCCCGTCGTACCCGTCCACGCCCTCGGCGCGCAGTGCGAGCCCGTCATCGGTGAGTACCGCTCGCCAGGTGCCGTTGTCGCTCAGACCGCGCACCAGCTGCGCCTCGGGATCGGTGCTCAGCGCCGACCAGGTCGCGGCCGCCTCCCGGCTCGAGGCCAGCTCCGCGCGGGTGTCGATCACCACCCAGGCCAGCACGAGCACCGCGACCAGCGCGAGGGCGGCCACGGAGCGGGCGAGCCACGGCGCGCCCCGGGCGGGACGTGCTGCACGAGCCTGCCGACGCCGCTGCCGCCGGGTGCGGCCCGCCTCGTCGGAGGGCCGGAAGCTGAATACGGGGGCGGGCGCTGTCCCGGGATGGGCAGAAGTCGCCCGAGGATCACTGCGGGGGGCCGCCGGAGCCGGCGTGGCCGCTCCCGCCCGTCCCGTCTGCGGCCCGCCGGCCATCGCCGGGGGCCCCACCATCCGCCGCTGGGTATCGGTCCCCAGGACAGGCGTGGCGTAGGTGCCGTGATACGCGGCCTCGGGGCCGGCCGACGGACCGCCCTCCAGAGGATCGAGGACATCGGCGTGCAGGTCCCGTGTCGGCGGCAGGGCCGTCAGCAGGGTCAGCCGGGCCGCGGCCTCGATGGCGTGCCGGTGGACCGCTGCCGCCTCGGAGCCCGCGGTGAGCTCGCGCAGCCGCGCCCGCTCACCCTCGTCCGCCAGGGCCAGCGCATCGAGCGCTGCCAGTCCCCGCAGCTGCGCGGACTCCGGCCCGCCGAAGGGCACCAGCTCATCCAGCATCCCGGCCAGCACCCCGGCGTTCTCCGGACGCTGCGGGCCGGAATAGGGGAAGCGCCCCTGCGCGGCGGACTCGACCAGTGCGCGCTGGACCGGCGGCAGCGCCAGCAGGGCTCGGACCACGTCCACCTCCCGGCGGTCGCGGGTGCGGTCGGTCACCGTGTCCGGCGCGACCAGGGAGCGCACGTCCCCGCTGGGCCGGGTGGCCACGGCCGCTCTGCGGGCGCGGTCCAGCACCGCGGCCTCTCCGGGCAGGCCGCCGGAGGCCAGCTGGGCGGCATCGCGCACGCAGGTGCGCAGCACCCACACCGTGAGCCTGCCGGCCCTGGCCGAGGAACCGGTCACGTGGACGGCCAGGCCATGGATCCGCGGGCCCAGCACGTCGACCAGCGCGGAGGCTGCGTCCCGATCCCCCGCCGCGGTGCGACGCAGCAACGTCCGCACCGGGTCGAGACGCTCCCCGAGATCCAGGGTGTCCTCGGGAAGGGCCGGGTCCTCCCCGGTCGCGGTGTCGCTCCCCATCGGGCGTCCTCCGTGCGCTCTGGTGCTTGTCATGGCGCCGTCCCCCGCGCGGCGCCCGCCCATTGTCCCAGGTGGAGAGCAGCTGCGGAGCCCATTGTCCACCATCGTTCCCGGCCCCGGGGGACCGGCCGCGCAGCCCACCTGCAAATTCTTGCATATTACCCCCGGTCGTTCAGGCCCCTTTCAGCAGGCCGGTCCGAGGGCCCGAAGTCAACGCAGGCCAGCTCGGCTGATCGGGGCAGGCGTTCCCTGTACGAGCGTGCAAGGAACGCGCAAGGACGACGGGGCCCTCCGGTACGGTACAGGCATGAAATCGATCTCCACGATCACGGTGTCCTCGGAGCTGCCCACCGCCCTGGAACCGCTGCGCGAGCTGGCCATGAACCTGCGCTGGACCTGGCGTCGACAGACCGTCGATCTGTTCCGCTCCCTCGATGCAGAGGCCTTCGTGGCCAGCGGCGAGAACCCGATCGCGATGCTCCCGCGCGTCCCCGCCTCGCGCCTGGCCGAGGCGGCCCGGGACCAGTCGTTCCTGGCCCGGATGCGCGGTGAGGTGGGCGACCTGCGCACCTACCTCGATTCCGGCCGCTGGTTCCAGCGCACCGTTCCCGCCGAGGGCTCCGACATCAGCTGCACCATCGCGTACTTCTCCATGGAGTTCGGGATCACCCCCACCCTCCCGATCTACTCCGGCGGCCTGGGGATCCTGGCCGGGGACCACCTCAAGTCCGCCTCCGACCTGGGGGTGCCGCTGGTGGCCGTCGGCCTGCTCTACCAGTGGGGCTACTTCTCGCAGTCCCTGGACCGTGAGGGCTGGCAGCAGGAGGAGTACGAGTACAACGATCCCGCATCGCTGCCCGTCGAGCCCGTGCTCGACGGGACCGGCGAGCAGCTGACCGTGGCGGTCACCCTCCCCGGGGACCGCGAGGTCGCCATCGCGATCTGGAAGGTCCAGGTCGGGCGTGTGCCGCTGCTGTTGCTGGACACCGATGTCGAGGGCAACGACGAGCACGCCCGCCAGATCACCGACCGCCTCTACGGCGGCGACCAGGAGCACCGCATCGTCCAGGAGATCGTGCTGGGCGTCGGGGGCGTTCGCGCCGTGGAGGCCTTCGCGGCGGCGACCGGCTTCCCCGTGCCCACGGTCTTCCATCTCAACGAGGGCCACGCCGGGTTCTCCGGCCTGGAGCGGGTGGGCCGGCTGATGCAGGACGGCGCGGGCTTCGCCGAAGCCCTGGCCGAAGTGCGCTCCGGCACCGTCTTCACCACCCATACTCCCGTCCCGGCCGGCATCGACCGCTTCGCCGCCGATCAGCTGCGCACCTACCTCGACGCCGACGAGGAGGGGATCTCGCGTCTGATCCCGCGGCTGCCGGCCGAGGCCGCCCTGGCACTGGGCACGGAGAACGGCGGCGACGTCTTCAACATGGCGCACATGGGCTTCCGGATCGCCCAGCGCTCCAACGGGGTCGCCAAGCTCCACGGGGCCGTCTCCCGTGGCATGTTCCAGGAGCTCTACCCCGGCTTCGACGTCCCCGAGGTGCCGATCGGCTCGGTCACCAACGGCGTCCACCGCCGCACCTGGACCTCCCCGCCCATGGACGACCTGTTCAAGAAGGCGCTCGGGGACGTGGACATCTCCTCGATGGGGGATTGGAGCGCGCTGACGACCCTGACCGACCACGACCTGACCGCCGCCCGGGACCAGTTGCGTGGCGAGCTGGTGGCGATGGCGCGCCGCCACGTCAAGCAGTCCTGGCTGCGGCGCGGAGCCGATGAAGCGGAGCTGGGCTGGACCGAGCAGATCCTCGATCCCCATGCGCTGACCATCGGTTTCGCCCGCCGGGTCTCGACCTACAAGCGCCTGACGCTGATGCTGCAGGACCCGGAGCGGCTGCGGCGCATCCTGCTGGACGAGGAACGCCCCGTCCAGATCGTGCTCGCCGGTAAGTCGCACCCCGCCGACCGTCCCGGCAAGGAGTTCCTCCAGGAGATGGTGCGCTTCGCCGACCAGCACGGGGTGCGCCACCGGATCGTGTTCCTGCCGGACTACGACATCCGCATGGCCTCGGTGCTGATCGCCGGCTCCGACGTGTGGCTGAACAACCCCGTCCGCCCCGAGGAGGCCTCGGGCACCTCCGGGATGAAGGCCGTGCTCAACGGCGGGCTGAGCCTGTCGGTCTCCGACGGCTGGTGGGACGAGATGAAGGACGACGAAGCGGGGTGGACCATCCCCACCGCGGACGTCGAGGACCAGGGACACCGCGACCGCCTGGAGGCCGAGGCGCTCTACGAGCTCCTCGAGGACCGGGTGGTGCCTCTGTTCTACGAGCGTGATGCCCGGGGCATGCAGCGCGGCTGGATGAACCGGGTGCGCTCCTCCCTGGTCCGGGTCGGTCCGCAGATCACCGCGGGGCGCATGGTGCGCGACTACGTCACCGAGCTGTACCTGCCGGCCTCCCGGGCCGCCGCGGCCTTCCACGCCGATGCGTCCCTGGCGCAGTCCTTCACCGCCTGGAAGGCTCAGATCAGCTCGAGCTGGCCGCGTGTCGCGATCGGTGATGTCAGCCTCCGCGGCGGCGACGGCGCTATCGTGGCCACCGGCGCCGAGGTCACCCTGACCGCCGCCGTCGAGCTGGCCGACCTGCGTGACCAGGACGTCCTGGTCGAGGCAGTGCTCGGTCCCGTCGGCGAGGACGGGGAGATCATCGAGCCGCAGCTGATCCCGCTGCAGCGTGCCGACGACGATCTCTGGGCCGCCCGCTTCGCGCTCACGGTGCCCGGTGAGGTCGGGTACACGGTGCGGGTGACGCCGCAGCATCCGGTGCTCGCCTCGCGCGCCGAACTCGGGCTGGTCGCCACCGCCTGAGCGCACTGCCCCACCGCCAGGAAGGTCCCGACCCCGTGCCGACCCGCCGCCAGCTCCTGCTCTCCGCCGCCGCGATGGGAACGGCCGGGGTCGGTGCGCTGTCCGGCTGCTCCCGGGACGGTTCCCGCGCCGCCGAGCTGGAGGAGGGCGACACGCTGCGGATGAGGGTGTGGGACGAGGCGGCGGCCAGGGCCTACGAATCCTCCCTGGACGCCTTCGCCGCCGCCAGCGGGATCACCGTCGAGGTGGAGGTGATCAGCTGGGAGGACTACTGGGAGAAGCTGCCGCTGGACATGGCCGCCGGCACCCTGCCCGACGTGCTGTGGATGAACACCGCCTATCTCGCGCAGGCTCATGCGAGCGAGACCCTGCTGGAGATCGGCGAGCTGGCCGGACAGGATTCGGCCCAGTGGGAACCGATGGCCACCGATCTGTACCGGTTCGAGGACGGCCTGTGGGGCGTGCCCCAGCTGTGGGATCAGTCCCTCCTGATCGCCCATGACGAACTCGTCGAGGAAGCCGGGGTCGACCCCTCTGACCTGAGCTTCGACCCCGAGGCGGACACCGACGCGCTGCGCGAGGCGGCCCGGGCCCTGACCGTCGACGCCGAGGGCCGCCACCCCGGCGACGACGATTTCGACGCGGGCACCCGCGAGGTGTTCGGCTTCAGCGCCCACCTCGACCGCACGGCCGTGCTGGGCCCGTTCCTCGCCGGCCTCGGCGGCACCTGGCAGGACGAGGAAGGAGGCTTCACCTTCGCCTCCGAGCAGGGGGTCGCCGCGGTGCAGTACCTGGCCGATCTCGCCGGGGCCGACCTCGCGCCCGACGGCGCGGAGACGGCCCAGGAGCCCTCGAAGTGCCTGAGCCTGTTCCTCGAGGGGAAGCTGGGTCTGCTGCAGACCGGGACCTATGACCTCGGATCCCTCGCCAGCGGGATCGATGGCTCCTTCCCCTGGTCGATCCACCCGGTGGTCGCCGGACCGCAGGGGCCGCGCCCGCTGGTGCACGCGATCGCCGCCGTCGGCGTCTCCTCCGACGACGAGGAGCGGGACGAAGCGGTCGCCGAGCTGCTCACCTGGCTGGGCGGGGCCGAGGGGCAGCGACCGCTGGCCGAATCCAGGCTCGGGATCCCCGCCCACCGGGAGCTGCGCAGCACCTGGCAGGAGGCCTGGAACGCCGAGGGCGTCGACGTCACGCCGCTCGAGAACGCGCCCGAGGACGTCGCCCTGCCCGAATCCGGCGTGCGCTCCTCCGAAGGCACCGGGGCGGCGCTGGAGATCATCGCCGAGGTGTTCGAGGGTGAGACGGACGCCGCCGACGCCCTTCCGCGGGCCGAGCAGGCGGCACGGGAGGCCAGCGAATAGAGGCCGTGTCCGGCCGCGGTGCTCAACCGCGCTGCTTCACCCGGATCATGCCCTCCTGCGTGATGGTCGCCACCAGATCCCCGGCCCGATCGAACAGCTGACCGTGGGTCAGGCCGCGACCGCCGGAGGCCGACGGCGAGTGCTGGACGTACAGCAGCCACTCGTTGGCGTCCACGTGCCGGTGCCACCAGATCGCGTGGTTGACCGTGGCCATGCGCAGGCCCGGCGTGATCCAGCTCAGCCCCTGGCGCCTCAGGATCGGCTCGAACGGGGTGTAGTCGCTGGCGAAGGCCAGGATCGCGTCGTGCAGCACCGGCTCCGCCTCGATGGGCGCGATGGTGCGCATCCACACCATCTGGGTCTCGGCGTCGTCGCCCTCACCCGCGGGACGCAGGTAGATCGGATCGGTGACGTGACGGATGTCGATCGGTCGCTGGGTGGCCCAGTACCGGGCCACCGGATGATCGAGTCCGGCCAGCACCTCGGCGGTGGTCGGCAGCCCCTCCGGATCCGGGGCCTCGGGGGCCCGCTCCTGGTGCTCGAGGCCCTCCTGTTGCTCCTGGAACGAGGCGGTCATCGCCAAGATGGTGCGCTCGCCGTCCGGATGCGGCTGGGTGGCCAGCACCCGGCGCACCGAGAAGGAACCCCCGTCGCGCAGCGCGTCGACGTGGAAACGGATCCGCTGGGCCGGGTCGCCGGGGGCCAGGAAGTAGGAGTACATCGAGTGGATGCGCCGGCCCTCCGGCGTGCTGCGGCCCGCGGCGGCGACCGCCTGGCCCATCACCTGGCCGCCGAACACGTGCCCGCCCGGCTGCGGGGAGGAGTCCCCCTCGAAGGCGCGCACGGTCGTGGGGGAGGCCAGGGACTCATCGACGGTGATCTCCCGCAGGTCCAGCAGCGACACCAGGCCGGCGCTGATCACGGACGGATCGGGGGTCTCGGGGGAGGACGAGGTCATGATCTCGATGGTAATGCTCCGCCACGCCCGAGTCGGCCCCGCGGAGTTCTACGATGGCTGATATGGCTCATCTCGATCTCGACATCCCCGTCCGCTGGACGGACCTCGATGCGTACGGGCACGTCAACAACGCCGCCATGGTGCGGCTGCTGGAGGAAGCGCGCATCGCCGCGTTCTGGCCGGCCCCCGCGGAGCAGGTGGCCCTGGGGGCCCAGCAGCCGGAGGCGGCCCTTCCCGTCGGCGGGGTGGGCGCCCCCGTCAGCACCGTGATCGCCTCCCAGCGCATCGAGTACGCGCGCTCGCTCGACCACCGCCGTGACGGGGTGGTGGTGCGGCTGTGGATCTCTCGGCTGGGCGGGGCGAGCCTCGATATCGACTACCTGGTGCTGACCAAGGACGATCCCGAGGGCAGGCACCCCTATGCGCGGGCCCGCACCGTGCTGGTCATGGTCGACGCCGACAACGGCACACCGGTTCGGCTGGAGGAGGAGGTCCGCGGACGGCTGAGCGTCCATCAGGCTCAGCCGCTGACCTTCCGCGGCTGAGCGCGCCCGGAGCCCGCAGACCGCCGGGTCACTGCAGGCGGTCGGGGACGACACCGCCGGGCATCGGCGCCTCGCCGCCGTCATGCGTGTTGATCATCGAGTGGGCCGCCCGCTCGAAGTAGTCGCGCATCGCCGCATCGTGCATCGGCGCGAGCGCGACCTCGTCCAGCGCCGCGTTCATGTGCCGCAGCCACGCGTCCTTCGCGGCGGGGGAGACCGGAAACGGGGCGTGACGCATGCGTAGCCGGGGGTGGCCGCGCCTCTCGCCGTAGGCCTTCGGGCCGCCCCAGTACTGCTCGAGGAACATCCGCAGACGCTCCTTGGCGCCCTCCAGATCCGCCTCGGGGTACATCGGCCACAGCAGCGGATCGCGGGCGACGCCCGCGTAGAAGTGGTCCACGAGGGCCCGGAAGGTCTCGTGGCCGCCGACGGCCTCGTAGAAGTTGGGCTCGGTGGACATGCTCTCCTCCGTGAGGTCAGGCCTGCGTGGTGACATCGATGAAGCGGGGCACGGCGAACTCCAGGCCGGAGCGGGCGAAGCCGGCGCGGAAGCGACCCCGCAGCTCGCGCTCCACGCCCCACTGCTCACCCGGAGTGGTCTGGATGATCACCCGGCGCTGGTACCGGTTGCCGTCCATGGACAGCATGCCCGAGATGTTGGCCGGACCCTGCAGGAGGTCGCTCCAGTCCGGGTCGGCCGCCATCTCCGCGGTGACCGTCTCGAGCACCTCGGTGACCTTGTCATCGTCGGCCTCGGCGTCGATGTCCAGCACCACCACGGCATTGGAGAAGCCGCGCGAGTAGTTGCCGACGCGGATGATCTCGCCGTTGCGGACCGTCCACAGCACACCGCCCAGATCACGCACCTGGGTGGCCCGCAGGTTGATCTCCTCCACGGTGCCCTCGGCGTATTCCAGGTCCACGTAGTCGCCGACGGCGACGATGTCCTCGAACAGCATCACCACTCCGGCCACGAAGTCCTTGATGATGGTCTGGGCGCCGATGCCTGCGGCCAGACCGATGACGCCCAGCGAGGCGATCACCGGCGCGATCTCCACCCCGACCTCCGAGAGGATCATGACCAGCGCGACCGACCACACCACCATGCGCACGAGGTTGCGGGCGACGTTGGACAGGGTCTCGGCGCGCTGCTGACGTCGCTGCTGGGCGAGCTTGAGGGTGCGCGGATCGCGCTTGACGACGGCACCGGTGACGTTCGAGAGCCTCGAGGAGGACTCGACCATGGTGCGGAAGAAGCGCCGCAGCAGCCAGTTGAGCGCGATCATGATCACCGTGGCGGCGATCAGGATCACCACGATCTTCACACCGCTGTCGATGAGCCAGCGCCACAGGCTATCGGCCATGGTCAGAGCTTCGTCGGCGCCGGGGGTCGCGAAGAGTTCGGGGGCAACGATCGGATCAGGCATGCCACCGACCCTAACGTTGCCGCCCTGCATGGTCACTGCGTGCCGAGGCAGGCATCACCCTGCTCTCAGGCGGGCGGCTCGGGGACGTCGGCCTGGCGGATCCGCTCCTGACGGGCCACCGTGTCGCGCCCCTCGATGACCACCCGGCGCAGTCCGACCGGGGTGTCCTCCCGCTCGGCCAGCCAGGTGTCGGCGTCCTCGATGACCTGGGGGCCGCCGTAGAGGTTGGGGAAGTACCCCTGCACGATCCGGCCGGCGATCTCCGTGGAACGCTCCGCCCAGATCCGGTCGATCACCGAGAAGTAGCGTTCCCGGTACGCATCCAGCAGTGAGGGATCCGTCACCCGGCGGAACCCCTGGACCACGGCGGTCACCGACTCGTTGGCCAGCACGTCCTGCTCCACGGTCAGGCGCCAGGCACGGGCCTTGGCCTCGGCTGTGGGCAGGGCGGCGCGGGCGGTCAGGGCGCTCTTGCGGCCGGACTGCGTGTCGTCGGCCGTGAGGAATTCGTCGATGCCGGCCTCATCGATGCCGCCGAGCGCGGACAGCGCGATCACCAGCTTCCAGCGCAGGTCGGTGTCGATGGTCCGGCCGGCGACCGTCGTGGACCCGGCCAGCAGACCGCGCAGGATCTCGCGATGCGTCGGGGTCGAGGCCAGCCGTGTGAAGCTCTCCAGGAACTGCAGCTGCGCATCGGAGCCGGCATCGGCGGCGCCGGTCAGCTCCCACACCGCATCGGCCGCCGCGGCGGTGCGCTCGATGCGCTGGTCGGGGGCGGCCAGGGGGCCGGCGACCAGCTCCAGCTGCTGCAGCAGGGTGCGCACCACCGAGGAGGACGGCTCGGCGGTGATGTTGGCCAGCACCAGCTGCTGGTAGCGGCGGCTGGGCAGCTCGCCGTCGCGGACCATGTCCCAGGTGGCCGACCACAGCAGGGTACGGGCCAGGGGATCGTCCAGGTCCCGCAGATGCTTCATCGCCATGGCGAGCGAGTGCGGGTCCAGACGCACCTTGGTGTACGCGAGGTCGCCGTCGTTGAGCAGCCACAGGTCCGCACGGGCCCCGGCCAGCTCGGGCACCTCGGTCAGCTCGCCGTCCACGTCCAGCTCGACCTCGGCGGTGCGCACGAGCTTCCCGCCCTCGAGGGAGAACCCGCCCACGCGCAGCCGATGGGGGCGCAGGGTGGGGTGCTCCTCGGGGGCCTCCTGGGCGATCGCGAAACGGGTCAGGGCACCGTCCGCGCCCTGCTCCAGGAGCGGACGCAGCGTGTTCACCCCGGAGGTCTGCAACCACAGCCGGGACCACTGGTGCAGGTCCCGGCCGCTGGTGGCCTCGAGCTCGACCAGCAGATCCCGCAGCTCGGTGTTGCCCCAGGCATGGCGCGTGAAGTAGGCGCGCACCCCGGCGAAGAACTCCTCGATGCCGACGTAGGCCACCAGCTGGCGCAGCACCGAGGCGCCCTTGGCATAGGTGATGCCGTCGAAGTTGGTCTCGACCGCCTCGAGGTCGACCATGTCGGCCACGACCGGGTGGGTCGAGGGCAGCTGGTCCTGGCGGTAGGCCCAGGCCTTCTCCGAGACCGCGAAGGTGGTCCATGCCTGACTCCACCGGGTGACCTCCGCACTGGCCAGGGTGGAGACGAACTCCGCGAAGGACTCGTTCAGCCACAGGTCGTCCCACCAGCGCATCGTCACCAGGTCCCCGAACCACATGTGCGCCAGCTCGTGCAGGATGGTCAGGTCGCGGCGCTCCCGGACGGCGTCGGAGACCTGCGAGCGGAACACGTAGGACTCGACGAAGGTGATCGCGCCGGGGTTCTCCATCGCTCCCAGGTTGTATTCGGGAACGAAGATCTGGTCGTACTTGCGGAACGGGAAGTCGTAGTCGAAGGCCCGCTCGTAGAAGGCGATGCCAGCGGCGGTCACATCGATCACCTCCTGGGCATCGACGTACTCGGCCAGCGAGGCGCGGGCGAACACGCCCATGGGGATCTCGCGGCCGTCGCGTGTGGTGACCATGCCCTCACCGCCCCGGTAGTCGCCCGCGATCAGCGCCATCAGGTAGGTCGAGATCCGCTCGGTGGGCTCGAAGGCCCAGGTCGCGATGCCCTCGCCGGCTGGTTCGGGAGCGGGGGTGGGGGAGATGGAGATGACCCGCCAGTGCGCCGGGGCGGTGACGGTCAGCTGGTAGGTGGCCTTCAGATCGGGCTGCTCGAAGCAGGCGAACACGCGGCGGGCGTCGGAGACCTCGAACTGGGTGTAGAGGTAGATCTCGTCGTCGACCGGGTCGACGAAGCGGTGCAGCCCCTCCCCGGTGTTCATGTAGGTCCCCTCGGCCAGGATGCGCACCGTGTTCTCGCCCTCCCGCAGGGCGGGCAGTCGCACCCGGGCCCCGTCGAAGCGGCCGGCCGGGTCCTCGAGCAGCTCCCCGTTGACCTCGATCTCCTCGACCGAGGCGGCGATCAGGTCGACGAAGGTCTCGCGGGCCTGCGTGGAGGCCAGTCGCAGGGTGGTCTCGGTGCGGAAGGTCTCCGGTCCGGTCGTCAGATCCAGGCGAATCGCGTAGGAGTCCACGGTCAGGAACGAAGCGCGCTCACGGGCTTCATCGCGGGTGAGGTTCTCGGATGCCATGGGGGCCATCCTGCCATCGACACCTCCAGCGGCAGGGAACCGGAGATCTCGACCGGTGCTCGACCCGCGGCGACAAACGATCGACCGGCAGCGCGGGCCCGGTCCGGGAGGTCTGCTCCGGGAGGTCTGCTCTGGGAGGTCTGCCGTGTGGGAATTCTGTACTCAGGAAGACTGAAGCGGCCCTATAGGTCGCAGCGCGTCTCCTGAGTACGATTCCGACCGAGCGTCTACAGTGTCGAACATGTGTTCAAAAGGTGTGGCGGAACCTGCCAACGGGGAAGCGTTCTGATGCCGGTTCTCGACACCGGTGACGGTGCGATCCACTATCAGGTACACGGTCACGGGCGGGCACTGGTCCTCGTCCACGCCATCAGTGCTGGGATGGGCATGTGGGACGCACAGGTGGAGCGCTTCTCGCAGGAGCATCGGGTGATCGTGTTCGACGCGCGCGGCGTCGGCCGCTCGGCGCCGATCCGGGGGTGGCGAGGGATTCGTGACCGGATGGCCGATGACATCGCCGAGCTCCTCGACGAACTCGGCATCGACCACGCCTCCATCTGCGGGGTGAGTTTCGGCGGTGTGATCGCTCAGCACTTCGCCCTGCGGCATCCGGGGCGGGTCGAGCGATTGGCCGTGGTCGACGCCTACAGCGATACCCGTCCTCTCACCGTGCAGCGAGCCGTCTGGCTCGCCTCAGTGTACTCCGGAGCCGTCACGAACCTGCTGCCCGCCAGGGCGCTCTCGGCCATCATGCGTCAGCAGTACCGACGGTGGCCCGCGGCCGCCGACTACCTCTCCCGGGCCGTCCAGGACCTGCGCCCGCTCGATGCTCTCAAGACGCGGCTCGCGATCAACCTGGTGAACTACCCGCCGGCGCTCAACACCGGCGCCTTCCCGGTGCTCGGCGTGGTCGGCGAGAGCTCCTGGCCCCGGTCGCGCACGTTCATGCAGGAGATGGACTCTGCTGTTCCACGCATGCAGCTGGTCGAGGTCGCGGAGTCCTCCGATCCCACTCCGCTGTGCAGGCCGGACGTCTTCAACGAGATCCTCGCCGACTTCCTGTCCGGTCGCCCGGTCGCCGCTCGGCCCGGCATCACCGTCGGGTGAGATCCAGATCCCAGGTGTAGTGCCCGGGCAGGGTGGGGATCGGCCACTTGGGATCCGGGAAGAAGTACTCGTAGCCCGCGGAGAAGGGGTAGGACCAGTCGGCGATGTGCTGTTCGGCGCGCACCCCGGCCTCGCGGATGGCCTCGACCTCCTCGGCCGTGAAGTAGCCGGTGCGCTCGGCGCCCTCGAGCTCGTCCTCGTCCTTGTAGTGCCAATCGCGTCGGGGCAGCACCACCAGGTCCAGCACCAGATCCCGGGTGCAGACCCCCTCGTCGGTGCGCTCGTAGGGGGTCTCGAGGTTGATGTAGTAGCAGCCCAGCGACCCATCGTCCTTGTAGAACAGCCAGATCGAGTACGGCAGGTCGGGCAGACCGATCATCAGGATCCCGTTGCCGGTCCACAGCTGCTTGGACTGCACGCGCGGTGCGGTGAACATCCCCTCGTCACCGGCGCGGCGCAGCGCCGCCCCGGATTCCAGCACGGGCAGCAGCACCTCGGTGCCGGGTGCGATCCACACCACCACGCCCCGGTCGTCGTCGAGCACGACGGTGCCGGGCCGCACGGTGCGCGTCGGGTGCTGAGGGGTGTAATAGGTCCAGGTCACCTGGTCGCCAGGGGACCAATGGCGTGTCGAAGACATGGTGGAGATCCCGGCCGGGTCGGCCTCCACGGACGCCCCGTACCGTCCGGCCACCAGGCCGAGGCTGCACTGCCCGTGAAGGGGAAGGCGTATGGGGCGACCATACCGCCTCGTCTTCCGCCTCGGGGCAGGCGCGCCGCTCGTGGTGCAGGCCCGGGGCCGGGCGCGCGGGGCCCGATCACTCGAGTGCTCGGGCGAGCAGGGCGCGCAGCGTTTCGGCCCCGCCGGAGCGAGACAGCGCCTCGTGGGCGGACTGCAGCTCTCCGGCCCCGATCCGGGCTCGCAGGCCCTGCACCAGGTCCTCCGCCGACAAGGAGGATGTATCGGCGGCGTGCCGCGCCCGCAGATGGGTGGTCTCGGACACGTCCTGCGCGGCGATCTGTCCGGTGATCTCCGCGGCCGCCTCGGCGGGCAGGGCGGCCGGTGGGGAACTGGAGGGGCCGAGCTCGACGCCGTGCTCGGCGGCGCGGTGTTCGAGGGCGACCATCCGCTCATGGGCGCGCGGATTGCCCATCTTCACGCGCTGGGCCGACATCAGCTGGCTGAGCATCGGGGCGCTGACGCCGAGCACCTCCGCCAGCCGTCGCTGGGAGAGCCCGTAGACGCCCATCAGCGACCGCAGCCGATCGTGCAGGGTCTCCCCGTACAACTCACGCTGCAGACGCTGGTTCTCGGTGATTCGCTGCTGGTCGCTCAACGCACCGGTCCCTCCCCATCGGTCGTGCAGGCAGTGGTCTGGCACGAGCCGGCCTGGGGCGGGGACACGGAGGCGGCGGCCGAGTCCTCTCCGCCGCGCGCAGCGGCGATCACCAGGGCCAGCGCCGCGATCATGCACACCGCCGAGATCACCAGCAGGGCCAGAGCGATCCCGTTGCTGCGGCGACCGGGCCGGGCGGCCTCGGTGAGCTGGACGCCGGCGGGCTGCGGGGCGGCGAGATGGGGGCGCGTGGGCTCGTCGACCACCCGATCGGTGCTCACCTGGTGCGCGCTCGCCGCCGTCGAGCGTGCCGTGATCCGGGCGTGCAGGCTCGGGGACAGCCCGTGTGGCCCGGCCTGCTCCGCGGGGCCGTCCAGCGGCACCTCCGGTGCACCGTGGCCGGGAGATCCCGCCTCCAGCGGCTCGATCTGATCGAAGACCTCGAAGCGCTCGCCGTCGGCGGTCAGGGCCCACTGCCCGGGCCCGC
>DWZH01000005.1 GCA_019118275.1 Candidatus Brachybacterium merdavium | reverse complement strand
CGAGCTCGCCACCTGAAGACCGGGCCGGCCGCGCTCCTGCCTCAGGCCCCGATCCGCATCCACGCGTCCCCGCGCACCCGCCACCCCAGCGTGATCGCGCGGGCGATCATGAAGATCAGGGTGCAGGCGATCCACAGGGAGGCGAGCGCCAGGGGTCCGCTCCACCCCGAGTAGTAGACGGCGGCTGCGAAGGGGAGCGTCACGGCCGCGTTGAGCACACCGACCTTGGCCAGGTACGGGGCATCGCCCGCACCCATCAGCACCCCGTCCAGCACGAACACGTAGCCGGCCACGGGCTGGGCGATCATCAGCACCCACAGTGCGGCCCGCAGGTTCTCCTGGACCGCGACGTCCGGGGTGAACAGGGAGGGGAGCACGTAGCTGGCGGCGAGCAGCCCGATGCCGGTGACCATGCCGCCTCCCACGCCCCAGGTCATCAGCCGCCGGGTCACCGCCCGCACCGAAGCCGCGTCCTGCGCGCCCAGGAAGCGACCGGTCAGGGCCTGCCCGGCGATCGCCAGGGAGTCCAGTGCGAGCGACAGCAGCGTGAACACTGTCAGCGCGATCTGGTGGGCGGCCAGCTGCACTGCGCCCAGGCGGGTCGCGACCAGGGTCCCGGCCAGCAGCACCACGCGCAGGGAGACGGTGCGCACGAACATCGGCACCGATTCGCGCCCGGCGGAGGCGACCTGGTCCAGGTGCGGGCGCAGGGGCGCCCCGTGACGGCGGGCGGCCCGTACCACCAGGAGCAGCAGCACCGCGGCCATCCCCCATTGGGAGATGGCGGTGCCGATCGCCGAGCCGGCGATCCCCAGCTGCAGCCCGAAGATCAGCACCCAGTTGAGCGGGATGTTCACCACGGCCCCGCAGACCGCGACGATCAGCGGCAGCTTCGCGTCCTGCAGTCCGCGGATCAGTCCGGTCGCGGCCTGGACGGCGAGCATCGCCGGGACCCCGGCGGCGCTGAGCATCAGGTAGATGGTGGCCTGGTCGAGCACCTCGGCGGACGGCCCGAACAGTGACAGCAGGAAGCGGCCGCCGACGGCGAGCAGCGCGGCAGCCCCCACCCCGATCATCAGCGCAAGCCAGCACGCGTCCACGCCCCGCGCGATCGCCTCCTGCCGCCGTCCCGCGCCGAAGGCCCGGGCCACGGAGGCCGTGGTCGAGTAGGCCAGGAACACCGACAGTCCGATCACCGTGGTCAGGACCGCCGACGCCAGTCCCAGGCCCGCCAGGGAGACGGTGGAGACGCGGGCGATGAACGCCGAGTCGGTCATCAGGAACAGCGGTTCGGCGATCAGCGCCCCGAGGCTCGGGACCGCCAGACGCAGGATGTCGCGATCGACGGTGCGACGCGCGGAGTCGGGAGCAGGCACGACCTCCACGGTACCGCCGGCCTCTTCCTCGTCTCCCCGTCGGGTGGGACGCATCTCACCCGACGCCCGTCCAAGAACCGACGGAGGTCGTACGTCCGCGCGCAGGTTCGCGTGAGACAGTTCCCTGCGGGGAACCAGTCGTGGTGACCTCCCCGAAGACCGCCGCCGAGGCGATGCGCGATGCCCTGCGCCGCCGCGGCAGGCCCGTACCCCCGAGGAGCACGATGCATCGCCTGGCCGCTCTGAGCCTGTCCAACCGCGCCTTCATCGCGTTGGTGTGCATCGCCGTCGCGATCCTCGGCGTGATGTCGATGTCGACCTTGCGCCAGGAGCTCATCCCGTCGGTGACGCTGCCGCAGATCCAGGTGGTCACCACCTCTCCCGGGTCCTCGACGGAGCAGGTCAAGGATCGCATCTCCACCCCGGTCGAGAACTCCGTGCGGGGCCTGGAGAACGTCGAGTCGACCTCCTCCAGCTCCGAGTCCAGTCTGTCGATGGTGACCGTCGAGCTCACCTACGGCACCGACATCGCCCGCTCCTCCAACCAGGTCGAAGCCGCTCTCTCCCAGATCGAGGACGATCTGCCCGAAGGGGCCGAGCCGGAGGTCATCGCCGGCGGCACCGGGGACATCCCCGCCGCGGTGCTGTCGATCTCCTCGGACCTGGAGCCCGCCGAGCTCGCCGACCGCCTGAACTCCTCTGTCGTGACCGAGCTGGAACGCCTCGACGGCGTCTCCGGCGTCATGGTGGCGGGCGCGCCCGAGCAGATCGTGCGGATCACGCCCGACGAGGCCGCCCTGGCCGAGCGCGGCATGTCCACCGAGACCATCACCGACGCGATCGACGCCTCCGGCCTGTCCGTCCCTGGCGGCACCGTCGTCGACGAGGACCGCTCGCTGGACGTGACCATCGGCGAGGCCATCGACTCCGTCGAGAGCCTCGAGCAGATCGCCCTGCTGCCCCCGGAGGACGCCGAGCCCGACCCGACCGCCGAGGCGACCACCCTGGCCGATGTCGCCACCGTCGAGCAGACCGAGCAGGAGGCCACCAACGTCTCGCGCACCAACGGCCGGGAGTCGCTGGTGATGATCGTCAACACCACCGCCGACGGCAACGTCGTGGACGTCTCCGAAGGTGTCGAGGCCGAGCTCGACGGGCTGATCGCGGGTGTGGGCGGCAACGCCGAGGCTTCGGTCGTCTTCGACCAGGCGCCGTTCATCCAGGAATCGATCGTGGCGCTCGCCGAGGAGGGCCTGCTGGGCCTGCTCTTCGCCGTCGGCGTGATCATGGTGTTCCTGCGCGCGGTGCGGCCGACGGCCGTCACCGCCATCTCCATCCCCATGTCGCTGCTGATGGCCTTCGTGGGGATGCTGCTGTCGGACTACACGCTGAACATGCTGACCCTGGCGGCGCTGACCATCTCCATCGGGCGTGTGGTCGACGACTCCATCGTGGTGATCGAGAACATCACCCGGCACCTGACCTACGGCAAGACCCGTATGCGCGCGGTGGCCGATGGCGTCCGGGAGGTCGCCGGCGCGATCACCGCGGCCACGCTCGCGACCGTGGTGGTGTTCCTGCCGGTCGCGGTGGTCAGCGGTTGGGCCGGGGAGCTGCTGCGCCCCTTCGCGCTCACCGTCGCGATCGCCATGCTGGCCTCCCTGGTGGTGGCTCTGACCATCGTGCCGGTGCTGGCCTACTGGTTCCTGCGCGCCCCGCAGGCCGCCCGCGACCTGGACCCCGATGACGAGCGGGCCGTGGCCGCGGTGCGTGATGCCGCCGAGGCGAAGGAGGAGCGCAGCTGGCTCCACCGCCTCTACACCCCGGTGCTGAGCTGGGCGCTGGGTCACAAGCTCATCACCCTGGTGGTGGCCGTGGGGATCCTGGGCGGCACCGTCGCGATGTACCCGCTGATGAAGATCAACATCCTCGGCGACACCGGCCAGAACATGGCCGCCTATACCCAGACGCTGCCCGCGGGCACCACCTTGGAGGAGTCCTCCGAGAAGGCCGTCGACGCCGAGGACGCCCTGATGGACATCGATGGCGTGGACGTCGTCCAGACCACCATCGGCGGCTCCTCCTTCGGCTTCGGGGGAGCCTCCAACGAGGTCACCTACCAGATCACGACCGACTCCGACGCCGACCAGGAGGCGTTGGGCGAGCAGATGCTCTCCACCTTGGAGTCGCTGCCCGAGCCCGGCGAGATCGAGGACTCCTTCGACGCCGGAGCCCTGGGCTCCTCGACCGTGGACATCCTGGTCACCGGCCCCACCCCGGACGACCGGGCCGACGCCGTCGAGAGCCTCGAGGCCGAGCTGGATCCGATGCCCGACTCCATCGCCGACGTCACCTCTGACCTCGAGGGCGAGATGCCCACCGCGGTGGTGACCGTCGACCGCGAGGCCGCCGCCCAGCGCGGGATGTCCGAGGAGGCCGTGGTGGGGATGGTCGCCCAGCAGATGTTCCCCTCCCCGGTCGGCCAGGTCACCATCGGCGACGGCGAGCTGGACATCTACCTGGAGCAGGGCGACAGTGTGGAGACCCTCGAGGAGCTGCAGGACCTGCAGATCGCCGGCTTCCCCCTCACCGATGTGGCCACGGTCGACGAGGTGCTGGAGCGTCCCTCGATCGCCACCCAGGACGGTCAGGAGACGGTCACCGTCGCGGTCACCCCCGCCAGCACCGACGACGTCGGCGCCACCAACGACGACGTGCAGGCCGCGATCGACGCGGCCGAGCTGCCCGAGGGCGCCCAGGCCGACACCGGCGGCGCCGCGGAGGACCTCGAGACCATCTTCGGGCAGCTGCTGCTGGCGATCGTGGCTGCGGTGCTGCTGACCTACGTGCTGCTGGTGTGGATCTTCAAGTCCCTGATCCAGCCGCTGATCCTGCTGGTCTCGATCCCCTTCGCCGCCACCGGCTCCTTCGGCCTGCTGGTGATCTCGCAGGTGCCGCTGGGACTGCCCTCGATGATCGGGCTGCTGATGCTGGTGGGCGTGGTGGTCACCAACGCGATCGTGCTGATCGACCTGGTCAACCAGTACCGGCGCCAGGGCATGAGCCTGGGCGAGGGTCTGATGGCCGGTGCCCAGAAGCGTCTGCGACCGATCCTGATGACCTCGGCCGCCACCATCTTCGCGCTGATCCCGATGGCGCTGGGTGTGACCGGCAACTCCGGCTTCATCGCTCAGCCTCTGGCGGTGGTGGTGATCGGCGGGCTGATCACCTCGACCCTGCTGACCCTGGTGATCGTGCCGGTGCTCTATCGCATCGCCGAGGGCCCGGGGGAGAGGCGCCGGATCCGCGAGGAGGAGCTCGCCGAGCGGCGCCGCCGCGCCCGCGAGGAGGCAGCCGCCGAGCGTGCCCGCCAGGAGCAGGCCGAGCTCGCCGCCGGGCAGCCGGAGGCATCGCCGCGCGGCGGCCCCGCGCCCGCCGCCGGCCCCGCTGGCCCCGCGGGCTCCGCGGGCTCCGCTGGCGCTGCCGACCCCGGCGGCCGGCCCGCCCGCCGCCGCTCGCTCAAGGAGCGCGGCGGGATCGTGGGGATGATCCGTCGCCGCCTCGGCCGGGGCTGACCGGCCCCGCCCCGCCGGCCGCACCCGGCGGGGCGGGGTGCCATGGCGCTCGGGCATCCGCGCCGCGCTTACGATGCGGGTATGGCCCCAGGTCGGATCCGGCGCATCCTCTCGCGCGCCCCGATGAGCGGATGGACCGTTCGTACGCGGGTGCTGTCGATGATGCTCGCCTTCATGGCCGCAGCCCTCGCTGTGACCGGTGTGCTGACCTATGCCATCCAGTTCCGCGCCCTCGAGGAGCGGGTGGACCGGGAGCTGTGGCAGGAGTACTCCGAGCTGGACCTGATCGCCAACTCCGAGGACGCGAGCGGCGCGCTGCTGTACACCACGCTGGACGAGCTGATGCTGCGGGTCACCGAATCGGCCGCACCGTCGGACGACGAGTCCGTGCTCGCGATCATCGACGGCACCGGACGGTACGAGGCCCAGGTCCAGGACTTCAGCCTCAGCCACCAGGCCGTGCTGGACCACGTGCTGGACACCCACCAGCCCGGCAGCTCGGTGCTGACCTCGATGGAGGTCGGGGACCGCGAGCTGCGCATGATGATCGCCTCGGTGCGAGTGGCCGGTGACGACTCCGAGGGCATCTTCGTGGTCGCCAGCGACATCGGCAGCCAGAAGCGGCTGCTGTGGCAGTCGGTGGCGGTCTTCGCGGGGATCTCCGTGGTCACGCTGCTGATCGCCGGCTGGACCGGATACCTGGTCACCGGGCGTCTGCTGCAGCCGCTGGGCACCCTGCGCGCGGCCACCGAGGAGATCACCGTCGAGGATCTCCGGTACCGGGTCCCGGTCCCCGAGGAGACCGATGACATCACCGCCCTGGCCCGGAACTTCAACCGCATGCTGGATCGGATCCAGGCAGGCTTCACCGAGCAGAGACGCTTCATGAGCGACGTCGGCCACGAGCTGAGAACGCCGCTGACCATCCTGCGCGGCACCTTGGAGATGACCGACGAGCACGACCCCGGCGACGTGCGCGAGGCCCACCGCATCGCGCTCGACGAGCTGGACCGCATGGGCCGCGTGGTCGGTGACCTCTCCGAGCTGGCGGCCGCCACCCGTCCCGATTACGTGACCCTGCGCCCGCTGGACATGGCGGCCTTCGCCCGCTCCGCCTTCGCCCGCATCGAGAAGATCGCCGAGCGTGAATGGATCTTCGAGGGTGGCGCTGACGTGACCGGCGATGGCGACGAGCAGCGCCTGACCCAGGCCGTGATCCAGCTGGCCGCCAACGCCGTGCGCTACAGCGAGCCCGGCACGCCGATCCGCTTCGGGGTGGACCAGGTGGCGGGTCCCGACGGGCCCGAGATCCACATCCGGGTCCAGGACGAGGGGGTCGGGATCGCGCCGGAGGATCAGCGGCGCATCTTCGAGCGCTTCTCCCGGATCGATCCCGGCCGCGAGTCCGGCTCCGGCCTGGGCCTGCCGATCGTATCGGCCATCGCCGAGGGCCACGGAGGGGTGGTGCGCCTGGCGTCCCAGCCCGGCCACGGCTCGACCTTCACCCTGGTCATTCCCCAGTTCACGGAGCCCGGCGGTGCCTCCACGCAGCATCCCGCCGACCCCCAGCCCTCCGAATCCCGCCTCTCCGCCCCCGACCCCGCCGACCCGAGGAGCAGCCCGAGATGAGGATCCTGATCGCCGAGGACGAGCCCCGCATCGCCCGGTTCGTCGAGCGCGGGCTGCGGGCCAACGGGTACGCCTGCACCGTGGTCGAGGACGGCATCTCCGCTCTCGACCTCGCCTCCAGCGGTGATTTCGACCTGCTGATCCTGGATGTCGGCCTGCCCCGCATGGACGGTTTCCAGGTGCTCAAGGCGCTGCGGTCGATGGACGTGGAGATCCCGATCCTGATGGTCACCGCCCGCACCGGCGTCGAGGACACCGTCCAGGGCCTCGAGGAGGGCGCCAACGATTACATCGCCAAGCCCTTCCGTTTCGAGGAGCTGCTGGCCCGGGTGAAGCTGCGGGCCCGTGAGGCCACCAGCGGGGCAGGCGCAGTCAGCAGCGACGTCCTCCAGCTGGGGGACCTGCGGCTGGACCTGCGCACCCGCATCGCCACCGTCGCCACCCACCCGGCCCCGCGCACCGGCGCGGCCGGGGGCAGCGGGGGGACGGAAGAGGCCGTCGGCGGTCCTGCTGCCGACGAGCGCAGCGTCGAGCTGTCCTCGCGCGAGTTCACCATGGCTCGCGTGTTCCTCGAGAACCCGGGCCAGGTGCTCACCCGCGATCTGCTGCTGTCGAAGGTGTGGGGCTACGACTACGAGGGCGCCTCGAACGTGGTCGATGTGTACGTGGGCTACCTGCGCACCAAGCTCGGCGCGAAGCGGCTGGTCACCGTGCGGGGCGCAGGTTACAGGATGGTCGACCCCGCCGCCTGAGCGGGCGCTTCGACGTAGCCCGCCCGCGCCCGCGTCAGGAGACGCCGAGGCGGGCGAAAGCGTTGCGGAAGATGGTCAGACCCGCGAGCCCCGGCAGCCTCTGGAGCCGCTTGTCGAGCTTGTCGAGCTCCCCGGCGTGGCCGGAGAACAGATGGCCCATCACGTGCCGCACCTCGGATTCGTCCATCATCCCCGACCCCACCGGCTTCCAGACCCGCGAGAGGATCAGCCGCACGATCCGCTGGGCCCCCTCGGAGGCCTGCAGGCGCTCGCGGCCCTGGGTGGTGTAGAAGGCCACGTGGCGGGTTTCCTGCTGGGCGATGCGCTGCAGCAGCGGCGACAGCGCCGGATGGTCGGTCATCGCCGCCAGCCGACGGTAGGCCGCCACGGCCGAGAGCTCGTTGGCGGCGCCCCACACCATGTGCACCGCCACGAAGTCCGAGCCCACCAGGTTGCTCATCACCGACTGCTTCAGCGGGCCCAGCGCCCCGGCCCAGCCGAGCTTGACCCGCTTGGCCTTCAGCTCGTCGTAGTCGACGATGATGCCGTGCTTGGCCAGCACCGCGGCCAGCGCCTCCCCGTGCCAGAACTCCTCCCGGTTCCACATGGTCATGAACCCACCGGCGTCCTCCTCGCGATGGGAGGGGGTGACCAGCAGATCCCGCAGGAAGCAGGAGGTGTGGTACTCCACGTCGCACATGTACCGCAGGGAACGCAGGGTCTGCTCGTCCAGCGGCTGGCTGAGGAAGGTGTCGAAGTCGAGGTCCTCGTACTTGACCGGCTCGGAGGACTCGGCGAAGCGTCTGAGGTCGAAGGCCATCTCACACCCCCGTCCGGGAGAGGGCGGCCAGGTGTCGCTGAGGCAGGTCCGGGCCGGGCAGCAGGCGGGTGATCTCGAAGCGGGCCCGGTGCACGGCGGCCCGACGGTCCGGATCGGTGCCGATCACCGCCAGCGCCGCCGCCAGGTCGGGGTCGGGCACGCCGCCCCCGTCCAGCGGGGAGGTCAGGGTCAGCACCGCGCGGGCCGTGAGGGCCTCTCTCCGCGAGCGGGTGATCCGTGCGATCGCCTCGGCCCGGAAGAAGCGCACCGGGTCCTCGTGCCGCTCGGCGGCCCATTCGACCACGCGGCGGGCCTCTCCGTGCAGTTGCGGAGCCAGAGCCTGCAGCCCGGCCTGCAACGTCGCCTCCTGGATCGCCATGCGCGCCATGTGCCCGGCGGTGATCGCCTCCCCGGCCAGAGCCGACCACAAGGGCGCCAGCAGCGGCTGCATCCGGTCGACGTGGATCCGGCGCACCCGCGCGCGCACACCGGCTGGCCCGCGCACGCCGGCGGGTCGGTGCGGCGGGTCGTCGGCGTCGGCCGGGTCCGTCGGGAGCAGGTCCCGCAGCGCGCTGGCGAGCCAGTACCTCTCGACCAGCCAGGTGGCCAGGAACGCCGTCACCCGCGCCTCGTTGCCGGTCCAGGTGGCCAGCATCGCGCGGGACTCGGTCAGCGCCGTGGCCTCCAGGTGCTGCCAGGCGCGCAGCGCCCGGACCATCGCCGCGGGCAAGGGATCCTGAGCGTGGAGCAGCTCGGTCTCGACCGGCAGCCGCCCATGGTCCTTGCGGGTGTAGGCCTCGACGTCGAAGTCGGTCAGCACCACTGGCGAGATGGTCTCGTCAAGGTGCAGGTAGGGCCGAGGAGCGGGATCGACCGGCCGGGTTCCCGCAGCGTCGGGCGGGGTCGGCGCCTCAGGAGCGGGGGCTGCGCTCGACCTGCTCACCACGGACCTGACGGTCACCGTCCACCTCTCCTCGACTGCTCTCCTCGACTGCCTGTGTCGTGTCGCCTGTGTCGTGCTCGGCGTCACCGCTCGACCCCGATCCGCGACCATTCTAAGGAGCCTGCCTGATCATAGGCGCAGAGATGGGACCTTGATACCTTGCCAGGCGTGATCCCTCACGGCGCCGCCTCCCTTCCCCAGCCGGGCGGGAGTGAGGATCGTCAGCAGCCTCCCGGACTCGACGAGCTCCGTGCCGCCCTGCGTCCGCCCGAGCTGCCGCGGCCCTGGCCGCGCGGGGTCCTCGAGGCCGCTGATCGGGTCGCCGACCTCGTCCACGCCGAGCAGTACCGCGAGGCCTTCACCCTGCTGGAGGCCTTCCGCGATGTCGCCGCCCCGCCCGCCGAGCGGATCGTGCTGCTGCGCGCCGGTCTGGAGGGCGCTTGGCGCACCGGTGACGTCGAGGAGTTCGAGCGCACGGCGGGCGAGATGACCGCGCTCCTGCGCGCGAGCGGCCACTCGGCCCAGGCCGAGGCCACCGCCGCGGTCCTGAGGGAACCGGACCGGCACGGGCGGCGCCGGGGCCCAGGAGCCGCCATGCCCATCGGTGCGCCCTCCTCCCCGGCCGCCCCTCGGCGCGGCCGGCGCCGAGGGGCCCGGGAGGAGGTCTCGGCCGAGCTGCTGGCCGTGGTCCAGGGCCTGGTGCCCGCAGACCTCCAGGGCGAGGGACAGCAGTGGCCTCAAGGGCCCGAGCCGCACCGGGAGGTGCGCCGGATGCAGGCCGCTCTCGAGTCGCTGCCGGCGGTGCGCGAGCAGATCCTGGGCGAGCCAGAGCCGCTGCTGAGGCTGCGGCTGGCCCAGGCCCTCGAAGGCGCCGGCGATCACGACGCGGCGAGCACCCTGGCCCTGGACGTGCTGGAGATGCTCGCGCCGGGGGAGGTCCAGCAGCCAGTGGCCGGCGCCGACCCCGAGCGCCTGGCCACCGCCGCCCACGCCGTCCTGGCCCGCACTCTCGGGACCAGCCACCCGCTGCAGGCCATCGGCCACGCCCTCGACGCCCTGGAGACTATCCACGGGGTCGACGACCCACCGCTGCGGATCGGGCTGATCACCGATCTGCTGCGCGCACTGATGCAGGCCGGGGCCACCGCACAGGCCTCTTTCACCGCCGGTCGACTGGTCTCCCTGCAACGCACCCTGCGCCGCGATTCGCTGCGCATCGCCCCGCTGCTGGCCGTGGCGACCCAGCGGATGCACGCCGGACGGTACGAGGCGGCGATGGTGCCCCTCGAGCGGGCGCGGGCCATCGCCCGGGCCCAGCGCGACCGCTACGGCTCCCTCGAGGCCGCCCGCCTCGCTGCGAGCGTCCACGACCGCGCCGGCGATCTGCGCGCCTGCCTGCCCGAGCTGCAGCAGATGGCGGCCGACGCCCGCTGGCTGGCCGACGACCTCGCCACCGTCACCGCCCAGCGCCCGGCCCTGGTGCGCACCGAGCTCGAGGCGCGAGCGCTGGTGATGCGACGCGCCCTGGACCTGGGGGAGACCGCCGTGGCGCAGGCCGCCGCCGAACTCATCGACCGTCGCGCCGGTTCCGAGCAGGGCACGCCGGGGCTGTCCCCCGAGCTGCTGTGGGACCACCGCGTCGATGCCCGCGTGGGGTCGTTCATCGCGGTCGGCGCGGCGCTGGGACGCGGCGAGGAGGGCATCGACGAGCACCAGTACGAGCAGCGTCGCCGGGAGGCCATGGTCACCGTCGACCAGGCACCCGCCGGTCATGATGGGCGCGCCCGGTACTGGGCGGCCTACCTCGACGACCGTCACGCGGAGATGCTCGCCGCCTGCGGCCAGGAGACCCGTGCGCTGCGTGCGGCCCGGCGCGCCCGGGACGGATGGAGGCACCTGGGCAGCCCCGAGGACGTCACTCGCCTCGACCAGCTGATCGTCCGTCTCGAGACCCCCTCGACGCGCTGAGCCGAGCCGGCCCCTGGGACCGCCACGTGCAGCCGACCCCACCGAGCGGGCCTGACGGCCGGCCGCGCCCTGTCGTAGCGTGGACGGTGCGATGGTCGACGGCTGCTGACCGGCCGTCCTCGCGTACGAGGAGCGTGATGACGTGGCTCCCGACATCGAAGGGCCTGATGCCACCGAGCGGAACGCCCGCATCGGCGTGCGCGACAATGCCCGCGCCTCCCGCTTCGAAGCGGTGCTCGACGAGGAGATCATCGGGATCCTGCTGTACCAGCGACCGCCGGGCACCCTCGAGCTGATCCACACCGTGACCGACCCCGATCACCGCCACGAGGGGGCGGCCTCGGCGCTGGTGCGCACCGCGCTCGCCGAGGCCCGCGCGCAGCAGCTGCAGGTGATCGTGTTCTGTCCCTTCGTCGAGGGCTGGCTGCGACGCCATCCCGACCAGACCGGTGGCATCGTGCGGGACTGACAGCACTCCCTCCGCCGCGGCGGACCCCGGTCGGACCGACCGTTCGGATCTCGCGGCCGAGCGGCCCATCGGCTCCCCGGAGGGCGTACCGTCGGCCCATGGATGCCACCGCTCTGCTCCGCGACCTCGCCACTCGTCCCCGTGACGCCGCCCGTGCCCTGGCCCGGGACCTCAGCCCGGAGATCCTCGCCGCCCATCCCGGAGGCCACCCCAACTCCGTGGCGTGGCTGCTGTGGCACGCCGCCCGCGAGATGGATGCCCAGCTCGCCCCGATGCGGGGCGAGGAGCAGATGTGGACCGCGCAGGGCTTCGACCAGCGCTTCGCGCTCGGGGAGGTCGGCGACCAGGTCGGTTACGGACAGAGCGCTGACGAGGCCCGCGCGATCACCGTCGACGACCCCATGCTGCTGATCGAGCACCTCGAGGCCGTCACCACTGCCCTGGACACCTACCTGGGCACGCTCACCGACGACGATCTCGACGACGTGCTCGACGAGCAGTGGGACCCGCCGGTCACCCGGGGAGTGCGCCTGGTCAGCCTCCTCGACGATGCCGCCCAGCACATCGGCCAGGCCGCCTACGTGGTCGGCATGCCGCGCCGGGACTGACGAGCCCGCAGCGCCTCGATCCCGCGCAGGACCAGCAGCACCGCCACCACGACCAGCAGCAGCCAGTACTCCGTGACCACGGCGATCACCCCGGTGAGCACGAGCGCCACCAGGTAGACGATGTCCAGCACCCGCTCCGAGACGCCCAGCAGCCGCGCACCCCAGCGGCTGCGCAGGAGCCGCAGCACCAACAGGCCGCCGATCAGCCCGATCGCGAAGTACTTGATCACGGTGGCTCCTGGGGACGGCGACTGCTGGGGTGGAGATCGTCATGACCCTACCGGCCCCGGGCCCGGGCCCCGAAGGCCGCCGATGCCCGCCAGGACCGTTCCTCCCCACCGCCCCCGGCCCCACCGCCGCACAGATCACGCCCGAACAGTCAGGCAGGCTTCCTACACTGGCCCGGTGACAACTACCGAAGCCTTCGAAGCCGGACCGGACCGCGGCCTGGAACGGACCCCACCGCAGGACCTGGCCGCCGAGCGCGGCGTGCTGGGCGGCATGATGCTGTCCAAGGACGCCATCGCCGACGTCGTCGAGACGGTGCGCGGCGCCGACTTCTACCGGCCCGCGCACGAGATGATCTTCGAGGCGATCATCGACCTGTACGGGCGCGGCGAGCCGGCTGACCTGGTCACCGTCTCCGATGAGCTCTCCAAGCGCGGCGAGCTGCAACGGGTGGGCGGCGGCGCCT
>DWZH01000004.1 GCA_019118275.1 Candidatus Brachybacterium merdavium | reverse complement strand
CCGCCCTGACGTGCGCCGGCGCTGACACCAGGCCCCGCGGACACGGAGCGGCCCCGGGACCAGGACGATCCGTCCGGGTTCCGGGGCCGCTTCGGGTGGTCCCGCTCAGGTGCCGGTGATGCCGGTGGTGGCGACGGACTTGATGATCTGACGCTGGAAGATCATGAACACCACGATCAGTGGCAGTGCCGCGAGCACGGCCTGCGCCATCACCTGGGCGTACTGGATGCCGTAGGCGCTGATCACCGTCTGCAGGCCGGTCGGCAAGGTCATCAGGTTCGAATCATTGATGACGATGAACGGCCACAGGAAGTTGTTCCACGCCCCGATGAACACGAAGATCGCGACCGCCCCGAGAATCGGCCGGGACAGCGGCAGCACGATGTTCCAGAAGATCCGGAAACGGCTGGCACCATCGACCAGCGCGGCCTCCTCCAGTTCGTAGGGGATCTGGTCGAAGAACTTCTTGAGGATGAACACCATCGGGGCCGCAACCACCTGCGGCAGGATGATGCCCCAGTAGGTGTCCACCAGATCCAGCGCCAGCATCAGCTGGAACAGCGGGACGATCAGGATCTGGGCGGGGATCATGATCGAGGCGACGGTCAGCACGATCAGCATCTGGCGCCCCACGAACCGAAGGCGGGAGAGCGCGTATCCGGCCAGGGCCGATATCGCCACCGTGATCAGGGTGATCAGAGCCGAGGTGAGCAGGCTGTTCCATGCCCAGCGCGGCACGAGGCCCTCGGTGAGCACGTTGATGTACGCCTGCAGGGTGAACCCGCTCTCGGGGATGAAGGTGATCGGCTGCGCGGCGGCCTCCGCCTCCGTCTTGAAGGAGGTCAGCACCGCCCACAGCACCGGCACCAGCCAAGCCAGAGCCAGGATCGCGAGGATCACGAAGGCGACGATGCGGGCCGGGGTGGGGCGGCGCCGTCGCCGCCTGGGGACGAGCACCGACGGCTCGGTCACCGGCGGCAGCGCCGGACTGAGTTTGGAGGTGGTGGGGTTGGCCATGCTCATGACTTCACGCTCCGTCGGGACGAGATCACCATGTACACGATCGAGACCGCGATGATCAGGAAGAAGTAGATGTAGGAGATAGCCGAGGCGTAGCCCATGCGGTACCCGGTGAACCCGACCTCATAGATGTACAGCAGGATCGGTCGGGTGGTGCCGCCGGGACCGCCGCCGGTCATCTGGTAGATCTGGTCGAAGACCTTCAGAGAATTCAACAGCTGCAACACCAGCACCAGCACGGTGATGGGGGCCAGCTGCGGCAGGGTGATGGAGGCGAACTTCCGCCAACTGCCGGCCCCGTCGAGCGAGGCCGCCTCATAGAGGTGCTCGGGGATGTTCTGCAGAGCCGCCAGGTACAGCAGGAAGTTGAAACCGATGGTCCACCACACCGTGGTGATGACCACCGAGAGCATGGCGGTGTTCGGATCCTGCAGCCAGGCCACTCCGCCCAGGCCGAACCAGCTCAGGATCTCGTTGATCAGCCCCAGCTCCGGGTTGTACATCCATACCCAGAACTGCGAGATCACGGTCGAGGCCAGCAGGAACGGCATGAAGAACGACAGCCGCCAGAACCACTGTCCGGGCAAGCCGAGGTTCACCAGGATCGCTAGTCCCATGGCGATGGCCACCAGCGGGATCGTGGACAGCACCGTGAACCAGGCCGTGTTGCCCAGCGAGCTCCACACCTGCGGATCCCCGAGGGCCTCGGTCCAGTTGGCCAGTCCGATGAACTCGTCATTGGTGCGGGCGAGGCTGACGCCGGTGAAGCTCATCCACAGCCCGTAGATGGTGGGCCAGATCAGGAACAGGCCGAACGCGATCAGGAACGGAGCGACGTACAACCAGCCGCGCACGTTGTCACGGCGCCGTCGGCGCTTACGGCCGGCCGATAGGTGCTCGGTCGCACCAGGGGGTCGGGGCGGGGCATCTGAACCGCTGGGAGCGGCGACACTGTCGGCGGTGGTCATCGATCGTCTCCTTCGACGGGCGACTGGGGGAACGTGCTGGCCACGGGCAGGTCAGGCGACACGGCGATCACATCGGGCTCGGTTTCTGGAGCAGGTCGTTGATCCGGCCGACGAAAGCGTTCCAGCCCTCCAGCGGATCGATGCGGCGTGCCCACACGTTCTGCATCTCGTCTCCGAAGTAGGTGTGGAAGTCGCTGCCGGAGCCGGTGAACCACGCCTCTGGGTCGTAGACCAGGTGATCGATCGCCTCGGCGTAGTTGGACTGGGGCTCCAGCTCGGCGTAGGCCGGATCCTCGATCACCGGGGTGTAGGCGGGGATGTGACCGGCTTCCGCCCAGTTGATGGAGTCCTTCAGCAGGTGGGCAACGATGGCGTGGACGTTGCGTCGCCGCTGCTCGTCCGGTTCCGACTGGTGGGGCAGCACGAAAGAGTGGGAGTCGGCATAGGCGGTGGGCTCGCCGAACACACCCGGGATCATCGTCATGTCGAAGGGCAGGCCTTCGTCCTTGTAGCTGCCGACCTCCCACACGCCTCCGAAGAACGCGCCGGAGCCGCCGGTGGCGAACTCGGAGATCGCGGTGCCGCCATCGTGGCTGGGGTTGCCGACCTCGCCGTCGATCAGGGACAGGATCCATTCGATCGCGTCGACGACGATCTCCTCCTGGTACTCCATCTGTCCCCCGACGGGCAACTCGATGGTCCCGCCCATCTGCGAGTAATAGGTGGAGAACATGCGCCACTGGTTGGGGCCGTCCCCGAGGTATCCCCAGGACAGGCCGTAACCGCTGGGGGCGCTGCCCCCGAGCTCCAGGGCCATCGCGCGGAAGTCCTCCGGGGTGTCCGTGGGCAGCAGCAGTCCGTCATTGCCGAGCACCCCGGCGGCCTCGGCGATCTCGGTGTTGTAATAGAGGACGAAGGGATGGGAATCCAGTGCGATCGCGGTGAGCTTGCCGTCGACCACCATCTTCTCCCAGACCAGCTCGGGGAAGTCCTCCTGCCTGATGCCGAACTCGCCCAGCAGGTCGAGGTCCCATTCATCGAGCAGCCCGCCGGGAGCGTAGCCCGGCACTCGTGCCGCGTGCATCACCGCGAGGTCCGGGGCGCGGCCACCAGCGGAGGCCATGGCGAGCTTCGTGTAGTACGGGGCACCCCACGCCAACACCGTCTGGGTGACGTCGGCCGCGCCGTCGGTGGCCATGTACCCGTCGAGCATCTCGCCCATGGTCACGCCGTCCGGTCCGGACAACAGATGCCAGAAGGCGATGTCGTCCGAGTCCCGCGCGTCGGCTCCGGCGCAGCCGGACAGGGCACCGAGGCCGGCGAGCGCTCCGAGCCCGCCGGCACCCTTGAGCAGACTACGGCGGCCGACGGGGGCCGATGGCCCGGGGGAAGGTCTGTGCATCATCCTGTCCACCTCTTCGTGGCGGGGTCGGACGGCCCGGCGACCGCGGCCCCGAATCGTCTCGACCCCTAGGGGCTGTACTGCGCCGAAATTTACATCGTTGAAACCGGGGCGTCAACCGTTGATGGGGCGAATGCTCGACCGGATCCGGACACTTCTCGCCATGCGCCGGCCGATGGGTGTGCAGCCACGACCGGACGTCCGCCCCCATCGCGGGCGTCGATCGTCGAGTGGTCGTGGTTCTGAGCCTTCAGAGCCACAACCACTCGACGTCGAGCGAAATGCCATCAGCGCAGGCCGGTCGCCGGCGCCGGGCCCTCACCAGGCAGCCCTGGGATCAGCTGCTGGCCGAGGCCCGCTTCTTGTTGTAGACGTCGAAGGCGACGGCCAGGATCAGCACGGTGCCGCGCACGACGGACTGCGTGGACTGGCTGATGCCCATGAT
>DWZH01000039.1 GCA_019118275.1 Candidatus Brachybacterium merdavium | reverse complement strand
CGGCAGGGGTCGGGAGGCCGGCGGGCCGGGCCTGGGCGGCAGGGGTCGGGAGGCCGGGGAAGCGGGTGGGGCAGGAGTCGGGAGGCCGGCGGGTCGGGCCTGGGAGGCGGGGGTCGGGAGGCCGGGGCGGTGGCCGCGGGGGAAAAATGCACTCAGCAGAGCCGGATCGACACATAGCGACGCTGCGCTCTTACAGAGTCCACTTTTCCCACCTGCCCCGAGTAGGGACGGGTGCACGGGCTCCGGTCGGGGTTGGGTGGCCGGGACGGGGCCGAGTCGCTCGGGCTCGGTCCCGTCCTCCGGTGTGCCGGGTCAGTCCCGGTGTGCCGGGCCGGTCGCGGTGTGCCGGATCAGTCGCGGCGTGCCGAGTCAGTCCCGGTCAACCGCGGGGTGCCGGGTCAGTCGCGGTGTGCCCGGTCACTCCCGGTCAGTCCCGGTGTGCCGGGTCAGCCGCGGTCAGTCGCGGGTCAGGCGGTGACGCAGTCCGAGCCCTCCGAGCCCGGCGAGCATCGCGAAGGCGATGGCCGCGGCGAAGGGGGCCGCGTCGGTACCGGTGCGGGCGAGGTCCCCGCGCACGGTGTCGTCGCTGCCCGCACGACCGTCGCCCGTGGCACCGTCACCGGCGCTGGGGGGCGGGGTGGCGCCGTCATCGTCGGCGTCGCCAAGGGCCGGGGACCCGTCGTCGTCCCCTGGAGCCGGGGAGCCGTCGCCGTCACCATCGCCGTCCCCCGGAGTCGGGGAGCCATCGCCGTCGCCATCGCCGTCGCCGGGGGCCGGGGATTCGTCGTCATCCGGGGCCGGGGTGGCGTCGTCTTCATCGCCGTCGTGCTCTCCCCCGTCGGCGTCGTCCTCGTCGGAGGCCTCGCAGTCCTCGGGCGCCTTGCCGGCCTCCCAGGTGAACGAGGGCACGTCGAGGGTGATCGCGGTGCCGGTGTCCGGGGTGGCCGTGATGGTCAGCGGCACCTCGGTGTCCTCGGGCACGCACAGCCAGTCGGTGAGCTCGACGTCGGCCGCGTAGCGACCGAGCTCCTCGTTCAGCTCGTACTCGGCCTCGAAGGTGCCGTGGTCACCGGCGTCGACGACCACGGAGTCGATCTCAGGTGCACCCAGGCTCTCGGACTCCGCGCCCAGTACGCGCAGCACCGGATCGGTGTCGATGCCCTCGGCCTCGTCGTACTCGCCGGCCTCGACCATCTGCACCTCCAGCTGCTGCTGTGCGAAGTCGGGGTCGAGATCCTGGTTCTCCTCGGCCGCGAGGAACTCGACCAAGGCGTCGCGGTCCAGGACCCCGGCGTCGGAGACGCCCTCGGCCTCGGACAGCGCCCACATGTTGTCGCCGCCCTCGAACAGGAAGCTCGCGGTCACGATGGTGTAGTTCGCCTCGAGATCGATCGGCTCACCGGCCACGCGGATGTCGAGGATGCGATCGTCCTGCTCACGGGTGCTGTCGAAGACGTATTCGACGTTGTGCGAGACGCTGAAGGCGAGGAACTCGCTGGAGGGCTCGCCGTCGACGTCCCGCTGCCACTGCTCCTCGAGCATCTGCTTGAACTGCGCGCCGGTGACCTCCCCGGAGTGCAGGGTGTTACCGAAGGGGGCCATGCTGTTGGCCTCACCGTAGGTGACCACCCCGTCGCCGTCCGCGCCGGCCGCCTCGTACCAGAGCTCGGCGCGGATGCCACCGGGGTTCATCCAACCGATGACCTCCTGGCCCTCGACGTTGCCCTGATCCTCCAGGTACCACTTCATGGAATCGGAGAGCATGTCGCCGGCCGCGGAATGGCGCGCGCGGTTGTCGCCCTTGGTGCTGGCCTGGTCGGTGACCGGGTCGATGGCCTGGCGTCTTCCGTCGACGTACTGGGCCACGCCCGAGTCCCAGGAGGTGGTGATGTCGCCGCTGATGGTGCCGACCGGGGCGGCGCCGGCCTCCTCGGCGTCCTCGAGCGCCTGCTCGGCGATCGCGGAGGCCTCGTCGAAGACGGGATCGCCGGCGCAGGCCTCGAGATCGGCGTCAGCGGTGGGGATCAGCTCGAGTCCGTCCTCGGCCAGGCTCCACCCGTCGGCCTCCTCGTACTCGAGGGTGATCGAGCCCAGCAGGCCGCCGTTGTCACCGGTCTGGACCACGGGCCGCTCCTGGTCGTCGGGCCCGGGGGCGGAATAGGCGTAGGTCTGATGGGAGTCGCCGTTGAAGATCGCGTCGACCTCGGCGGAGGTCTCGTCGACGATCTTGTCGAAGATGGGATCGGTGTTCGCCGGCGCCTCGCCGGAGGCCCCGTCGCCGCTGGCACCCTCGTGGTAGGCGGCGACGACGACGTCGTAGTCCTCGCCGGAGTCCTGCAGCTCGGCCACAGCCTCGTTGAGCGAGTCGACCGGGTCGCGGAACTCCAGGCCCTCGATGGCCGCAGGGCTGACCTTGCCGATGGTCTTGGTGGTCACGGCGCCGACGACGGCCACACGCACGTCGCCGGCGTCGACGATCGCGTAGGGCTCATGGGCGCGCTCACCGCTCTCGAGGTACACGTTGGCGGCGAGGTCCGGGAAGTCGGTGCGCGGCTCGATGCGGTCGGTCAGGTCGTCGTAGCCCTGGTCATACTCGTGGTTGCCGATCGCGGTGGCGCCCACCCCGAGAGCGTTGAGGAAGTCGATGGTGGGCTCATCGTCCTGGACGGCGGAAGCGAACTCCGTGCCGCCGACGCTGTCGCCCGCGGACAGCAGCGCCGAGTTCGGGTGCTGCTCCTGCGTGCTGGTGACGGTGCAGGCGAAGGCGCTGCCGGCGCTCAGGGCACCGTGGAAGTCGTTGAAGCCGAGCAGGTTCACCTGGTCGCCGGTGTCAGCGGCCTGCGCCCCGAGCGGCAGGACGAAGCCGGCGAACGCTACCGCCACGGCGCCGACGCCCGCGGCCGCGCCCCGTGCGGCCCGGCGGGCAGAGAACTCGAACATGGGTGTCTCCTGGAAGACAAGTGGGAAAAGCGTGTGCTCCTCCGACATTCCACCCCATGTGTGACACGACACGCCCAGGGGTTCTCCTCGGCGGAGGCCAGCCGTCACCGAACATTTACCTGGGCCGTCCGATCGGTCACGCTCCTTGGCTGCCGGATGGCCTGCGGGTTGCCTGCGCTTGACTCGCCGCGTCCACCGGCCCCGCCGTCGAAGTGCCCGCACCCGATGCGGGCGCCGCATCGGCCATGTCGGCCGGAGTGCGCGTGCGGCGCAGTCCCCGCATCGGCGCCCGACGCCGAATTGCACGCGTCCGACGCGGCCCCGCACCCGCCGCATGCCTGCGACATCCCAGTCGCCCTCGCCCCAGCCGCGCTCGACCGCTATCGGAGACGACGGGACCGGGCGCCGTAGGTGAGCTACCTTTCCCACCTGTGCCGCGCGAACTGGTCCGCTGTACCATCGACCCGACGTCGGCGGTCCGTGTCGCGGTTGCCGCTGGGACGATCCGGTCGCTGGGCCACCGGCGCAGCACCGGCAGGGCCCGGCACCCGAGACGGCCCGCCGCTCCGCCACCCTCTCCCCACCCGACGACGGGCGCCCGGCCCGGCGACCCCGGCGCAGCGCCTCCCGTTCTCCCCGAAGGAGCCCGCCATGGTGATGCCGTTCCTCAGCCGTCGACCCACCGTCCCCGCCAAGGACGGCGCCAGCTGGCCGCATGTGATCATCCTGGGCGGGGGCTTCGCCGGCGCGCATGCGGTCACCGCCCTGCGCGACGCCCGGGTGCGGGTGACCCTGATCGACCGCAACGTCTACAAGACCTTCCAGCCGCTGCTGTACCAGGTGGCCACCGCCGGCCTGAACCCCGGGGACGTCACCATGTTCCTGCGCGGGCTGTCGCTGACGGTGCCGAACATGCGCTACCGCCAGGGGGAGGTCGTCGGCATCGACCCCGAGCGCCGCACCGTCAGCCTCGAGGGGGGCGACACCGGCACCCACGAGCTGACCTACGACTATCTGGTGCTCGCGAACGGCGCTACCACCACGTTCTTCGGCACCCCGGGCGCCGAGGAGCACGCGATGCCGATGTACACCCGCTCGCAGGCACTGGCGATCCGTGACCGCGTCTTCTCGGAGCTGGAGCGCTCCAGCCGGGAGGACGGCAGCGACCGGCTGCACGTGTCGATCGTCGGCGGCGGCCCGACGGGCGTGGAGATCGCCGGCGCCCTGGCGGACTTCCGCGAGCAGGAGCTGGACATCCTCTACCCGGAGATGGATCCGGGCACACTGCAGATCACCCTGATCCAGCGCGGCACCGACCTGATCAAGGAGTTCCGTCCCGAGTTCCGCGAGTACGCCGCCCATGAGCTCCAGGAGCGGGGGGTCAAGCTGCAGGTGGGCAGCGGCGTGCAGTCGGTGGGCTACGACTACGTCACCCTCGATGACGGCTCGCTCCTGGAATCCGACATCACCATCTGGGCCGCCGGCGTGGGCGTGCCGGACATCGTCTCGACCTGGGGACTGCCGCAGAACAAGCGCGGCCGCATCGAGGTCGATGAGTTCTTGCAGGTCAAGGGCTTTCCCGGGGTGTTCGCCGCCGGAGACATCGCCGCTCAGGACGATCCCCTCCCCCAGCTCGCCCAGCCGGCGGAGCAGATGGGCAAGGCGGTCGCCCGGATGATCGACGCCGACGTGCGCGGCAAGCGCAAGATCCCCTTCGAGTACACGAACCTGGGCACCATGGCCACCATCGGCCGGCACGCGGCGATCGGGGAGATCCCGGGGCTGCCGGGCCTGTCGGGCTCGACCGGCTGGATGGCGTGGCTTGGCGTACACGTGTTCAAGATGCTCGGTCACCGCAACCGGCGCGCGGTGGCGATGAACCTGCTGTCGCTGTACGGCGGCACCCGCGCCACGCACCAGCCCAACCCCGTGATCGGTGAGGTCGACTCGCTGCGCGCGGCCCGGATCTTCGAGGAGCAGGCCCCGCACCGCAAGTTCGGCCGCAACAGCCAGGGCTGAGCGCGGCGGGGCCGGGGGACCGAGTGGGGCGCTGGCCAGGTGGGGCGCTGGCCAGGTGGGGCGCTGGCCAGGTGGGGGCTCACCTCGCCGAGGCCGAGCTCGCCTCGCCAGGCCCCAGCCACCTGACGACCACCCCGAACTCTGCGATGTGGTGGTTAAAGGGAGCCATACCCACAACTTCGCAGATCTCGAGGCACGACCCCGGGC
Source organism: Candidatus Brachybacterium merdavium (assembly GCA_019118275.1). Lineage (GTDB taxonomy): Bacteria > Actinomycetota > Actinomycetes > Actinomycetales > Dermabacteraceae > Brachybacterium > Brachybacterium merdavium. The sequence continues at coordinate 3,019 of DWZH01000039.1, read as the reverse complement.
GCCGCCGCGGGGCGCTGGAGTTGCCGGCCCATCTCGAACATGAGGCATTCACGACTGGCCCGGTCGCTCGAGTTTGCCGTGAGCGTCCAAAGTCCGCCGCTGGCATGCAAAGCGGGGCGCTTTCACTGCTCCAGGCCGAGAGTCCTCGGGACCGAGAACTAGCGGGCGACGCGCTGGCGCGAACCGGGGCCCGCGATATCGGACTCGGGTAGCCGACGCCGGATCTGCTCGGGCCATTCCAGTTGCACACCCAGATCCGCACGCAACAGGTTTTGCAGCTCGCTCAGCAACTCGGCACGGCTGCGCACATCGACCGGGTCTACATCGTGACGGTGGCAGATCTCGGCGAGAGCACCCACGGCCTCTCCGATCGACCATTCGACGGGGTGCAGCCGATAAGCACCATTAGTGATGTGCGTAGTACCAATGTTCTTGTTGGCTGGTACCAAGTTGGCGACATCGCGAGCGATCAAGGCACCCAGCGGAATCTGGAACGGAAAGCAGTCGATGTCGATATAGTTGCGCCCGGCGGTCGAGGGGTGCAGGTCGATCCGGTAATGACCGGTGCCGACGGTGTCTTCGAACAGCTCGGACCCCTCGAACTCACCGCGCATTTCGCGCCCGATATGTCCCTCGGTGACCGTGAAGATCGGCTTGATACGTCTGGCTTCACGGATGTAGACCTCTCGAGCCAGCCCATCCGTGGTGCCCAGGACGTCACCGCGAAGTCGTAGTTCGGGGTACCCCACACCGCCCTCGGTCCGTGGGGCAGCCGTCTGCAGCCAGTGCACGAACGAGAGGGTCAGCTGCCGCGATTCGTATTCGGCCAGATCTCTATCCTGTTCACTCACGCCAAGCAGGGGCCTGTCCCAGTAATCGACCTGCGGCCAGTTCACCAGCGTGATCTCTCCGCCCGGCGTCTCTGGCAGGAGGTGTCCCCTCGAGCGGATCCGACGGAAATGCCACATGTCCGCTGCGCCCCCGAGTCGTTCCATATCGGCGGGATCACCATCGAAGACCGGCCGGGTACGATTCTCGAGGGTGATCGGGTGAACGTCGTCGAACGAGAGCTGCGGACCGGGCCAGAAGTCCGGAACCACTGTAGCGAATCGGTCGTACAGTTCCGGCTTCGGCACCAACTCATCATGACCCGGTGCCCATTCGAGCGCGCAACACCAGGTGACGGCCTGCTGGTCCAAAGGATCAGCCTGCTCGGGAGCGTGTAGTTCGCCGAACTCGGAATGCGCCTCCGCACCGATCACATGCTCCACGTCTCCCAGCTCCAGCAGATCGCCGAGCTCGGTCGCATCCACGATCAGCGGAGCGCTCAGACGGACCTGCACATCGGTCCGCAGATCGCGCACCGTAACGGCGGTCACACGGTTCCCGACCCTGTCGACCGCGACGGGTTCGTGTTCACGCAGCCATTGCAGACGCCCGCTGGACAGCAGTGGGGAGATCATCTGCTCAAGCACAGTTGCGCCGATGCGCGGCTCGTGGCACAGACGCGAGACGAACCCCGCCCCGGGATTCAACTGAGGGTCCGTCTTCGCCTCTTCGGTGAGCGGGAAGTGTTGGCGGTAGTGCTCGCGCACGTTCTCCCGGAATTCGGCATAGGAGGCCGAGGGCGGGTGAGACTCGACCCACCGGGCCTCGTCCGGCGGGACGCCCTGGACAGTGAGCTGTCCGCCCAGCCAGGAGTCAGCTTCCGTGAGGATCACACGGCGGCCCAGGCGAGCCGCGGTCAGGGCTGCAGCGACTCCGCCAAGACCGCCGCCAATCACCACCAGATCAGCGGATCGTTCGGAAGTGGACGACGGTAACGATTCAGACTGGGTGTAAGGAGACATCACGGAATCCAATCGCGGGTTGTGTCGGTGTATCTGCGGGGCTTGGACATAGTTCAAACGGATCGCAATTGACGGCTCTTTCTCGATTGCCCTCGGCGAACTATCTGGACGGTGTCAGGACACGGCTGCCGGCGAGGTGCCCGGCGAGGTAATTGTTCCGAGGTGATGCGGAAGGCATTGCACCGTCTCGTGATGGCCACGGGGGAGCTTGCCGTCGAGGATCGCGGCGAGCACGCCAACAGTCCTGATCCCAACGTCGCGCTTGGGAATGACCAGATGGGACCAGCCGGCAGCCCGGCCATTACGCAATGGCACCTCGAGGCTCACCGCCGAAAGGTGATCCGGAACGCGCAGGCCCGCACGGTTCGCTGTTATCGCAACACCCTCCGCGATCAGCGGGTTTTCCGCGACCACGGTCGTGACACCCCGCCGCACCCAGTCCCGCATCTGCTCTACGCCCAGTTCTGATCCGCCGACGATCACGCTCGCATCGTCACGAGTGGCCGCCTTGAACGAGTCGCGTCGCGCTCGTGAGGGGAGCCGGTCATCGTCCCCGGCGATGTACACGAACGACTCATGACCAGCGGCATGGAGATCGTCGATGATCGAGTGCACTGCGCGGTCATAGTCGACGCCGACCCACGCCGCCTCGGGCACCGGGTCATAGCGGCCGAGACTGACGAAGGGGTAGCCATCGTCGACAAGACGCCTCAGCTCGCCGTCATCCCTGTGCATGCCCAGGATGATCGACCCATCCGCGAGGTGGAGCCTGCTGGCTCCGTCGGAGAAGATGCTGCGCCGGCCGTCGGCCTGCTGAGCAGAAGAGAACAACACGAGATCTTGTCCGTGCTGAGCCGCAGCCATCTCAATCCCGACCAGGAACTCGTGAAAGTAGTCATCCGGCTGTGAGGGGAAGACGGGTTCATAGGTGAAGACACCGAAGAGGCCGTTGCGGCCCCCGCGCAGGGAGCGTGCCGCCGCGTCCGGGACGTACCCGAGTTCACTCATCGCACGACGGATCCGTTCCTGGGTACTCGCGGAAACTCCCCCTTCGGCGGCCCGTCCACTCACGACGAGCGACACCGACGCCTGAGACACCCCGGCAGCCCGAGCAACATCCCGCTGTCGCACCCTCACGCAACCCTCCCTGTTTCGTATAAGCCCACGGA
>DWZH01000038.1 GCA_019118275.1 Candidatus Brachybacterium merdavium | reverse complement strand
TCGACGTCCCGTGCGGTCCACGACTCGACTGCATAGTCCTCGGTGCGTGTCTCGTCGATGAACGCGAGGATCAGCGGTTTCGGGGTCGAGCTCCCCCGCGAAGATATCGAGGCCCGGCGCAAGGATCTCGTCGTCCTCCCGCAGTCACTCGGTCTCGACCTCGAACGGCTTGACCTCGGCCGATTCTTCGCTCGTGACACAGGCACGGAACCTTCATCGACCTCGGCCGGGACCAGCCGGGAGCGATCGTCCACGGTTGCCCGTCGAGCCTGCCGAATTCAAACAGCAGCGGCATCGAACCCGGGCGATTGAATGCACCTGGAATCACCGGCCACCATCGCTGCCGCCATCACACAGACGACCAGGCACGTAGGCGTGTGACCGATCTCGACGTCAGGACCACCGCCCGCATCATCACCGAGGGGGCTGACCCACCGCCTGCTTTGCATGGGCCTTGCGTCGGCGCAGCTCCCAGTAGGCGGCGAGGAAGTAGATGACCGTTCCCGCTGCTGCGATGATGAAGAACCGGTCCCGATGCGCTTCGTAGGTCGCCATGTCCGGACTGGCGAAGAGGACGATGAGGGCGTCGGCGACGAGGACGGCGAGGTCGATGATCCAGATGATCCTCAGCAGTCTGGTCAGCGCTCTGCGGTCTCGCGTATCGACATCGGTGGGTGCCTCGCGGGCCTGCTGGGCGTGGAATGCCTCCACACGCTCCGCGAAGACCTTGTCGGCAGCCACCCCGTCGGGGTATTCCTCAGCTGCCCCCATCAGCCTGGCGAACAGGACGTACAGGACCGTGCTGAGGACCCAGGCGGGAGGGAAGAGGAAGTAGACGGGCACCAGTCCCGCGATGAGGACCGCCGCGGCGAGAGCCAGCGGGATCCCCCAGGCCAGCAAAGCGGGAGTGTTCTGAACGCCCTTGTAGCGCGCCCACGACCGTGTCATCCCCAGCCTCGGCAACAGCCAGTACTCGGCGAAGAGGATGCCCCCGATCGGCACCAGGGTGATCCCGGCGTAGGTGACGAGGTTCAGGTAACCGCGGTAGACGAACGGGAACACGGCCGCGACGACGACGAGGCCACCGATGATGAGCGTAGCCTTCGCCCGTGAATACCGTGGGAAGACCCCCTGCCCGGCCAGGCCGGCGCGGTAGAGGTTGGCATTGGCTGTCGTCCATCCGCCGATGATGACCACGGCGAAGCCTGCGTAGCCCAGCGCCTCCAACGCGACCTGCCCGGGTTCCAGGACCGTGATGCTCGTCTTGGTGATCGCGGCAGCCGCTGCGCCCATGAAACCGGCCGAGATCCACGCCAGGTAGTGGCCCAGGAACATGCCGGTGGCAGACATGTAGCCGTACCAGCTCTTCTTCGCGTACCGGAACAGCGACATGTCGATGAGGCCCGCGTGGGCGAAGGAGTTCGCGGCCCAGGCGTACCCGATGACCCCCAGCAGACCGATTCCTTCGGCACCCTCCGGGGTCTTGCCCGTGAAGACCGTATCCCCGCCGATCTCGACGAAATCGCTCCATCCCGCCATCACTGTGGTGCCGAGAGCTTCCTGGGCGACCACCGGAACCAGGACCATGCCACCGGTGGCGAACATGATCATCAGCCACGGTCCGCAGATGCTGGCGAATTCGGCGAGCGCGTTGAAGCCGAATGCCGTCACGAGCACGGCGGCGGCCCCGAAGACTATCGCCAGGCCGATGAAACCCACACTGGTGGGATACGCCGCTTCCTGGGCCGGGAAGTTGAGGATCAGACGCAGAGCAGTCGCCGAGACGGTGATCATGGCCGCGGAGATGATCGCGAACACCACAGCGTTCAGTCCGTTGTAGAGCTTGGTGGTGGCTCCTGCGGCGACCCGGTCGAGGAAGGTATAGACGCTCAACCGGGTCCGGGTCGCGATCGGCGCGGTGAGGAACCGGTAGCTCAGCACCGCGAGCAGGTTGCCGACGGCCAGACCGATGATGACATCCCAGATCCCGGCGCCGAGGATCACGAAGGTCGCGCCGAAGACGAATTCGGTGCCCGCGACGTTCTCGGCCGCGTACAAGCCGGCGAAATGCCCTGGTCCGTGCAACTCGTGCTTGCCGGCCGGTAGCTGCTCGGAGTCCATGCGGGCGATCTGCCGATCGACGTCGTCCTGCGAGCTTCGTGACATCGGGTCTCCCTCCGCGTCGTCAGCGTCCTCTTGGCCGACCACGCTCGCGATCTCTCTCGTCTACCACGCTGGGTCCTTCCTGAGAAGGCACCTGAGGACGGGGCCCGCGTGTGCGGCGTTCATCATGAGCCGCGGAGAAGGACGATCCTGGCAGTGAGAAGCTCGACCCTCACCGTGTGGCCGGGTGGACGAGCCCCTCTTCCTCATTGGGGAGCCGCCTCGACCGTCGCTCCGTCTTGGGGCGCACATCGCGGCCGCTGGAGCGTCACGCTCAGCGATCAGGATCGAGGAGCGCATGAGCAGTGTGCTCATCGATGATGAGGTCGGTGATATATGCACCGGCGAGCGCAGCGCGTAAGGCCTCGATCTTATGCACTCCGGAGACCACACAGATGCGGCGTGAGACTGAGCGCAGAGCCTCGAGATCAGGACCGGTGCTTCGAGCGTTGAGCCGGATCGAGTCGGAGCATCCATCGCCATCAAAAAATGTCGTGGCGATGTCCCCCACCGCCCCGTCCGCGTGGAGGGAGGCGTAGTCGGCGTCCCCCAAGTAGTTCCCGTACAGATGCGGCGCACTCGGCATGCCCTCTGTCACTGTGCCCACGCTGAACACGAACACGTCCGCATTCTCGATCGTCTGTGTCACTCGCGAGACCAAGCGGTCCATCCGGAGCATCGCGACGGCACGGGCGGAATCGAGGAACAGAGGGAGTGGGTTCTCCTGCACCCGCGCACCGAATGCACGGCCGAAGCGGTCCATCAAAGCATGGGCGTAGTGCACTCCGATCCCGGCTCCGTTCCCCATCCCGTTCACCTGCACCACGTAGCAGTTCGTGACACCTTTCGGACGCAGGTGCAGGCTGATCGCCTGCGTCATCGTTCCCCAAGCGACGGCGAGCACGGCATCGGATGTGACCACCTGCCGCAGAACCTCCGCGGCAGCTTCTGCAGTCCGCGCGTGCCGCTCCTCAACCGAGGACTCCTTCGGGAGGGGCACAACGAGTGTTTCAACCCCATGGCGGTCGCGCAGCTCGGTCGAGAGACATGACGCCTGCGCTCCAGGGGTGAAGACGGTGATCTCTACGATCCCTTCCGCCCGGGCTCGGGCAAGGAGTCGGGACACAGTCGCCCGGGAGACCTGCAGTTCACGGGCGATGGCATCCATCGTCTTCCCCTCGAGGTAGTACGCGACGGCTGCGCGCAGTCCACGGTCGTCCTGGCTGAATGACGTCATCCGCGAAGGTATGGGCTCAGCAGGGGTCATGCCTCGATGATGCCAGGCTCTCGCGACGAGACGGTGCTTGCAATTCCGTTCACAGTGGCGAAAGAACCTCGTCTTCTATGGGATTGCCAGTAAATATCGCCTGAACATCCGTCCATCTCCATTGAGGAGCCGATCTCCTGCCGACACAGTAGGGAGGGCGACAGGCGCACGGACGCCCGCCCTGGACAGCCACTCTCACCGAGGTTCGGACGGGAGAGACATCGAAAGGACGAAAGCATGCGGACCTACACCCGAGAGCTCGCCGTCGAGACACCGACCGACGTGCTCGTCATCGGAAGCGGACCCGCCGGCCTCGCCGCCGCCGTCGCTGCCGCCCGCGAAGGGAAGTCGGTACGCCTCGTCGAGCGATACGGCTACCTCGGCGGAAACCTCACGGGGGCCCTCGTAGGTCCGTGCATGACCTCATTCTCACTCGACGGGAAGACCCAGCTGATTCGAGGGATCTTCGACGAATTCGTACGCAACATGGAAAAGCTCGGCGGCGCCGTGCACCCCTCCCACACGGTCGGCGGCAGCCCCTACTCGGGATTCATGACCTATGGGCATGAGGCCGTCACCCCCTTCGATCCCGAAGTTGCCAAGCGCGTCGCCTCCGAGATGGCCCTCGATGCAGGTGTTGAGCTGATGCTGCACAGCATGATGGTCGACTCGATCGTCGAGGATGGCCGGATCACGGGCGTGGTGGTTGCGCACAAGGGTGGCATGTCGTTCGTACCGGCCACCGTCACCGTGGATGCCAGCGGCGACGGCGACGTCGCAGCTCGCGGCGGGGCGTCGTTCCGCTACGGCCGCGACTCCGACCGCGGCGTGCAACCGATGACGCTCTTCTTCCGGGTCCGGGACGTCGACGATGAGGCCGTCGCCGCTTATCAGGCGAAACATCCTGAAGAACGGTTCCCCTTCGAATCGATCGTTGAGAAGGCTCATCGGGACGGAACGTACAGCCTGCCACGGCGCGGCGTGCAGCTGTTCAAGACCATGGAGCCCGGGGTGTGGCGGGTCAACACAACCCGCGTCACCGGGGTCGACGGAACCGATGTACACGACCTGACCCGAGCTGAGGTGACCGCCCGACAGCAGGTCTTCGACCTGCTCGAATTCTTCCGTGCCGAGCTTCCGGGCATGGCCGACTGCCGGTTGCTCGACACCGCCGCGACCATCGGGGTACGTGAAACCCGCCGGATCATAGGAGATTACGAGATCACCCTGGATGACCTCGTGAAAGGGCGCGCCTTCGATGATGTCATCGCTGTCGCTGGATATCCTGTCGATATCCATAGCCCGACGTCGAAGGACGGTCCCTTCGACGACGACATTCCGGCGACGGCAAATATCTACGAAATACCGTACCGGGCCCTGATACCGTCCGAGCTCGATGGGCTGGTGGTCGCTGGACGTTGCATCTCTGGCAGTCATGAGGCCCTCGCGGCCATCCGTGTGATGCCCCCCGCCTTCGCGCTCGGCCAAGCTGCGGGGACGGCCGCTGCTCAGGCCGTCCACAACGGTCTCGCACCTCGGGACGTCGATGTTGCAGCACTGCAGGAGCGACTCCTGGACGTGGGGGCTTACCTCGGACGACGACTGGCCCCATGAGACCGCATGCTTTGACAGCCGTATTCGCGCACCTTGAAGGAGCCCCTGATGAGACGCAGAACCTTCGCTCTAGCCACGGCGGCAGCTGCCGCAGGACTCTCTCTCCCCGCGTGCGGAGGGACCCGGGAGGCAGAAAGAGGGCCGAACGATGAGATCATCGTGACATTCTGGCATTCGATGCGCGGAAACAATGGCGAGCAGATGACAGCCTTCGTTGACGAGTTCAATGAAAACCAGAGCGAGATCATCGTCCGCGAGTCCGAGCAAGGCATGTACGACGAGGCCTACACGAAGCTCATGCAGGTAGTCGGCACCGATGAAGCCCCGGACATCATGCAGATGGGGAAGCTTCGCGAGACGCTGGATGCACGCATGATCACACCGATGCAGGAATTCGTCGAGGCCGATGGCGACTTCGATGTCGACACCCTCTTGCCCGCCGTACGCGCTGAGTACACGGTCGAAGACGCTCTGCAGTTCATGCCCCAGGCGGCCTCGAATAATGTCATCTTCTTCAACGTGGACGCCTTCGAGGAAGCTGGTCTCGACCCCAGCGATCCACCTCGTACGTACTCGGAGTTCAGGAAGGTGGCAGAGACCCTCAAGGAAGAGCTAGGCATGGACGAAGGAGCCGCATTTCTCATTGAAGGCGGGATGTTCTCGGCTCTCCTCAGTGCGCAAGGTGAGCCCTTGCTGAACAACGCCAATGGCTGGGAGGGAGCCCCGACCGCCGCGGAGTTCGACGGGGCCGCAGGGGTCGACGTGATGACTTGGCTCAAGGACATGTTCGACGCGGGTCTGCTCGGAAATTACGGCCGGGATTTTGATGACATGCGTCAGCCCTGGTATTCGAAGAAAGTCGGAATGATTATGGATACCACGGCAGCAACCATCATGCACGAGCAGGCCGCGACGTTCGCGTTCGATGTCATGCCCATTCCGGTGCCGGACGGGGTCGAGCCGCTCACCGCTTCACCGGGCGGAGCCGGCCTCGCAATACTGGAGGACGTTGCCGACGAGACGAAGCAGGCGGCCTTCGAACTCGTGAAGTTCCTCGTCTCGCCGGAGATCCAGGCACGGTGGGCTGCGAATACGGGGTATTTCCCGGTGACCGATCCCGCATGGGACGAGGAAACTCTCATCCAGGCCATGGATGAGATCCCGGCGATGGAGACCGCGTATACGCTCGTGAGGGAAGCGGGAGACTCGCCCGATACACGCGGCGCTCTCTCCGGCGTGAGCCCTTACGAGTACCTTCCCGACGCTTGGGAGGCCGTGTACGACGGCGGGGACCCGGGTGCTGAGCTGGAGAAGGCAGCGGAGCTGGTGAACGCCGACCTGAAGAAGTACAACGAGGCGAACTGATGACGGCCGGGAACCTCGCACGCGTGAAGATGGAGATTCCGCAGGCCCGCAAGTCCATCCGCAGGCGTAGGGCGTGGAGCAACGCTGTGAGCGGGGTGCTGTACCTTGCTCCGGCCCTCGTCGTTTTCGCGATGTTTCTCTTCTATCCGGCTGTCAAGACGGGCTGGCTGAGCACATTTGCAACGGATGTGCGCGGGATGCCCACAAAGTTCATTGGTCTTGACAACTACATCGATAACCTGAGCTCGGAAGGGTTCCGCTCGAGCCTGTGGGCAACTTTGTTATTCACCGTCATGGTCGTTCCAGTGACGATGGCGATCGCCCTTGCCCTCGCGATACTCGCGAACGAGAAGATTCGCGGCATCGGCTTCTTCCGCACGGTGTATGCGATGCCGCTGGCTATATCCTCTGCTGCAGCCGCTGTTGTGTGGAGACTCATCTTTCACCCCAGCCAGGGCATCCTGAACACCGTCCTCGGAGCTATTGGGTTGCCAACCTTCGGATGGTTGACGGACCCGCGTATCGCTCTGGTGTCGGTGGCGATCACCACGATATGGATGCATATCGGGTTTACTTTCATCGTGCTCCTTGGCGGGCTCCAGGCCGTCCCGACGGAACTGTATGAGAGTGCCGCAATCGACGGGGCGAATCGCCGGCGACAGTTACGACACGTGACCCTCCCGCTGCTCTCCCCCGTCCTGTTCTTCGTGAGCGTTGTGCTCGTGATCAACTCCCTCCAGTCGTTCGGCCAGATTGACATCCTCACCGGAGGAGGGCCCGCAGGTGCGACAAACCTTATCGTGTATGAGATCTACCAGAATGCATTCGTGCGGAACCAGGTCGGGTATGCGAGTGCAGAGACTATCGTCCTGTTCCTTCTCATCATGGTTCTCACAGGGGTGCAGTACCGTATCGGAGATAAGAAGGTGCATTACCAGTGAACATCGCCCAAGGGCGTCTTTCGCGTATCCTCGTGTGGGGTGCGTTGTGTTTAGCTGCGCTCCTGACGACGTTCCCGTTGCTATATGCGATCGCGGCAAGCCTGATGACACAGTCAGATTTCAACGCGGGCGCCGTCCTGCCGTCATGGCCTCTTGAGTTCAGTAACTATGTAGCGGCGTTCGAGAGGTTCCCTCTGCTGCGCTATTTTGGTAATTCGTTCATCATGGCTGGCCTGGTGACAGTTGCCGTTTTGGTGACGAGCAGCATGGCCGCATTCTCATTCACGTTCATCCCCTTCCGCGGTAGAGGAATGTTGTTCGCGATAGTGCTCGGGACCCTGATGATTCCGTGGGAGGCGACGATCATCGTCAACTTTCAGACCGTCAGGGATCTCGGTTGGCTGAATACCTTTCAGGGGCTTACCGTGCCGTCGTTCGCGATGGGCTTCGGAATTTTTCTTCTTCGACAGTCGTTCCGCACCCTCCCGAACGATCTGCACGAAGCGATGCAGGTCGACGGGGCTTCGAGGTTCCGATTTTTCGTCTCGACGGTGCTCCCTCTGAATCGCCCCATGCTCGCGACTCTTGCAGTGTTCACGTTCATCACGACGTGGAACACGTACCTGTGGCCTCTTCTGGTCACGAGCGAGGAGCGGGTCCGAACGGTACAGATCGCCCTGCGAAGTCTGCAGGGCGAGGCGACCACTGCGTGGCCTCTGGTGATGGCGGCGACCGTGATGGTGATGGCGGGCACGCTCATCGTGCTCGTCCTGGGCCAACGCCAGCTGAAGGCCGGGCTCGTCGCCGGCGCGGTCAAGGGATGACGTGGCCGACGAGGACGATGAGATGCACCATACGAGAGACCCTCGGGAAGGATGGGCGATGACAGACATGGCAATGGACGTGGCGGACGGCGGGCGCGGCCCTGACCACCCTCGGCCGAAGGTCCTGATCGTCGGCTGGGACGGGGTGCGGGACGACACGGCCCGACGGCTCTCCCCCTCGACGCTGAGCGGACTGGCGGAGCACGGCCGCTGGTGGAGCACGACTCTTCCGGGAATCGACGTGGCGCCCACGGTGACTGCCGTCGGGTGGGCGACGATTCTGACCGGAGTATGGCCTGATGCCCACGGAGTGATGGGCAACGAGGAGGAGCTGAACCGCCTCCACCGCTATCCGGAGCTGCTCACCACGGCATTCTGCGCTCGCCCGGACCTCCACACCTATGGCGCGGCCTCGGCGCTGATCTTCGGCACGGAGTTCGGGCCCGGCCCGCTCTTCGGCCCCGGGGTCGGCACCATCGACTGGGTGGACCGGCGAGCCTACCCGGGGAAATTCACCGAAACCGACCCGATCATCGTGGAGGCGGCCGAGCACCATCTTCGCGTCAACGACCCGGACCTCGCCTTCGTCTACCTCGGGGAGACCGACCAGATCGCCCACGAGCACGGGGTCGGCGCCGAGTACGAGGCAGCCGTACTCCGACAGGACCAGCGGCTCGGACGTCTGCTGTCTGCGCTGAGCAACCGTCCTACCTGGTCCTCGGAGCAATGGCTGGTGATAGTGACCACCGATCACGGACACCTCGATGAGGGAGGCCACGGAGGAGGCTCCTGGGAGGAGCGTCAGTCGTTCGTCGTCGCCGCCATGGTCGGCGGCTGCTCTCCGACCCGGACAGCCGACAGCTGGGCCGAGAGCGCGGAGAACATCGACATCGCACCGACCGCGCTCTCCCATCTGGGAGTGCCCCCGGCGGAGCGCCACGGGGGGAAGGATCTGTGCACGTGACGAGTAGGGAGCCGCCTCTTCAGGTCGACACAGAATTCCCCGGTGGAAACGCAGTCATCGAACGCGTCGACGCAGACCGCATCGAACTGCGCCCCGACATCCGCGACACCATCGGAGACTGGTTCTACTGGTGTGTCCGAGTGCGGGGAGCAGTGGGACGACACCTCACCGTGCAGGTCCGGCGTGATCTGGGACCGGCGATCGGGGTGCGAGGCCCGGCAGTCAGCACGGATGGCGGCTGCACCTGGAGCTGGCTCGGGGCCGGCGCGGTGACCGGGGACGAGTTCACCCTGACGGTTCCTGAGGGGACCAGTGAGCTGCGGCTCTCCTTCGCGATGCCCTACACGGCGGTTGAGCTCGAGCGCTTTCTCGCCGCGTACACAGAACACCCCGCGCTGGAGCGGCGGCTGCTCACACACACCAGGCGCGGGCGCCGCGTGGAGCTCCTCCGTCTCGGGAAAGTGCGGGGAGAGCCGCAACAGCGTGTGCTCCTCACCTGTCGGCACCATGCCTGCGAAACGATGGCCAGCCATGTCCTGGAAGGACTGATGACCAGGGTGCTCGCTGGCGAGTGCGAGCCCGCACGCCGGCTGCGAGAGCGGGTCGAGCTCGTTATCGTCCCCTTCGTCGACGTCGACGGCGTTGCCCTCGGGGACCAGGGCAAGAATCGAGCACCCCATGACCACGCCCGCGACTACGGGCCCGACGAAGGGCTGTATCCCGAGACGCGGGCGATCAAGCGGCTCCTCGACGACCCGCGAGGATTCGATGCGGTCGTCGACCTGCACTGTCCCAACGTGGCCGGCCCGACGAATCAGCGCATCTACTTCGTCGGTCCCGACAGCGCCAGCAGCTGGGAGGCTGTCCGAGGGCTCGCAGCAGTTCTCGAGGAGGTCGCCGAGGGCCCGCTTCCGTATCGGCGTGCCAACGATCTACCGTTCGGCACAGCCTGGAACGTCCCCGCGAACTATCTGAGTCGTGACGGTCGTGACACTCCGCTGACCTCGCTCGACGCCCACCTCACGGATCGTGCCGGGATCGGAACGCATGCGGTGCTCGAATTCCCCTATGCAGACGCCGAAGGGGTCGAGGTCGATGCGAGCAGTGCCCGTGCCTTCGGCGCGGACCTCGCCAGGGCGCTCGCCCTGCACCTTGTAGAACGCGACGTCGGTGACGAGTGAGCGATCCGATCATCGACCATGTCCGGCTGGGCGGCAGGTTCCCGGCAGTCACCTCGTCCCTCGCAGGGAACCGCACCGGGCGGCTCGGTGACCGCATGCTGATCGCTGTCCAGGAGGCAGCGCCCACTCCGGCACGTCCGAGCGGGGTCGAGAGGAGAGGGCCTGGCCGGCGACCGCATCAGAGCACGTACTCGAACAGGTGGAACTGGCTCAGGTCGGTGCCTTCGTAGTGCACCGTGTGGCAGCCCAGGTCGGTGAACCCGCAGCGCGTGTAGAGGGAGCGGGCCGGAACGTTCTCGACATAGGCATCCAGCCGGACCGTGCGGCAGCCCTTCTCCCGGGCGAGCTGGATCGCGGCCTCCACGAGGAAGCGAGCGACGCCTCGTCCCAGGCGGTCGGGCGCGACGCCGAGAGCGTGGACGACCAGCACCTCCTCCGGGGCAGCGTCGATCGCCCAGTCGGCATGCCGGTACCCCTCGACGGCCTGGTGGTCGAGCGCGACGACTCCGGCCACCTCCTGATCGGCGTCCAGAGCCAGGTAGAGGGAATCGGCCGCGATCCATGCCGCCACCTCATCGGGTGTCGGATGGTCCTCGGTGTGCCAATGGGGGAAGTCCACCGTCTCGGCCAGATGATGGATGATCCGCCGGTAGGTCTGCTGCGCCGCGATGGTGTCGGCGGTCTCGGCGCGCCGGAAGGTCAGGGTCATGATGCTCTTCTCCTGTCTTGAGCTCGACAGCACCGAGGGCGACCCTCTGCTGTGCGATGTCCGAGGCGCGACGAATGGGGTGGACGGCGGGTGAGCCGGTGACGCGCAGAACGGCGGGAGGTTCAAGTTCGACTGCGGGATCCCTCCTCACCGGGTCGCGTAGAACGCCACTGCCGATGCAGCCGCCACGTTGAGCGAGTCCACCCCGTGCATCATCGGGATCGTCACCCTGCGATCGAGCTGGCGGCCCGTCTCCCCCAGGAGCCCGTGTCCCTCGTTGCCCAGGATCAGCGCGAGATCCTGATGGTCCTGGGCGGCCAGCTCATCGAGGGTGACCGCGCCCTCTCCCAGGGTCAGTCCTGCCACGAGGTAACCGGCGCCCTTCAGCTCCTGCATGCTCATCGGCCAGTTCTCGATGCGGGTCCACGGCACCTGGAAGACCGTGCCCATCGAGACGCGGATCGAGCGCCGGTAGAGCGGGTCGGCGCATCGCGGTGTGACGAGAACGGCGTCGACGCCCATCGCTGCGGCCGACCTGAAGCAGGCGCCCACGTTCGTGTGATCGACCAGGTCCTCGAGGATCGCGATCCTCGAGCGCCCCGAGCCACGAGGGGCCTGCGGCCCCTCAGCTCGCGCCGTGGCATGCCCCGCCTCAGCGTGGTCGGCGTGGTCGCGGGCCCCGGCCCCCTGTGCATCGCGCAGCAGCTCCGCGGCCGACGGCAGCACCGGGCGCTGCATCGCCGCCAGCGCCCCGCGATGGAGGTGGAATCCGGTCAGCTGCTCGATCAGCGGCTCCGCCCCGACGAACACCGGCACCTTGGGGAAGCGGGTGAACAGCGGCGCGAAGCGCTCCAGCCACTTCTCGCTCATCAGGAAGGAGCGCGGGGCCATCCCGGCGTCGAGCGCCCGGGAGATGACCTCGTAGCTCTCGGCCATGAACAGGCCGCGCTCGACCTCCAGATGCGAGCGCAGCCGCACATCGGTCATCCGCAGATAGTCGTCGAGTGCGGGATCGGCCAGATCGGTGATCCGCCGCAGCTGGACCGGGTCCTGCTGCACCGGATCAGGTCAGGGCCAGCGACCGTGCGGTGAACCGCTCCCCGGACTTCTCGACCACGAGGGGCAGCCCGAAGGTGCGGGTCAGGTTCTGCGAGGTGAGGGTCTCATCGATCGGGCCGGCCGCCACCACGCCGCCCTCGCGCAGCAGCACGGCATGGGTGTAACCGGGAGGGATCTCCTCGACATGGTGGGTGACCAGCACTGTCACCGGGGTCGCGGGGTCCTTCGCCAGCCGCCCCAGGGTGCGTACGAGCGACTCGCGGCCCCCGAGGTCCAGCCCCGCGGCCGGCTCGTCCAGCAGCAGCAGCTCCGGATCGGTCATCAGGGCCCGGGCGGAGAGCACCCGCTTGCGCTCACCGGTGGACAGGGTGCCGAACATCCGCTCGGCCAGCTCGCCCACCCCGAAGGCGTCCAGCAGGGTCTGCGCACGCTCGGTGTCCAGCTCCTCGTAGGTCTCCCGCCAGCGGCCGACGACTCCGTACCCTGCGGTGACCACGACGTTCAGGGCGGTTTCCTCGACGGGGATGGTCTCGGCCAGCTCCTGGCTGGCCAGCCCGATCATGGGGCGCAGCTCGAAGATGTCGACGCGGCCCAGCCTCTCCCCCAGCAGGTCGACCGAGCCGGAGGTGGGGTGCATGCGGGCGGCGAGCAACCGCACCAGCGTGGACTTGCCGGCACCGTTGGGGCCCAGCACCGCCCAGCGCTCGCCCTCGGCGACGGTCAGGGACACGGAATCGAGGATGTTGTCCCCGCCTCGACGGACGACGACATCGGACAGTGAAGCTGCAGCGACGGACATGCCCCCGAGCCTATCGCTCCGACCCGGCCGGCATGGACCTGGCCCGCCGTAGACTCGAGGTGCCCGATCCGCGCTGCAGGAGGTCGCCGTGCCGCATCATCCCCTCTCCGTCCACAGCCTTCGTGGGCCGGTGGCCGCCGTCGCACGGCCGCTGCGGGACGAGGATCGATGACCGCGCCCGATTCCGCCCAGGATCTGCTCGCGCTTCCCCGTGCGGCTGTGCTGATGCTGTGGGCCGCCGCCTACCTGCGCGGTGACGCGGGACCCGATGACGCGGCCGAGCTCTCGCTGGGCGTGGGCCACCACGCCGTCGGCGGTGAGGGCGAGGACCTGTTCGACTGGATGACCGGGCTGCGCCGGCTGCCGCTCGCGCAGCTGCGCCTGGTGCTGCCCCGCCCGGGCCGCATCGCCGGGCTCGTGGGCCCACCGTCGGCGCTGCCCGCGGCGATCGAGGCGGAGCAGGCCGTGGTGGTCACCGCCGCCGGTATCGCCGATCACACCCTGGTGCCCGAGATCGAGCCCGTGGCCGACCGTGGTCGACGCGGCTTCGAGGTCTCCTGGAGCCGGTTCGACGCGCCGCTGGGCCAGCACGTGGCCCCCGCAGCCGCCGGCGGGGCCCGCGAAGAGCTGCTGCGGGTGCTGCGCCGGGCGGCCGAGGGCAGCGTCGACCTGGACCTGGTGCCCGAGGAACCGGTCGAGGCGGCTCGGATACCGTCCACCTGGACGGCCACCGTGCTGCCCCGTCATCTCGACCCGGGTGATGCCCACCTGTTGACGCTGGCCGCACGTACCCTGCTGCTGACCCGCAATGAGCTCGAGGACGAGTCCTCGCACACCATCGGGCTCAGCGACGCCCTGGCCCGCCGTGAGCTGCTGGACGAGCTGCACGACCAGTCCGGTGCCGCGCTGGTCGAAGCCGTCGAGCGGATCATGGCTTCCGAGATCAGCTGAGGGCCGTGCGGTAGACCTCCAGGGTGCGCTGGGCGATCGAGGTCCATGAGAAGTGCTCGGCGGCGCGCCGGCGCGAGGCCTCTCCCATCTCCTTCGCGTGCTGAGGGTCGGAGACCATGCGCACCAGCGCATCGCACAGATCGGCCACGAAGCTCTCCGGGTCCAGCGGGGTGCCGGTGCCGTCCTGGAGCTGTTCGAACTGCACCAGGTAGCCGGTCTCCCCGTCCACGACCACCTCGGGGATGCCACCGGTGGCGGAGGCCACCACCGGCGTCCCGCAGGCCATCGCCTCGAGGTTCACGATGCCCAGCGGCTCGTAGACGCTGGGGCACACGAAGGCGGTGGCGTGGGTCAGCAGCTGGGTCAGCTCGTGGCGAGGCAGGAAGTCGGTGATCAGGTGGATGCTGTCGCGCGTCTGCGAGAGCTCGCCCACCAGCTGGTCCACCTCCGCGGCGATCTCCGGGGTGTCCGGAGCGCCCGCGCACAGCACCACCTGGTAGTCGGCCGGCAGCTCACGCACCGCCCGCAGGAAGTAGGGCAGTCCCTTCTGCCGGGTGATGCGGCCGACGAACACGATCATGGGGGCCGCGGGGTCGATGCCGCGGGAGGTCAGCGCCGAGGTCTCCGGGTTCGGCGACCATTCGTCGATGTCGATGCCGTTGTGGACCACGTGCACTTTGTCCGGGTCCACGCTCGGGTAGGAGCGCAGGATGTCCTGGCGCATGCCCCCGGAGACGGCGATGACGCCGGCGGCGTACTCGTAGGCGGTGCGCTCCGCGAATGAGGACAGTCGGTATCCGCCGCCCAGCTGTTCGGCCTTCCACGGCCGCATCGGCTCGAGGGAGTGGGCCGAGAGCACATGCGGGATCCCGTGCAGCAGGGAGGCGATGTGTCCCGCGAAGTTCGCGTACCAGGTGTGGGAGTGGACCAGGTCCGCCCCCTCGCAGTCCGCTGCGATCAGCAGGTCGGTGCCCATGGTGCTCAACGCGGCGTTGGCCTCGGCCAGCTCGGCCGGGGCCTGGTAGGAGGAGGTGCCCTGCTCCTCACGGTCGGCCCCGAACGCGCGCACCCGCACGTCGAGGTGGGGGCGCAGCACGCGGGTCAGCTCCGCCACGTGGACCCCGGCCCCTCCGTAGACCTCCGGCGGGTACTCCTTCGTCAGCAGATCCACTCGCATGGCCTTCCCCCTCCTATTGTTCACGCAGAAGAACTCTTGTGGCGTGACCGATACCACTCCTGCATTATCCTCGATGTATGCAGAAAAAGGTCCTCGCCATCGTTCTCGCGGGCGGTGAGGGGAAACGGCTGATGCCGCTGACCCTCGACCGGGCCAAGCCCGCCGTCCCGTTCGGCGGTATCTACCGCCTGATCGACTTCGCGCTGTCGAACATCGTCAACTCCGGTTACCTGCGTGTCGTCGTCCTGACCCAGTACAAGTCGCATTCGCTGGACAAGCACGTCGCACAGACGTGGCGGATGAGTTCGCTGCTGGGCAACTATGTGGCACCGGTGCCGGCTCAGCAGCGCATGGGCAAGCACTGGTTCCGGGGCAGCGCCGATGCGATCGCGCAGTCGCTGAACCTGATCTATGACGAGAAGCCCGAGTACGTGGTGGTGGTCGGCGCCGACAACATCTACCGCATGGATTTCTCGCAGATGCTCGATGCCCATATCGAGTCCGGGAAGTCCTGCACCGTCGCAGCGATCCGCCAGCCGATCGAGGCGTCCGACCAATTCGGGGTGATCGAGACGGATCCGTCCGATCCCACCACCATCAAGGCCTTCGTGGAGAAGCCGAAGGAGACCGAGGGGCTGGCCGATGACCCCAGCCAGATCCTGGCTTCCATGGGCAACTACATCTTCACTGCCGACGCCCTGGTCGAGGCGGTCACCAAGGACGCGCAGGACGACTCCAGCGATCACGACATGGGCGGCGACATCGTCCCGTCCTTCGTCGCGGAGGGCGACGCCGCGGTCTACGACTTCATCCACAACGATGTGCCGGGCTCCACCGACCGGGATCGCGACTACTGGCGCGATGTGGGCACGTTGGACGCCTTCTACGAGGCCCACATGGATCTGATCGCGATCCATCCCGTGTTCAACCTCTACAACGAGGACTGGCCGACCTACACCGGGCACCGCAACGTGCCACCGGCGAAGTTCGTCCATGCCGGCCCCGGGACGCGGGTCGGCTCGGCGGTGGATTCGATCATCTCGCCCGGAGTGGTGGTCTCCGGCTCCCATGTGTCCAACTCGGTGCTGTCCCCGGGCGTGCGGCTGAACTCCTGGTCATCGGTCTCGGACTCCGTGATCATGGACGAGGTCTCGGTGGGGCGCCACTGCCAGATCCACCGCGCCATCATCGACAAGAACGTGGTGATCCCCCCGCGTACCCAGATCGGCCTGGACGAGAAGGCCGACCTCGCCCGCGGCTGGGTGGTCACCGAGTCCGGGATCACCGTGATCGGGAAGGGTACGGTCATCGAGCCGTGAACAGATCTGTCTCCGAGGGGGCGAGCGGACTGCTCGTCTCCGATGTCGATTCCACGTTCCTCACCCAGGAGGTCATCGAACTGGTCGCCGAGCATGCCGGCGTGCGCGACCGGGTCGAGGAGATCACCACTGCCGCGATGCGCGGCGAGCTCGACTTCGCGCAGTCGCTGCGGGCCCGGGTCGCGCTGCTCGAAGGTCTCGAGGAATCCGTGCTCGAGCAGGTGCGCGAGGCCCTGGTGCCCACGGACGGGGCGCTCGAGCTGGTGGCGCGGGCCCGTGCGGCCGGGTGGGTCACCGCCCTGGTCTCGGGCGGCTTCCACGAGGTGATCGACCCGCTGGCCGCGCGCGCCGGGATCGATCACGTGGTCGCCAACCGCTTCGAGATCCGCCAGGGCCGGTTCACCGGTGAGGTGCTCGGCCCGATCATCGACGGCACCGCGAAGCTGCGCACCCTCCAGCAGCTCTCCGAGCGCTACGGGGTGCCTGCCTCACGGGTGGTGGCCATCGGTGACGGTGCCAACGACCGGCAGATGCTCGAGGCCGCGGGCGTCGGCATCGCCTTCCGGGCCAAGCCCGCGCTGCGCGAGGTCGCCGATGCGGTCATCGACTCCAGGTCGCTGCTGGACGCCTGGGAGCACCTGGAGGGTGTGCGCGTCGGCTGAGGGTCAGGGCCGGACGATGGTGTGCAGGGTCAAGGAGCCCTCCCTCAGCTCGCGCCAGTCGTCCAGTGCGCCCGAAAGGACGCCCATCGCGCCGGTCGGGAGCCCGATCCGGGCCTGGGCGATCGAGCCCGCATCGGACTCCTCGTCGGCCAGCCGCGCCACCAGCGAGGCCACGGTCGGTTCGTGGCCGACCACCATCACCACCGGGTGGCGGTCCTCGCTGCCGTGCAGCAGCTCGAGCACCTCGGAGGGCCCGCCGGCGTAGATCTCCTCGTGGAAGGTGACCTCCGCATCGAGCCCGGGCATCTGGGCGGCCACGTGCTCCCAGGTCTCGCGGGTGCGAGCGGCGTCGGAGACCAGCACCCTTGCCAGCTTCACGCCCTGTGACCGCAGGTACTCCCCGACCAGCTGGGCCTGGGACCGGCCGCGGTCGGTCAGGCGGCGCTCGCGGTCGATCCGGGCGGCATTGCTCTCGGCCTTGCCGTGGCGCATCACGAGCAGCAGGCGGCTGTCGGGGTCAGAGGTCGACATGGGTGGGCGATCACTCTTCCATCGGGGTGGGTGGGACTGTCGTCAGTGTCCCATGCCCAGGCCGCCGTCGACGGGGATCACGGCGCCGGAGATGTAGGCCGCGTCGTCGCTGGCGACGAAGGCGACCACACGGGCCACCTCGGCGGGATCGGCGAAGCGGCCGGCCGGGATCGCCTTGCGGTACGAGGCCTGCACGTCCTCGGGCAGCGCCCCGGTCATCTCCGTGTCGATGTAGCCGGGCGCAACCACGTTCGCGGTGATCCCGCGGGAGCCGAGCTCACGGGTCAGCGCACGGGCGATGCCGATCAGCCCCGACTTCGAGGCGGCGTAGTTGACCTGCCCCGGAGAGCCGTACAGGCCCACCACGGAGCTGATCAGGACGATGCGTCCCTTCTTCTTGCGGACCATCGACTTGATGACGCGCTTGACGGTGCGGAAGGAGCCCGTCAGGTTCGTGTCCAGCACGGACTCGAAGGAGTCGTCGCTCATGCGCAGCAGCAGCTGGTCATCGGTGATGCCGGCGTTGGCGATCAGCACCTCGATGGGGCCGTGGGCCTCCTCGGCGGCTGCGATCGCGGCGTCCAGGCTCTCGCCGTCGGTGACGTCGGCGGCGACCGTCAGTGCTCCCTCGGGGCCCCCCTCACCGGACCTGCTGGTCACGGCGACCTGGTCCCCGCGGCGCAGGAACTCCTCGGCGATCGAGCGGCCGATACCGCGATTGCCGCCGGTGATCAGGACGCTGCGCGGCTGCGGGGTGCTGTCGGACATCGTGGACTCCTTGGTCGACGGGGCGTGCACGGGGCACGGAGGATGGCAGGGATCGCATCCGCGTGCGATCACGTCAGTGCTCTACGATACGGGGCGAGACGATGTCGGGATCCGAGGGGGGAAACCCGGCCCGGAACTTCGCTCCTCGGAAGGTGCAACCAGATGGCGTATCGCTTCAACCCTCCACCGAACTGGCCCATCGACGACCCGGCCTGGTCGCCGCCCCCGGGGTGGCAGCCGGATCCGTCCTGGGGCCCGGCCCCCGAGGGCTGGAACTTCTGGGTCCACGCCGACGCTCCCGCCGAGTCGGCCGCCCCGGAGCCGACCGAGCCCGGTCCTGAGCCCACCTCTGCAGTGCCCGGTCCTGAGCCCACCTCTGCAGTGGAGGCTGCGCCGGACGTCGAGCCGGAGCCCATCGCTGAGGCTGAGGCCGATCCGGAAGCGGAGCCGGAGCAGGTCGCCGAGGCTGAGGCCGATCCGGACGTGGAGCATCCGGTCCCCGTCGTCACCGATGACGACGAGACGCGGGTCGTCTCGACCGGACCACAGCACCGCGATCCCGCCGTCGAGCCCGAGGAGGACCAGGCCGCCGACGAGGACGCCACCCGGATCGTCCCCAGCCGCGCACAAACACCGGTCGCCGGCGATGAGCCCACGGCCACCTCGTCTCCGGAACGCGACGAGGCCCGCGCTGCCGACACGGCTGAGTACCCGGGCCCGGACCTGCAGGCCGACCTCGCTCAGCAAGCTCCATACGAGACGGCACAGCCGGCGGAGCCCGGTGCCCAGCAGCCGGCCCAGGGGCAGCCTCCCGCCGCGCCGTCCCCATTCGAGACCGCCGCTGTGGAGCCCGAGGTCGGGCAGCCCGCCACCTCTCCTGGCCAGTCCGCGCCCACGCAGGGCTACGGCGAGCCGGCTCCGGGTCAGGGATACGATCAGGCGTCCTCCGACCATGGGCAGGGATCGCCCGCGTATGGCCCGGCCGCACCCGCCCATGGGCAGCGCCCACTTGCGCACGGTCAAGCCTCCCCGGACTACGGTCCCGCCTCGCCCACCTACGGCCAGGCACCCAGCTACGGTCAGGTCTCGCCGGCACCGAGCTATGGCGCCCCCTCCCCCAGCCCGGGCCACGGCCAGGCGCCGGCGTCCCCCGCCCCGTGGAGCCCGGCTCAGGGCAGTCCCGGCATGGACAGCGCCGCGGGATGGACGGCCAGCACCGGTCGAGCGGCCGAGACGCCCCAGAAGGGCCTCGTGGCTCGCTTCTGGTGGGTCGGGTGCATCGTGCTCTTCCTCGGAGCCGTGCTGTTCGCGGCGCTCATCGTCCTGATCATCCTGCTCAGCGACGGCCAGGGCCAGGCCCACGGAGCCGACCCCAGCGCCCCCCGGACGAGCGTCGTCGCGGAGGAGACCACCGACACCCACACCTGGGACACCCCTGCGTGAACGAGCGTTTCAATCCCCCACCGAACTGGCCGGAGCCGCCGCACGACGGCTGGATCCCGCCGGCTGACTTCCATCCCCAGCAGGAATGGGGCCCGGTCCCGGCGGGATGGAGGCTGTGGGCTGGACGCGGCCCCGCCGACCCCGGGCCCGCACCCCTGCAGGACTCCGAGGACGTCCCTGCCAGCGGGGCGCGTCCCCGCGAACGGGTGGATACCTACCCGGTCAGGGTCCTGAATCCGGGGATGTGGACGGACAACCACCTCCAGTCCGAGGACTACGGGTTCCCGGAGCCCAAGCCGGTCACGCCCCGTCCCCGTCTGCGGCTGGCCATGACCATCACGGCGACCGCCGCCGGATTCGTGCTGGCGGCCCTGACCGCGACGATGTTCGTGCTGCTGACGGACTTCGCGATCGAGGACCTGCCCGACATGATGACCGAACCCGCGGGGCACCTCACCTCGGTGTGGCCCGATCAGCAGATCGCGCCGGAGCCGACGAGCTGACCGTGAGCGCACGCTCTGCACGCCGTTCCGTGCTGCTGAGCCGGGACACGCTGATCGGGGCCCTGGTGGTCGCGCTCGCGATGGTGATCTGCGTGGGACTGGGCGTGTGGCAGTACGGACGTTTCGAGGACCGCCGGGACATCGCGCAGACCGTCGAGGCGAACTACCAGGCCGATCCAGTGGCGCTCGAATCGGTCCTGCCGGCACCCGGCTCCCCGCTGACCGGAGCGGAAGAGTGGACGCCGGTGCAGCTGCACGGCAGCTACTGCACCGATCCCGACTGCATCCTGTACGTGCGCAACCGGACCCTCGGCGGGACCGTCGGCTTCTGGCAGCTGGCCCCCTTCCAGACCGACGACGGCGCCACGCTGCTGGTGGTGCGCGGCTGGGTGGACTCCGACGCTCAGGAGTCCGAGCCCGCCGATCCGCCTGCCGTGCCGGAAGGCGAGCTGACCGTCACGGCGCGGCTGCGGCCCGCCGAAGCGGTCATCACGGGCCGCGAGAACCCCGAGGGGCAGGTCCACTCGGTCAGCCCCGAGCAGATCTCCCCCCAACTGCCCGAGCTGAGCGGCCCGATGACCACCGGTGCGTACGGGGAGCTCGCGGCCGAGGATCCCGAGGGCCGGCGCCCGCAGGCCCTGCCCGAGCCGGACACCTCGCTGGGCCCACACCTGTCATACGCCTTCCAATGGTGGCTCTTCGCCCTGTTCTTCCCGGGGGCGCTGATCTACCGCACCCGCAAGACGATGCAGGAGGAGATCGAGGACCAGCACGACGGCTCCACCGGAGGGAAGGCAACCCCACGGTCGCGCCCGCGAGCCCGCACCCGGCGCCGCAGCCGAGACGAGGAGGACGAGGATGCACTCATCGACCGCCAACACCCATGACCGGCCGGGCACGCTCGCCACGCGGTTCCTGCCCGGCCCCCGGCCGCGCCGCATCGCCCACCGGGGCCTGGCGCTCGACGGTGCGGAGAACACCCTGCGCGCCTTTGCCGACGCCCTGACCGCCGGTGCCGACATGCTGGAGACCGATACCCGCGCCACGCGCGACGGGACCGCCCTGGCCGTGCACGACGAGGACCTGTGGCGCGTGGCCGGTGATCCACGCCGCATCGACGAGCTGACGCTGACCGCCGCTCGCTCGGTGGTCCTGGCCGGCCAGGAACGGATCCCCACCCTGGAGGAGATGCTCGACGCCTTCCCCGAGGCGCCCGTGAACATCGACGTCAAGTCCGCCTCGGCGATCGGCCCGGCGGTGGAGGCGATCCGGCGCACCCGCAGCGCTGGGCGGATCTGCCTGACCAGCTTCGATGGTGGCGTCGCGCGGCGCGCCGTGGCCCAGGTGCGCGCCGCGACCGGGACCCTGCCCGTGCGCAGCCCCTCCCGCGGGGTGATGGCCCGCTTCCTGTTCGCTCGGTGGCTCGAGGCTCCCGACGCGATCACCGGCCGGCTGCTGGCCCCCTACGGGGCGCTGCAGGTCCCTGCCCGCTATCGCGGTATCCCGGTGGTCACCGCCGCGAACGTCGCCGCCGCCCACCGGGTGGGCTGCGAGGTGCATGTGTGGACCGTCGACGACCCCGCGACCATGCGGGACCTGCTGGTCAGCGGCGTGGATGGTATCATCACCAATCGTGTCGACCTGCTCTCGGAGCTGCTCGACGGCCGATGAACGCCACCACCCGCTCCGATTCCACCGGGGGCGGGGAACAATCCGGGCCCCGGGGACGTTGACCCTGTGAGACCTCTGGGCGGCAGGACCGCCCGCACCACGAACCACCGGCAGGAAGCGAGAACCGCATGAACAGCCGCAGCCTGCGAGGCACCCGTCTGGGCTCCCTATCCATGGAGACCGACGAGGGAGTGCTCGCCGCACCCCGTCAGGAGGCCGTCTACGACTGCCCCAACGGACACACCATCGTCCTTCCCTTCTCCGTCGAGGCCGATGTGCCGGCGATCTGGGAGTGCCGCTGCGGTCAGACCGCAGTGCTGCGCGATCACGAGAAGCCCGAGGGGAAGCCGGGCAAGCCCGTGCGCACCCACTGGGACATGCTGCTCGAGCGCCGCAGCGAGGAGGAACTCCAGGTTCTCCTCGACCAGCGTCTGGAGCTGCTGCGCGCCGGCAAGCTCCACCAGCGCACCAACTTCTGACCCGCAGGGACCGCATGATGCCACGCCCCCGTTCCGCCACCAGGCGGGCCGGGGGCGTCGTCGTGCCGGGGCGCTCGCCGAGCCGAGCGGTCCCGGCGCAGGGGCGCTTCTAGTCCCGCGTGATGGCGGGCGGAGTCCCGTCCGAGGGGTGATCAGGATCCTCGCCGCTCCGGGAGCGATCCGTCTTCTGCGCCTCGACCACGATCTCCCCGTCGACCACGGTGCCGGAGCTACGCCGGTACAGCACGGTCCGGGCGGACCCCGACCCGCTCGACAAGCCCATGGCGCGGACCGTTCGGCGCTGGACCGGCGTCACCAGCAGCACCAGGCCCAGCAGGTCGGTGAGTACACCGGGGAAGAAGAACAGCAGCGCCGCGAGCATCGTGAAGGCTGGGCGGGAGAGATGGTCCTGTACATCACCGCTGCCCCGCACGGCGCGCACCAGCGACCGCAGGCGCACGAAGGACTGCTGTCCGGCCGCGACCACCAGGGCCAGGCCCACGATCCATCCGACCACGATGATCAGCACCGACCACCACAGACTGGAGTTGATGCCGATCAGCACCAGGATGGTCAGCTCGAGCAGGCCCAGCAGCACGATGGCCACCGGCAGCAGCCGGGCCAGGCGGGAGCGGTCCTTGGATGGAGCGTTCTGGGGAGTCGAGCTCACGGCGTCTCCTTGTTCCTCAACGGCGGCCAGGGTAGCGCAGCAGTCCGGACAGCTGCTGGGCGCGGTATGACAGTCCCCAGAGCGTCACCAGCAGCAACGCCTCCCGCACGATCGCCGGACTCATCTTGCTCATGCCCTCGGCGCGCTCGTCGAAGTCGATCGGCACCTCGGTGATCACGGCCCCGGCCCGGCGGGCCCGCCGGGTCATGTCCACCTGGAAGCAGTATCCCTGGGAGGCGATGTCGTCGGCCAGCAGGGGCCGCAGCAGCTCGGCACGGAAGGCCCGGAAGCCGGCGGTCGCGTCCCTGACCGACAGGCCCATCATGATCCGCACGTAGGCGTTGGCGGCGCGCGAGAGCAGCAGCCGCCGCAGCGGCCAGTCATGCACCCTGCCCCCGGGCACCCATCGCGAGCCGATCGCCAGGTCGGCGCCGCGGCGCACCGCCTCCATCAGGCCGGGCAGCTGCTCGGGACGGTGGGAGGCGTCGGCGTCCATCTCCACCAGCACCTCGTAGCCGCGCTCCAGCCCCCAGGAGAAGCCCGCCAGGTAGGCCGGGCCCAGCCCCTGCTTCCCGGCGCGATGGAGCACGTGGACGTGGTCGTCGCGGGAGGCCTCCTGCTGCGCCCACCGGCCGGTGCCGTCCGGGGAGGAGTCGTCGACCACCAGGGCGTGGGCGTGGGGCACGGCGGCGCGGAGCCGGGCCAGGGTGCCGGGCAGCGCCTCGCGCTCGTCGTAGGTGGGGATCACCACCAGGGTGGCGGGACCCGGCGCATCAGTGGCACACATGATCAGCTCCGTCCTCTCGGTCGCTGGCGGGCCGCGGCCGGGGCGATCGCACGTCGGCGGCTGGACAGGGCGGTGAGCCATCCGGCCACGCCCACGGCGGAGAGGGCGATCGCGATCCACGGTCCAGCGGCCACGGCCGGGGTTGTCCCCTCGCGCAGCGGGACGTCGGCGAGCACCGCCCCCTGCTCCCAGTGGTCGACGAAGGAGATGCGCCGACCGTCGGGGGTGAAGATCGCCGAGTGCCCCACCGTGGAGACGTGCACGACGCTGCGCCCGGAGATCACCGCCTGCACCCTCGCCTCGGACAGCTGCTGGATGGCTTCGTGGGAGTCCCCGAACAGCGCGTTGTTGGACTGCACCACGATCACCTCTGCGCCCTTCCGAACGGTGTCGAAGGTCAGGTTGTCGTAGGCGATCTCGAAGCAGATCAGCACCCCGACCCGGCCCGGCTCGTCGCCCAGCTCGTCCATGTCCATGACCCCGACCTCCTCACCGGCGATCATGTCCCGACCGACCAGGTCGACCTTGTCGGTCAGGGAGCGGAAGAAGTCCCGCGCCGGGACGTACTCCCCGAAGGGCACGGGATGGCGCTTGGCGTAGGTATAGGGGATCTGCCCGTCTTCGGTCACCAGGACGGAGTGGTTGTAACGCTGGTCCTCACCGACGGCCTGCTGGGTGCCCAGCAGGATCGGGGCCCCGGCCTCGCCCGCCAGCTGGGAGATCTCCTGCATCATCTGCGGGTTGTCCCGCGGGTCCCAGCCGGTGGAGTCCTCGGGCCACACGATCAGGTCCAGCTCCCGGCCCTCGCCGCGGACCCGTTCGTCCACCTGGCTCGTGGCCTCGACGTGGTTGGCGAAGACGTCCTCGGGCATCTGCAGCGTGACCGGATCGATCGGGTCCATGGAGCCCTGGACCCCGGCGATGGTCATGGTGGGCCGGCCCTCGGGAGCGCGGTTGACCGGATGGGGCACGATGACCGTGGCGAGCACCGCCCCCACGGCGATCGCCAACGGCCAGACCCCGGAGAACCCGGTCAGGCCCCGGTGGCGTCGCCCCAGCAGCGCCAGCACGCCGTGCAGCAGGATCTGCCCGAGCAGCGCGACCGCGAAGGCCAGGCCGGCCATGCCCACCCAAGGGCCGAGGTTCAGCAGCGGGGAGTCCGCCAGCGCGAACCCGGCCGCCCCCCAGGGCAGCCCTCCCCACGGGAAGTGGCTGCGCAGCGTCTCCACGCCGGTCCACAGGGCAGCCACGATCAGGGCCGAGGAGATGGTCAGGCCGCGGCGGATCATCACGGTGCGGGCGAGGAGGCCGAACAGCACGATGTACAGCGCCTCGAACACGCCCAGGGCGATCCACGGCATGCTGCCCGCATAGGTGGCCGCCCACGCGGTCAGAGGCACGAAGAAGGCCAGGCCCCACAGCAGGGAGACCAGCAGCGCCAGCGCGGTCGAGCGCACCAGCAGCCCGGCCGACAGCAGCATCAGCGACAGGGGCAGCAGCATCCACAGGTCATAGGGAGGGAAGGCGAACAGGGCCGCCGCTCCCCCGCCGGCGCCGCAGAGCAGGGCCAGCGGCCAGGGCGTAGGCTCGATCTCGTCACGGCGGCGGACCGCGGCGATGCGCGACCCCCTCCGGGTGCTCGTGGTCATGCCGGGGTCGCCCCGAGGCGGTCATGGACGATCTCGCCACCGATGACGGTGCGCAGAGCCCGCGGCGCTCCCTGCTCGAGGTCCGGCAGCAGCGGGGTGCGGGAGCGGGGGTCAGTGGACCAGGTCTCGATCAGGTCGCCGTGCCCGCGCACGGTCAGGTCCCAGGGCTCCCAGACCACGAAGGTCGCCTCCAGGCCGGTGCTCAGGGATCCGGGGTGACGATGGCCGGCCACCCGCTGCCCGCCGCGGCTGGCGGCGAGGAAGGCGGCGCGGTCGCTGATGCGCTGGCGTGGCTGTCCCTGCTGAGCGGCGGCCCGGACCCAGCTCCAGGGGTCGGCGGCCTCGGACCGTCCCGCCGAGCCGAAGGCCAGCGGCGTGCCCGCGGTCACCAGGTCCAGGTAGTCGGCCGGTTCGGAGACCGGGGCGACCACCCGCACCCCCTCTCGAGCGCCGGTGGGACCGGGCAGGCGCAGCACGATGCCGTGGGCGGCGGCCTCGGCGGCGCCCTGCGGATCGGGGGCCGAGCCGTCTGCGGTCGCGGCCGCGTCGACGAAGCCGGGGGTCAGCAGGCAACCGGTGGCGTCGACCACCTCGGCGTCATCGTGGATGAGCCGGGCCGTGTCCTGGCTCCCGGTCCAGGCGATCATCCCGTCGGAGACCAGGACAGCATCGGCTTCGGGATCATCGGTGCTGTACAGCACGATGCCCGTATACAGGACGGAGCGGGATTCGGTGGACACGTGCCCCAGGGTCTCGTGAACACCTGGGAGAAAGCTCATCGATCGATCTCCTGGGCGACCAGGCCTCGTCGTACCGCCGCGATCGCCGCCCGCGCGCTCCTGCCCAGGCGCTGGTCGCCGGTCAGCTGCTGGAGCAGATCGACGACCTGCCGGCAGTGGCGCACGAAGTCCCCAGGGGGAAGATCGGTGCCGTCGAGAGCCGCGGCGAAGTGGACGCCGCGGGCCCAGCGGTGGACGATCGCGGCGACGCCCGCGTCCGGTGGCGGCGTCGGATCGAGCCCGTGCCGGGACTCGGCGGCCTGAAGGGCGGACGCGGTGCGGAAGGTGGCCTCCAGGGCTGCGTCGACGGCGGCGTCCACGATCAGCTCGGGCGCCCGGCCGTCGTCGCGGCGCCCCTCATGGACCGCGGCCGAGACCACGGCGGCGAGCCCGGCCGGGTCCAGCCCCTGCCAGGCGCCGTGCTCGATGCACTCGGCGATCAGCAGATCGCGGTCGCTGAACAGGCGGCGCAGCCGCAGCCCGCGGTCGGTGGGGTGGAGCTGGCCGTCCTCGGTGGCGACCAGGTAGTCCAGCTCGACCAGGAGATCGGTGAGCTGGTCGAACTGTCGTGCCAGGGAGCTGGTGCGCCCCTGGATGCGCCGATGGACCTTGGCCTGTTCGGTGCGGGTCTTGCGCCACCGCCCCACCCAGCGCAGATGCGATCCCAGGTCCGGGCAGTCGGCGCAGGGATGGGCCGCCAGCTGCTCTCGCAGCTCCAGCAGCGCCGGGTCGGTGGCGGCGGTCGACGGAGTGCGCTTGGCGCGTCGGCGCACTTCCCGTCGGGCGTCGTCGTCATGCCCGGACAGGCGCTGACGCAGGGCGGCCGCGGTGTCCCGACGGATCTTCGCGCTGCCCAGGGTCTCCGGGCGAGGCAGGCGCAGGGTGTCGATCACCGCGGGGGGCGAGGGGACGTCGCCGGGCCGGATGCTACGCCGGCGTCCCTCGGTGTCCAGGAGCTGGACCTGCGGGCCGCCCAGCACCTCGCGATCCACGTCGAGCACGACCGCGTAGCCGGCGCGCCGGCCGCCCGGCAGGGCGATCACCTCGCCGCGTCGCAGGCCCCTGAGGGTGCTGCGGGTGCGGTCGCGGTCCGCGGCGGAGCGCTCCCGGGCCAGAGCCTTCTCCCGTTCGGTGATGCGCTCCTGGAGATCGGCGTACTCGATGAGGTCCCCGCGATCGCAGGTGACCGCTTCGAGGTAGGCGGCGGCGGTGTCCTCGAGCTCCCGGGCGCGCCGGGCCAGTCCCACCACGGAGCGGTCCGCCTGGAACTGCGCGAAGCTCATCTCCAGGGTCTCGCGTGCTCGGGAGAAGTCGAAGCGATCCAGGAGGTTGACGGCCATGTTCGGGGTGGGGCGGAAGGCCGAGCGCAGCGGGTAGGTGCGCCGCGAGGCCAGGGAGGCCACCGACTCTACCGACCGCGAATCGAAGCGCGGGCCCGCCAGCACCACGGCGTGGCCCTCGGTGTCGATGCCCCGCCGCCCGGCGCGGCCGGTGAGCTGGGTGTATTCGCCGGGCGTCAGGTCCACGTGCTCGATCCCGTTGAACTTCACCAGCCTCTCCAGCACCACCGAGCGGGCCGGCATGTTGATGCCCAGGGCCAGCGTCTCGGTCGCGAACACGGCCTTGATCAGTCCTGCGGCGAACAGCTCCTCGACCACGGTCTTCAGCAACGGGAGCATCCCGGCATGGTGGGAGGCATAACCGTCCAGGGCCGCCCGCCGGAAGGCCCTGAGCCCCAGCACGTCCTCGTCCTCCACGCCGATCGGGGCCAGGCGCTCATCGAGCACCGCGCGGATCGCCCGTCGCTCCGCCTCGTCGGTCAGCCGCAGCCGGGCCTGGGAGCACTGGCGCACCGCGGCCTCGCAGCCATTGCGGGAGAAGATGAAGGTGATGGCCGGCAGCAGTGCGGCGTCGTCCAGCAGGGCGATCACTTCGGGACGGCGCAGCGGCCTGGGGACTCCCCCGCCGCGTTGACCGCCGTCATGGCCGCCCCTGCGCTTGTGCGGTGGACGGTGCTGGCCGGAGCCGCGCGGACGGTGCCGGCCACCGGTGCCCTTGCGCCCTCGGTAGTCCCTGCCGCCGCCCCCTCGGCCCCCTGCGCCACCGCGGGACTCGACCGGGACGGAGAAGGAGGTGATCCGCTCGATCGCCGGATTGACCCGACGGTCCTCGCGGGCCCCGGGGCCCTGCGAGACCGCTGGCCGGCCCTTCTCGTCGACGAAGAGGTCGATCAGCTCCTCCCCGATGACCACGTGCTGCCACAGCGGCACCGGGCGGATCTCGGAGACCACGATCTCGGTGTCGCCGCGGACCTCCTGCAGCCAGGCCCCGAACTCCTCCGCGTTGGAGACGGTGGCCGAGAGGGAGACCAGCTGGACGGAGGCGTCGAGATGGATGATGACCTCCTCCCAGACCGGGCCGCGCATCCTGTCGGCGAGGTAGTGGACCTCATCCATCACGACGAAGCCCAGCGCATGCAGCAGATCGGAATCCGCGTACAGCATGTTGCGCAGCACCTCGGTGGTCATCACCACCACGTCGGCGTCGGGACGTATCGAGGTGTCGCCGGTGAGCAGCCCGACCCGTTCATGGCCCAGCCACTCCACCAGCTCACCGAACTTCTGGTTCGACAGCGCCTTGATGGGAGCGGTGTAGAAGACCTTGCGCCCCCGCGCCAGCGCCAGGTGGACCGCGAACTCCCCGACCACGGTCTTGCCCGCTCCGGTGGGGGCGGCCACCAGCACCGAGCGGCCCTCCTCGAGGGCGCGGCAGCCGTGCATCTGGAAATCGTCCAGCGCGAAGGCGTACCGGCTGGTGAAGGCCCCCAGCTCGGTGTTCTGCAGCTGCTTCTCTTCGGCCCAGCGGGCGTACTTCTCGGACGGGGAGCTCACAGGCGATCACCCGTCTTCCGCGGGCCGGCCGCCGCGGGGTCGGCCAGCAACCGCACCGCGCCCGGCAGCACCGCGGCGGTCACCGGCAGCAGGCTGCGCGGCTCCCCGTCCGAGTAGGCGCGCAGGGCGCGCCCGTGCCGCAGGCCGACCGTGACCGTGCGCACGCTGCGGACCTCGAACTCCTCGAGATCGGTATGGGCGCCCCGGAAGACGCGCGGGAAGAAGCGCAGCAGCTGTGCCCGCCCCAGCCCGGAGACCGTCACCAGGTCCAGCATGCCGTCGTCCAGGCGCGCGCCGGGAGCGATCCGCATCCCGCCGCCGAACGTTCCTGAATTGCACACGGTCAGCAGTGTCGCATCCAGGTCGGCAGGTTCGCCTCCGTCGATGCTGATCCAGTAGGGGAACGGCTTGAAGGCGGGCAGCTCACGCAGCACGGCGGCGGTGTAGCGCACGGTGTGCGCGCGGGAGGAGGTGTTGGCCCGGGCGTTGACCAGCGCGTCGAATCCGAGGTTCACGTTGCCCAGGGCCAGGGAGCGCTGCGCGGGGGCGATCTCCCCCGCCGCGGTCAGCTCGATGGCGTCGATGCTCACCACCGGGCGGGACAGGGCGTGCAGGAGGATGCGGGTGGCCTCCTCGGGGGCGTTGTCGGGAAGGCCCAGGCTGCGGGCGAAGTCATTGCCGCATCCGGCCGGGACGATACCCAGCCGCACCGGTGTGCCGGCCACGATCTCCGCGCCCAGGGAGACGGTGCCGTCCCCTCCGACCACCACCAGCGCCGTGAGGGTGTCGCGCACCTCCACGGCCCGGGCCCGGGCCACGCTCGCGGAGGGACCGGACAGGTCCACGACCGAGACCCCGGCCAGGCGCAACAGGTGGGCGACCTGCCGGCCGACGCGGTGCGCGGTGCCCAGGGCGGCGGTCGGATTCGACAGCAGGCCCACCCGGAGCCTGCTCACCGGCGGTCCTTCTCTCCTCGCTCCGGAGCATCGATCGGTTCGACCTCGTCGTCGATCCGGCTGGCCTCGTCATCTGCGAGGTCCTCGTCGCCGGCCAGCTTGTCGCGGCGACGGTCGTTCCAGATGCTGATCCCGACCGCTGCGAAGAACAGGCTGGAGATCGCTGCGGACATGCCGATCAGGGTCACCGGCTCGGGAGTGGGGACCATCACCGCGGTGAAGGCGAAGCACAGGAAGATCACCCAGCGCCAGGCCTTCAGCATGGTGCGGCCCCGCAGGATCCCCAGGAAGTTCAGCAGCACCAGTACCACCGGCATCACGAAGGCGATGCCGAAGGCCAGCATCGTCTTGATCAGCAGGTTGAGATACTCGTTGTACGGGATGATCTGGGAGGTCGACCCCTGCGTGGGGGTGAAGCTCATCAGCACCGGCACCAGCTGGGTCACGGCCCAGTAGCCGGCCACGCAGCCGAGGAAGAACAGCGGGATCGCGCTGCCGAAGAAGCCCACCGCGTACTTGCGCTCGTTCCGGTGCAGGCCGGGCATCACGAACAGCCAGATCTGCGCCAGCAGCATCGGCGCGGACAGGATCAGGCCGATGTAGGCCGACATCTGCAGCTTGACGTTCAGGCCAGTGCCCACGCCCTGGAAGTTGATCAGGGCCTGCAGGTCGGAGTCCTCGCCCGCCGCCTCGATCGGTGCCTTGACCGCGTCGAACACCCAGGGGAACAGGAACCAGCCCACCACGGACAGCAGTACCACGGTGATGGCGCTGATCAGCAGGCGATTGCGCAGCTCGACAAGGTGCTCGCCCAGGGACATGCGTCCCTCCGGATCCTTCCGGCGACGCATCTTCTTAGCGTTCTCGCGCCCCTGCGTGTCACTCGCCACGGGTGTGCTTCCTCCCAGCATCCCGGGCCGGGACTCCAGAGTCCGGGCCCCTCACTGTCCTCCGGCGACGATCGGTGTCAGTCGCGGCGGTAGGAGTCGTCGTCCTCCTGCGCGCGGACCGGCTCGGCCTCGCCCTCGTCGTCGCGGGGGTCGTAGCGGCGCTCCTGGTCGTGGCGGCGGCGGTCGTCACGGGCATCGTCCTCGCGGCTGCGCGAGGAACGCTGATCGCGGCGGCCGCGATCCTCGCCCTCCTCGTCGTCCGCGGAGTCCTCGCCCCGCAGCTCCTCCACCTCGCTCTTGAAGATGCGCATGGACTTGCCCACGTTGCGGGCCAGTCCCGGCAGCTTGCCGGCCCCGAACAGGAGGACCACCAGCAGGACGAGGATGATGATCGCCCAGGGGTTGCGGAAGAAATTCATGAAAGACCCTTTCAACAGCGCCGCGGTCATGCACGGGCTCGCCCATCATCCCACAGCGGACTGGGCACTCTCCGGGCCGCTGGTTCGGCGACTCGGCCCACCGTGCGGCAGGCGATATCAGGGTAACGCGTCAGGGCTGCCGTGACGCGCCGCGGCCGCTCGCGTCACAGTCACGATCATGTCTCTGAGCTCACGTGGGGCGAGCACCTCGGCCGACCCTGCGGATTCCAGGACGGCATCGATCAGGGCGGCCCGCACCGGACTGTCCATGCGGACGTAGGCGAGGCTGCTGTCCCCGTCCCGGCCATCGCGGATCTCGGCGGCATCGAAGGACTCGGCGATCCATCGGGCGGGCGGTTCCAGGCGCAGCCACACCGGGCCCTCGACCCTGCCGGACAGGTCCGGTCCGGGGCCGCTCTCGGCCAGGTGCTGCTCGGCCTCGTCCGGTGGCAGCTCGACGATCCGGTCCAGGCGGAAGCGGCGCTGGGCCCCGGCCTGCTCGCAGTCGGCCAGCAGGTAGGAGCGGACCCCGTCGGTCTCGATCCGCAGGGGCCGGATCCGGCGCACGCTGGTGCCGGGACGGTCCGGCGCGGAGTAGCGGATCATCACCTGAGCGGCGGGGTCGCGGTCATCGGGGGTGCGCAGAGCGGTCTGCACGGCGGACAGGACCGCCTCGGCGCGGCCGGCGGTGCGATCAGCCGCCGATTCGGCGGCCAGCGCGTCCGTCGGTGCGGGGGCGCCGCTCTCAGCGCTCTCCCCCGCCGCCTGCTGCGAGGAACCCCCTGCGGCCTCCGGCGCGGAGGCCGCGGCCAGCAGCTTCTCGCGCGCCCCGGCGACGATGTGGGCGGCCTGCCCCGCCGTGGGCTCGAGTGCGGCCAGGCCGGCCAGCAGGGCGGTGATCTCCACCGAGCTCAGCCGCAGCGGCCGGCGCAGCGGTTCCGCGTTGCGCACCCGGACGGTGCCGTGCTCCCACTCGGCCTCGATGAAGTCCTCCCAGCCGGTGCCCATGTCACCGCAGACGAACAGCACCTGCAGATCGGTGATCAGTGTCTTCTCGGAGACGCCCAGGGCGCCCGCGAGCTCGCTCAGATCGACCTCGCCGCGGTTCATCACGTACGAGGCCACGCTGATCAGGCGGGAGAGATGGTCGGTGCCCGTGGAGGGGGTTCGGATCCGGGCCGCAGGACGCGGGGCGGCGACCTCCACCGGTGCCAGATCCCCCTCGCCCTCGTGGGAGGCGGCGATCCCGTCCAGGACCGCGGCGAGCTCCTCGCGCCACGGGCCCGGGGAGGTCAGCTCCAGCCAGCGCACGGATCCCAGCACCAAGCGTCGCGCCGCGGGACGGGGCATCCGGGGCAGCTCGAACTGCTCGGCATCGAGGGCGGCACCGGCGCGGTCCCGCAGCTCGAGGGCCTTGTACGGCGCGGCACGCAGCTGTGCGACGTGCTGGTCGTCGCTGGCATCGATCCGCTCCAGCACGTCCGAGAGGTCGACCTGCTCGGGACGGGGATGGGTGGCGGCCCCCGCCTGGCTGGGATAGCTCTCGATGCGGGAGGCGCGGAAGACCCGCGGCGCCTGCCGATCACGGTCCCAGCCGTGGACGTACCAGTGGCCGTCATGGACCCCGACCACCCACGGCTCGACGATCCGCTCGGCCGGTGCGCCCCCGGTACCGCGGTAGACGAAGCGGACCGTGGTGCCCGCGGTGACCGCCTCCAGCAGGGGCGAGAGCACCGGCAGGGACTCCACCGCACCGCGCGGGGTGCGGCGCAGCAGATCCGGGTCGGCGTCGTGTCCCAGGCTCAGCAGCTTGGAGCGGACCCGACGGGCGGCGCCCCCGGCGGCCGCATCGTCCCAGGCCCGGCTGGCGGCCAGCAGGACCGTGTACTCCTGCGTGGTCAGATCGAGCACGGCGGCCGAGCGCGCGGAATCGATCCGGTAGTAGACGGTGTTCTCGTCGAGCACATCGCGCTCCGTGCGCAACGGCAGCCCGAGGTCCAGGATCGAGGCCTTGTCGCGCTCGAACATGCGCTCGGCGGCCTGGTCGCTGGAGGCTCCGGCATAGTCGGAGATCACCGTGAACAGCTTCTCGCGGTCGATCCGGCGGCGAGAGCCGATCGTCATGATGACGTTGAGCAGTCTTTCCACGCTTCGAGGGGCCACCCGCCCAGCGTAACGGCCCGCACCGTGACGCGGCTCTAGGCTGGGGTCATGGTGCGCTGGGAATGGGGAACGATCACGGGTGCTCGACGGTCCTGGCCGGGAGCGGCCCGACTGCAGCTGATGCTCGACGGAGAGGAACAGCCGGTCACGGCGATGGCCTACCCCCAGCTGACAGGCACCCCGCAGCCGGGCGAACGGGTGCTGGTCAACACCAATGCGCTGCGCCGCGGGCTGGGCACCGGCGGGGAGGCCCTGGTGGTGGCGAGGCCGCAGGCCCTGGAACCGGGCGTCGAGCCCGCCGGGCACATGGTCAAGGCGCGCTACACCCCGATGCAGACGATGGTCGACGCGATCGACGACCCCTCCTCCCCGCACTACGAGGTCCTGCAGGCCGCCGAGGATCTTGAGGCGGTGCCCGTCGTCGCCTGCGATCTTCACTCCTCCCTGCCGGCGATCGTGGCCGGCATCCGGGCCGAGGCGCCCGGGGCGCGGATCGTCCACGTGCACACCGACGGGGCGGCCCTGCCGGCCGCCTACTCGGCCACCGCCTCCGGGCTGTGCGAGGCCGGTCTGATGGAGGCCACGATCAGCGCCGGCCAGTCCTTCGGGGGCGCCCTGGAGGCGGTCACGACGCACTCGGCTCTACTGGGGGCCCGACATGTGGCCCGAGCCGACGTGGTGATCGCGGTGCAGGGCCCCGGGAACCTCGGGACCGGCACCGGCTGGGGCTTCTCGGGCCTGCAGGCCGCCGAGGCCCTGCATGCTGCCGCCGTGCTCGGTGGCCGCCCGGTCGCGGCGCTGCGGGTCTCCGGGGCCGATGCACGCCCGCGGCACCGGGGTCTGTCCCACCACAGCTCGACCACCTACGGGCGGGCGACGCTCGCTCCCGTGCTGCTCCCCCTGCTCGACCCCACCGCACCGGAATACAGCTGGTTTCATGCGTCAGTCAGCGAACAGGTGAATACGACGATCATCGAGGAGGCCTCGGCCCGCGGGGTCCACCATGAGCGGTCCGAGGTCTCCCCCGCCGGACTGCAGGACGCGCTGCGCGGGCTGCCGGTGCGACTGTCCACGATGGGTCGCACGCTCGAAGAGGACCCCGAGGCCTTCCTCTACGCGGCGCTGGCCGGCCGCTGCGCCGCGGCGCTCATCCCGCGCCCCTGAACCCGCCGTCGGCGGCCTCGCCCCGCTGCCGGATCAGGGCCTCGAGCCGATGGGCGGCGGCGATGGCGCGCTTGCCGTCATAGCGCTGGATCGCCATCGTGGCCAGAGTGGTGCCGTCAGCCAGGTTCAGGTGGGCCCAGGGGTCACCCATCGGGAAGCTGACCCCGATGATCTCCGGCCACTGCAGGGTGCGACGGCTGAACAGGTTGCGCACCTCCAGGGTCGAGGTCCGCGCCACCAGGCGCACGGAGGCCTCGAGGTGGCAGAACAGCAGAGCGGCCACCCCGATCGCCACCAGCCCCAGCCGTCCGAAGATGGTGAAGTACGGCATCACCACGGCTCCCCCGATCATCCCCGCCAGGACGATCACCCCGGTGACGTACGCGGCCACGCGCACCGCCCGGGGGCGCAGCACGATAGGACGCTCGTCCGGGGCTGCGGACTCGTCCCCGACCCTGGTCACGTGATCACCTCAGATCCGGCAGGCTTGGATCGCCGTGACCAGGATCGCACGCGCGCCGACCTCGTACAGCTCGTCCATCATGCGGTGGGAGGCGCGGCGCGAGACCATCGAGCGCACTGCCGACCACTCACCGCCGTGCAGCGGCGAGACCGTCGGCGACTGGAAACCGGGGGTGATCTCCACCGCCCGCTCCAGCAGGGCGGAGGGGATGTCGTAGTCGAGCATCACGTACTCGCGGGCCACCAGCACTCCGCGCACCCGCCGCTCGAGAACCTCCAGGGTGTGGCTGGTGACCTCGTCCAGCTGCATGTCGGGGCGGGAGAACAGCACCGCCTGGCTGGTCATGATCGGGTCGCCGAAGGGCTCCAGACCCGCCTCCCGCAAGGTGGTGCCGGTCTCGACCACATCGGCGATGACATCGGCGATGCCCAGCCGGATGGAGGATTCCACCGCACCGTCGAGGTGGACCACCTCGGCGTCGACGCCCTGCTCGCTCAGGTGGTCGCTGACCAGATTCTCGTAGCTGGTGGCGATGCGGGCGCCCTCGAGGTCCTGCAGCGTGCTGAACTGCCCGACGGGGGCGGCGAAGCGGAAGGTGGATCCGGCGAATCCCAGCGGCAGGATCTCCTGCGCCGGGGTGCGGGAGTCGGCGAGCATGTCCTGGCCGGTGATGCCGACGTCGACGGTCCCGGAGCCGACGTAGACCGCGATGTCCCGCGGGCGCAGGTGGAACAGCTCGACATCGTTCTCGTGGTCGA
The DNA here is from genome assembly GCA_019118275.1 of Candidatus Brachybacterium merdavium. Classification (GTDB taxonomy): domain Bacteria; phylum Actinomycetota; class Actinomycetes; order Actinomycetales; family Dermabacteraceae; genus Brachybacterium; species Brachybacterium merdavium. Next base: position 97,006 of record DWZH01000038.1, on the reverse strand, counting down.
CGACCACGAGCTCCTTGGCCATGCCGCGGCGGCGGTAGCCCGCCTCCTGCAGCAGCTCGGTAGCGGGATCGGACAGGGCGCCCTTGTTGGGGACGGCGATGCGGAGCACGTTTCCTCCTTCGCCCGGGGCGGGCGGCGTGCGAGGTGGACTGGAGAGGGTGATGGGCGGTCGTCGGCCGAGCGAGCTACGGCCGAGGGCTCACAGATGTCGGTAGACGTCCTCGAGGGTGAGGCCCTTGGCGAGCATCATCACCTGGAGGTGGTAGAGCAGCTGGCTGATCTCTTCGGAGGCCTCGTCGAGGGACTCGTACTCGCAGGCCATCCACACTTCTGCGGCCTCCTCGACGATCTTCTTGCCGATATGGTGCACGCCCGCGTCGAGCTCGCGGACGGTGCCCGATCCGTCGGGACGAATCCGGGCCTTCTCGGTGAGTTCGGCGAACAGCGCCTCGAAATCCTTCACCCGCTCAGGATACGCACCACGGCGAGCGGCTCGGGCCCCGGACCGCTCGCCGGATGGCGCTGATCACCTGCTCACTCACGGCCGACGGTGGGGTCCAGGTGCGCGGTCTCGACCGTCACCCGGGCCTGCGGGTCCTCGGCGCGCCGGCTGCGCACCCGCCACCATACGAAGAAGCCGGCCAAGGTGAACATGCCATAGAACAGGTACATGAAGGCGCTGGCGTAGTATCCGGCGTCGACCAGCAGCGGGACCCCGACGATGTCGACGGCCACCCAGGTCAGCCAGAACTCCACCCAGCCCTTGGCCATGCCGAATGTGGCCAGCAAGCTGCCGACGAAGATCCAGGCGTCGGCCCACACCGGCTCGTAGGAGCCCAGCACCCGGAAGATCGGGGTCAGTGCGGCGGTGCCGCCGAACAGCGTGACAACCAGCAGGATGCGGGTCGGCCACGAGGCCCATTCGGGCTGGACGGCGGTGCCGGTGGAGTTCTCGGCCTGACGCCAGCGGACCCAGCCGTAGACCGAGGTGACGATGAACATCACCTGCCGTCCCGCCTGGCCGAGCAGATCCACCGAGTTCGGATTGCCGAAGACCGTGCCCAGGAACACGGTCAGCAGCAGCAGGTTGCCGGCGATGCCGATGGGCCACGCCCAGACCTTGCGGCGCATGCCGCCCAAGGCGCTGAGCAGTCCGAAGACGTTGCCGAGCACCTCGCGGAAGAGGATGAACTGTCCGCCCGCGAATTCGATCCGCGCGTCGAAGAGCCACTGCAGGAGATCCATGTCGGTCCTTTCCCTGTCGGATGCAGTGGCTCCGGGGAAAAGGTTCCGGCATGCTGATCGCGGCGCGCACACGCTGTGACGGCATGCAGGACGTGCGCCTCTCATCCAGGCTGTACTGTCGGTGCCGGAGTTCCACCGGCTCCACCGCTGAGCGGGTCGCGGACTATCACCGCCGGCTCGGACTTCCACCGACCCCGGAGCACGTCACTGGTCGTGACCGGGTCATCCTAGCCGGTTCGCGAACTCCCAGTCGTCGGGCCCGTGACAGCCGGATGCCCTCCGTCACAGCGGAGCCGGCACGACGGCGGTCTCAGTGGGCGCTGTGGGCGGCAGCCAGCTCGCGCAGGGCGCTGATCTCCTCGGTCGCGTCCTGGGCCCGGTAGATCGCCGAACCGGCCACGAAGACGTTCGCGCCGGCCTCGGCACAGCGCTCGATGGTCTCGCGACTGACCCCTCCGTCGACCTGGATGGACACCTCCAGGTTCGACTCGCTGATCGCCGAGCGGGCCCGTCGGATCTTGGGCAGCATCGACTCCAGGAAGCTCTGACCGCCGAAGCCGGGCTCGACCGTCATCAGCAGCAGCAGGTCGAACTCCCCGATCACGTCCAGCAGGGGCTCCACGGGGGTGGCCGGGCGCAGCGCTACCCCGACGGCCGCGTTCTTCCGGCGCAGCTCACGAGCCAGGCGCACGGGTGCCTTGGCGGCCTCGAGGTGGAAGGTGACCGAGGACGCGCCGGCCTCGGCGAAGGCCGGCGCCTGACGGTCGGCGTCGTCGATCATCAGGTGCGCGTCGACCGGCAGCGGGGACCGCCGGGTGATCTGCTCGACCATGGAGGCGCCGAAGGTGATGTTGGGGACGAAGTTGTTATCCATCACGTCGACGTGGACGCTGTCGGCGGTCGAGATGCGATCCAGCTCCTCGCCGATGCGCATGAAGTCCGCGTTCAGAATGCTGGGGTGGATGTACTGGCTGTCGGTGGAGTAGGCGGAGTTCATGACGAACGTGATCCTTCCTCAGGAGTGGTCTCGGTGCGGTGAGCCGACGGGGAGTCGTCGCGCTTCCGCAGCAGGGCGATGAACATGGCATCGGTGCCGTGCACGTGGGGCCACAGCTGCACGGCCGGGCCGCGGCCGAGATCGGCCTCGCCGTGGCGGGCGGGCAGGATCCCCGCGCGCACGGCGTCGCGGGCATCGAGCTGGGTGACGTCCTCGCGTTGTTTGAGCACGTCGGCGACCACCAGGCGGGTCTCGGCCAGGTGCGGTGAGCAGGTGACGTAGGCGACCACGCCGCCGGGGGCGGCCGCATCCAGGGCGGAGGCCAACAGCTCGCGCTGCAGGCCGGCGAGACTGCCGATGTCGCCGGGGGTGCGGCGCCAGCGGGCCTCGGGCCGGCGCCGCAGTGCTCCCAGGCCGGTGCAGGGCACGTCGACCAGCACGCGGGAGAAGCGTCCGGGCAGCTCGGCGCCGATGGTCGTGCCGTCAGCGGTGCGGGTGGTGATCTCGCAGCCCGCCTCCCGCAGCGACGCCACGGAACGGTCCACCAGCTCGGTGCGATGGGGCTGCAGCTCCACCGCCAGCAGCTCGGTGTCGTGGCCGACGGTCAGCCCGCCCAGCAGCGCGGTCTTGCCACCGGGACCGGCGCACAGATCCAGCCAGTGGTCGTCCTCGGCCCGCACCAGCTCATCGGCCCCGAGCGCCAGAGCCAGGGCGGCGAGCTGACTGCCCTCGTCCTGCACGGCGGCGCGGCCCTGGCGGACCGGGTCGATGCCGCCGGGGTCACCGGAGGGCCAGGCGGCGCCGAAGACCGACCAGGCGGCCTCGCCGGCCCCGTGCTCGATCAGCTCCTCGAGGTCGGTCAGGCCCGGGCGCATCACCAGGGACACGGCGGGCGCGACGTTCTGGGCGGCCAGCAGTTCGTCGATCTCGGAGCGGTCGCGGCCGTGCCCGGCCAGGGCGTCGGACAGGGCCCGCACCATCCAGGCGGGGTGGGAGTGGACGACCGACAGATGCCCGACCAGATCGGTCTCGCGGTCGGGAGCGACCCGCTCGATCCATTCCGGAAGAGTCCGCTCCCCGATCCGGCGCAGCACGGCGTTGGCGAAGCTGGCGGCGCCGGCGCCGACCTCCTGGCGGGCCAGGGCCACGGTCTCCGAGGTGGCGGCGTGCGGGGCGACGGTCATGTCCAGCAGCTGGTAGGCACCCAGCCGCATCACGTCCAGCAGCTCGGGTTCGATATCGCGCAGGTCGCGGTCGACGCAGGCCGCGATGATCGCGTCGAGACGGCCCTGGGCCCGCAGCGACCCGTAGAACAGCTCCGTGGTGAAGGCGGCGTCGCGTCCGGAGACGCGATGGCGGCGCAGCAGGCCGGACAGGACCAGGTTGGCGTAGGCATCGTCCTCGCGAACGGTGCGCAGGCCCTCGAAGGCCACCTGCCGGGAGGAGGTCGTCCGCCGGGAACGTTCCGAGGGGCGTGAGGACGACCAGCCGCGGCGCGGGCCGCCCTGGCCGCGGGAGCCCGAGCGCTGCCGGCCCTGGCCATCCCGGCCCCGGCCGTGGCCGCCGTCGCGGCGGCCGCCGCCCTGCTGGCGGCCCTCGTGCCGGTCACGTCTGCCGCCTCGGCCCGCTTCGCGGTTCATGCCCGCTCCTGCTCATCGTCGAAGGCGGCCTCGGGAGCGAGGCCTGCTCCCCGGGCCCAGTCCGGTGCGCGCATGGCCCGCTTGCCGGCCGGAGCCACGATCTCCAGGGCGACTGGTGCGGTGCCCGTGCCGACCAGCAGGTGGCGCCGGGTGGCGGCGAGCCGGCCGGGGGGCAGTGCGAGCTCGCTCGCCTCCGTCGGGGGCTCCTCGACTCCCAGGACCTTCATCCGCCTCCCGTCGAGCAGGGTCCATGCCCCCGGATCCGGGCTCATGCCCCGGATGTGGGCGCTGACCTGCTCGGCGGGCAGAGTCCAGTCGATGCGGGCCTCGGAGGTGGACAGCTTCGGGGCATCCGTGGCCGCAGAGTGGTCCTGGGCGGTGAAGGTGGCCGTGCCCGCGTCGAGGGCGTCTATCGACTCCAGCAACAGCTGCGCACCGCTGCTGGCCAGCCTCTCCAACAGCTGCCCGGAGGTCTCGTACCGGCCAATGGGCTCGGTGCGGGCGGTGATCACCTCGCCGGTGTCCAGACCCTCCTCGAGACGGAAGACGGTCATCCCGGTCTCGCGCTGCCCGGCGAGCACCGCGCGCTGGGCGGGGGCCGCGCCGCGCCAGGCCGGCAGCATCGAGAAGTGCAGGTTGATCCAGCCATGGGCCGGGATCTCGAGCGCTGCCGGCGGGATCAGGTTGCCGTAGGCGACCACCGGTGCCACCTCGGGGGCGAGGTCACGCAGCTGCTGCTGGACCTGCGGATCGCGCAGGCTGCGCGGGGTGAGCACCGGGATGCCGGCCTCGTCGGCGAGGACCCGCACGGGGCTCGGGCGCAGGGTGCGCCCGCGCCCGCTGGGGGCATCGGCGCGGGTGAGCACGCCGACCACCTCGTGACGCGAGTCGAGCAGGGCGCGGAGGGAGGGCAGGGCGGCTTCGGGGGTACCGGCGAAGAGCAGACGCATGATGGCACCAGTCTAGGTCCCCGCCAGCGAGGACCAGGGGCCCTGTCGGCGAGGCCCAGGGTGAGAGGATGTCGCTCGTGCCCTCGCCGTCCCGCCTCCGCGTGGCCTGAGATGCACAGCGACGTTGCCGGACACACCGTGGGCTCCCCCGCCTTCCGACGGATGCTCGCAGCCCTGGTGTGCGCCGGGATCGCCACCTTCGCCCAGCTGTACTCCCCGCAGGGCGTGCTGGAGATGATCTCGGCGGACCTGTCGATCCGCGCCGAGCAGGCGGCCCTGACCATCTCCGCGGCCACCCTGGCGCTGGCGCTGACGGTCGTGCCGTGGTCCTTCGTCGGCGACCGGATCGGGCGGCTGCGGGCGATGGTGATCGCGGTGCTCAGCGCAACCGTGCTGGGGCTGGTCGCGGCATGGGCACCGACCTTCCCGCTGGTGCTGGCGCTGCGGTTCCTGGAAGGTGCGGCTCTGGGAGGGGTGCCGGCGCTGGCCATGGCCTACCTGTCCGAGGAGATGGCGCCCCGCGCCCGGGCACTGGGCGCCGGCTGGTTCGTGGCCGGCACCACCGTCGGTGGGCTCATGGGACGGCTGGTCGCCACCCCGGTCGCCGATGTGCTCGGCTGGCGGGCCGGGGTGACCGTGGTGGCGCTGCTCTCCGCCGTGGCCGCAGTGACGTTCCTCCTCACCGCCCCCGGGGAGCGCCGCTTCGTCCCCGCGGCCGGCCACCAGGGTGCCCGGCCGCGGTTGTCCGGACTGCTCCGGTCCCTGCGCGACCCGGGCCTGCTGGCGCTTCTGGCCTTCGCCTTCCTGATGATGGGCGGCTTCGTGGCCGTCTACAACTACCTGACGTTCCATCTGAGCCGTCCGCCGTACTCGCTGCCGGGAGCACTGCTGGGCCTGGTGTTCCTGGCGTACCTGGGCGGGACCGTCGCGTCTCCGGTGGCCGGCAGGCTGGCCGGTGCGCACGGACGGCTGCCGGTCATGCTCGGCGGCATGGCCGTGATGGCCGCGGGGCTGCTGGCCACCCTCGCCGGTCCGCTGCCACGGCTGCTGATCGGCCTGGTCGTGATGACCGGGGGCTTCTTCGGTGCCCATGCGGTGGCCAGCGGCTGGGCCGGGGCCCGCTCGGCAGGCGCGGGATCGCAGGCGACGGGCCTGTACAACCTGGCCTACTATGCCGGCTCCAGCGTGCTGGGATGGCGCGTCGGGCTGGTGTACGAGGCCTGGGGCTGGGGCGCGACGGTCGCGGTGGTGCTGGCCGTGATCGCAGCGGCTGCCGCGCTGGTGCTGCTGGCTCTGCGCGGCCAGGACGAGCAAGGGGGCGGAGCGGGAGTGAGGGGTCAGTAGGTCAGATCGAACACCCACACTGCGAGGGTCAGGGTGGCCATGCTGATCAGGACGATCCCGATCAGGTTCAGCCATATTCCGGCCCTGGCCATCTGCGGGATGCTCACGTACCCGGAGCCGTAGGCGATGGCATTGGGCGGGGTCGCGACCGGTAGCATGAACGCGCAGGTGGCCGCGATCGCCACCGGGATCGCCAGCAGCATCGGATCGATACCGATGCCGGTGGCGACCGCCGTGGCCACCGGCAGGAACGTCGCAGCGGTCGCGGTGTTCGAGGTCAGCTCCGTCAGGAACAGGATCCCGGCCGCGGCGATCACCACGATCAGGACCACCGGGAGCCCGCCCAGATCGGCGGTGACCTCGCCGATCCATTCGGTCAGACGGGAGTCGGTGAACTGGGCGCTGAGCGCCAGCCCTCCGCCGAACAGCAGCAGCACGCCCCATGGCAGCTTCACGGCCGCTTCCCAGTCCAGCAGGCGCACGCCCCGTTGCGCCCCGGCGGGCAGCAGGAACAGCAGGGTGGCGATCACCATCGCGATGCCGGCGTCGCCGATCGGTGGATCATCGGTGGAACCGACCAGGTACCGCCAGATCAGGGGCACGAACACCCAGCTCAGGGCGGCCAGCAGGAAGATCAGCAGCACCCGCACCTCACCGGAGGAGATCGGGCCGAGCTTGCGGCGTTCGGAGCGGATCAGCTCCGCCCCACCGGGGATCTCGGTGATCTCCGGCTTGTACAGCACCTTGGTCAGCAGCAGCCAGGCGATCAGCATGAACACCACCGCGATGGGCGCGCCCACGATCATCCAGTGCCCGAACCCGATGGTGACGCCGTGGTTCTGGCTCATGTGCCCCACCAGGATCGCGTTGGGCGGGGTGCCGATGATGGTGGCGAGCGATCCGATCGAGGCCGCGTAGGCGATGCCGAGCATCAGCGAGATCCCGAACTTCGACTTGACCACCTCGGACGCATCAGAGGAGGTCAGAGCCCTCTCGTCGTCCGTCTCCTGCGTTGCAGTCCCCTCTGCCTCGATCTCCTTCTCGGCCTCGCGCAGCTGACTGACCAGCAGCAGCACCGAGACGCCGATGGGCAGCATCATCACGGCGGTGGCGGTGTTGGACACCCACATGGAGATGAAGCCGGTGGCGGCCATGAAGCCCAGCACCAGCAGGGCCGGACTGGCCCCGAAACTGCCGACGATGGCGAGCGCAATGCGTTTGTGCAGGTTCCAGCGCTGCATGGCCAGCGCCAGCATGAACCCGCCCATGAACAGGAAGATGATGTTGTTGCCGTAGGAGGCACCGACGTCGTCGAATCCGACCTCGGGGCTGAGCACCGGGAAGAGCACCAGCGGTACCAGCGCGGTGGCGGGGATGGGCAGGGCCTCGGTCATCCACCACACGGCCATCAGCACGGCGGTGGCGGCGGTCAGCTTCGCCGGGTGCGGGACCTCCCCCGGCATCAGCAGGTACACGGTCACCGCCAGGAGCACACCCGCCGCGAGTCCGAGGCGACGGACGAGCAGGGCGCGGGGCGTGACGGGTTCGGCTCTCTCGCCGTCGGAGCGGGTGTCCTCGGCGGCCGGGGCGCGTGTCAGGTGTGTGTCATCCGTCTCGCGGGCCATCTCGTTCTCTTCATCGGTGCCGGGGATGTGACGGGACACACTACGTGCCCCCACGGTCCGTGGCCCGTGAATTCATGACGGGGTCAGAACACGTCGGGCGGATCCAGCCGCACCCGCAGGGAGCCGCCGGCCTTGCGGGCGCTGCGGGCCGCCACGCCGGCCCGCAGCGCGTCGGCCAGTTCGCGGGAGCGGCGCGGCTCGATCCGCAGCACGGCGCGGGCGCGCACATCCGGTTCGGGACCGTCCAGGTCCACGGGGCCGAGCACCTCGGTGGCGTCGGGGAGCTGGGTGGTCTCCAGGAAGGAGTGACAGGCCTCCTTGTCCCCGGTCACCTCGGCGACGCGGGTGAAGGGCGGCAGGTCCAGCTCCTGACGATCGGCGAGCACCCGGTCGAGGAACACCGATGAGCGGTGGGCGACCAGCTCGCGGATCGCGGGCAGCGTGGAGGTGCCCACCACCAGGACCTCTCCCCCCTCGTCCGCGCTGCGGACCAGGGCGATGGCGTTGCGCCAGCGGCGCACCGCCTCCACGTCGGCGTCGAAAGCGGCCCGTCCGAGCATCGCGTCGGCGTCCAGCAGCAGCGCGGCCGCGTAGCGGCTGCCCGGGGCGGGCTCCGCTCCGGGAGTGGTCACGACGATGCCGCGCTCGGGCACCTCGGCGTCGTCGAGGGGCCCGTGAGCTCCGCCGGCGATGCGCATCACCGTCTCGGGGAAGGCGCGGTGGAGCTCCTCGGCGGTGCGGGTGGAGCCGATCACCATCGCCCGCACCTGGGTGCGATCGCACTCGGGGCAACGGTAGCCGTCCTCACGGCGCCCGCAGACCCGGCAGTGCAGGGGTCCGCTGCGTCCCATCACCGACAGCGGCGCGGCACAGTTCGGACACTGACAACGGGTGCCGCAGAAGGTGCAGGCCATGGCGGGCACGTAGCCCGAGCGCGGCACCTGGACCAGCACCGGGCCGTGCTCGAGCCCGCGGCGCAGCACCCGCATCGCCTCCTGGGGCAGGCGGGAGCGGCCGGACGGGCCCTCGCGGTCGCGCAGGTACTGGTCCATCGCCACGATGTGGGGGCGGACGGCGGTGACGGGGGCAGGCGCAGGCTCGAGCCGCGCGAGGTACCCGGCCTCGGTCAGGGCCCGTAGCGGAACCGAGTCGCTGTGGGACAGGAACAGCAGCGCGCAGCGCTCCTCGGCCGAGCGGCACTGCAACACGGTGCGGATGTGGGGGTAGGGTGCGCGGGGCTCGACCAGCAGGTCATCGGCCTCATCGAAGCAGATCACCAGGCTCAGGTCTCTCACGGGCGCGAAGGCCGCCGAGCGGTTTCCCAGCACCACTGTGGTGGCGCCCCGCAGGATCCGGCGGAAGGTGCGGTAACGCTTCTCGGGTCCCTCGCTCCCGGCGAGGATCTCATGGGCGATGCCACGGTCGGTCAGTTCACGGCTGAGTCGGGTCACATCGCGCTGATCGGGGGCGATGGCCAGGGCGCCCCGATCGGGGCCGAGGTCGCAGATGGCATCGGCGGCGACCTGGACCCAGCTGTCGCGGGCATCGAGGGTGAGGGTGGCGCGCGGGACCGGGCCCTGGGGGGCGCCGGCACGGGAGATCAGGGCGGCCAGCCCCGCGTAGCGGTCCCCGGGACGAGGCGGCTCGGGGGGAGCCCCCTGCGCCGCACCCACCTGAACAGCCGCCTCAGCCCCGGTCTCGGGCTCGGCCTGAGTCTCGGCCGTGGTGTCGGTCGCGGACTGCGCGGCCTTCTCCGCCGCGGCCCGATCGTTCTTCTCCGCGCGGGCGTGACGGGGCGGCAGCGCCAGGCGCAGCACATCGCCGACGGTGCCCGCGCAGCGCTCGGCGACGTCCTCGCACACCCGCATCATGGCCGGGGGCACCACCACGTCCTCGGAGACCAGGCGGCTGAGCGGCGCCAGCGCCCGGTCGGTGGTGGGGCGCTCGCGGCGTTCGCAGACGATGCCCTCGGTGTCGCGGCCGGAGAACCGCACGCGCACACGCATCCCCGGACCGGCCGCGGCGGTCTGCGGGGTGACGGCGTACTCGAAGAGCCGATCGAGGTGCGGCAGCACCCCCACCAGGCGCACCCTGGCGACCGGGAGCTCCTCAGCCACCTCGAAGCCCGAGGTGGTGCGCAGACCGAAGGCCCGGGCCGCACTGTCGCGGTCCGGGCCCGAGGAGGTGGGGCCGGCGGCGGCAGGGGCCTCGAAGAGGCTGTCCTGCTCCCCTGGCCCCCGACCGGCTGCGCCGGTGGCGTGCGGAGTCAGCGCTTGTGCACCGCCACCAGATCGCATACGAAGACCAGGGATTCTCCGGGGGCGATCACCGGCGGGGCCCCCATGTCCCCGTAGCCGAGCGCAGCGGGGATGTCGAGGCGGCGGCGGCCGCCCACCTTCATGCCCTGGACGCCCTGGTCCCAGCCGGTGATGACCTGGCCGACGCCGAGCTGGAAGCGCAACGGCTCGCCGCGGTCCCAGGAGGCATCGAACTGCTCGCCGGTGGAGTGGGAGATCCCGACGTAGTGGACGTCGACGACGTCTCCGCGGCCGGCCTCCTCACCATCGCCGACGACCTCGTCGGTGCTGAGCAGCTCGGTCGGGGCGGGGCCCTGCGGACGGTCGATCTCTGGCTTGCTGCGCTCGGCCATGCGATTCCTCCTGTGGTGGGTGTTCGGGTCAGGCGTTGTCATGGGCGGCATCGAGGATATCGATCACGAAGACCAGGGTCTCGCCGGCGAGCTCCCCCTGGTCGCCGTAGGCATCCTCCGGCGGGATCACCAGCATCACCTGGCTGCCGACAGGAACGTCCAGCAGCTGCTCGTCCCAGCCGGTGATCACCTGCTCGGCCCCCTGGACGAAGCTGAAGGGGGCGCCACGTTCCCAGGAGGAGTCGAACTGCTCGCCGTCCGACCACGTCCAGCCGGTGTAGTGCATGGTCAGGTAGTCGCCCTCGCGGGTCGGATCCCCGGTGCCCTCGATCAGGAGTTCGCGGGCGGTCGCGGTGGGGGCCTCGCCCTCGGGGGCGGAGTCCAGCGAGGGCGCACCGGACTCGTCCAAGGTCACGGCCGGGAAGTCACCCGAGGGCTCCTGCGGGTCCCCCTCGGCGTGCAGCGGGGCGACCACGCGATCGATGTCGCCGACCTGGATCAGGGACAGCGACTGCCCCGACTGATCGTTCTGCCAACCGGCCATCGCGAAGCGGGAGCCGACGGTGACGGTGGTGAAGAACTCCGCGGCCTGCTCACCGATCTGCTCCGGGTCGATGATCAGACCGCTGGCGGGAGCGCCCTGCCACCACGACTGCAGCATCTCCCCGGAGGAGGCATCGACATAGGCGCTGCGCATGATGACCACGTCGCCGCCGGCGATGGCCTCCCCCTCGCCCTCCACCACGATCTGGGAGTCCGCCGCGGTGACCTCGACCGGGGGCTCGAACTCCACGACCGGCTCGGCGTCGAGGTCCTCGCTGATCGTGACGCCTTCGAGGGCGCCGGGGCCTTCGCCTCCGCCGTCGGAACCGCCGCCGTCGGAGGGCCCGGTGCCGCCCTCCGATCCGGAGTCGTCGCTGCAGGCGGCCATGCCGAGGGCAGCGGTCGCGGCGAGGGCGGTGGACAGCAGGGAGCGGCGACGGATCAACGCGGGGGCCTTTCGGATCGGGTGCCCCGGGGGCGGGGCGCGGGCACCAGGGTACGGGCTGGGACCGGAGGAGCTCTCAGGCAGGCGGAGCGGCCTCGGAGGTTCCGGTCACGTCTATGGCCCGGATCTCGGCGAGCAGGGAGTCGACCTCGGGCAGGGAGGTCGCGAAGGGGTCCAGGACCTGCACCGGCATCGCGCCGGGCCGGGTCAGGCGCAGTGTGGTCCAGTCCACGACGTGATCGACGCCGTGCTCCTGGGCGGCGGTGACCACCTGGCCGCGCAGATGGGCCCGCGTGGTGGCCGGCGCGACGGTGCGAGCGGCCTCGATGCGCTCCTCCGTCAGCACCTGGGGCGCCAGACCGCGGCGCTGCAGGGTCTGGAAGATGCTGTGCGCCGGGTCGATGTCGTGGTACGCGAGCTCAAGGCGCTGCACGGCGGGGTCGTCGAGGCCGATCCCGTGACGCTGGACGACCTGGGAGAACAGGCGCTCCTTGATGGCCCAGTCGAGGTGGGTGGCGGCCCAGCTGCGGTCCCCGGTGCGCACCGCGTCCAGCGCCTTCTGCCAGGACTCGAGCACCTCGTGCTCATGCTCCTCGGCGACGGTGGTGGCGAGCTCGTGCCAGCGCTGCTGGATCTCCAGCGCGGTGGTGGTGCCGCCGGCGGAGAGGGGCAGCGGGTCCGAGCCGCTGAGATCGCGGGCGACGGCACGGATGGCGGCGATGTCGTCGTGGAGGGTCAGCTCGGGCAGCGTGCGTCCGGACTCGATCACCCGCAGCACCAGATCGGTGGTGGCGAAGCGCAGATGGGTGGAGACCTCGCTGAGCGTCGAGTCGCCCACGATCACGTGCAGCCGACGGTAGCGGCTGGGGTCTCCGTGTGGCTCGTCGCGGGTGTTGATGATGGGCCGGGTGCGGGTCGTGGCGGAGGAGACGGCCTCCCACATGTGGTCGCTGCGGCGGGAGAACACGAAGCGGCCGGGCCCTTCGGCACGTCCGTCCTCGCCCTGCCTCGGGCCCACCACTCCCCCGGCGCCGGTGACGATCTGCCGGGTGATCAGGAACGGCAGCAGGTACTGCGGCAGGCGGGTGAATTGGCCGCGGCGATCGACCAGGTAGTTCTCATGGGAGCCGAAGGCGTTGCCCTCGGAGTCGACGTTGTTCTTGAACAGGTGGATGCGGGCGTCCTGGCCGTCCTCGGCCAGGCGCCGGTTCGCCTGCGCGGCAAGATCGGCGAAGATCCGGTCGCCCGCCCGGTCCTGGGCGACGAGGTCCCACCAGTCGTCGCACTCGGCGCTCGCGTATTCGGGGTGGGAGCCCACGTCGAGGTAGAGGCGGGCGGCGTTGCGCAGGAAGACGTTGGAGGAGCGACCCATCGCCACCACGGGCCGGAACAGCTCCCGGGCGGCCTGCTCGGGTTCGAGGGCGCGGGTGCCGTCGGAGCGGACGCACACCAGGCCGTACTCCGTCTCCAGCCCTCCTACGCGACGTCGCATCCGCTCACTGCCCACCCTTCTGGACGAAGGAGCGCACGAAGGACTCGGCGTTCGATTCCAGGACCTCGTCGATCTCGTCGAGGAGATCGTCGGCCGCCTGGGCGGAGGCGAAGGTCTGGCCGCCGGTGGCGGCGTCCTCCCCGACGGGCTCGTCCTCGCCGGGCCCGGGGGCGTTGATCGACTGCTGGCTCATGGGTGGCTCCTTGTCTCGGTCAGTGGTCGGCGACGGCGCGCCGGAGGCGGTCGAGGACGGTGGGGACATCGGCTGTGAGGTCGATGCCGTGCTCTTCGCACCAGGCCGCCGATCCCAGCACGGGATCCGCCAGGCGCAGGCGGTGACCGCTCTCCTCGGTGGACACGGTCAGCACGTCCCAGCCGGCCGAGGGCACCGCGTCGCGGTGATGGGAGATCAGCTGCCCGCGCAGGTGGGCGCGGGTGGAGGTGGGCGGGGTGGTGACCGCGGCGCGGACCTCGGCCTCATCGACCAGCGTACGCACGGCTCCCGCGGCACGCAGCTTCTCGAACAGCCCGCGGCCGGGCCGCAGATCGGAGAACTGCAGATCGATGGCCAGCAAGCGCGGATCGGACCAGTCCAGTTGGTGGCGGCTGCGGTACCGCTCCAGCAGCTGGAGCCTGGCGACCCACTCCACGCGCTCCGCGGCCAGGAACGGGTCACGCTCGAGCAGCTCCAGCAGCTCCCTCCAGGAGGTGAGCACCTGGGCGGTCTCGGTGTCGTCGTGATCGGCGACGGCCTCGATCGCCTCCAGGTGGGCACGCTGGATCTGCAGCGCGGTCAGCTCGCGGCCGTCGGCGAGCTCCACCGTCGCCTGCAGGGTGGGGTCGTGGCTGATGGTGCGCACGGCACGGACGGGGTCGGCCAGCTGCAGATCAGGCAGGATCTGCCGACCGGTGGCGTGCTGCGACTCCAGCGCCGCCAGCATCAGGGAGGCGGTGCCGAGCTTGAGGAAGGTCGCCTCTTCCAGCAGGTTCGCGTCGCCGATGATCACGTGCAGGCGGCGGAAGCGGGTGGGGTCGGCGTGCGGCTCGTCGCGGGTGTTGACGATGGGACGGTTCAGGGTGGTCTCGAGCCCGACCTCGGCCTCCATGAAGTCGGCGCGGGAGGAGAGCTGGAAACCGGGCTGATCGCCGCGGGTGCCGATCCCGACCCGACCGGCTCCGACCAGGACCTGCCGGCTGGCCAGGAAGGGGATCATCGTGCGCGCGACCTGGTCGAAGGGGATGTCGCGGTCGAGCAGGAAATTCTCGTGGGTGCCGTAGGAGGCGCCCTTGCCGTCAGTGTTGTTCTTGTACAGTGCGACGTCCGGGATCCCGTGGGCCCCCTGGAGGATCTCCATCGCCCGGCGGGCGATCAGCTCTCCGGCGCGGTCTGCGACGACGGCTTCGCGGGCCCGGGTGACCTCCGGGGCGGAGTACTCGGGGTGGGCGTGGTCGACGTACCAGCGGGCGCCGTTGCTCAGCACGGCATTGCCGATCGAGCGGTGGGCGGCCCAGGTGAGCACGTCGGCGTCGTCCCCCTCCGGGGCGATCTCGGGCCCGCTGACGGGGGCATCCATCTCGACGCTGGGCACGTGGGCGTCGCGCACCTCGTCGGTGAGCTGGGTGGGGTGGGCAGCAGCGCGCTGGATCTCGAAGCCGCGGGCGTCCCGCAGGGGGGTCTCGTCACCGTAGTCCCAGCGCACCCTGGTGCCGCGCCGGCCCTCGTTCTCGTCGAGCAGGGCGTAGGCACCGACCACCAGGTGGGACAGCAGGATCGAGCTGCCCGCCCCGGACCGGGCCCGGTCCTCGAGGTCGGCGTGGGCGACGCCGAACTCCGTCTCGATGCCCATCACCCGCTCGGTGGTCAGCCCCGTCATCAGGCGCCCTCTCCGATCAGCTGGTCATGGGCCGGGCGCTCGGAGTCCCCGGGCCGGCCATCGCGGCCCTGGAGCGGGACCACGGCCTCGATGCGGCGGCCGCGGCGGCCGGAGATGCGGGCCCACTCCTCGGGATGGGAGTCGGAGGGCATGTCCTCGTTCTCGCTGAACTCCGCGGCGATCGCCTCGTGCAGGTGCCGGGAGCCCACCCCGGCCACGCCGGTGGCCAGCTGCTCCTTGACCGCGTACTTCTTGGCGCGGTCGACGATGTTGCGCAGGGTGGCGCCGGAGACGAAGTCGCGGAAGTGGAGGGTCTCGGCGTGGCCGTCGGTGTACTCGATGCGCACGAAGGCCGAGTCGGGCCCCTCGGCGTAGATCTCCGAGGTCGCCAGATCCAGCAGCTGCTCGCGGTCCTCGCGCACCGGGATCGAGTCGCCGAGGTACAGGCCCAGGATCTCGCGGGCGGATTCGGCGTCGGGGCGCCGCACCCGGATCTTCACGTCCAGGCGG
The DNA here is from genome assembly GCA_019118275.1 of Candidatus Brachybacterium merdavium. Lineage (GTDB taxonomy): Bacteria > Actinomycetota > Actinomycetes > Actinomycetales > Dermabacteraceae > Brachybacterium > Brachybacterium merdavium. The sequence continues at coordinate 81,691 of DWZH01000038.1, read as the reverse complement.
CCAGGGCGCAGGATCGCGGGGTCGATCATGTCCTCCCGGTTGGAGGCACCGATCACGATCACGTTGTCCAGCCCCTCGACGCCGTCGATCTCGGCCAGCAGCTGCGGGACGATGGTGGTCTCGACATCGCTGGACAGCCCGGTCCCGCGGGTGCGGAACAGCGCCTCCATCTCGTCGAAGAAGATCACCACCGGATGCTTGGCGCTGGCCTTCTCCCGGGCCCGCTCGAAGACCAGGCGGATGGAGCGCTCGGTCTCGCCGACGTACTTGTTCAGCAGCTCGGGTCCCTTGACGTTCAGGAACGCGGAGTGCTCGAGGGCCTCGGAGACACTCACGCCGCGCACCTCGGCGCTGCGCAGCACCAGCTCGTGGGCCACCGCCTTGGCGATCATGGTCTTCCCGCAGCCGGGCGGCCCGTACAGCAGCACGCCCTGGGGCGGCCGCAGACCGTAGTCGCGGTAGAGGTCCTGCTGCAGGAACGGCAGCTCGACCGCGTCCCGGATCGCCTCGATCTGCTCGGTGAGCCCGCCGATCTGGTCGAAGGAGATATCCGGGACCTGCTCGAGCACCAGGTCGGTGATCTCGGCGCGGTCGATGCGCTCGAGCACCAGCTGGGCCTTGAGATCGACCAGCACGTGGTCGCCCGGATGGAGCACCTCGTCGTGCAGCGCACCGGCGCGGCGCAGCACCCGCACGTCGTCGGGTGCCACACTCACCAGGACGCGGGTGTCGGCCAGGCTCTCCACCACCACCACGACGTTGCCGGCGTCGCCGGGCGGGACCGCCTCGACCGCGGCCAGCGCCTCGTTCAGTCGCAGCTCGGTTCCGGGCTCGAGCTCGTCCAGGTCGATCTCGGCGGAGGTCGCCACGCGCAGTCTGCGTCCGTTGTGCAGGACGTCGACCGTGGTGCCCTCCGCGCGCCGCAGGAAGGTGGCATAGGAGTTGGGCGGATCGCCCACCCGCTGCAGATCGCCCTTGAGGTCGACGATCTGGGCGCGCGCGGCGCGCAGGCCGGCGGTCAGGCGGTCGTTGTGGGCGGCCAACTGCTCGAGTTCGGCCGACATCTCCGCATAGGTCTTCATCGTCAGGCTCCTTCCCCGGTCACGTCAGCGGTCGCGTCCCTGCCGGATGTCGCGCAGGGCGCGCTTGATCTTGCGCGGCGTGACCGGCCGCTCCCCGAGATCCTCCGGCTCCCAGTCGGTGTCCGTGCCGCCGAAGCCGTCGTTGTCCGGGTGCCCGAGCTCCGCGGCGTCCCGGGAGCCGGGTGCCGGGCGGGTGGCCCGGGTCAGGGCGGTGGTTCCGTGGGCGGCACGGCGGCTGGTGATCAGGAAGCCGGTGTGGGCGTTCATGCGGTGCTCGGGTCGCACCGCCAGCCCCTCCAGGTGCCATGGACGCACGAAGGACTCCCAGGCGTAGGGCTCGGTGAACTCCCCATGATCCCGCAGAGCCTCGGCGGTGCGCGAGAGCTGGGTGACCGTAGCCACATAGGCCAGGAACACGCCGCCGGAGACCAGCACCTGGCCGGCCGCCTCGATGCACTCCCAGGGGGCGAGCATGTCCAGGACCACCCGGTCCGCGGCGGGACCGGTGGCCGCCAGACCGGGGGCGACGTCCTGGAAGTCGCCGACGCTCAGGTCCCAGGCGGGATGCTCGGCCCCGAAGTAGGTCTCCACGTTCTCCCGGGCCACCTCGGCGAAGTCCTCGCGGCGCTCGATGGAGTGGACGCTGCCGTCCGGGCCGACGGCCCTCAGCAGGGCGGTGGTCAGGCCCCCGGAGCCGACCCCGGCCTCCAGGACCCGCGCCCCGGGGAAGATGTCGGCCCACATCAGGATCTGGGCGGCGTCCTTGGGGTAGATGATCGCCGCTCCGCGCGGCATGGACAGCATGTAGTCGGAGTACAACGGGCGCAGCGCCTGATACCGGGTGCCGTGGTTGTCCTCGACCACCACACCGTCCTCGGCGCCGATCAGCTGCTGGTGGCGCAGCACCCCGCGGTGAGTGTGGAACTCGCCGCCGTCCTTCAGGGTGATGGTGTGCAGGCGGTTCTTGGTGTCGGCCAGCTGGACCTTGTCGCCGAGCGCGAAGGGGCCGGTGCGGTCAAGGCCACGGCGGGTTGCTCTCGGCTGATCTGTCATGCGTTCCAGCATATGACGATCGGTGAGACGGGCTCGAGGGCGTTCACCGTCCGCGCAGGAGCGCGTTGACGTCTGCGCTCATGATCACACCCAGCACCTGCCCGTCCTGGCCCCGGACCAGGTAGGCCGGGCGGGGCCGCGAGAGCATCGCCGTGATCAGGTCATCGCCGCGCAGGGCCGCCGGCAGCGTCCCGACCTCCCCGATCGGTCCGGCGACCGCGCTGGCGGGGGTGGTGCCGCGCCGATCGGCCGGGACAGCGCGAGCGGCCTCCGGGTGGATCCGGTGGGCGCGGCCGACGAGGTCGGCGGGATGCGAGGCTGCCCGGGCGGGCGGCTCCAGGATCAGCACCCGGTCGAGCTCCGGCCCGTCCCCGAGCTCGCCCAGGGGGTGGGTGGGGGCGACGAGGCGCACCGGCTGCGCGAGCGCGGCGGCGTCGAGCCCGTCGATGCGGTGCTGGAGGTCGGCGGCCTCCAGCGCCCGGGAGGCTCCCTGCCACAGCATGCCCGCGATCATCAGCGCCCACAGCAGGGTCAGCAGCAGGAGAGTGTCGAGCTCGGAGGACCGGGCCATGAGCACCAGGGGCCAGGCCACCACCGCCACCGCGATAGCCCTCCCGATCCAGGCAGTGATCCGGGTACCCAGCCGCCGGTCGCCGGTGAGCGCTCCCAGGATCGACTCGAGCGCACGGCCTCCGTCCATCGGAAGGCCCGGCAGCAGGTTGAACACAGCCAGCACCAGGTTCAGGCGCGCGGAGAACCACCAGAACAGGCCCGGCTCGGAGGCGAGATCGGACAGAGCCCCCATCCCGGTGGCGACTGCTGCCAGCAGCAGGTTGCTGGCGGGCCCGGCCAGGGAGATGGTCACGGAGGCCAGCGCCGAGGACCTCTGGGGACGGTACTGGGTGTGGCCGCCCCACAGGGTCAGGGCGATGTGGTCGACATGCCCTCCGAAGGCTTTCGCGCTCAGGGCGTGGGAGATCTCGTGGACCAGCACCGAGACGATCAGGAAAACGGCGATGGCCAGGGCCAGGGCGACGGCGGTCGAGGGGTCGCGGTGGGCGGGCGCGGCGAGGGCTGGATACAGGATCACCGCCAGGATCGCCAGCGTCACCAGAGTGCCGGGGCTGATCTTCAGCGGTGGCAGCGCACCGATGCGCAGCGTGGGGGTCTTCAGGACGGACTCCTAGCGGCGGGTGGCGACGAGAGAACGGGCAGGCTGAGGATAGCGCCCCTCCCTGCGGGGAGCATGCACAGCCTGACCGGTGCCTATGATGGTCGGATGAGTCGAATCGCCATCACCGCGTTCAGCGGATGGAATGATGCGGGAGAGGCCGCGACCGGGGTGATCGAGCACCTGCATGAGGTGTGGCCCTCTCGCCCCGCCGGGGCGGTCGACGCCGAGGACTACATCGATTTCCAGGTCAACCGCCCCGAGATCAGCACCACGGAGGCCGGGCTGCGCGTGATCGACTGGCCGGACACCGAGCTGCGCATCGTCGAGCCGCCGCGCGGCCCGCAGATCGTGACCGTGCTGGGTCCCGAGCCCTCCGTGCACTGGAAGCGCTTCTGCGATGAGGTCCTCGAGCAGCTGCAGGCCCTGGACGTCAGCTCGGTGATGTCCCTGGGAGCGCTGCTGGCGGACTCCCCGCATTCGCGTCCGCTCCCGGTATCCGCCCGGATCGAGCCCGGGGCCGCGCAGCCGGTGGATGACGCCGAGCTGTACTCGGGACCGATCGGGGTACCCACGATCCTCTCCCGCCGGCTGGCGGCGGCCGGTCTGCGCACCACCAATGTGTGGGTGCAGGTGCCCCACTACGTCTCCCAGAACGCGTCCCCGAAGGCAGTCCTGGGTCTGCTGCGGGAGATCCAGGACCAGATCAGTGCACCGATCCCCGTCGAGGAGCTGGTCGAGGAGGCCGAGGCCTGGGAGCGGGGCGTGGATGAGCTGGCCCGCACGGACGAGGACGTCGCCGAATACGTGCGGCGCCTGGAGCGGGCTCAGGACGCCTCGGAGCTCCCCGAGGCCAGCGGCGACGCGATCGCCAAGGAGTTCGAGCAGTTCCTGCGGCGCCGTCGGGACAGCGACTGAGGGCTGTTCCGCGCCCTCCCCGGGCGGGCCGCGAACCTGGCCGTCGGCCCCAGGCGGGGCTCATGACTCCCCGGTGCTGCTCGGACCCGCCCGTCAGGACAGGTCGATGCCGAACAGGGCGTCGACGGCCGCGGCCACATCGCCGGGCGCCGCGGCGTCCGGGGTGCGCACGGGGTCCTGGCCGCCGCGGCCCGAGGCCCAGGCGTCCAGGGTCTCCAGAGCGGCAGGGGTGTCCAGATCCTGGCGCAGGGCGGCGCGCAGCGCCTCGACGGTGGCGGGGTGGTGCCCTCCGCGTGCTGCGGCGGAGCGGTAGGCGCGCAGGCGCTCGGCGGCCCGATCCAGCTCGGCCTCGGACCATTCCCAGTCGGCGCGGTAGTGGTGGGCCATCAGCACCAGGCGGATGATCATCGGGTCCAGACCGTCGCGCACCAGACGGTGGACGAAGACGAGGTTGCCCAGGGACTTGCTCATCTTTTCGCCCTCATGGGCGACCATCCCGGCGTGGTTGTACACCGTGGCGAAGCCGCGGCCCAGGCCCACTGCGTGCGCGGCGGACAGGTCGTGATGGGGGAAGATCAGGTCGCTGCCGCCGGTCTGGATGTCGAAGGGCAGGCCGAGGGCGTCGCCCGCGATGCACACGCACTCCACGTGCCACCCGGGGCGCCCGCGGCCCAGTGCACCGGCGTCCCAGGCCGGTTCGCCCTCGCGCTCGGCGCTCCACAGCAGGGGGTCGAACACGCCCCGTTTGCCCTCGCGCTCGGGATCCCCGCCGCGCTCGGCGAAGACCTCCATCATCTGCTGTTCGCTGTAGCCGGAGACGTCGCCCAGGGCCCCGTCCATCCCCAGATCGAGGTACCAGTCGGGGCCGGCGGCGTCAGCGGCCTGGACGGGGTAGGCGCGGCCGCGCTGATGCAGCTTCTGGACGACCGAGATGATGGAGTCGATCGCCTCGCTCACGGAGCGGTAGGTCTGCGGGGCGATGATCCGCAGGGCGGCCATGTCCTCGGTGAACAGCTCGACCTGGGAGGTGGCCAGCTCCTCCCAGTCGATCCCGTCGCGCCGGGCACGCTCGAACAACGGGTCGTCGACGTCGGTGATGTTCTGGGCGACCTCGACCTCGAGTCCGGTGTCCCGCAGCGCGCGGTGCATCAGGTCCGCGGCGTGGTAGGTGTTGGCGTGCCCGAGGTGGGTGGCGTCGTACGGGGTGATCCCGCAGACATACAGCCGGGCGGTGCCCGGCGTCAGCGGGGTCACCGGGGCCACTCGGCCCGTGCGCGTGTCGTGCAGGCGCAGCGGCAGACCGGAGGCGGGCAAGGGGGAGAGCGAAGGTGAGGTCCAGGAACGCACCATCCGATCATACGGGCCGAACCGGACCTCAGGTGCCGGCCAGAGGGTCGATCACACCACCCATCAGCAGGCCCAGCAGCACCAGCCCGGCGATGACCCGGTACACCACGAAGACCAGGTAGGTGCGGGTCTCGATCAGGCGCATGAACCAGACGATCACCATGTAGCCGAGGGCGAAGGACACCAAAGTCGCGACGATGATCGCCAGCAGGGACGGCTCCCCCGCGGCCGCCGCCGCGGCCCGGCCGTCGGCGGACAGCAGCGCCGGGACCTCCTTGGCTGCCTTGTACAGGCCGGAGGCGAACACGGCCGGGACCGCGAGCAGGAAGGCGTAGCGGGCGGCGGACTTGCGGCTGTAGCCCAGCAGCAGACCGGCGGTGATGGTGCCCCCGGAGCGGGAGACCCCCGGGATCAGGGCCAGCGCCTGGGCGAAGCCGAACAGGATGCCGTCCCGCACGGTGAGCTGCGTGAGATCTTTGCGCTGGGTGCCGATCCGGTCGGCGAGGCCCAGCAGCACACCGAAGGCGATCAGCATGATCGCCGTGATGTAGAGGTTGCGCAATCCGTGGTCGATCTGCTCCTCGAACAGCAGTCCCAGCACGCCGATGGGGATCGAGCCGATGATCACCAGCCAGCCCATCCTCACATCCGGGTCCGAGTGCGCCACTTTCCCGGCGAGGGCCCTGAACCACTTGCCGATGATGCGGGTGATGTCGTTCCAGAAGTAGATCAGCACCGCGGTCTCGGTGCCCAGCTGGATGATCGCGGTGAAGGCGGCCCCGGGCTCCTGGCCGGGCATCAGCAGCTCTCCCGCGACGCGCACGTGGGCACTGGAGGAGACCGGCAGGAACTCGGTCAGGGCCTGGACCAGGCCCAGGATGACGGCCTCGATGAAGGACACGGACTCTCCTCGGGAAGACGGGCGCGGTCAGCGCAGGACGGACGACGGCACGGAGCCCGCGGACCACGGGACCAGGACACAGTACGCGGCGCCCGGCGCTGGGCCGGGCGCCGCGTGGGGCGTGGTGGTGAAGATGACGTGCAGGTCTGCTGCAGGCTCACCGGTGCGGGTCAGCGACCCCCGGAGTCGTCGTCCTCGTCATCAACGTCATCGTCGTCGTAGTCCTCGTCGTCGTCGAAGTCGTCGAGGTCATCGAGATCGTCGAAGTCCTCATCATCGTCGTCGTCATCCTCGTCGAAGACGATGAGAGGGGTCGCGATGTCGAAAGCATCGAAGAGCGCATCGTCGTAGGCATCGAACGCCGTCGCCAGCTGGTCCGTGGCGGCATCGAGAGCGGGATCGTCGTCGTCGCGGGAAGCGGCGGCGGCTTCGTAGTGACGTTCCAGGGCGGTGATCAGCGCAGCGAGAGCAGAACGAGGATCCGTGTTCATGCTTGGACGGTACCCCGTCGAACGGCAGAATGGACAGTCAGAAGGTCACGAAGAAGCCGCGTGCCCGGGATCGACAGCACCGGGCAGGCAGCCTGGTCCCACGAGCACTGGAGACGACTTTGCCACCAGCCCACAGCACCCCGCCCGGCACCATGGTCCACGTGCGAGATCCCCGGGGGATGCGGGACCTGCCGCTGGAGAGGGGCAGGCGTGCAGAGGACTACGAGTTCCAGATCATCACGGTCCCGCGAAACACCTCCGTCTCCTCCGTGCGTGCCTCGCTGACCGAGGAGTCCGAGTACGGCCGCTGGGAGCTGGCCCGCACCCGGATCTACGTCAGCGGGGCCAAGAAGATGTGGATGCGCCGGCGGATCATCCGGGTCCGCTCGACCCTGGGGCAGCCGCCGCAGATCTGACCCCCGCGGCGGCGATCCGCGCCGCTTGTCCACAACCTCGCGCCCCCGGCGGCCGAGCGCCGAGGGATCTGCTGGAATGTGCGGGTGATCGCGCTGCCTCTCCTGCCCCTGCTCGCACTGGCTGCGGCGTACGTGCCTCCGGCCTCGGTGCTGGCCTGGGTCGACGTGCGGGAACACCGGCTCCCCAATCGATGGGTGGCGACGCTGACCGTTCTGGTGGCGGTGGTCCTGGCCCTGATCGCGCTGCTCCAGCCCGCTCTGCGGCCCACGATGCGCAGCGCCGCCGTGCTCGCCGTGGTGATCGGCATGGGAGCCGTCCTGGTGGCCCTGCTGGCCCCGTCCGTGCTGGGGATGGGCGATGCGAAGACGGTGCCCGTGGTGGTGGCGACCTCGGCGGCGCTCGGCGGCGAGGTGCTGCTGGCCTCCCTGCTGGGAATCGCCGTGCTCGGCGGAGTCGTCGGGGTCGTCGTGCTCATGATCAGCCGGCGTCCCGGGCAGAGGTTCGCCTTCGGCCCGGTGCTGCTGGCCGGGCCGCTGCTCGGGGTTCTGGGCGGGCCATTGGTGGCACGCGCCCTGGGGACGGGATGAGGGTCAGCCGCGCTGGCGACGCGCCTCGTACAGGGCGATCGAGCCGGCGACCGAGGCGTTCAGCGAGGAGGCGCTGCCTCCCATGGGGATCTCCGCCGTCTGGTCGCAGGACTCCCGCCACCCGGCGCTCATCCCGACGGTCTCGTTGCCGACCACCAGCACCACCTGGCCGCTCAGCGCGGTCTCGGACAGCTGCCGGCCCCCGGCCTCGTCCAGGCCTACCACGGTCCACCGCTGCCCGGCCGCGGCCCGGGCGGCCAGCCGCTCCGTCACCTCGAGGTGAGAGGCGCAGCGCAGCACGGGCACGGCGAAGACCGACCCGGTGCTGGAGCGGATCGATGCCGGATCCCAGGGATCGGCGGCGTGGCCGGTGATCACCAGGCCCACTCCCCCGAGGGCATCGACGGACCGGGCCAGGGAACCGATGTTGCCGGGAGTCCGGGGCCGGTCGAAGACCACCAGTGGGCCGCGGCGATCACCGGCGGACGGAGCCGACCGCAGCAGCCGGTCGAGGCGGGCGAGGTCATCACCGGGCAGGGCGGCAACCCCGAGCAGCTCCGGGGGCCCCTCGTCCCGCTGACCGAGCTCGGCCAGCAGCTCGCCCGGCAGCTCGACGATCGGCGCGGGGGCCCGCTCCAGGATGTCTCGGGCCCAGCGGGAGCGCTGCGGGCGGTCATCGGCCAGCAGAGCGATCAGCTCCACCCCGTGCTCGAGCGCCTGCGACAGCGGCCGCACCCCCTGGATCAGCATCTGACCGCTGCGGCTGCGTTTGCGGCGATTGGTCAGCAGGGCCTGCCACTGCTGGAACTGGGCGTTGCGGCGCTGGATCCTGGCGGGCAGCTTCGGTGTGCGGTTCATCGCCCCGCCCCCTCGTAGCCGAGCTGCCGCCAGGCTTCATAGACCGCGACCGACGCCGCGTTGGCCAGGTTCAGCGAACGGCGGGCCGGGCGCATCGGGATCCTCACCCGGGCGGTGATACGCGGATGGGCCATGACCTCCTCCGGCAGGCCTGTGGGCTCGGTGCCGAACAGCAGGACGTCATCGCGGCGGTAGGCGACCTGGTCCAGGGTGAGCTCGGAGCGGGCCGTGAATGCGAACACCCGCGACTCGGGGACGGCGGACAGGGCCTGCTGGATATCGGCGTGGATGCGCAGCTCGGCGAGATCGTGGTAGTCCAGACCGGCGCGGCGCAGCTTCGCGTCGCCGAAGTCGAAGCCGAGCGGTTCGACCAGGTGCAGCTGCACGCCGGTCACCGCGGCCAGGCGGATCGCGTTGCCGGTGTTCCCCGCGATCGCTGGTTCGTGGAAGATGACATGGACCATGCACCGATCCTCGCACGCGGGCGGGTCAGGGCGAGATCGCCAGCAGTGTCCCGTCGGGGGCCTCCAGTCGGTACGGGCCCTGCCACCGGTCGTCGATCACCACCCGATCCCCGTGCAGCAGCCGTGACCGGCCCGCCACGTCGCGCAGCACCGCAGCGTCTGCGTCCACAGCCACCAGCTGGTCGTCCAGGCGCACCAGCGCCGGGGCCTGCGGGATGGGCAGGCGGGTGATCGCGGTGCGCCCGGCACGCACCCCCTCCAGGAGCGCCTCGGCGGAGCGATCCTCGGCGGCGACCCAGGTGACCGGGGTGCCGGGCACGTAGCCGTGCCGGGGGTGGTGGTAGTCGCTGCCGCCCAGCAGGATCGTCCCCTCCGGCCAGCGCGACAGCAGCGTCCACGGAGCGGTGGCCGTGGGCTCGAGGAACCAGGTCACGTGCCACAGCTCGAGCGCTGGGGGAAGGCGCCGCATCCGGTGCTGCCAGGCGTGGTCCTCCTGCAACGGATGATTGATGCTGAGGATCCCGCCGTCGGCCTCGACCTGCTCGAGCCAGTGGTCGGGGCGGCGGCGGAAGTCGACCCAGCCGATGTCCCCGATGGCGTTGGCGTGGCCGGTGGGGGTGGTGACCTCCTGGCCGGGCAGGAGGGTGATGTCATGGCGGGCCCCGACGCGGGGCAGATGAGGGAGGTGGGAGATGGTGTTGTGCTCGGTCACGGCCAGGAAGTCCAAGCCGTTGCCGGTGGCGAGGGTGGCCAGCTCGGACAGGGACTGCTCCCCGTCGGAGTGGGTGGAATGGGCGTGGAAGTCCCCCGCGTACCAGCGCAGCCCCGCCGGGGCGGGCAGGTCCCTCGCGCTCGCCCGAGGTGTGGCTGCGGCGGGAGGCGGATCGGGCTCGGCCGGGACCGGTGTGGTCGCCGGGGTGAGCACCTCCACATGGATGTCGACCGGCTCGAGCGGCAGCTGATGCAGACCCAGCTGGACGTGCCACAGCCCGGGTTCGAGCGGACCGGGGAGGTAGCCGGGGGTGGCGGTTCCGGCTGCGATCACGAAGTGGTCGCGGGCCCCACCGGACCAGCCCCGCCAGCCCGCCGGGCCCTCGCAGCCCAGGTCCACCGTGGCCTGCCGGCGGTCGTAGCGCAGGCGGACCTCCAGACTGTCCGCACCGGGTGCGATCTCGACGGGCACGGTGCGCAGCGGCTGCTCGAGGAGGTCCTCCAGTCCCAGACGGAGCCGATGGGTGCTCGTGCTCATGGGTGCCATCCTGCCACCAGCTCGTCGACCTCCTGAGCGAGGGCCTCGTGCCAGAGGGGGTCGCGCAGCAGCCGCGCCTCCCACCGCCGGGCTCGGAGCCTCTCGCCCGGCGCGGAGGAAGGGTGGAGGAACAGCTCGCTCGTGCCCTGCGGCAGCGTGCGCACCTGGGCGATCATGTGCTCGCGCAGGTTCTCGTAGCGGCCGTGCTGGGCGGCGGTGGCGCGATTGGTGCAGATCGCGGCCGGCAGTGGCACCGCGAGCTGATCGGCGAGCTCCACTGCGGCCCGGTGCGCGGCGGCGAGGTGCGGCTCGGCTGCCAGGAGCGTCCCCGGGTGGCGGGGCAGGCGCAGTGCGAGTGCGTGAAAGGCGCACCATCGCAGGGTCTGGGTGAGGAAGGAGCGGCCGTGGATCCCGTACAGGGTCCCCGCATGGTTGTCGAGGACCCGGGGCCGGGCGCCGTGGTCGTGCATCCAGGTCAGCTGGGCGTCCAGCTCGGTGAGCACCTCCTGCGCCGTGGCCGTGGCGAGGGCTCGGCGAGGATCGCTGCTCAGCTTTCCCTGGTCGGCCGCGAGCCCGGCGGCGTCGCTCAGGGGCCGCCAGGGTGCGATGCCCTGCTCGCTGCTGAGGGTGGCGTGCAGCCCCGGATCCAGGCCGAGGTCCCGGATCGGACCGAGGGCGGCTGCGGCGTGCGGGGAGAGGACGATCAGGCTGGTGGCGGTGATGAGGCCGTCGGCCGCGAGAGAGGTGATGGTGGCGTCGGTCGCCTCGTCACGTCCCAGGTCGTCGGCCGTGATCACCAGGCGCCGGCTCATGCGCCGTCCCGGGGTGGGCATCCCGGGGCGGTGTCCACGCCAGTCTGCGGGGCGGGGACCGTGATGAATCGGGAGGCGATCGCTCCGATCAGCGTCAGCGCGAAGGGATAGGCGCACAGGTACACGCGGAAGGCGAGATCGGGCCGGCTGCCCGGGTCCGCCCCCGAGTTGTAGCCGAAGAAGACGCCCAGCGAGGCCAGGGCCAGCCCGGTGACCGCGCCGTTGAGCCGGCCGAACACCCCGAAAGCGGACAGGAACAGCCCCTCGCGGTGCTCGCCGGTGCGAGCCGCGTCGGCGTCCAGTACCCGGGCGACCACCAGATCGTTGGTGGCCATCATCCCCGACCAGCCCATCCCCATCACGATGCCCGCTGCGACCGCGGAGAGCAGGCCGGTGGCGAAGAACATCGCCACGAAACTGGCCGTGAGCACCACGAACGCGATGCGCCAGGTGCGCAGTGCACCGATCCGGGTGATCATCCGGGACCACAGGGCCAGTCCCCCGGCGGCGATCAGGATGACCGCCGCCTGCAGGAAGAAGGAGTAGGCGACCGGGAGCCCGAGGGTGTAGCGCACGTACAGCTGGATGCCCGAGAGCGCGATCGCCAGTGCGATCGAGTAGCAGGCGCCGGTCAGCCCGACCGCCCAGAACGAAGGGTTGCTCAGGATCTGGCCCATCCCCCGCAGGAACCGAGGCCGCTGCCGCGTGGAATGACGGGGGTTCTCCCGCACCCCGAGGGCCATGAAGGTGATCACCGTGACCGCGAGCAGCGCGTACAGCACCGCGGTGGTCGTGAATCCGCCGGTGCTCTCCTCGCTGCCGAACACGCTGGTGGTCAGCACCGGGGTGATGGCCAGGGAGACGATCATGGCGATCAGCTGGAAGCCCTGGCGCAGCGCGTTGGCGACCGCGCGCCGCTCCTCGGCCGGGAACAGCTCCGGCAGCAGCGCCCCGTAGTTGGCGTTGAGCATCGAGTCGAACAGTTCGCAGGTGATCGCGAACACCGCGAACCACAGCACCAGTGCGAGCCCCTCGAGTCCGCTGGGCGGGCTGAACAGCGCGATCATGCTCGCCCCTAGCAGGGGGGCTCCCAGCAGCAGCCACGGACGGCGGCGGCCGAAGCGGCTGCGGGTGCGGTCGGAGAGGTATCCCAGCACCGGATTGTCGATCGCGTCGATGACCGCATAGATCGCCATCACGATCCCGTAGGCGCGCACGTCCAGACCCAGGATGTCGACATAGAACAGCAGGATCGAACCCTTGATCATGTTGATCGGGACCGAGGTGCCGAACATCCCGATCGCATAGCGCCACGGCGCGGTGCGGGCGCCGGGGCGTCCCCCGCCTGCCAGCTGCGTCGGGGGCGAGCTCACAGGTATGGCGTCATCGCTGGCTGCGGCCACATGACCCTCCTCGGTCGACCGGGGCGTGGGCCGCATCCTAGCCCGGATGTCGTGCCCTCTCGGGTGGCTGTGACAGCATTCGACCATGACCGCTCGCGCCACCCCGCCCTATGTGCGCGAGCAGGACATCACCCAACATGTGGGCTCAGCCGCGGCCCAGCGCGCCAGGCCGTACAGCCGGGACGGGTCGATCTCCGGACTCACCTGGGACGAGGACGAGGGCGACGAGGACGCGGCCGGAACCCTGAGCGGCACCGTCCACGGGACCTCCACCGTGCCCTACCGCACCCGCATCACCCTGCGGTCCGCCGACCCGGTGGGCGCGGGACCCGGCCCGGCCGGGGTGCGGCGCTTCCTGCCGGTGCGGTCGCTGTGCTCCTGCCCGGTGCGGGACCGCTGCAAGCACGCGGCGGCGCTGATGTACCGCTCCACGATGGATGCGATGCGCTCGACCCTGAGCGGGGCGGGGCCCGCACAGGACACGAGGACTCCGGCGGGGCAGCTTCCGCCTGCGCGCCCCGCCGAGGCCGAGTGGCGCCGCACCCTCGCTCCCCTGCTCGGCAGCCAGACGCGCCCCGACGCGGTGTCTCTGGCCATCGGGGTGGAGCTGCTGCCGGTGCGCCGCTGGCACGGCTACTCCCATCTCGCCGCAGAGCAAGCCGCTCCCGCGGATCTCGGCAGCGGGGTGCCGCTGACCGTCGTGCTGAGGCCGCTGCGCGCCGGGAAACGGGAGAACTGGATCAAGGGCGGGCTGAGCTGGAACCGGTTCCTGTACTCCAGCGCCGGCTCCGAGTTCGTGCCGGAGCAGGCCCGGTGGCTCACGCGCCTGGTGCGCCTGCACCGTGCCGGTCAGCCCTTCGCCTCCGATCCCGGGGAACGGCTGCGGCTCGACGAGCTGACCTCGGCCGAGGGCTGGGCCCTCTTGCGCGACCTCGACCGGGCCGGGATCCCCTTGGTGGGCGCCGGCAGCGTCGAGGCCGTCACCTGGGGCCCGCCGGCTCACGCGCGCCTCGACGTGCACGCCGACGGAGAGGACCTGCGCGTCACCGCAAAGGTGACGGCCGATGACAGGAGGCACGAGGAGCTGCGGCCGACCGGCCCTGGCGGCTTCTTCCGCGCTGTCCCTGGGACCCGGCCCACCACGGTGGCCCTCGAGCTGCTGCCGGCCTCCCAGCCCGTGCCCGAGACCGTGCAGACCCTGATGGAGCGCCCCGAGCCGCTGCGCATCCCCGCCGCCGACGCCCCGGAGTTCCTCGCCGACCTGGTCCCGCAGATGCGCGACGTGGTCGACGTCACCAGCCAGGACGGCTCCGTCGAGTTCCCCGCCCCGCAGCCCCCGCAGCTGCTGCTGTCCCTCGAGCACAAACCTGGGCAGGGTGTCCAGCTGCGCTGGTCCTGGCGCTACAGCGCCCCGTCCCGCATCCTGCCCCTGCACCGGGCGGTCGGCGCCCCGGGACGGGACGCGAACCACGAGGACGCGGTGCTCGCCGCGGTGCGCGAGCTCTGGCCCTGCGGGGACGGCACGGATCAGCAGGAGCTGGTCGATGCCGAGGCCGCCGTCTTCATCGACCAGACCCTCCCCCGGCTCGAGGCGCTCGAACACCTCACGGTCCACGAGCACGGCACCCGCCCCGACCACACCGAGCTGCGCGGGACCCCGGCGCTGCGGATCCGCCAGCGCGAGGAACCCGGCCGCCGGGATCCTGACTGGTTCGACCTCGGGTTCGAGATCACGCTCGGGGACGTCCCCGTCTCCTTCGCCGCCGTGTTCACGGCGCTGTCGAGGGGACGTGAGGCGGTGCTGATGCCCGACCGCAGCTACTTCCGGCTGGACCACCCCACCTTCGACGCCTTGCGGGAGCTGATCGCCGAAGGGCAGGCCATGGCCGAGTGGGAGCCGGAGGTCCAGCGCATCAGCCGCCATCAGGTCACGCTGTGGGAGGAGCTCGAGGACCTCGCCGAGCACACCGAGCAGGCGCAGGCCTGGGCCGCGAGCGTCGGTGCCCTCGGCCGCATCTCGCATCTCCCCTCCCCCGCCCCGCCGACGGGCCTGGAGGCTGAGCTGCGGCCCTATCAGCACGAGGGGTACGCCTGGCTGAGCTTGCTGTACGACCACCGACTGGGCGGGGTGCTGGCCGATGACATGGGGCTCGGCAAGACCCTGCAGACCCTGGCCCTGATCGTTCGCGCTCGGTCCTTAGAGCCCGACGCCCCACCCTTCCTGGTGGTCGCCCCGGCATCCGTGCTGCCGGTCTGGGCGGCCGAGGCGGAGCGTTTCGCTCCCGGGCTGGACCTGCGGGTGCTCGACACCACCGCCGCCCGGCGCGGGCAGAGCGTGGCCGAGGCCGCGCGCGGCGCTGACGTGGTCGTCACCAGCTATACCGTGCTGCGCCTGGATGACCAGCAGTTCCAGGAGCCCGAGTGGGACGGAGTGGTGCTGGATGAGGCCCAGTTCGTGAAGAACCGGGCGACCAAGGCACACCGGGCGGCCCGGAATCTGCGGACCCGCTTCCGCCTGGCGATCACCGGCACCCCGCTGGAGAACTCGCTGACCGATCTGTGGTCGCTGCTGGCCCTGACCGTGCCCGGTCTGTTCCCTTCCCCCCGCACCTTCCGGGAGGAGTACGTCAAGCCGGTCGAACAGCCCGACGACTCCGACAGCGGACGCCGCCGCGCCGGTGAGCGCCTGGACCGGCTGCGGCGCCGGATCCGCCCGTTCATGCTGCGACGCAGCAAGGAGCTGGTCGCCTCGGATCTGCCCGAGAAGCAGGAGCAGGTGGTCCGGGTCCCGTTGGAGCCGGCCCACCGGCGGCTCTACGACCGGATCCTGCAGCGGGAGCGGCAGAAGCTGCTGCGCCTGGTCGAGGACATGGACAGCAATCGTTTCGTGGTGTTCCGGTCATTGACGCTGCTGAGGATGCTGGCGCTGGACCCCGCGATCGTGGCCGAGGAGCACCGTGAGGTGCCGTCCTCGAAGCTGCGGGCCCTCCTGGCGAGCCTGGAGGAAGTGGTGGCCGATCAGCATCGCGTGATCGTCTTCAGCCAGTTCACCTCCCATCTGGCCCGGATCGCCGAGGAGCTGCGTGAGCGCGGGATCCAGTATTCCTACCTCGATGGCACCACGCGCGAGCGCCGCGGAGCGGTCGAAGCCTTCCGCGGCGGAAACGCCCCGGTCTTCCTGATCAGCCTCAAAGCCGGCGGCTTCGGCCTCACCCTGACCGAGGCCGACTACGTGTTCCTGATGGATCCGTGGTGGAACCCTGCGGTCGAAGCCCAGGCCATCGACCGCGCTCACCGCATCGGCCAGACCCGCCGCGTGATGGTGTACCGGATGGTGGCCGAGGACACGATCGAGGAGAAGGTGCTCGCGCTCCAGGAGCGCAAGGCGCAGTTGCTGAGCTCCGTGACCGACGGCGGGCAGGCCTTCAGCAGCGCACTCAGCGCTGACGACGTTCGCGCCCTGCTGCGGCAGGAGTGACCATGATGATGGTGTGACGTGGTTCCTCGAGTGGGCCTGACTCACGAAGCGACCGGGACTTCGGCTGTCTTGTTTGCTATTTGTTTGCTATCTGTCGGCCTGTTCGGGGATCGCTACGCACGCGATCGGACAGGCTTCTGTGACCTCATAGGAGCTTGAATCAGAAGCCCGCCACTGTTCTTTTCCGCCCGCGCGGACGGTACGTGCTGCCCCACCGATTCAGCGGAAGGGACGGCAATGACCATCGTGGCCGATCAGCAGCTCGACGCCATCGCGGGGGTCAACACCCATGGCGAGACCCACCACGCCGAGGTGATCGATCTCTTCGGCCGGCACCTGGCCGTGGGTGTTGGGTGAGCCGGTGGCGCGGCCTGAGGCTCCCGAGCGCACCGTGGTCGCGCCCGACGCCCGCGGGTACGGCGGCTCTTCGGATGCCGATGGCCCCTTCGGCTCGCCGATGACGTCATCCGGCTGCTGGACGCCCTCGAGATCTATCGAGCTGTCCTGGCGGGCGTCTCCTGATCCCTCACTGGAGGGGCGCTACACACCACTTCCAGGGACTTAATCGGCCGGAGCGGCGTGGCCCTCTACGGCGGATGAGTACCGTTCACGGGCAACGACCATGCCCGTTATGAGTCGTCCGCAGAACCGTAGGAGCGGCCCGCGAGTTCGACATGGTGTTTCTCATGCTTGGCTTGCGGAGCAAGAAGCGTTCTGAGCTCACCCGTTCACGATGTCCTGAGACATCACAGAGTGTCCGAGGGGGGACTTGAACCCCCACGCCCTCAAGCGGGCACTAGCACCTCAAGCTAGCGCGTCTACCAATTCCGCCACCCGGACAGGTGGTCGTCGAAGCGACTCGGAAAAGAGTAGCACGCACCCCACGCCCGCCCGCAGCCGATCCGGTCCGGGCCAGCGGGTTCGTGGGGACAATCACGCCAGGGCGCGCAGCGGAGCGGAGGCCATGAGTGCGTGCAGCACGTCCAGTGCCCGGCTGATGCGACCTTCGAGCGTGGAGGTGGGAGCCTGTGCCATCCGCTCCCGCAGATCCTGCAGCGCCGCGGCCGCCAACGCCACCATGGTGGTATCCGGTGCCTGAACCTGCTCGGGGGCCCAGGTCTCGATCTCCCGGAGCACCCCGTCGAGCTCGGTCGTGGCGCTGCGATGCGACTCGGTGAGCAACTCGACCCGGGCCTGCGCGGCCAGGGCCGTGCATCGGCGCAGCAGTGGCGTGGACACGGTGGCGGGGACCGGGATGGGGCCCGGTTCCGGCGCCCTGCTGCCAGTGCTGATCACGGGTGGGCCTGCCGAATACGAGGGGAGGCGAAGGCCTCGCTCGTCCGCACATGATGCAGGGTCATGGGTCACTTCCTCGTGGTCGGGTGCCAAGGATGACGGTGCGTCAGCACACGCCCGAGACTTTACTACTGCTTTACTCTGTCGGACAAGGACGTTCGTCCCCGTGACGCAACCTGATCCGGGCCGCTGTAGCGACGCCGACGCCGGTCAGGAGCGGTCGGAGACGGCCTGCCGCGCCGCGGCGAGCATCTGCCCGACCGGTGCCGACTCGACCCCGAGCATGGACCGGACCTGCATGTCCGCCTGATGCGCGAGCATCTCCAGACCATCGGCGACCTCCCCGCCGAGCGCAGTGACCACGCGTGCCAGCGGTGCTGGCCACGGGTCGTACAGCACATCCAGGAAGACCCCCGGCCGGGGCAGATCCGAACGATCGGTCCAGCGGGCGGCGACCTGCTCGGCGCCCTCGGTGGCCAGGGCGCTGACCAACGCGTCGGCCGAGAGCAACTGCCAGGAGCTGTCCCAGTCGACCACCTGGACGGGCACCTCGGCCGCCGCGGCGAGCTCACGCAGCGGAGCGAGCTTGTGCGGGCTGCGAGCGCTGAGGGCGATCCGCGAGACCCCGAGGTCGATCAGGGCGGACACCGCGCTGAGGGCGGTCGCCCCCGATCCCAGCACGGCGCCGGTCACGGGCGCGTGGACCCCATGATCGCCCAGGCTGGCAGCGATACCGTGCACGTCATGGTTCTCCGCCCGCCAGCGACCGTCGGCCCGGCGGATCAGGGTGTTGGAGATGGCCAGCCGGGCAGAGACGTCATCGGTCTCTGCGGCCAGGGCGAAGGCCTCGGGCTTGCCCGGCATGGTCACGCTCATCCCGTGCAGTTCCCGGCCAGGGCCCTCGCGCACGAAGGTCTCGAGCTGCCCCGCGGCGACCTCGAAGCGCTCATAGGAGGCGTCGTGGATGCCGAGCCCCCGGAAGGCGGCCCGGTGCAGGACAGGTGAGAGGGAATGGGCGACCGGGGAGCCGATCACGGCGAAGCGGCGCTCAGCGGCGGGGGTGCTCGTGCTCAACTGTCGGCCCACTCCTGCCACTCGCGCACATTGACCTCGTGCTCGTCCCAGGTCTCGGCGAATTTGGTGTCCCCGGTGTCGGTGTTGACCGTCACGAAGTACAGCCAGTCCCCCGCCGGCGGCTCCTGGACCGCATCCAGGCTCGCTCCCCCGGGCGAGGCGATCGGACCGGGGGGCAGCCCGGTGTGGAGGTACGTGTTGTAGGGGCTCTTCGTGGCGCGCTCCGCGTCGGTGGTGCCCACGCTGGCGTTCTTGCCGGTGACGTAATGGACCGTGGAGTCGAACTGCAGCGGCATGGAGGTGCCATCGGCCTCCCCGGCCCCTGCCAGACGGTTGAGGATCGTGCGCACGACCTTGCCGTAGTCCTCCTCGTTGCGGACCTCGAGCTCCGCGAGCGAGGCGAGCGTCAGCGTGCTGTGCCAGTCCTCCTCGGGGATCTCGCGCGCGGTGAGCTCGTCCTCCATCCGCGACCACATCATGGCGATGACGTCCTCGGCGGTGGCGTCCTCGGGAACGTCGTAGCGCCCGGGCCAGAGGTAGCCCTCGAGGGAGTCGGCATCGTTCTCGGGGATGCCGAAGGAGGTGTAGTCGACGGCCGCCTCCTCGAAGTCCTCGACCGGGATCCCGGCCTCCTCGGACATGAGCTCCCAGATCTGCTCGGCGCGCAGGCCCTCCGGGACGATCACGCGATGACCGGTGAGGTTGGAAGGGTCCAGGAGCATCTGCAGGGCATCCGCGGCGGGCATCTCCTGCTGGAGGCGGTAGATGCCGGGCTCGATGTTCGAGGCCTCGGGGGTGTTGGAGAAGATGGTCACGAACGGCGGGGCCGTTTTGATCACGCCCTCGTCGACGAGCGTGCGAGCGATATCCGTGCCGGTGTCACCCGAGGCCACCTCCACCACGGCCTCGCCCCGGCCGGGACCCGGGAAGTCGGTCTCCTCGGACTCGACGCTGACGTTGGAGGTCAGCCAGCGATATCCGGTCACCCCGCCGACGGTCGCACCGACCAGCACCAGGACGACCAGCAGCACCGGCAGCGCGCCGCGCAGCGCGGAGTGCTTCCGGGGGGCCCTGCGGCGTCCGTGCCGGGTCGGGCCCTCCTCGTCCTGGGGAGACTGCTCCGCGGCGATCTCGTCGAACGAGGCCTCCTCGTCGCTCATCCGTCCTCCTCGTCGTCCGCCGGACCGTCCTGGGCCGCTTCGGTCTCCGTGACCAGCTCGCCGGCGCGCGCCCCCGTCGACCGCTCGATGTCCAGCGCCTGCTGGAGGATCATCACGGCGGCGACCTGGTCGACGACCTGGCGATGCGTGCGCCCCTTGCGTCCCGAGGAATGCAGGGCGCGATGCGCCGAGACCGTGGTCAGCCGCTCGTCGAGCAGATAGACCTCGGCATCAGAGCCTTCGCGGGACAGCAGCTCCACCAGCTCTCCGGCGAAGCGACGGGACTTGTCCGCCGCCGGGCCCTCGGCGCCGCTCAGAGAGCGCGGGAGTCCGACCATGATGGCATGCGCCTCGGCATCGCCGGCCTCAGCGACGATACGTGCGGCGGCTCGATCCCGATCCACGGTCTCCACGGGCGTGGCGATCATGCCATCCGCATCGCTACGTGCCAAGCCCACCCGGACGTCCCCGACGTCGACACCGAGACGCGGGCGGCGGGGCAGTGGGGACTGTTCGCTCATGCCGCGACGGCCGCCTCGATCGCGCTGCGCACGGCCGACAGCGCCGCGCCGATCTCCTCCGGAGCGCCTCCGCCGCCCTGTGCCATGTCGTCCTTCCCGCCGCCGCGGCCGCCCATGGCCTCGACGCCGGTGCGCAGCAGAGTGCCGGCGCCGAGACCACGCTCGCGGGCGGTGGCGTTGGTGGCGATGACGAGATTGGCGCGGCCCTCGGCGTGACCGGCCACCGCGACCACGACCGGGGCGTCCTCCCCCAGCCGGGATCGCAGATCCTGGACCAGGGTGCGCAGGTCGCCCGCAGCGACGCCCTCGCCCGCGTCGTGGCTGAGCACGCGGACGCCGGCGACGTCCCGGGTGGTCTCCACCAGCCGGCCGGCCTCCGCCCGCAACTGCGCACCGCGCATCGTGGCCAGCTGCTTCTCCATGTCCTTCATCCGCTGGGTGAGCGAGCGGACCCGTTCGGGGAGGTCCTCGGGAGAACCGACCTTGAGCAGCTCGGAGAGCTGGGAGACCAGTGCCCGCTCCCTGGCTTGCTGACGGTAGGCGGACAGGCCCACCAGCGCATCCACGCGCCGCACCCCGGATCCGATCGAGGACTCGCCCATCAGCTGCACCGAGCCGATCGCCCCGGTGGTGGGCACGTGCGTGCCGCCGCACAGCTCCCGTGACCAGTCGCCCCCGATCGAGACCACCCGCACGATGTCGCCGTATTTCTCGCCGAACAGGGCTTGGGCGCCGAGCGCCTTCGCCTCGTCCAGCGGCATCTGCTGGTCGGTGACCTCCAGCTCCTCCTGCAGCAGGGTGTTGACGCGCCCCTCGATCTGGTCGAGGGCCGAGCGGGGCACGCCCTGGCCGTAGCGGAAGTCGAAGCGCATGCGGCCCGGGGAGTTCTCCGAACCGGCCTGGGTCGCGGAGTCCCCGAGCTCTTCGCGCAAGGACTGGTGGACCATGTGGGTGGCCGTGTGAGCGCGGGCGATGGCGCCGCGGCGTTCGATATCGATCGTGGCGACGGCCTCGTCCCCGGCGGTCAGGGTCCCCTCGAGGAGGTGACCGCGATGGACGGTCAGGCCCGTGACCGGGGACTGGACGTCGTCGACCCGCACCGTCGCCCCGCCGGCGGCGGTGATGGTGCCCTGATCGGCCAGCTGGCCGCCCGCTTCGGCGTAGAAGGGGGTCGCGGCGAGCACGATCTCCACCTCGGCGGGGGCGTCGACCGAGTTGACCAGCTGCCCGTTCACGAGCACGGAGCCGATGGTGGTGCCCACGG
Organism: Candidatus Brachybacterium merdavium; assembly: GCA_019118275.1. GTDB lineage: Bacteria > Actinomycetota > Actinomycetes > Actinomycetales > Dermabacteraceae > Brachybacterium > Brachybacterium merdavium. The sequence goes on along the minus strand of DWZH01000038.1, from coordinate 60,145 downwards.
TGGACTCGTCGTAGCCGAGGAAGCGGGTGGGCTGCGCGGAGGAGGCGAGCACCTGGTTGTAGACGGCGGTGTCGGTGTGCCCGGACTTCTTGGCGGCCGCATCGGCCCGGGCTCTCTCCCGCTGCTCGGACATCGCGGCGCGGAAGCCATCCTCGTCGACGCTCAGGCCGACCTCGGAGGCCATCTCCAGGGTCAGATCGATGGGGAAGCCGTAGGTGTCGTGCAGGCGGAAGGCGTCGGCACCCGGCAGCACCCCGCCGCCCTCCTCCTTCACCGCGCTGCTGACCTGGTCGAAGATGGTGGTGCCGGTGGCCAGGGTGCGGAGGAAGGCCTCCTCCTCGGCGTAGATGATCTCGCTGATGCGCTGGAAGTCGCTCTCCAGCACCGGGTAGGACTCGCGCATCACGGACTGGGAGGCGGGCAGCAGCTGTGGCATCGCGGGCTGGTGGTGGCCCAGCAACCGCACCGAGCGCACCGCCCGCCGGATCAGCCGGCGCAGCACGTAGCCGCGGCCCTCGTTGCCGGGGCGGACGCCATCGGCCACCAGCATCATGGCGCTGCGCACGTGATCGGCGAGGATGCGCATGTGCACATCGTCCTCCGAATCGCTGGAGGCGTAGTGCTTGCCGGTCAGCTGCTCGGTGACCTCGATGACCGGGTAGACCTGGTCGATCTCGTACATGTTGTTCCTGCCCTGCAGGATGTACGCGAGGCGCTCGACGCCCAGTCCCGTGTCGATGGACTTCTGCTCCAGCTCGCCCACGAGCGCGTAGTCCGTGCCGGTGCCGGGGCCGCGCAGGAACTCGTCGAAGACCAGGTTCCAGATCTCGATGTAGCGGTCCTCACTGCGAGGATCGCCCGGCCACTGGGCCACGGTGCCGGTCAGGGCCTCGGGGCCGTACTCGGGGCCGCGGTCGTAATGCCATTCACCGGTGGAGCCCGCCGGTCCGGGCTGACCGGTGTCCCAGGCGCTCTCGGCCCACGGCAGGCGCACCACCCTCTGCCGATCCAGTCCGATGACCTCGGTGACGTGCTGGTAGGAGACCTCGTCCTGCTCCCACACCGTGAACCACAGCCGCTGCGGGTCCAGCCCGAAACCGCCCTCCTCCTGCGGTGTGGTCAGCAGCTGCCACGACATGTCGATGGCGCCTTCCTTGAAGTAGTCGCCGAAGGAGAAGTTCCCCGCCATCTGGAAGAACGTGCCGTGACGGGTGGTGCGGCCGACGTTCTCGATGTCGTTGGTGCGGATGCATTTCTGCACGCTGACCGCCCGCGGGTACGGGGCCGTCTCGGTTCCCACGATGTACGGGATGAACGGCACCATGCCGGCCACCGTGAACATGATCGATGGATCGGAGGAGACCAGAGAGGCGCTGGGGACGACCGTGTGCTCCTTGGCTGCGAAGAAGTCGAGGAAGCGACGCTGGATCTCGGAGGTGCGCATGGACGTGAGGTGTCCTTCCTGGAACGCCGGGAACGGGACCGCGGCCGTGGGGTGACGGGGTGGGAGACACGAAGGCCCCGGTCAGGGTACCGGAGTACCCGCCGGGGCCTTCGAGGAACGCGTGATCAGATCAGCGTGCGTAGTACTCGACGACCATCTGGACGTCGCAGGTCACGGGGACCTCGGCGCGCTTGGGTCGCGAGACCAGCTTGGCCTTCAGCTCGGCCAGGTCGACGTCCATATACGCCGGGGTCGAGGCGTAGACGTCGGAGTTGCCGCCCTCGGCAGCGATCTGGAACTGGTCCATGCTCTGCGACTTGGGCTTGATCTGGATGGTCTGCCCGGGCAGCACCCGGAAGGAGGGGCGATCCACCAGCTTGCCGTCGACCAGCACGTGACGGTGGCTGACCGCCTGGCGGGACTGCAGGATGGTGCGGGCGAAGCCTGCGCGCAGCACGAGGGCGTCCAGCCGCATCTCCAGCAGCTCGACCATGCTCTCGCCGGTAAGGCCGGACTCCTTGCGAGCATCCAGGTAGGCGCGGTACATCTGCTTCTCGCGCAGGGCGTACTGGGCGCGCAGGCGCTGCTTCTCCTTCAGGCGCACGGCGTAGTCGGACTCGGTCCGACGACGGGCACGGCCGTGCTCGCCCGGGGGGTACGGGCGCTTCTCGAAGTACTTGGTGGACTTCGGGGTCAGGGGGAGCCCGAGGGCTCGAGACAGACGCGCCTGACGGCGCGCACGGGTGACGTTGGTCACGAGGTTTACCTCTTATCGCGTGTGGTGAATCCAGTCTTGCAGCCGCGGATTCAGCCGTTCACAGTACCGCAGGTGCGCAAGGGCCTCAACGCCATCGCGCCGTGGTGGGCCCCACGTCGCTGTGGGGTCGCTCACCCAGGCCCGCCCCGGTGGGGCCGCGCGGCCGTCGCCCCCGACGCCTAGCCTCCGCGCACGATGCGGCGCAGCGACTCCAGGCGCCGGCCCACGGCGGCCTCCGCACCGTGGGTGCGCGGCTGGTAGTAGTCCACGCCGACGAGGTCATCGGGCGGGTACTGCTGGGGCACGACCCCGTGGGTGGAATCGTGCGCGTAGCGGTATTCCTGGCCGTGCCCCAGCTTCTGGGCGCCCGCGTAATGGGTGTCGCGCAGGTGGGCCGGGACCACGCCTCCCTTGCCGTCCCGGACATCGGCCAGGGCGGAGTTCATCGCGGCGTAGGCGGCGTTGGATTTCGGCGCGGTGGCGATGTGGACCACGGCCTGCGCCAGAGCATGCCGCCCCTCGGGCATGCCCAGCATCTGCACGGCCTGCATCGCGGCGACGGCCACCTGGAGCGCGGTGGGGTCGGCCATCCCCACCTCCTCGCTCGCCGCGATCACCACGCGGCGGGCCAGGAAGCGGGGATCCTCGCCGGCCTCGATCATGCGGGCCAGGTAGTGCAGGGCGGCATCGACGTCGCTGCCCCGCATCGACTTGATGAATGCGCTGGTGATGTCGTAGTGCTGATCGCCCGCACGGTCGTAGCGGATCGCGGCGCGGTTGACGGCCTGGGCCAGGGTGGCCGCGTCGATCTCGGCGGACTCCTTCATCAGGGCAGCGGCGGCCGCCGCCTCGAGGGAGGTGAGGATCTTGCGGGCGTCTCCCCCGCCCAGGCGCAGCAGCGCCTCGCGGGCCTCCTCGGTCAGCGTGACGGCCCCGTTCAGTCCGTGCTCGGCGGTCAGCGCCCGCTCGATCAGGGTGGAGAGGTCATCGTGGTCCAGCGGTTCGAGGGTCATCACGATCGACCGGGAGAGCAGGGGCGAGATCACTGAGAAATAGGGGTTCTCGGTGGTCGCGGCGATCAGTGTGACCCAGCGGTTCTCGACGCTGGGCAGCAGTGCGTCCTGCTGGGATTTCGAGAAGCGATGGACCTCGTCGACGAACAGCACCGTCTCCCGGCCGACGGTGCGCAGCCGGGAGCGGGCCTGATCGACGACCTCGCGGATCTCCTTGACGCCGGCCAGGACCGCGGAGATCTCCACGAACTCCCGGCCCCCCGACTGCGCGACGACGTAGGCCAGGGTCGTCTTCCCGGTCCCGGGAGGGCCCCACATGATCACTGAGGACGGCGCGGTGCGGGAGTCATCGGTGGCGACCAGGCGGCGTAGGGGACTACCCGGCTCGAGTGCGGAGGACTGGCCGACGATCTCCTCGAGGGTCCGCGGCCGCATGCGCACCGCGAGCGGCGCACGATGGTCACGATTGCGGTCGGACAGGGTGCGCGGCACCGGGGCGTCGCCGCCCAGCGAGAAAAGGTCCTCCTCCATGCCTCCAGGGTAGGCCCGCCCGCTGACAGCCCGGCGTGCCGGAGTTCGGCCCTCAGCCGGCCTGGAGCTCGCGGGCGATGCGCCCAGGCCAGGACGGGCCCTCGTAGATCAGAGCGGTGTAGCCCTGGACCAGGTCCGCGCCTTCCGCCAGCCGATCGCGGACGTCCTGCGCGGTGCGCACACCCCCGCAGCTGATCACGGTGACGTCGGCCGGCAGGTGGCGCCGCAGCAGACGCAGCACCTGGAGCGACCGGTCCGCCAGGATCGGCCCGGACAGGCCCCCGGGGCCGATCCGCTCGATCTCGAGGCGCCCGGTGTGCAGACTCTCGGGGCGCGCGATGGTGGTGTTGGTGGCGATGATCCCCGCCAGCCCTACGTCCTGGACCAGCTGGGCGACCGCGATGATGTCATCGTCGTGCAGGTCAGGGGCGATCTTGACCAGCACCGGTATGTCGCGGCGGAGCCGGCGGCGAGCCTGGGAGGCCTCGTCCTGGACGGCTTCGAGCACAGGTCGCAGCACCTCGACGGACTGCAGGTCCCGCAGGCCGGGGGTGTTGGGGCTGGAGACGTTGATGGCCAGGTAGCTGGCATAGGGAGCCAGGGCGCGGGCGGAGAAGCGGTAGTCCTCGGCGGCGTCGTCGAGCGGCGTGGACTTCGACTTGCCGATGTTCACCCCGATCACGGCCCGCTGACCGCGCTCGGTGCGCCGGGCTCTGGCCAAGTTCTTGGCCAGCGCGCGGGTCCCATGGTTGTTGAAGCCCATCCGGTTGACCAGGGCCCGGTCGCTGAGCAGGCGGAAGGCGCGAGGTCGCGGGTTGCCCGGCTGGGGGTGGGCGGTGACGGTGCCGACCTCGACATGACCGAAGCCCAGGTCCAGCAGCGCCAGCGGGACCTCGCCGTCCTTGTCGAAGCCGGCGGCCATGCCCAGCGGACTGCGATGCTCACCGCCCAGCACCCGCTTCGCCTCACGCCGGTCCCGGTGGGGTGCGGGGACACCGAAGCTCCGTCGCAGCAGGGCGGGACCGCCAGGGAAGCCGTGGGCGGCGCGCAGGGCACGCACCGCCAGCCGGTGCGCAGTCTCCGCATCCAGCCGGCGCAGCACATGCCGCAACAGCAAGGGGTAGAGGCCGCGCGAGGAGTCGTCGTTCGTGGTCACGCAGTCACCGTACGTGCTCATCACGGCGCTGGAGCGGCAGGAGGTCCCGGTGAGTCCCCCGCATCGCCGGGCCCGGAGCCACGCCGGCTGAGCAACAGGTAGCCGAGTGCGACCACGGGCAGGACCAGAGGCACGAAGCCGTAACCGATCCCGTAGGTCGACCAGACGGTGGCGTCGGGAAACAGCGAGGGCACGGTGATGCTGAGGGTGCCCACGGCCAGCACGCCCGCCAGCTCGACCATCACCAGGGCGAAGACCGCGGACGAACGGCGCCCACGCCGGACCAGCAGGACGGTGACCGCGATGTAGGTCAGCGCGGCCACGAGGGACAGAGAGTAGGCGACCGGGGCCTCGTCGAATCCGCGCAGGATCTGCACCAGGCTGCGAGCGGTGGCCGATAGCGCGAACAGGCCGTAGATGATCACCAGCACGGCCTCGAAGCCTCGTGCGCCGCGCGAGGGAGCAGTGCTCGAGGTGGGGGTGGTGGCGCTCATGCGAAGCCTCCGGGCCAGATCTGCTGCACACGCAGCTCGAGGACCATCAGGGTCAGCGCCACGGCACCGATGGCGAGCGAGCCCCAGCGGCTGCGCTCCCACACCCCTGCCCAGGCTCCCCCCAGGGGCAGCACCAAGCCGGTGAACAAGTAGCCGTACAGGGTCACCGGATCGGTCATCGCGGTCCCGCCCAGGTCCCGCAGCCCCAGAGCGACCGCCTGGACCAGCCAGATCAGCAGCACCGCGGCGCAGCCTCCGAGCAGCACCAGATCCGCGCTGAGATCCCTGACGGTGTAGTAGACGGCCAGCACCGCGGTGAGCCCGCAGAGAACCTGCACCAGGATGCTCAGAACCGTCATCGATCCGCCCGTCCTTCATGTCCGGTCGTGGCTGTGTTCACGGGCGGCGACGGTGACCGCCGGCCCGCGGAGCGCGGACATCATGTCCGGGCCAGGCCTACGATAGATCCATGCCCCTGATCACTGTTTCCGATGCACCCGTGCGCGACGCCGCCGCCGACGTCCTGATCCTCCCCCTGGTCCCCGGAGCCGACGAGGCCCCCGCCACCGTCCCGGGCTCCCCGGAGATCTCCCAGGCCATCGCCGGTCTGGACGCCTCCGCGAGCCGTGGCGACATCCACCGCATCCCCTCCAACGGATTGGCCGCGGCCACCTCACTGCTGCTGGTCGGGATCGGTGAGGAGGATCTCACCGCCGCGGAGGAAGAGGAGCTGCGACTGGCCTTCGGCGCGGCCACGCGATCCCTGTCCGGCGTGGACACCGCCGCCATGGCGCTCCCCGGCGGCAGCGAGCAGCAGTTGGCCGCCGCGGTCGAGGGTGCGGCCCTGGGCGCCTACGCCTTCATCGCCCACAAGTCCGATGCCGACAAGGCAAAGCCCGCCCTGACCTCCCTGATCGTGCTGTCCGAGGACCCGTCCGCCCAGGCCGCGGCCGAGCGTGCCGGACTGCTGTCCGAGGTGGTCGACATCACCCGTGACCTGGTCAACACACCGCCGAACCTGCTCTACCCCGCCGAGTTCGCCCGCCGCACCGAGCAGGTCACGGAGGGTCTGCCGCTGACCGTCACCGTGCTGGATGAGAAGCAGCTGGCCGAGGGCGGCTACGGCGGCATCATCGGCGTGGGGCAGGGCTCGGCTCGCCCGCCGCGGCTGATCCGCATCGAATACGCCCCCGAGGGTGCGAGCTCCTCGGTGTCGCTGGTCGGGAAGGGCATCACCTTCGACACCGGCGGCATCTCCCTGAAGCCCGCGGCCGGCATGGACGACATGACCTCGGACATGACCGGTGCGGCCACGGTGCTGGCCGCGACCGTCGGCGCGGCCCGCCTGGGACTGGACCTGAAGGTCACCAGCTACCTGGCGCTGGCCGAGAACATGCCCGGCGGTGGTTCACAGCGCCCCGGTGACGTGGTCACGATGCGCAATGGCACCACGGTCGAGGTGCTCAACACCGACGCCGAGGGTCGCATGGTGATGGCCGATGCCCTGGTCGACGCGGTCGCCGACGAGCCCGACCTGGTCGTGGACGTGGCCACCCTGACCGGCGCGGCCATGGTCGCGCTCGGCAAGCGCACCGCCGCCGTGCTGGGCACCGAGCAGGGCCGCCGGACCGTGATGGAGGCCGCCGGCACCACCGGGGAGCCCTTCTGGCCGCTGCCCTTCCCCGCCGAGCTGCGTGCGGACCTGACCGGTCGGGTGGCCGATCTGCGCAATATCGGCGAGCGGTGGGGCGGAGCGCTGACCGCGGGGGTGTTCCTGGCCGAGTTCGTGGGTGAGACCGAATGGGCACACATCGACATCGCCGGTCCCTCCTTCGCCTCCGCCCCCCTGGGCTACATGGGCAAGGGCGCCACCGGCATGAGCGTGCGCACCGTGCTGCAGGTCCTCGAGGACCGCGCGAGCTGAGATCGCCGACGACCGGCCCGCAGCCGCTGCGCCACCGGACACCGCCGGTGTCACAGCGAATCCGGGCCGGTCGGGAGCGTCCTGTGCCCTAGCATGGGACGAGCAGGCGGCGCCGGCCGAAGAACCTCGGTCCTCACGCGCCGCGCAGTCGAATACACACCGAGGGAGCACACAGGTGGCTGATACAACCACTGACCAGTACGACGTCGTGATCCTGGGCGGTGGCAGCGGCGGCTATTCGGCCGCGCTGCGCGGCGCCCAGCTCGGCCTGAAGATCGCCCTCGTGGAGAAGGACAAGCTCGGTGGCACCTGCCTGCACCGCGGCTGTATCCCCACCAAGGCGCTCCTGCACGTCGGCGAGGTCGCCGACGCACCGTCCGAAGGCTCCTCCCTGGGCCTGGACATCTCTCTGAACTCCGTGGACTACGAGAAGGTCCTGGCCTTCAAGGACAAGATCGTCTCGCGGCTCCACAAGGGCGTGCAGGGACTGGTCAAGGCCCGCAAGATCGACTACATCGAAGGTTTCGGCCGTCTGACCGGCCCGAAGACGGTCACCGTCGAGACCGAGTCCGGCAACCGCGAGCTGACCGGCGCGAACATCGTGCTGGCCACGGGCTCCTACTCCAAGACCCTGCCAGGCATCGAGCTCGGCGGCCGCTTCCTGGATTCCGAGGCGGCTCTGCAGCTCGAGACCATGCCCAAGAACCCGATCGTGCTGGGCGGGGGCGTCATCGGCGTCGAGTTCGCCTCGGTCTGGAAGTCCCTGGGCGCCGAGACCGTCACCGTGGTCGAGGGCCTGCCCCACCTGGCCGCCAACGAGGACGAAGCGATCTCCAAGGCGCTTGAGCGCGCCTACAAGAAGCGCGGCATCACCTACTCGCTCGGCGTGTTCACCGAGAAGGCCGAGCAGGACGAGAACGGCGTCAAGGTCACCCTGACCGACGGCACGGTCTACGAGGGCGACTACCTGCTGGTGGCCGTCGGCCGCGGCCCCGTCACCTCGGGCCTCGGCTACGAGGAGCAGGGGATCGAGATGGATCGCGGTTTCGTGCTCGCGAACACCGAGACGCTCGAGACCAACCTGCCCGGTGTCTACGCCCTCGGCGACATCGTCCCCGGTCTGCAGCTGGCCCACCGCAGCTTCCAGCAGGGCATCTTCATCGCCGAGCGCATCGCCGGTCAGAACCCGGCCCCGATCGTCGAATCCGGCATCCCGCGCATCACCTACTGCGAGCCTCAGGTCGGCTCCGTGGGCCTGACCGAGAAGCAGGCCAAGGAACAGCTCGGTGACGAGGCCGTGGAGACGTATGAGTACAACCTCGGCGGTAACGGCAAGTCTCAGATCCTGGGCACCGCCGGCTTCATCAAGCTGGTACGGGAGAAAGGCGGCGCCATCATCGGCGTGCACATGATCGGTGCCCGCATGTCCGAGCTCATGGGCGAGGCCCAGCTCATCGTCAACTGGGAGGCCTACCCCGAGGATGTCGCCTCCCTCATCCACGGCCATCCCTCGCAGCACGAGGCCATGGGCGAAGCCGCCCTCGCGCTGGCTGGCAAGCCCCTTCACGCCCACGCCTGACGCCACCAGGAGGAGAACCCCTTATGTCCGAAACAGTGAAAATGCCTGCCCTGGGTGAGTCCGTCACCGAGGGCACCGTCACCCGCTGGCTCAAGTCGGTGGGCGAGACCATCGACGTCGACGAGCCCCTGCTCGAGGTCTCGACCGACAAGGTCGACACCGAGATCCCCTCCCCCGTCGCGGGCACCATCGAGAAGATCCTGGTCGATGAGGACGACGACGCCGAGGTCGGCGCCGATCTCGTCGTCATCGGCGACGGCTCCGGTTCCGACGATTCCGGCTCCGGGGACTCCGGCGCCGAGGAGCCCGCGGAGGCCGCGGCCTCCGGCGGTGAGGACAGCGCCTCCGAGGAGGAGGCTCCCGCCGGCGAGGAGGACGAGCCGGCTGAAGCTGAGTCCGCGCCCTCGTCCGGGGCGCCCGGCGGTGGCGCCGAGGGCCAGGACGTGACCATGCCCGCACTGGGCGAGTCCGTCACCGAGGGCACCGTCACCCGCTGGCTCAAGTCGGTGGGCGAGACCATAGACGTCGACGAGCCCCTGCTCGAGGTCTCGACCGACAAGGTCGACACCGAGGTCCCCTCCCCCGTCGCGGGCACCGTCCTCGAGATCCTCGTCCAGGAGGACGAGGACGCCGAGGTGGGCGCCGTACTGGCCGTGGTCGGGGACTCCTCCGGCGCGGCACCCGGCGGGCAGGAGCCCTCCAAGGACGTTCCCGCTGCCGAGGAGGAGAAGCCGGCGCCGAAGGCCGAGGAGACGCCGAAGGCCGAGGAGAAGAAGCCCGAGGCTCCGAAGGCTGAGCCGAAGCAGGAGCGTTCCGCTCCTGCTCCCGCTCCGAAGGCCGCCGACTCCATCAGCGGCGCTGAGTCCTCCGGATACGTGACCCCGCTGGTGCGGAAGATGGCGGCCGAGGCCGGCGTCGACCTGTCCTCGGTCACGGGCACGGGCCTGGGCGGTCGGATCCGCAAGCAGGACGTCCAGCAGGCGATCGACGCGCAGAAGTCCGCTGCGGCCGCGCCGCAGGCGCCTGCCGCAGCCGCTGCCCCTGCCGCTCCCGCGGCACCGGAGCTCGAGGTCTCCTCGCTGCGCGGCACCGAGGAGAAGATGAGCCGCATCCGCAAGATCACCGCGAAGCGGATGGTCGAGTCGCTGCAGACCCAGGCGCAGCTGACCACGGCGGTCGAGGTCGACATGACCCGGATCGCCAAGCTGCGCGCCCAGGCGAAGGATGCCTTCCTCCAGCGCGAGGGGGCCAAGCTCACCTTCCTGCCGTTCCTGATCCAGGCCGCGGTCGAGGGACTGAAGATGTACCCGAAGATCAACGCCGAGATCGACGGGGAGATGGTCAAGTACCCTGCGGTCGAGAACATCGGCATGGCGGCGGACACCGAGCGCGGGCTGATGGTCCCGGTCATCAAGAACGCCGGTGACCTGAACCTGGCCGGTCTGGCCCGACAGGTCGGGGACCTCGGTTCCCGCGCCAAGAGCAACGACCTGGGACCGGATGATCTGTCCGGGGCGACGTTCACGATCACCAACACCGGGTCGGGCGGTGCGCTGTTCGACACCCCGATCGTGGCGCACCCGAACGTGGCCATCCTCGGCACCGGCACCATCACCAAGCGACCGGCGGTGGTGCAGAACGCGGAGGGCGACGACTCGATCGCCATCCGGTCGATGATGTACATCTTCTTGTCCTACGACCACCGTCTGATCGACGGTGCCGACGCCGCCCGCTTCCTCAGCTACATGAAGAAGCGCCTGGAGGCCGGGGACTTCGAGTCCGATCTCGGCCTGTGAGCCACCCGGTCGGCGATAGCCGCTGATCGACACGAACGAGGGGCCCGGCACCATGCGGTGCCGGGCCCCTCGTGCAGGTCTCGACCCGCGGGTGATGCCGCAGGCGACGGTGCCGCGCACCGGCCGGGCCCGCCCGGAGGTGGGGCGGCACCAGGCCCACCCGGACGTGGCCGGAACCGGGCAGGCCCGGACGGCCCTGTCCCGCCGGCGGTTCATCCGGGATGGAACTCGCTCACCCGCCAGTGGCCGTCTCGCCAGGAGAGCTCGAGCTGGACGGTGGCCGCAGCGGTCGCTGCTACAGGTGCGCTCGAGCCATCGGATTCGGTCACGGTATGGGCCGGGGTGACGATCTCCGCCTCGAGCCGAGCTGTCCCCTGCGGTGTGGGCCCCGCCACGACGTGAGCGGCGAGCACCTCGGGCTGACCGCCCTCGACCACCGTGCCCTGGTAGGCGCGGCGCACCTGCTCATCGGCCTCCTCGGCGGGCGAGCCCGGCGCGGCGACGGCATCGGTGCCGTGCCCGGTGACGTACTCGTAGCGGGTATGAGCAAGGTCCGTGGCCAGCGACAGCGGATCGATGATCCGGGGGTGCTCGGTCCCCTCCGGTGCCCCTGTGCTGCCGTCCGCCGGGCTCGAGGCGCTCGGTGCCGCGCCGGCCGGCGGGGCGGGAGCCGAGCTCTCCGGCACCAACCACCACGCGCCGCTCCCCAGCGCTCCCCCGGCGATCAGCACTGCCGCGGCGCTCAGCAGGGCGATCCGGCGCGGCCGAGGGGCACGGAGCACCTCCTGCACGCGCCGCCCCAGCCCGGCGCCTCTCAGGCGGGACCGGACCCGGCCCGCTCGCAGGCCCTGTGACGGCGTCGCGCGGTGCGGGGTCATGGGGGCGGGCAGCGGGCGCAGCGAGGGCGCCTCCTGCTCGCAACCGTCGAACGGCTCCGCGAACGGGACGTCGGGTTCCGGGCCGGCTGCATCGAGCGGAGCGGGGTCGCCTGACGGCACCGTTCCCCCGGGCTGCCCGGGCATGCCACCTCCTACCGGCCCACCGGCGTGCGGCGACGGCTCGTCCACGGTGGTCGGGAGCGCTGGTGAAGACGGGCCCGACGGAAGCGGGGTGCCCCGCGCATCGATCCGCCGGCGGAGGGTGCGACCCTCATCACGCAGCACCGAGTCCACCCACCGCCGATCTTCGAGCCGAGCACCGGTGGCCTCATGCGGCCGCAGCCCGGACAGGTCCAGCACGGTCACACTGCCGTCGGTCCGGATGCCCGCCCCCTCGCCGAGCGGTGCGCCCAGCACCCAGCCCCGCTCGTGGAGAGCATCGATCAGAGCCTCGAGGCTCTCACGGGCGCGGGCCTGCCCCTGGCGCTCGGAGGTGCCCGGGGTGGCGTCCTCGGCGCTGCGCCTGCCCCGCCTGCCCCGCAGCGGTGCGGCACCCTCGCGCACATACCCCTCGTCCTCGACCTCCAGCACCGCGGGTGCCGCCCCGATCCCGCCGACCTCGAGGGTCGCCAGCAGCTGCACCTCACGCCGGAGCTGATCCCGGCCTGCCTCGCTGAGCGCCCTGACCCGGATCGCCGCAGGGTGGCCGGACTGCGCGCATCGCAGCTCCTCCCGGTCCTCGTCGCGGTGGATCACCCGGCTCGTAGGCACCTCACCGCGGCCGCGGGCAGATCGCCGGCCCGCTCTGCGCCCCGGGCGTGCGGAGGCCGCGGCGAGGGACTGGCCACCGCGCGCGAAACGCTCCCCGTCGAAGTCGTCCATGCCCGAGAGTGAACCCCAGCACTCCCCCGGCCACAGCCGCTCGTCCACAACGCACTGGTGGCAGCCGCGGAGTAGCCTGGGCCGATGCTCGATGTGATCCGCCTCGGCTTCAGCGAACCTCTCCCCGGAGGGGATCGTCACGAGGAGTTCGGGCTGCCCCCGGGGCCGGTGGACTACCAGGCGGCCTGGGACCTGCAGCGGGCGATCCACGCCGAGGTCGTCGCGGGTGACCGTCCCGACACGCTGCTGCTGCTCGAACATCTGCCGGTCTACACGGCCGGGAAGCTCACCGCCCCGGAGGAACGCCCCAGGGACGGCGCCGCGGTGATCGACATCGATCGCGGCGGCAAGATCACCTGGCACGGACCGCAGCAGCTGGTGGGGTACCCGATCGTGCGTCTGCCGGTCCCCATCGACGTGGTCGGCTTCGTGCGCGCCCTGGAGAACACCATCATCGAGGTGTGCGCGGCGCTCGGTGTCGACACCGTCGCCATCGAGGGCCGCTCCGGCGTCTGGATCGCCCCCGAGGACGAGGTGGCCCGGAAGGTGTGCGCGATCGGGATGCGGGTGTCCAAACGGGCGACGATGCACGGGTTCGCCCTGAACTGCGACAATGACCTGAGCTGGGTGAACAATGTGATCCCCTGCGGGATCGACGACGCCGAGGTGACCACGCTCAGCCGTGAGGCCGGACGCAGGATCGCGGTCGCAGACGTGTGCGACCTCGCCGAGCAGGCGCTGACCGAGCTGGTGTCCGAGCGCACCCGCCGCCGCGCCGGCTGACATCCCCGTGCACCAGCAGGGTCGATAGACTTCCAGGACCGTCGAATGCTAGGAGGCATGAGGGTGACGATCGCTCCCGAAGGCCGACGCCTGCTGCGCGTCGAACAGCGCAACGCCGAGGTCCCCATCGAGCGCAAGCCCGAGTGGATCAAGACCCGTGCGGTGATGGGCCCCGAATACAGCGCGATGAAGAAGCGGGTGCACAGCCAGGGGCTGCACACCGTGTGCGAGGAAGCGGGCTGTCCCAACATCTTCGAGTGCTGGGAGGATCGCGAGGCCACCTTCCTCATCGGCGGGGACACCTGCACGCGCCGCTGCGACTTCTGCAACATCGCCACCGGCAAGCCGATGGCGGTCGACCCGATGGAGCCGTTCAAGGTCGCCCGTTCGGTCAAGGAGATGGGGCTGCGCTACTCCACCATCACCGGGGTGGCCCGCGATGATCTGCCCGACGGTGCGGCCGGCCTGTTCGCCCGCACCTGTGAACAGATCCACGCGATGAACCCCGGCACCGGGGTCGAGCTGCTCATCGATGACATCAAGGGCAACGGGGAGCACCTTGAGAAGGTGTTCCAGGCCCGCCCCGAGGTGTTCGCCCACAACCTGGAGACGGTCCCGCGGATCTTCAAGCAGATCCGCCCGGCGTTCCGTTACGAGCGGTCGCTGGACGTCATCTCCATGGGCAAGGACGCCGGGATGATCACCAAGTCGAACCTGATCCTGGGGATGGGAGAGACCACCGAGGAGATCATCGACTCCCTCCAGCGGCTGCGCGATTCCGGCTGCGACATCATCACCATCACCCAGTACCTGCGGCCCTCTAAGCTGCACCACCCCATCGATCGCTGGGTGAAGCCCGAGGAGTTCCTCGAGCTGTCCCGGATCGCCGAGGAGATGGGCTTCCTGGCCACCATGGCCGGACCGATGGTCCGCTCCTCCTACCGTGCCGGGAAGCTCTGGGCGCAGGCCATGCGGAAGCTGGGCCGCGAGATCCCCGCGAACCTGCGCCACCTCGACCAGGACCAGCCCGCCCGCCAGGAAGCCGCGAGCGTCGTCGCCCGCCAGAACTCCGTGAGCTGCTGACGCTCGCGACCCCCGAGAGGACCCCACCCACCATGGCCCGCAAGAGCGAGACCAAGCCCGCCGCGCAGGAGAAGAAGCGCGGGAAGAAGAACGCCGACGGCACCAAGCAGCCCGGCCGCTTCAAGCAGATGATCGAGGTGTTCAAGTACACCCAGGAGATCGACAAGGCCACCGCGCCGCTGATGATCGCGGCGATGCTCGGATCGATCGTGGTCGGCATCGGAGTCAGCTGGCTGATCTTCAAAAATGTCTGGTACGGCATCTTCCTGGGCCTGGCCGTGGGCCTGCTGGTGGCGATGCTGATCCTGGCCCGTAAGGCCGAGCGGGCCGCGTTCTCGCGTATCAAGGGCCAGCCCGGGGCGGCGCTGGCGGCGATGCAGTCCATCCGCCGGGGCTGGAACATCGAGGAGGAGCCCGTCCAGATCGATCCGCGCAGTCAGAAGATGGTCTTCCGGGCCGCCGGGCGGGCGGGGATCGCGATCGTGGCCGAGGACTCCTCCGCCGTGTCCATGAAACTGCTGGAGAAGGAGCGCCGCAACATCCGGCGCGTGCTGCAGCACGATGGGGTGCCGGTCCATCAGATCGTGGTGGGCGACGACACCGAGCAGGGCCAGGTGCCGCTGCACAAGCTGCCCACCTACATGCAGCGGATGAAGAAGGTCCTCACCAAGGCCGAGTCCTCCCAGGTCAACAAGCGCATGACGGCGCTGCAGCGTTCCATCCGGCAGTCGATCCCCAAGGGCGTGGACCCGATGCGTGCCCGCCCCAACCGCAAGGCCATGCGCGGCCGCTGACAGCCGGCCGCGGACGGCCCGGCCCCGTTCCTGAGGAGCGGGTCCGGGCCGTCTTCCTGCCGGGCACCGGGTTTGAAAGCGGCGCGACTCCCCCGCCGTTCCCTTCCGGCCGTCCGGCGGGGCGCGTGAGAGGCCAGGATCAGCGGCGAGGCCTCAGACCTGCACCACGGCAGTGCCGGCGACCACGTCCTGGAGGGGCTGCGCATCACGGTTCCACACCACGGACGGGATGATCAGCAGGATCAGGACGGTGCGGACCAGGGCGCGCAGGGGCATGGGGCTGCGACCCCGCACCGGCAGCACCCGCACCCGCAGCAGGAACTGCCCGGGCGTGGCCCCGAAGAGGCTTATGCACAGCAGGTTCAGGACCACGAAGGTGCCCAGGACGGCGAGTTCGTGGTAATTGAACAGCAGCATCGCGATGCCGACGGACAGCGCCCAGTCCACGATCAGGGTCAGCAGCCGGCGCCAGATCGGCGCGACCGCCCCGGGGCCGTCGGCGGGCAGACCGAGAGCGCTGCCTCGCACGTATCCGGGGTCACCGGGAGCCCCCTCCATCCACGAGCCCAGGTCCTTGCGATCGATCACATCCGGATCCTATCCGGTGGGCCTGGACACCCCTGGCAGCTTCCTGCGCCGCCGCAGAACGCCCTTCCGCGAGCCCGCCGCGCACCGGACCGGGGCAGAGCGGCCACCGGCGAGCAGACCGGATCCTGGCTGGCCGTGCTGAGCGCACGGTCTCGGCGCATAAGCTTGACCCACCCGGGGCCGAGCGGCCCGCGACGGGCGGGCACCGGGACCGAGCGGACAACACGCACCGCAGGTGCGGATGGAGGAGATGTGTTCAACAATCCCAGCGAGGTCGTCACGTACATCGACGAGGAGGGGGTCGAGTTCATCGACATCCGGTTCTGCGATCTCCTCGGCGTGATGCAGCACTTCAACGTCCCGGCCAGCACCTTCGACGAGGACGCGATCGCCACCGGCCAGCTTTTCGACGGCTCGTCCATCCGCGGCTTCCAAGCCATCCACGAGTCCGACATGAAGCTGATCCCGGACCTGGAGACCGCCTACATCGACCCGTTCCGCGAGCGCAAGACGCTGATCCTGAACTTCTCCATCGTCGACCCCTTCACCGACGAGCCCTACTCGCGCGACCCGCGCACGGTGGCCGCGCGCGCCGAGGAGTACCTGAAGTCGACCGGTATCGCCGACACCGCCTTCTTCGCCGCCGAGGCCGAGTTCTACATCTTCGACGACGTGCGCTTCAAGACGTCGGTCAACTCCGGCTTCTACTCGATCGATTCCGACGAGGCGGTGTGGAACACCGACCGTGACGAGTCCGAGTTCGGCGGGAACCAGGGCTACAAGACCCGGCTGAAGGGCGGCTACTTCCCCACCCCGCCCAATGACCAGATGGCTGATCTGCGTGACGAGATCTGCACCGTCCTGGAGCAGGTCGGGCTCCAGGTCGAGCGGGCCCACCACGAGGTGGGCACCGCCGGTCAGCAGGAGATCAACTACCGCTTCAACACCCTCCAGCAGGCCGCCGACGATGTCATGAAGTTCAAGTACATCGTGAAGAACACCGTGTGGGAGGCCGGCCGCACCGCCACCTTCATGCCCAAGCCGCTGTTCGGCGACAACGGCTCGGGGATGCACACTCACCAGTCACTGTGGAAGGGCGGCGAGCCGCTGTTCTACGACGAGCGCGGCTACGGCGGCCTGTCGGACCTGGCCCGCTGGTACATCGGTGGGCTGATCGAGCACGCCCCCTCCCTGGTGGCCTTCACCAACCCGACGGTCAACTCCTTCAAGCGCCTGGTGCCCGGCTTCGAGGCGCCGGTGAACATGGTCTATTCGGCCCGCAACCGGTCAGCGGCGATCCGCATCCCGGTCACCGGGTCGTCCGCCAAGTCCAAGCGCGTGGAGTTCCGTGCCCCTGATCCCTCGGCCAACCCGTACCTGTCCTTCGCCGCCCAGCTGATGGCCGGCCTCGACGGCATCCGCAACCGGATCGAGCCGCCGGAGCCGATCGACAAGGATCTCTACGAGCTGCCCCCGGAGGAGCACGCGGAGATCAAACAGCTGCCGGAGTCGCTCGGCGCCGTCCTGGACGCGCTCGAGGCAGATCACGAGTACCTCACCGAAGGTGACGTGTTCCCCGAGGATCTGATCTCCACCTGGATCGATCTCAAGCGCACCACGGAGATCGACCCCTTCCGCTTCCGCCCCCACCCCCACGAATTCGAGCTCTACTACGACATCTGAGGGCTGCCCTCTCGGAAAGAGCCCCGACCTGCATATATCGTGACCGGGGGCTCGTCTTCCGAGCGGAGTGGGGCCCGCTCGGCGGGAGTCGTGGGCGGTTGCGGCTTCTGCTGGGCGAACGGAACTGGCCAGAACCTGCAGAAGGGTGTGAACTGGGGGCATGAGCAGCATCGAGATCACCGTCATCGACCGCGAAGGCGTCGCCACCCCCGGGATCGAATGGGACGACGACGAGTCGCTCATGGAATGCCTGGTGCGCAACAAGTACCCGATCCTGGCCAGCTGCGGCGGCAACGCCTCCTGCTCCACCTGCCACTCCTACCTCGATCCGGAGTCCTATGAGCAGGCGGGCGAGATCGACGAGGACGAGGCGGACGTCCTGGACTCCCTGATGGACGATGAGCGCGAGCCCACCTCCCGTCTCACCTGCCAGGTGGTCTGGGACGAGGACCTGGAAGGCGCCGAGGTCAGGATCGGCCCCTTCTGAGCGACCGGCTGGCAGCGCCTGCCAGCACCTCATGGCCCGCCAGCAGCTCGCACCCCGCGCGGAGAGGCGTCCCGGAACGTTCCCGCGGGAACGGATCCGGAGCTAGACCTCGGTCGCCGCGGCTCAGCGGGCGTAGGTGAGGGTCATGACCCCGTTGTCGTAGACGACGTGGTCGGTCAGCTCGTACTGCTGCGGAGCGAAGTGGCCGTCGAACAGGCGCACGCCGTCCCCGGCGACGATCGGATGCAGCTTGAGGACGATCTCGTCGATCTCCGGTCGCAGCGTGGCAGCGAGGCGGCCACCGCCGCACAGCCAGATCCCGGCGCCGGTCTCCTGCTTCAGCTCCCGCACCGTCTGGAGGGGATCGGTGCGCAGTTCGACCGAGGGATCGGGGCTCTGCGTCATGGTGGTCGAGAAGACGATGCTGCGCAGATGCCGGTAGGCGTTCGTGTGACCAGCGGTCAGCCCGATCTCGTAGCTGCCGCGGCCTTGGAGCACCGTGTCGAAGTGCCGGTTGGGCGTGTCCTCGAGCCCCAGCAGGGACCGAAGGTGCGTCGGGACCATCTCCGGGTACTCCCGCTGCTGCGGCCCGGCATGGGGCCCGTCGAACAGGAAGAAGTCCGGATTGTCATTGTCGGGGCTTGTGATCACTCCGTCGAGGGTGGAGGCGATCAGATAGGTCAGCGTGCGCACGGCGACTCCCCTCCGGTGGACAGCGGGTGTGCCGTGCCAGCGTCGGTGACGGGGGCGGAGGCGTCAATCGAATAAGGGCGGAGCTGGTTCTGCGAGGGCCCCTGGGGCAGGCTGCCGAGCGTGCTCTGCGCGTCCTGCCGCCGGTGCGTCTCCTCAACCCGCCACCATGTCGCGCCGACGCAGGCCGAGCAGACCGATGACGCTCAGCAGCACGGCCAGCACACCCATGACGATCAGGGGCCAGGCCTCCACCTCGGCGTCGGGGGCCAGCGGCACGTGATGCAGCGGCGAGATGCTGCGTGCCCAGTCGGGCAGTCCGAGCAGGTCGCCGAGCAGGGTGACGATCGACGTCCACAGCATCAGTGCCCAGGCCAGCCCCGCCAGCCGCAGCCGCAGGCCGTACAGGGCCAGGGCAAGGGCCGCGAACAGGGCGATCGCAGGCAGGTACGCCAGGGACGCAGCGGTCATCTCCCCCACCCACCGGGGCTCGCCCGTGGCCTGCCAGACTCCGAGGCCCACCCCGAGGCCCAGCAGCACCTGGACCACGAAGGCCTCCAGCGCCACCACCAGCAGCCACAGCAGCGCGATACGGGTGCGTGAGCTGCCGGCCAGCAGCGCCCCGGCCAGGCGGCCCTCCTGCTCCTCGGTCCTCAGCCGCAGCACGCCGGCGACGACCAGGCCGATCGGTCCCAGCGCCAGCATCATCAGGACGAAGGCCGCGAAGGAGGTGGTGAGGTCATCGAGATCGATCGGGGCCCACTCCGGTACCGCCGGCATGTCCGCGACCATGTCGTCCAGGGAGGAGGCGAGCGCTCCGAAGGCGGTGGCGAACAGGGACAGGCCGATCGCCCAGGCGAGCATCATCGGGGTGACCAGTCGGCCGGCCAGTCCGCCCGGGGCCAGCAGCACCGACGAGGCCTGCTCGGGACCGGCCGAGGCGGGCCGGAGCCCGGCTCCGACGTCGCGGCGGCGGGACAGGGCACCGGCGATCACCAGGCCGGCCACGATCACCGCGAGGGAGACCGTCAGCGGCCACCACCGCAGGTCCACGTACACGCGGGTCTGCTGGGCCCACGCGAAGGGCGAGAACCAGGACAGCCAGGAGCCCTGGCGCTCGATCACGTCGCCGACGCCGCGCACCATGAAGGCCAGGGCGAGAGCCCCCAGGGCGAGCCCCGAGGCGGTGCCGGAATGCTCGGTCAGCTGCGCGGTGACCAAGGCGATCGCGGCGAACACCATCCCGGTCAGAGCGGTCGCCGCCCCGAGGGCGAGGGAGCCGACCGCCGGACCGTCGACGGCCAGGACGCCGACGGTCACGGCGAGCCCGACCAGCAGGTTCGCAGTGGCCACGATGAGCAGCCCGGCGGTCGGGGGCGCGAGGCGACCCGTGGGCAGGGAGCGGATCAGCTCGAGCCGCCCGGCCTCCTCCTCGGCCCGGGTGAGGCGCACCATCATCAGCACGCTCATGATCGCCACGGCGATCAGGACGTAGAGCATCAGCTCGTTGGCGACCATCGCCCAGAAGGTGTAGTCGTCCTGCGCGAAGGCCGGGCCGGTCATCATCACCGCGGAGGGATTGTCCAGCAGCATGGCGCGGGCGTCCAGGGCTTCCTGGTCGGGGTAGGCATCGTCCATCGCGATCACCGAGGCGGGCACCATGACCAGCATGGCCAGGGTCCAGATGATGATCTGCCGCCGGCAGAGGCGACCGTACAGCCGGATCAGGGAGCCCAGCCCGGTGAGAGGCGAGGCGGCGGGGGTGTCGGCCCGGTGGGTGTGCTGGCCCTTGCGGGCGGCTCTGGTCGCGGTCGTCATCGTGCGCCCCCCGTGTTCGCGGCGGCTTCGTCCTCGGTGACGGAGAGGTCGTCGCCGTAGTGGCGCAGGAAGAGGTCCTCGAGGGAGGGCGGCGTGATGGTCAGGTTGGTGGCTCCCATGGTGGCCAGCGCGGGCAGCACGTCGTGGACGGTCGCGTCATCGACGTCGAAACGCAGCCGGCCCTGGCCGGCCTCGAGGTCGTGGACACCGTCCATCGTCTCCAGGTCAGAGGGATCGGCGTCGGTGCTCGCGGCGACCGTGGAGCGGGTGAGGTGGCGCAGCTGGGCGAGGGTGCCACTCTCCACGTCGCGTCCGGCACGGATGATGGTGACGGTGTCGCACAGCTTCTCGACCTCGGCCAGGATGTGGCTGGACAGCAGCACCGTGCGGCCCCGTTCCTTCAGGGCCCGGACCTCATCGGTGAATATCGCCTCCATCAGGGGGTCCAGACCCGAGGTCGGTTCGTCCATGATGTACAGGTCCACGTCCCGGGACAGGGCCGCGATCAGCGAGACCTTCTGCCGGTTGCCCTTCGAATAGGTGCGGCCGCGTTTGCTGGGGTCCAGCTCGAAGCGCTCGATCAGCTCGGCGCGACGGGTGCGGTGGGCGCTGCCCTTCTCCCCCCGGGTGAGCACGTCGATGGCCTCTCCCCCGGTCAGGTTCGGCCACAGGTTCGTGTCCCCGGGGACGTAGGCCAGGCGGTGGTGGATCTGAACCGACCGGGTCCACGGATCCATCCCCAGCACCGTCGCCTGCCCGGAGGTGGCCTTCAGCAGCCCCAGCAGGATGCGGATGGTGGTCGATTTCCCCGCGCCGTTGGGCCCGAGGAAGCCGGTGACCTGGCCGGTGGGCACGGTCAGCGAGAAGCCGTCCAGAGCGCGCGTGGGCCCGAAGGTCTTGGTCAGGTCCCGGATCACGATGGCAGGGTCGGCGGAGGACGTCTTCGGGCTGATGGTCTGGGAGGAGGTCATGTCCTCGTCTCCTTCACGGGGTCGGTGCAGGGGTCGGGATCGTCCGGGCGATGGGCGAGGTAGGCATCGAGCAGGGAGCTGTCGGCCAGCAGCGGTGTCGTGTACAGCTCCAGGACGGGCCCCATGATCCGCTCGACATAGTCGCGTATCCAGATCGGGAGCTCGGCCAGATCCAGCTCGTCCCGTTCCCCGGGCAGCTGGAGCAGCAGCGCGCCCAGCGCCATCTCCGTCACCACCCGGGCACGTGCCTGCGGGTCACGGCTGGGGGTCAGGAGTCCGGCCTCGACGCCCTGCTCGAGATATTCGGCGGCATCTGTCACGAAGTCATCCACCAGCTGGGTGGCTATCGTGCCGCCCGCCTGGAGCCGGCGCAGCAGATATCCGACCGCGGGGGCGTACTTCTCGGCGTGCGCCAGCTGGAGGAGCATCTCCGGGGCGCCGCCTTCCATCAGGCCGGACTTCTCCCGCCTGGTGATCTCCAGGACCCGGGAGTCGCAGGCCGCCAGCAGCTTCTCCCGGGATCCGTAGTGATGGATGATCAGGCCGGCGCTCACGCCGGCGTCGCTGGCGACCCGTCGCAGAGAGGCGGACAGGCCGTCCACGGCGAAGCGGCGCAGGGCGGCCTGCAGGATGCGTTCCTCGGCAGTGAGCTCCTCGGGCACCGGTCCCTCCTCGCAGTCTCGTCCGCTGACGCCTGAACACGTGTTCAACAGGCTATACGAGTGTTCAACCCGTGTCAAGGGCAGGTCGGATTCCCTCTGCTGCGGACAGCAGCCGGCCCCAACGGATCACCGCTGGGGCCGGGCAGGGTTGGGAGCGGGTGGGCCGGGGTCAGTCCAGAGCGTCCAGACCGCCCTTGGCTCGCAGCAGGGAGAGCAGCAGGTCCTTGGGATCCTTCGAGGCGGGCAACGCGCACTCCTCGGGCTCGAAGGACCAGGCGCGCCGCAGGGAGCGGAACACCTCGAACTCCGCATCGCCCGTGCGCAGCGGAACCGCCTGGTAGCCCCCGGCCTCGGGCAGATGGACCACGAAGGCACCGGTCATCTCGGGCACCTCCCGGGTGGTGCCGTCGTCATCGAGCAGCTGCTCGGCGTTGACCACCGCGACGCCCTGCAGGGCGTAGTCCCCGCGCACCTTCTTGGAGGTCTTGATGTCGGCGCTGAGCACCGTGTTGCCGATCCTCACGACCGCGTCGGTGGTGCCGGCGTAGCCGACGGTGTGGTTGACCACCGTCTGCTCGACCTCGAGGAACTCCGGCTGGTAGTCGTCCAGGAAACGCGCATACCCGTCCAGGCGGACCTCGGCGCGGGAGATCAGGGCGCTGAGGTCCCGCTCGGCCGCGAAGCAGCCCTGCTGGCTGCGCATGGTCGCGGCGATCTCGCCCAGCTCGGTGCCGGTGGGGCGGGTGCCGCCGGTCGCCCACTGTTCGCAGGCCGTGTGGACCAGGGTGCCGAAGTCACCGGCGGCCCGCGTGTGCTCCTCGGCGGCGGCGGCGATCCGCTTCTGCGTCCCCCACTTGTCACGTGAGACACGGGCGATCTCGGCGGGGGCACGGCCGGGGTTGCGGTCCAGCCAGGAGTACATCTCCAGCGCCCGCTTCGAGGCCATGGTCGCGTACCAGCCCTGCAGGAAGTCCTTCGCACGCATCCCGGCGACCGTGGTGATCGAGGGATACAGCAGGGGGCCGTCGGGCTCCAGGCGGTACATGCGGCCACGAGGGGTATCGGCGCTGAGCTTGGGGGTGGTCATGTCTCCTCGGGAGGGCGCACGGAGGCGGTCGACGGCACGGACCCGCCCAGGCTACGTCCCGTCCACTGGGCATCGGGCCGGGCCGGGCCGACGCGCCGTGGAGCCGGGCCGTGGATCACACGGCGCCGGGTGTCCGGCACGGTCAGTCGTCGGCCTCGAAGATGATCTGCTCGGCGACCGCGCGGGCCCGTCTGGTCACTCGCAGGTAGCGCTCCTCGAGCTCGATGGCGGTGCCCTCGTCACCGTCGATCAGCCGTGCCAGCGCACGCAGCTCGTTGCGGTCCGAGGGCAGCACCTCTCCCTCGCGTCCCTTCCACAGGAACAGGCTCCGACGGATCTGCCAGGCCAGCGTCCACGCCTCGCGGAGCTCGCAGGCAGACCGCTGCGGGATCAGCTCGGCCTCGCCGGCCGCTCTCAGCGCGTCCATGGTGCTGGTGGTGCGCAGAGCCGGATGGTCATGGGCACGATCCAGGGTGGTGATCTGCACAGACCATTCCACGTCGGTCATTCCGCCGCGGCCGAGCTTGAGGTGGCGGGAGGGATCGGCGCCGCGGGGCAGCCGTTCCGATTCCACCCGGGCCTTCATCCGGGTGATCTCCCGGCGCCTGCTGTCGTCCAGGCCGCCCGCGGGATAGCGATGCCGGTCCATCTCCTCGCGGAGGCGGGCGGAGACGGCCTCGGAGGCCACCACGGGCCGGGCGCGCAGCAGGGCCTGCTTCTCCCAGGTCTGCGCGTCGCGGCGGTAGTAGTCGCACCAGGCCTCGAGGCTGCGGGCCAGCAGTCCAGCCCGGCCCTCCGGGCGCAGATCGGCGTTGACCTTCAGGTTCGTGCCGGCGGCGGGGGCGTTCAGGATCCGCTGGATCTGGGTGGCGACGGCGATGCCGATCTCCCCCGCCCGCGCACCGGCGCCGCGGTCGAGGACCAGGAACTGCACATCCACGTCCGAGGAGTAGCCCATCTCGCGGGCACCGAAGCTGCCCAGGCCGATGATGGCCATCTCGATCCCCAGCGCGCGGGCCGGGTCCGAGCGCCGTTCCCGCAGCCGCGAGGCGGTGCCGACGTCGACCTCTTCGGCCCCGTCCAGGGTGGCGGCACCGGAGTCGACCACCGAGCGTTCCCGGGCGACCACGTGACAGGCCACCAGCATCCCGGCCTCGAGCACGGCCTCGGCGAGATCGGTCAGCGCCCGAGCGACCTCGATCGGACCGACCAGGCCCGACAGGTGCGCCAAAGAGATGCGCAGCAGCTCCCGGTTGCGGGTGCGGCGCAGCACGTCGCGGGCGACGTCGACGTCGTCCACACGGGTGATCACGGCCAGGAACTCCCGGCCCAGGACGTCCCGGGCCAGCGGTCGCAGCAGTTCGTCGCGAGCCAGCCAGCGCACCCCCTCCGGGATCTGTTCGAGCTGCTCGCCGACGAAACGGCTGCCGGCGAGCACGCGGGTCAGGCGCTTGGCGGCCCGACCGGAGTCGCGCAGCAGCCCCAGGTACCAGTGCGCGGAGCCGATGGCATCCGACAGGCGCCGGAACTGCAGCAGTCCCAGATCCGGATCGATGCCGTCGGCGAACCACTCCAGCATCGCCGGCAGCAGCTGCCGCTGGATCGCGGCGCGGCGGGAGATGCCCTCGGTGAGCGAGGAGATATGGGACAGCGCACGGGTGCCGTCGCGGTATCCGATCGCGGCCAGCCGGTCCTTCGCCGCCTGGGGGCTGAGGGTGATCTGGCCGTCGCTGAGCCGGGAGGAGGTCACCAGCAGCGGACGGTAGAAGATCTCCTCGTGCAGCTGGCGCACCCGGCGGCGGGTTCGCTGGTAGCGGGTGGTGAACTGCTCGGGGGTCATTCCCAAGGTGCGGGCCAGGCGGCGCACGTCGACCGCGGAGGTGGGCAGCACCTGGGTGCGTCGCAGCCGGTGCAGCTGCATGCGATGCTCCACGCAGCGCAGGAAGCGGTAGGCGGAGTCCATCTCGGCCACGTGGACGCGAGAGATGTAGCCGCCCTCCCCCAGCCGGGCCAGCGCTTCCAGGGTGGAGCGGGCCTGCAGGTCCTCATCGGTGCGCCCGTGGACCATCTGCAGCAGCTGGACCGTGAACTCCACATCCCGCAGCCCGCCGGGACCGAGCTTGATGTTGCGGTCCGCCTCACCACGCGGGATGTGCGCGACCACGCGGCGACGCATCGCCCGCGAGTCCTCGACGAAGCCCTCCCGGGTCGAGGCCTTCCACACCCACGGAGCGATCATCTCCTCGAAGGCCTGGCCGAGTTGCCCGTCGCCGACCGCCCAGCGTGCCTTCAGCAGCGCCTGGAACTCCCAGGACTCTGCCCACTGGGTGTAGTAGCTGCGGTAGGAGTCCATGGTCCGCACCAGCGGGCCGTCCTTGCCCTCCGGACGCAGGTTCGCGTCCACCTGCCACAGGGTCCCCTCCGAGGTGCGGTCCGAGCAGGCCCGGGCCAGCTCACGGGCCAGCGCGGAGCCGATCGCGACCAGGCCGTCCTCCTCGGCGCGGGCGGTCTCGTCTCCATCGGTGGTGTCTCCCTCGGAGTGCTCGCTGCCGGGTTCCTCGGCGGGGGCGACCACGTGCATCACGTCGACGTCGGAGATGAAGTTCAGCTCCCGCGCGCCGGTCTTGCCCATCGCGATCACCGCCCAGCGCACCCTCTCCTGGCCGGGCACCGCCGCACGGGCGATCGCGGCCCCCGCGGCCAGGGCGGCGTCGGCCAGATCGCTGAGAGCCTCGGAGACGCGGGGCTGCAGATCCGTCGGAGACGGCGCCCTCACGTCGGCCGCGGCGATCTGGAGCAGCCGTTCGTGATAGGCGATGCGCAGGTGGTCCCGGGCCGCCCGTCCGCCGTCCCCGGCCACCGGGGTCGGCGCCGCGGGATCCGCGCCCACGGCCCGCAGCAGGGTTGCGCGGACCTCGTGGGCGGTCATGGTGAGCTGATCGTCCCCCGTGCGCAGCGCCGACAGCCGTTCGGGGTGACGGGTGAGGAAGTCCCCCATCGCCACGGAGGTGCCCAGCAGGGTGATCAATCGCTGCCCGGAGCTGCCCGGGGCGCCGATGCCGCGCAGGAACTCGGTCATCTCCGCCGTCAGCCCGGCTTCCTGCGCCGCCTCGGCCACCCGCAGCAGGCCCAGCAGCGCGTCGTCCCCGTCCGCGGTGGCGCCCAGGGCCGACGGGGCCCGGTCCCCCAGCTCCGACAGCGCCGGTTCGGCCAGGAAGCGGCGCACCCGCTCGCTGCGGCTGAAGCCCAGCCTGGCCAGGGCGCCGGTGGAGGTGGAGGGTTCGGGCATGCTCGGTCCTCTCGGTGCGGTGCGTGCCGCTCTCAGACGCGGCTGAAAGTCGAGGCGAGCTCGTAATCGGTGACCTGTTCGCGGTAGCGGTGCCATTCATTGCGCTTGTCGCGCAGGAAGAACTCGAAGACCTGCTCGCCCAGGGTGGAGGCCATCAGCTCGGAGCTCTCGAAGCTCTCCAGGGCCCGGAACAGGTCTGTGGGCAGCGGTTCGATGCCCATGGCGCGCCGTTCACGTTCGGTCAGGCCCCAGACCGCGTCCTCAGCGCCCTCGGGCAGCTCGTACTCCCCGTCGATCCCCGCCATCCCGGCGGCCAACAGCACCGCGAAGGCCAGGTATGGGTTGGCCGAGGAGTCCAGGCCCCGGAACTCCACCCGGGAGCTGGTGCCCTTGGTGGGTTTGTGGAACGGCACCCGCACCAGCGCGGAGCGGTTGTTGTGGCCCCAGCAGATGTAGCTCGGGGCCTCCTGCGCCCCCCACAGCCGCTTGTAGGAATTGACCCACTGGTTGGTCACCGCCGAGTACTCGGGGGCGTGGCGCAGCAGTCCCGCGATGAACTGACGGCCGACGCGGGACAGACCGAACTCGGCGCCCGGCTCATGGAAGGCGTTCTTGCCGCCCTGGAAGAGCGACAGGTGGGTGTGCATCCCCGAGCCGGGCTGGTCGATCATCGGCTTGGGCATGAAGGTGGCGACCTGTCCCATCGACAGGGCCACCTCCTTGACCACGGTGCGCAGGGTGACGATGTTGTCGGCGGTGGTCAGAGCATCGGCGTAGCGCAGGTCGATCTCGTTCTGGCCGGGTCCGTTCTCGTGGTGGGAGAACTCGACCTGGATGTTCATCGCCTCCAGGTGCTGGATGGCGATGCGGCGGAAGTCCTGACCCTGCCCGCGGTGCACATGGTCGAAGTAGCCGGCGTTGTCGGCGGGCATCAGCTGCTGACCGCGCTGGTAGGGCTCCGCGAACAGGTAGAACTCGATCTCGGGATGGGCGAACAGCTCCAGCCCCTTCTCCTCCGCGCGTCCCAGAGCGTCACGCAGCACTCGGCGCGGATCCGCGGCCGCCGGCTCCCCGTCGGGGGTGAGGACATCGCACATCATGCGGGCGGTGGCGTTGGAGCGTCCCCTCCAGGCCAGCAGTTCGAAGGTGGCCGGATCCGGTCGCAGGATCATGTCCGACTCGTAGCTGCGGGTCAGGCCCTCGATGGTCGAGCCGTCGATCCCGATGCCCTCGGTGAAAGCGACCTCCAGGTCTGACGGGGAGATCGCGATGGACTTCAGGGTGCCGGCGATGTCGCAGAACCAGAGCCTGATGAAGCGCACATCGCCGTCGTCGACCTTGCGGATGACATCATCGTGGAGGTGTTCCATGCGCCCAGTGTGCCGCACCGGACCCGCCGACCGACCTCAGCCGATCAGAACGCAGGACCGGTGATGTACCACTCGCCGTCCTCGCCCTCCACCAGCGGCAGCGGGAACGGCTGTCCGTCGAGGAGGATGGTGACCGAGCCGTCACCGTTGTCCTCGGCATCGATCATCGAGACGTCGAGGCCGGCGAACTCATCGCCGTCGACCTGGGGCATGACGTCCTCCTCGAAGGCCGCCTCGCATTCCGCGTCCCCGTCCCCGGTCTGCCCGGTCTCCGGATTGAGCAGGTAGGAGCACGCATACTCGGCGTCCTGCTCGTCGAGCGCGCCGATGAAGTCGACCCAGCGCTGCTGCGCGGCCTCCAGATCCTGCTCGGACAGCTCCTCGGCGTCCCCGTCGCCGTCGGAGGCCTCGGAATCACCGTCCGTCTCCCCACCGGCGTCCGACTGCGGCTCGTCCCCGTCGCCGGGATCGAGCTGCTCATCCTCCTCCGGGGCGCTCTCCTCGACCCCGGGATCCTGCTCGGGGGCCGATTCCTGGCCGTCGTCTCCCCCGCAGGCGGCGACGCCCACTGCCAGAGCCAGGGCCCCGAGGCCGATCGAGGTGCGCCGGGCGACGCTACGGACGAATGCATGCATGAGCTGGGTCCCTTCATGACAGTCGGTGCACGCGCACCTGGGCACCAGCCTGTCAAGGGCTCGCTGCCCAAGACAAATCGGCGAACCGTGCCGCGGAGGAGGGCACGGGCGCCGATAAGCTGGTCGCATCCACTGCCGCACGGCACATCCGCTCATCGACCAGGAGGTCACCGTGGCCGCCAGCACCGGTTCCGGCTCCGCCCGCCCCGCGAAGATCCGCATCCGCCACCTGCAGCAGGCCAAGGAGGCCGGCCGGCCGTTCTCGATGCTCACCGCCTATGACCAGTTCTCGGCCCGGGCGTTCGAGGCCGCCGGCATCGAGGCATTGCTGGTGGGCGACTCTGTGGGCACCACCGTGCTGGGCCACAGCTCGACCACGGCCACCACCCATCAGGACATGCTGACTTTCACCGGGGCCGTCGCCCGCAGCGTGCATCGCCCACTGCTGGTGGCGGATCTGGCGTTCGGGACCTACGAAGCCGGACCCATGGATGCGGTCCATCACGCGGTCGAGCTCGTCCGGGCCGGAGCGGAGATGGTCAAGCTCGAGGGCGGCTCCGCGATCGCGCCGCAGATCCGGGCCCTGGTCGGTGCGGGCATCCCGGTGATGGGCCACCTCGGGTTCACCCCGCAGTCGGTCAACGCCCTGTCGGGGCACCGCGTGCAGGGTCGGCAGGCCGAGGCGGCGGATCAGCTGGTGGCAGAGGCGCTCGCCGTCCAGGAGGCCGGGGCCTCGGCGATCGTGCTCGAGCTGGTGCCCGCTGAGGTCTCCGCCCGCATCACCGCGGAGCTGACCATCCCCACCATCGGCATCGGCGCCGGGCCCTCCTGCGACGGTCAGGTGTTGGTCTGGCAGGACATGGCGGGGCTGTCCGGCTTCGCGGGGAAGTTCGTCAAGGCCTACGCGCAGCTCGGCGCCGAGCTGGAGCGCGCCGCGAGCGCCTACCACGACGAAGTCGCCGAGCGTGCCTACCCCGGGCCCGAGCACTCCTTCGAGTGACCGGACCCGATGGCCCCGCCCGGGATCGGTCCGGCGGGCTGCTCAGCGGGGGTCTTCGGCCTCGGCCGGGGGCTCACCCCAGTCCTGCCACTCCTCGTCGGCCTCCTCCCAGGCCTCGTTGCGGGTCGCGGCGATCTGCAGTGCCCGCTCGGCCTCAGCGCGCGTCTGGTAGGGGCCCATCAGTTCGCTGCCCGGCGACTGACGTCCCTCCTCCACGGCCCCGGTGGAGAGGTTGTAGTAGAAGCCTTCGGTCTCGCTCACGGTGAGCTCCCTCCTGCGTCGGTGAGACACTGGTGACCATGACTGTAGAGCAGGAATGGATCCGCCCTGAAGGGCGCGAGGAGCTGGTGCCCGGTGACGTCGGCCCGAGGCGTGCGGTTCCCGCGCGCATCGAGCGCCCCGAGTACGTGGACAAGGACGAGGCCGTCTCCGACAGTGGCCCGAAGGTGCAGACTGCGGAGGTGATCGAGCGGGTGCGCGAGGCGTCGCGGATCGCGACCCTGGCGCTGCAGGCCGCCAGCGAGGCCGCCCGGCCGGGCGTGACCACCGACCACATCGACGCCGTGGTCCACGACGTGCTGGTCGAGAACGGCGCCTACCCCTCGCCGCTGGGCTACCTGCACTTCCCCAAATCCTGCTGCACCAGTCTGAACGAGGTCGTCTGCCACGGCATCCCCGACTCGACGGTGATGCAGCCCGGCGACATCCTCAACGTCGATGTCACCGCCTTCATCCACGGTGTGCACGGGGACACCAATGCCACCTTCCTGATCGGCGACGTCGACCCGCGCATCCAGGAGCTGGTGACCCGCTCCGAGGAGGCGATGATGCGCGGCATCCGTGCCGCCAAGCCGGGCCGGCAGGTCAACGTGATCGGTCGGGTGATCGAGAAGTTCGTCGGCCGGCACGGCTACGAATCGGTGCGCGACTTCACCGGTCACGGCATCGCAGAGGGGTTCCACAACGGTCTGGTCATCCCGCATTACGATTCGGCCCCGATGTTCGACGACGTGATCGCCGAGGGCATGACCTTCACCGTGGAGCCGATGGTCACGATCGGCTCCCAGGCGTGGGAGATGTGGGACGACGGCTGGACGGTGGTGACCAAGGACCGCTCCTTCACCGCGCAGTTCGAGCACACCCTGGTGGTCACCGCCGGCGGACCGGAACTGCTGACGGGCACATGAGCTCCGGCCGTGCGGATCTGGCCGGGCAGGTCCTGACGGCCTATCTTTGGCACACTGTCCCCGGCGGCCCGCCGGGCGGCCAGCGACCCGGCTCACCAGAACGAGGACTGTCATGATCAAGAAGGCCTTCGGCGTGGATATCGGCGGCAGCGGCATCAAGGGTGCGCCGGTGGATCTGAGCACGGGGGCGCTGTCGGCCGACCGTCTGCGGATCCCCACGCCCCAACCCTCCACCCCCGATGCCGTCGCCGATACGGTCACCGCTTTGGTCGAGTCCTTCGAGATCGGCCGCGGCGTGCCGGTGGGCGTCACCTTCCCGGCTGTGGTCCAGGACGGCGTGGCCATGACCGCAGCCAACGTCGATCAGAGCTGGATCGGCACCGACGTGGACAGCCTGCTGACCGAGCGCACAGGGCACGAGGTGTTCGTGGTCAACGACGCCGATGCCGCCGGGATCGCCGAGATGGAGTTCGGCGCCGGCCGCAGGAGCAGAGGCGTGGTGCTGGTGATCACGCTGGGCACCGGCGTGGGCAGCGCGATGTTCGTCGACGGCAGGCTGGTCCCCAACGCCGAGCTGGGCCACATCCCCTATCAGGGCGCGTCCATCGAGCGGTACATGGCCGAGTCCGCCCGCGAGCGCGAGAACCTGGACTGGGAGACCTGGGCCGGGCGTCTGCAGGAGTACTTCTCGCTGGTCGAGTTCTTGTTCAGCCCCACCCTGATCATCGTCGGGGGCGGGGTCTCCAAGCACCACCGCAAGTTCCTGCCGCTGCTGGACCTGCACACCCCGATCGTCCCGGCCGAGCTGCGCAACGAGGCCGGTATCGTGGGAGCGGCGGCGCTCGCCCGCCGGGCCGAGGAGGAGAAGGCCGCCCTGCGCCAGCGACCGCGCACCGCCACCGGGTCCTTCCCGCCGGTGCCCACCGGTGGGGGCACACCCGAGAAGAAGGATCCCTCCTCCAAGAAGGACCCCTCCTCGAAGAAGAAGAAAAAGAAGAAGGGCCGCAAGGAGCGCGAGAAGGCCGCGATGAAGAAGACCGCGGAGCAGGCGAGGTCCGCGGACATGGAGGCGGCGAAGTAGCCTGCGCTGAGCGATGGGCGGACCAGCCGGCCTGTAAGCCGGGTTCTGTGATCGGCAGCCATCCATCTCGGATCACCGTTGCCGGTGACCTCCAGCGGTCCACCCGGGAACTCGGGCTGGCACCCTCGAGCGTTCCCTGTCTGACCTTGCTCCCGGTGGGGTTTGCCGTGCCGACCTCGTCACCGAGGCCGCGGTGGTCTCTTACTCCACCCTTTCACCCTTACCGCCTGCTCCCCACAGGGCGCGGACGGCGGTCTGCTTTCTGTGGCACTGTCCCGCGGATCACTCCGGGTGGGTGTTACCCACCACCGTTCCAGGTGGAGCCCGGACTTTCCTCGGCCCCGCTGCTGCGGGGACGCGGCTGCCCGGCCGACTGGTCCGCCCCCAGTCTACGTCCCACGTCGACCTCCCAACACGCCCGGGGCGGTCCCGTCGCCTCACCGACCGGAGGTGAGACGGATCCGCACCGGCGTGGGGTGGCTCAGATTGTCCGAGACCGGGCAGCGCTCCTCGGCGACGCGGATGATCTCCTCCAGCTCTTCGCTGCTCGCATCGCTGTCGATGTCGAGCCCCACCTCGATCTCGGTGAAGCCGGTGCGCTCCTGCGTCGGACGCCCCATGAACCGTGCGGGGTCGAGGCTGCCTCGAGCGGTCGCCTCCAGTGAGCGGATACGCACGCCGCGCTCCTTCGCCACCAGATGGACCACCACATTCATGCATCCCATCACTGCTGCGAGCACGAATTCGACAGGATTGGGTCCCTGGTCGGAGCCGCCCAGGGCAACGGGTTCGTCGATCGTGAGCGTGAAGTCGCGCAGCTGCACGTTCACACGCGTCTCGGTCTCCGCCGTCGCCCGGGCGGTGAAGGTCTGTGGGGTCATGGTTGCGCGCCTCTCCAGTGCTGGGGCCACTGGTGAGCGGCCCGCTGTTCCGTCAGGCTAGTAGCGCAGGACGTCTCCGGCCGGGCGTTTGGTCCCGCCACCGCCCTCGCCGTGCGGGCCGTGCAGCGGCCCGTTCCCGTCGCAGCGCGAGGCGGACGTCAGGCCTGCTACGGACGTGAGGCCTGCTACGTCTGCCCCCTGTGGATGCGATCGAATCGTCGCTCTCTCCGAGAATGGCGGGATGCTGATCCTCCTGCCGCCCTCGGAGACCAAGGACCGCCCATCGCCGTACGCGGATCCCATGGAGCTGGGGTCCCTGTCGCTGCCGGCCCTGACCACGGCCCGCCAGTCGATGCTCAGAGCCGTCCAGCGCACGGCCACCGGGGCCGACGGCGCGGCCAGGCTCGGCGTCCCGGCCTCCGCACCCGAGCTGACCGAGCGGATGGCGCATCTCGACCAGGAGCCTGCCGGCGCGCCACTGCAGGTCTACTCCGGTGTGCTGTTCGATCAGCTCGCTCCGGGCACCGAGGTGGGGGCAGAGCGCACGGTGCTGATCCAGAGCGCCCTGCTGGGCCTGGTCGATGCCGCCGCGGACCGCATCCCCGCCTACCGGGTCTCGGCGACCTCCCGGATCCAGCGTCTGGGCACCGCGGGAACCTGGTGGCGCAAGCACCTGACCCCTGTGGTGGCGGATCTGCACAGGCAGCTGGCCGCCTCCGCCTCACCGCTGGTCATCGACTGCCGGTCCGGTGCCTACCGGTCGATGATGCCGATGAGCTCCACCGAGCAGGTGCGGGTGCTGCAGGTCTCTCCGGTGCAGGAGCGCGGCGGGGCGCGCAAGGTGGTCTCCCATGACGCCAAGCGCTATCGCGGCTGGGTGACCCGGGCGCTGCTGGACGCCACCCGCTCCCCGGCCACCGCCCAGGAGACTGTCGAGCTGCTCCGGGCGGGTTTCGACGACACCTTGGGCGTGGAGCTCCACGGCGACGAGCTCATCGTCGTGGACCGCGTGGACTGACCTCCGTACCCTGCACTTCCCGTCCCGTGTCGTCCCGTCTTCGGCCCCTCCCGGACATCCTCCGGCCCGGACCTCGGACTCTCACGAGTGATGTCGGCCATGGGATCGGTCATGTGCCCCCGACGGTGCGGGGCAACCCTTTCTCCGATGCACCCCGGGTTCAGACGGCGGTGCCGGTCCAGGGATCGCTGGAGCGCGTGCTCACGAGCACCTCGAGACCGGGGACGGTGCGGGCCAGCAGGTCCTTCGCCAGCGGCAGCCACAGCGACTCGCTCGCGGCGTGGGAGACGTCCAGCAGGGCCGGCACGCCGGTGGCGTCGGCGGCGGCCTCCACGTGCTCGAGGGCGGGATGGTGCCGCAGGTCCGAGGTGATGTAGGCGTCGGCCCCGGTGCGAGCAGCGGCCTCGACGAAGGAGTCGCCGGCCCCCGGGCACACGGCGACCGTGCGCACGCTCCGCTCGGCGGGCCCCGTGTGCGCCACCCCCCGGGCCGTGGCCGGAACGATGCTGGAGACTCGGCGGGCGAGTTCGCCCACCGTGGTCGGCGCGGCCAACGTGCCGACCACGCCGAGTCCGAAGAGACGGGAGCCGTGGGCGCCCTCCGCCTCGGCGGCGGGCGGGACCAGCGGGCGGGAGTCCTGCAGGTCCAGGGCCCGGGCCCAGGCGCCCACGGTGCCGAGCGTGGAGCGGTCGACGTTGGTGTGGCCGCACCACAGGCCCGTCCCGGCGCGCAGCAAGGTGGTCACCACCGCGCCCTTGCCCTCATCGGCCGGCAGGAAACTGGCCCCGCGCAGCAGCAGCGGGTGATGGGTGATCAGCAGGTCGCTGCCGGTCTCGACGGCCTCGCGAGCGACCTCGAGGGTCGGGTCGACCGCCAGCAGCACCCGGTCCACCCCAGCGGAGCGCTCTCCCAGCACCAGGCCGACCCGGTCCCAGCTCTCGGCCCAGTCCAGCGGGTAGGTGTCCTCGAGGAGACCGACGAGCTCGCCGAGGGTCCGGGCCGCGCCGTTGCCGGTGGCGGCCGCGCTCATGGCTGCCCCAGGGTGCGGGCCTCGACCAGGGCGGCCTGATAGGCCTTCCAGGGCATCAGCACGCATTTGATGCGGGCCGGGAACTTCGCCGCCCCCATCAGGGCGATACCGTCGCCGATCAGCTCCTGGTCGCCTGGGATCCTCCCGCGCGAGCCGATCGCCGCCTCGAAATGCTCCTGGACCGGCAGGATCTCGGTGATCGTGCGGCCGATCAGCAGGTCGCTCATGATCGAGGCGGAGGCCCGGCTCATCGCGCAGCCGATCGCCTCGTAGGACAGGTCGGTCACCCGCAGCTGCTCGCCGCTACCCTCGAGATGCAGGCGCAGGGTGATCTCGTCACCGCAGGTGGGATTGACGTGATGGACCTCCGTGTCGAAGGGCTCACGCAGTCCGGCGTGCAGGGGACGCTTGTCGTGCTCCATCACCAGTTCGGTGTAGAGGGAAGCGAGGGGGCTGGTCATCACAGGGTCCTGAAGAACTCGACGGTGCGGGACACGCCCTCGATCAGGGCGTCGACCTCGGTGGGGGTGGTGTGGACGGAGAAGCTGGCTCGGGTGGTGCCATGGATCCCGAACCGTCGATGCAGCGGCCAGGCACAGTGATGGCCCACCCGGACCTCGATGCCGAGGGAGTCGAGCACTTGGCCCACATCGTGCGGGTGCCGACCGGACAGGGTGAAGGACACCGCACCGGTGCGGTCGGGCGAGGGGCCCGGACCTATGATCGAGACGCTCTCGATCCCGAGCAGGCCGCGCAGGGCCTGATCGGTCAGGGCCTGCTCGTGGGCCGCGATCTGCTCCATGCCCAGGGCGTCGAGGTAATCGCAGGCGGCGGCGAGACCGACCGCCTGGGAGATCGGTGGGGTGCCCGGCTCGAAGCGGGCGGGCGGCTCGGCATAGGTGGAGCGCTCCATCTCCACCAGCTCGATCATCGACCCACCGGTGAGGGCGGGTGGCAGCTCAGCGAGGTGCTCGAAGCGTCCCCACAGCACACCGATCCCCGTCGGGCCGAGCATCTTGTGGCCGGACAGCGCCACGAAATCCACGCCCAGGGTGGACAGGTCCAGGGGCATGTGGGGAGCCGACTGCGCGGCGTCCAGCACGGTCAGGGCGCCCACGCTCCGCGCGGCCTCGACGAGGCGTGCGACCGGATTGAGGGTTCCCAGCACGTTGGACTGGTGCGTGAAGGCGATGACCCGCGTGCGCTCGGTGACCAGGGAGTCCAGCTCCGTCAGGTCCAGGGTGAAGTCATCAGCCACCGGGATCCAGCGCAGACGGGCCCCGGTGCGCCGCGCCAGCTCCTGCCAGGGCACCAGGTTGGCATGGTGCTCCATCTCGGTGACCAGGATCTCGTCACCATCGCGCACCCGCAGGTGATCGGGAGTGGTGGCATCGCCGTTGCCGAGCCCGTAGGCCAGCACGTTCAGCGCCTCGGTGGCGTTCTTGGTGAACACGATCTCCTCCGGCCGCGGCGCTCCGAAGAAGTGCGCGACCCGGTCGCGGGCACCCTCGTAGGCATCGGTGGCGGCTTCGGCCATCCGATGGGCACCGCGTTTGACGGCCGCGTGGTCGTGCTCCACGTAGGCGACCTCGGCCTCGATCACCTGCCGGGGCCGCTGGGAGGTGGCACCCCCGTCGAGATAGATCAGCCGGGTGTCCTCGTCCAGACGGCGGGAGAGGATCGGGAAATCCTCCCGGATCGCCTCGATGTCCAGCACTCTGCGGGGTGCACTCACCTGCGCGGCTCCTCCTTCGGTCGGTGCCGTCCCCGGCGGCCCGGCCGTAACTGTGACGGCAACTCGGACCACCGGCGGCCGTCCCGCCAGTATAGGAACGTCACAGCTGCGGAGCGCAGGGCGTGAGACCCTGTGCACAGTCCGTACGTCCGCAAGCCCTCGAGTCCGCACGCATCCGGTGGGCTCTTCAGTGCCGCTGCCGTCCCCCGATCCTGCCTCTGGGAGTGAACAGCCATCAACACCACGATCCTGCTCCTGTTCGCGGTGGTCATCACGGGCATCCTGATCGTCGTGCTCGTCCGGATGATCCCGTGGTGGAAGCGTGAGCGGGAGGCCGAGGCGGCCCGCCCGCCCCGCACGGAGGAGGAGAAGGCCCGGGACCACCAGACCGCGAGGATCTGGGGCTGCCTGACGATCGCACTGCCGGTGTTGCTGGTGCTCGCCTACTTCCTGACCCGTTGATGTGCTGCACCGAGCGGCGGCGGCGCATTCTGGCAGGCCGCCGTCAGCGGGAGCGCGGAAGGGCGTTGCGGTGGGTCGTGAGGGGCTCGAACCCCCGACCTCCTGGGTGTAAACCAGGCGCTCTGACCAGCTGAGCTAACGACCCGGGCGGGGCCGGGGCCCCTTCGCCGCCTGGGCGGCGCGACGCATGAGTCAGTTGGTGCGGCTGGCCAGGCGGGTACCTGTCCAGTCGGGCGCGAGGCTCACCGTGCTCATCACACGCAGCCCGGCGATGCCTGCGCTCTCCTGTACGTCACCGGGCGGCACGTGCCCGTCGCGCCCCGCCTTGGGGATCACGACCCACACGGGTGCACCGGGGGCGAGGGTGGTGAGGGTGTCGACCATGGCGTCGGTGAGGTCACCGTCGTCATCGCGCCACCACATGACCACGGCATCGACGATCTCGTGGGAGTCCTCGTCCTCGAGCTCGCTGCCGACGAGGTCTTCGATGGCATCGCGCAGATCCAGGTCGACGTCATCGTCGTAACCGAACTCCTGCACGATCTGCCCAGGGGTGAAGCCCAGCACCTCGGCTAGAGGGCTGGACGAATGGGCGTCGGCCGACGGTGACAACTAAGAGCTCCTCACAGGATGGGACGGTGTTCTGCCGAGGACCGGACCATACCGTGCGGCGCGGCCGGGCCCCAGCGCGCGCTCGATTCTATGTCACAGGGGCCCGCCCTGCACCATCGCCTCCGCATCCCGGTCTGGGGGACGGACGCCGCCGGGCCCGAGGATCCCCGGCCCGGCGCGATGCCCGGGGTGTTCGGCGTCTCACATGTGAGGCCCGGCCGAAGCAGGCCCCCCTCTCTCCGGCGACGGTAGGCTGAGGTGATCAGAGGCCGAAGGAGCCGGGCCCACCGGTGCTGCACTGCTCCACGGCCCCGTCCGTCGCCTCCCATAGAGAGAAGGACAGTGTGAGTTCGCACGAGACCCCTCATCCCATCGGCATCAACCTGCCCAGCCATGCGCAGGATCCGGATCCGGAGGAGACGCGTGAGTGGCTGGAATCATTCGATGGTCTCGTCGAGCAGCGCGGCACCGACCGCGCCTCCGAGATCATGCAGAACCTGATCCAGCATGCTCGTGAGCAGGATCTGCACCTGCCCGACTCCCTGACGACCGATTACGTCAACACGATCCCGGTCGATGCCCAGCCGGAGTACCCCGGGGACCTGGACCTCGAGGTCCAGATCCGTAACATCCTGCGCTGGAACTCCGCGATGCTGGTCCACCGGGCACAGGCGCCGGGGATCGCCGTGGGGGGTCACCTGTCCAGCTACGCCTCCATCGCCACGATGTACGAGGTGGGCTTCAACCACTTCTTCCGCGGCCGCAACCACCCCGGCGGTGGCGACCACGTCTTCTTCCAGGGCCACGCCTCCCCCGGGATCTACGCCCGCGCCTACATGGCGGGCCGCCTGTCGCAGGAGGACCTCGACGGCTTCCGCCAGGAGGTCTCCGCCGAGAAGGGCATGCCCTCCTACCCCCACCCGCGCGGGATGAAGGACTTCTGGGAGTTCCCGACGGTGTCCATGGGCATCGGCCCGGTGGCGGCGATCGAGCAGGCCTCCTTCGACAAATACCTGCACAACCGGGACCTGAAGGACACCAGCGAGCAGCACACCTGGGCGTTCCTCGGCGATGGCGAGATGGACGAGGTGGAGTCCCGCGGCGCGCTGCACATCGCCGCCAAGGAGCACCTGGACAACCTCACCTTCGTGATCAACTGCAACCTGCAGCGCCTCGACGGCCCGGTCCGCGGCAACGGCAAGATCATCCAGGAGCTGGAGGCCCAGTTCCGCGGGGCCGGCTGGAACGTGATCAAGGTGATCTGGGGCTCGGGCTGGGACCCGCTGCTGGAGGAGTCCACCGACGGCGCCCTGATCGACCTGATGAACGCCACCCCTGACGGCGACTACCAGACCTACCGCGCCGAGTCCGGCGGCTTCATCCGCGACAACTTCTTCGGCCGTGACCCGCGCACCAAGGCGCTCGTGGAGAACCTCTCCGACGACGACATCTGGTGGAAGCTCAACCGCGGCGGCCACGACGCCAAGAAGATCTATGCGGCCTTCAAGAAGGCCACTGAGCGCAACGGCAAGCCGACCGTCATCCTCGCCCACACCATCAAGGGCTACCGCCTGGGCAAGAACTTCGCGGGCCGCAACGCGACCCACCAGATGAAGAAGTTCACGCTCGACGACCTCAAGACGCTGCGCGACACGCTGCGCATCCCGGTCACCGACGAGCAGCTCGAAGAGGGCAGCCTGTACGACGCTCCGCTGTACCTGCCCGAGGACGACTCCCCGGTCATGAAGTACTTCAAGGAGCGCCGCCGGGAGCTCGGAGGCCCGGTCCCCTCGCGCAGCACCGAGCACAAGCCGCTGGACCTGCCCGGCGACAAGGCCTACGAGGTCGTCAAGCGCGGATCGGGCAAACAGGAGATCGCCTCCACGATGGCCCTGGTCCGGCTGCTGAAAGATCTGATGCGGGACAAGGAGACCGGCAAGCGATGGGTCCCGATCGTCCCCGACGAGGCCCGCACCTTCGGCATGGACTCACTGTTCCCGACGGCGAAGATCTACAACCCCGACGGTCAGAACTACCTGTCGGTGGACCGGGACCTGCTGCTGGCCTACCGGGAGTCCACCTCCGGGCAGATCAAGCACATGGGCATCAACGAGATCAGCTCGACCGCCGCCTTCACCGCGGCCGGCACCTCGTACGCCACCCATGACTTCCCGATGATCCCGTTCTACATCTTCTACTCGATGTTCGGGTTCCAGCGCACCGGCGACTTCTTCTGGGCCGCCGGTGACCAGATGGCCAAGGGCTTCGTGATCGGCGCGACCGCCGGCAAGACCACGCTGGCCGGTGAGGGTCTGCAGCACATGGACGGCCACTCGCCGATCCTGGGCTCCACCAACCCCGGCACGGTCATCTACGACCCCACCTACGGCTACGAGCTGGGCCACATCATCCGCGATGGCCTCAAGCGCATGTACGGCGAGGACGACCGTCTGCAGGAGGTCTTCTACTACATCACCGTCTACAACGAGCCGATGGTCCAGCCGGCCGAGCCGGAGGACCTGGACGTCGAGGGGCTGCTCAAGGGCATGTATCTCCTGGACGCCCAGCCCGAGGGCGATGGCCCCGAGGCGCAGCTGCTGGCCTCCGGCGTCGGCGTCCCGTGGGCCCGCCACGCCCGGGAGCTGCTGGCCGAGGACTGGGGCGTGCGCGCCAACGTGTGGTCGGTGACCTCGTGGACCGAGCTGCGCAAGGAGGCCCTGGAGGCTGAGAAGCACAACCTCCTGCACCCCGAGGAGCCGCGCACGCCGTGGATCTCCCAGCGCCTCGAGGGCGTCAGTGGCCCGTTCGTCGCGACCTCCGACTTCGACTTCCTCGTGCCGGATCTGATCCGCGAGTGGATCCCGGGCTCCTACGGCGTGCTCGGGGCCGACGGGTGGGGCTTCTCCGACACCCGCCCGGCCGCCCGCCGCCATCTGAAGATCGACGCGCACTCCATGGTCGTCAAGGCGCTGCAGCTGCTCGCCCGGGAGGGCAAGCTCGACCACTCGGTGGTGCGCCAGGCGATCGACAAGTACGACCTGGGCAACGTCAACGCCGGTGAGTCCGGTTCGTTCGGCGGCGAGTCCTGACACAGGCGGGCCGCCTGCCGCTCGGTGCGGCAGGCGGCCCTCGCCGTCGTCCCGGCCCGAATTCGCCCCTGGCACACCGACGACCTAGCATCACCTCACGCTCCGTTCCCCTCCGCTTCGACCCCATCGCGTCCTGAAACTCTCCTGGAGGTCCCCGTGCTCGCCATCGTCTGCCCCGGTCAAGGGGCGCAGAAGCCCGGCTTCCTCAGCCCCTGGCTCGAGCTGCCCGGTGTCCGGGAACAGCTCGCCTCCCTGTCCTCCTCGGCCGAGCTGGACCTGATCGCCCACGGCACCGTCTCGGACGCCGACACCATCCGCGACACCGCCGTGGCCCAGCCTCTGCTGGTCGCCGCGGGCATCGTCGCCGCCGGCCAGCTGGGCCCGGCCGACGACGGCCCCGAGCTCGCCCCGGCCGACCTGCTCGCCGGGCACAGCGTCGGCGAGCTGACCGCCGCAGCTCTCGGCGACGTGCTCAGCGACGAGGACGCGATGCGGCTGGTCGCCGTCCGCTCCCGCGCCATGGCCGAGGCGGCCGCCGCCGAGCAGACCTCGATGGCCGCCGTCGTCGGCGGAGTCCGCGAGGAGGTGCTCGAGGCGATCGATCGCCACGGCCTGCACCCGGCCAACATCAACTCCGCCGCGCAGGTGGTCGCGGCCGGCTCCCCCGAGGCCCTGACGGCGCTGGCCCAGGATGCGCCGTCCCGGGCACGCGTGATCCCCCTTCAGGTCGCCGGCGCCTTCCACACCCCGTACATGGCGGCCGCGCGCCAGACGCTGGCCGACTTCGTCCCGACCCTGCAGCCGGCCGACCCCACCATGCCGCTGATCTCCAACGCCGGAGGCGAGCTGGTCACCTCCGGCTCCCACTACCTGCAGTCCATCGTCACCCAGGTCGCCTCCCCGGTCGACTGGGAGGCCGGCATGGCCGTGATGCGGGAGAAGGGCGTGACGGCGATGATCGAGGTCGCCCCCGCCGGCACCCTCACCGGGCTGGCCAAGCGCGATCTGAAGGGCATCGCCACCCTGAACCTGAACACTCCCGATGATCTCGAGCCTGCTCGCGAGCTGATCCGCGAGCACGCCGGCCGGGCCGTCTTCACCGACAGCGAGGAGAACTGACATGGCCGTGAGCCTGCGTCCCCATCCGACCGTCCCCGGCTCCCAGGTGCTGGCCTACGGCGCCGCCCGCGGCGACCTGGAGGTCCCCAACGACGATCTGGTCGGCCCGATCGACTCCTCCGACGAGTGGATCCGCAAGCGCACCGGGATCGTCACCCGCACCCGCGCCAGCAAGGACGTCGGCGTCAAGGACCTCTCCCTCACCGCCGCCCGCGAGGCCATCGAGACCTCCGGCATCGAGCTGGAGACCTTGGACGCGATCATCGTCTCCACCA
Source organism: Candidatus Brachybacterium merdavium (assembly GCA_019118275.1). Lineage (GTDB taxonomy): Bacteria > Actinomycetota > Actinomycetes > Actinomycetales > Dermabacteraceae > Brachybacterium > Brachybacterium merdavium. Next base: position 18,262 of record DWZH01000038.1, on the reverse strand, counting down.
TCTCCTTCCCGTACCCGACCCCCTCGCTCGCGACGCTGCTGGCCGGGGAGCTGGGCCGCCCGGACGTGATCGCCTACGACATCTCCGCAGCCTGCGCCGGCTTCTGTTACGGGATCGGCCAGGCCGATGCCCTGATCCGTTCCGGCAGCGCCCGCAACGTGCTGGTGATCGGTGCGGAGAAGCTCTCGGACTTCGTCTCTCCCACCGATCGTTCCATCTCGTTCCTGCTGGGCGACGGGGCGGGCGCAGCCGTCGTCGGCGCGAGCCAGGAGCCCAAGGTCGGCCCGACCGTGTGGGGCAGCGACGGGGACAACTGGGACACCATCCGGATGACGGGTTCCCTCATCGACTTCCGCGACGGCACCGCCGAGTGGCCCACCCTCGAGCAGGACGGCCGCACCGTCTTCCGCTGGGCCGTGTGGCACACCGCCGAGAAGGTCCGCGAGATGCTCGTCCAGTCAGGGCTGACCGTCGAGGACATCGACGTCTTCGCCCCCCACCAGGCGAACATGCGCATCATCGACGAGCTCGCCAAGCAGCTCGGCCTCGGGGACGACGTGGTCATCGCCCGCGACATCAGCGAGACCGGCAACACCTCGGCGGCCTCGATCCCGCTGGCCACCCACCGGCTCATCGAGGAGGGCGCCGCCAAGAGCGGCGACGTGCTCGTGCAGTTCGGGTTCGGCGCAGGCCTGGCATACGCCGGGCAGGTGCTGATCCTCCCCTGATCCCGTGGCGTGTGGCGGGTGCAACCTGTCACGCCACACGGACCACCCGTGGCGGCTGACCGAAAAGCCGCCCTCACGCGGGTAGTCTTTGACCGCCAGACAGAACATCAACCTAGGAGAGACCATGGCACACACCGAGACCGAGATCCTCGCGGGCCTCGCCGAGATCGTCAACGAGGAGACGGGTGTCGCCACGGACGACGTCAAGCTCGACAAGTCCTTCACCGACGACCTCGACATCGACTCCATCTCGATGATGACCATCGTGGTCAACGCCGAGGAGAAGTTCGACGTCCGCATCCCTGACGAAGAGGTCAAGAACCTTGCGACCGTCGGCGACGCCGTCAAGTACATCGAGGGCGCCCAGTCCTGAGTCCCGTCGGACGCCCGGGACCGCAGTGTCCCGGGCGTCGCCGTCTCACGTCCCCCTGACCGACCCGGAGGTCTGCATGTCCGCGTCCCCATCCCGTGCCCGCATCGCCGTGACCGGTCTCGGCACCGTCAACCCCCTCGGCGGTGACGTCGCCTCGACGTGGCAGGCCGCGCTGGCCGGCACCTCCACCGCCCGGACCCTGGACAACGACTGGAAGGACGTCTACGGCCTATCCGTGGACTTCGCGTGCCAGCTCGCCCCCGGCGCGCTCGACGAGCTGCCCCGGCCCCAGGCCAAGAAGCTGGACCCCTCCGGTCAGTACTCGATGGTCGCCGCCCGCGAGGCCTGGGCCGATGCCGGGGCCCCGGAGGTCGAGCCCAGCCGTCTCGGTGTCGTGGTCGGCACCGGTATCGGCGGCATCTGGACCACCCTGGACCAGTGGGATGCGGTGCGAGAGCGCGGCGCCCGCCGCGTGAACCCCTTCACGGTCCCGATGCTCATGGCCAATTCCTCGAGCGCTCAGATCTCCATGGAGCTGGGCGCCCGCGCCGGCGCGCACACCCCCGTCTCCGCCTGTGCCTCGGGCGCCGAGGCCGTCTCGGTGGGCATGAGCATGATCCGCGACGGCCGCGCCGACGTGGTCGTGGTGGGAGGCACCGAGGCGTGCATCCACCCGATGACCCTCGCCGCCTTCGCCAACATCCGGGCACTGTCGTCCCGCGTCGACGACCCGGCGACCGCATCACGTCCCTACGACGTCGAGCGAGACGGGTTCGTCCTCGGAGAGGGCGCCGCCATCCTGGTCCTCGAGAGTGAGGCGCATGCCGCTGCCCGCGGTGCCCGCGTGTACGCCTACGCCGGTGGTCGGGGCATGGCCTCCGACGCGCACCACATCTCGGCTCCCTCCGCCGAAGGGCAGGCCAGCGCCGTGCGCGAGGCGGTGGCCGATGCCGATGTCGAGCCGAAGGACATCGTCCACCTCAACGCCCACGGCACGTCGACCCCGCTGGGCGACATCGGGGAGCTCGAAGCCGTCCGCACGGCCCTGGACCACACCACCGACCAGATCGTGGTCACCTCGACCAAGTCGATGACCGGTCACCTGATGGGTGGCGCCGGTGCGCTGGAGTCCCTGTTCTCGGCGCTCGCTGTCCACCACCGCGTGGCCCCACCCACGATCAACATCGAGACGCTCGACCCCCAGACCCCGATGCAGATCGCACAGAACTCCCCGGTCGATCTGCCGGCCGGCGACATAGCGGCGCTCAACAACGCCTTCGGCTTCGGCGGTCACGACGTCACGGTGGTCTTCACCAGCGCCTGACCGAGCGCCGCGCAGGTCCCGGGCGAGAGTGCCCGGTCGGCGGTCGCCTCTCGTTGCGGTCGCCCCTCGTTGCCGCCGGCGAGTGTGCCCGGCCGGCGAGCCGCTCCCGGTGCTGCCGGGCGAGCGTGCCCGGTCGGCGAGCCGCTCCCGGTGTTGTTGGGCGAGTGTGCCCGGTCGGCGGTCGCCTCTCGTTGCGGTCGCCCCTCGTTGCCGCCGGCGAGTGTGCTTTTTGGGGCACTATCCTTCGGTCAAAGACCCCCGAAGCGCACACTCGACCGGTGCATCCCCCGAAGGGCACACTCGACCGGTGCGGCCGCTCGGCTCCGCCCAGAAGGACGATGCGGGGGCATGGTCACCGCCGGGCCGGGCATCGCTGGGCCCACCACCGCTTGGCCACCGCTCGGTCTACCACTGCTCGGCCTACCACTGCTACGCGGTCCCTCGGCCACGCGATTCGGCCACGCGATCGGGAACTGGGCCTGGGGTCGCGGACGACTGACCTCAGCTGACGCGGTGCAGCCAGCGCATGGGCACGCCCTCCCCGGCGTGGCGGTAGATCTCCAGATCCTCGTCCCAGGGCTCGCCCAGGGCGATACCGAGCTCGCGTTTGAGCGCCAAGGGGTCGTTACCGGCGCGTTCCATGCAGCCGCGCACGTGGTCCTCGGTCAGCACAGTGTTCCCGGCGCGATCGGTGGCGGCGTAATGGATCCCGAGCTCCGGAGTGCAACTCCAGCGGGCCCCGTCTGTATGCGCGGTCGCCTCCTGGGTGACCTCGAAGCGCACCTCGTGCATCCCGCGCATGGCGCTGACGAGCTGGGGACCGGTGTCGTCCCGGCCCCGCCACGTCATCTCGGCACGCAGCAGGCCGCGGCCCACATGCTGCTCCTCCCAGCGAATGCGAGCAGGCACACCGAGCACTCCACTGGCGGCCCATTCGATGTGCGGCGCGAGGGCTCGCGGAGCGGAGTGAATATACAGAACGCCCTGAGTCATCTCGTTCCTCCTGGTCTCCGATGCGTCTTCCCCAACGAATCGGTGACTGCCTGGAAGCACGAGCATTCCTGCAGGTCGCGCCTTGAGCTTAGAGGGTCTCCCGGATCTGGCGCAACGCCGTCTTCTTCACGGAGCGCTCCAAGCCGTCGATGTACAGCTCCCCGTCGAGGTGCCCGACCTCGTGCTGGATCAAACGGGCGACGATCCCCTCCCCCGCCAGCTCGATCTCCTCTCCGTCGATGTCGATGCCAACACAGCGGGCATAGGCCGCTCGGCTTCGGGGGAACCACAGCTGGGGCACGGACAGGCAGCCCTCGTCGTCGAGCTGGGTCTCCTCGGACAGCTCCACGATCACCGGGTTGAGGATGCAGCCGATGCCGTGGTCCTCGAGGTTCCAGGAGAAGGCGCGTAGGCTCACGCCGATCTGGTTGGCGGCCACGCCCGCACGCCCGTCGTCGTCGACCGTGTCGATCAGGTCCTGGGCGAGCCGGCGGGTGGCGTCGGTGATCCTCTTGATCGGATCGCAGGGTGTACGCAGCACCGGGTCCCCGACGATGCGGATGGGACGGACGGTCATCGCGGCTCCTCGTCGGGTGTGGTGTCCTCGTCGGGTCTGCTCTCGGGCGTTCCGGGCGCATCGGAATCCGCGGTCTGCGGGGCGGAGGTCCGCAAGGTGGCGGCGTCCGGCGGCTCGGCCCCCAGGACGGTGTGGGTCACCTCGACACCGGGGACCACGGTGCGCTCGACGGTGCACCCGGCCGCCACCGCCCGCTCGAAGACCGTGACGACCGTGGCGATCTCCTCGGCCGTCAGCCCGTCCAGCGGCAGCTGGACCTCCTCGGCGATGCGGTGGTAGCGGTTGTCTTCCTCATCGGAGGTGCCGTGCGCCCACAGGCGCATCTCGAAGTCCTCGCCGAGACGACGTGTGAGCGTGATGTCGCTGCTCATGCCGGCGCAACCGATCAGGGCGAGCTTCAGCAGCTCACCGGGATTGATCTCGCCCTCGCCGTGCCCGATCGGGATCTCGACGCCGCGCTGGTTGCGGCCGACCAGGCTACGGTGCCCACTGCGGTCGGCCCAGACGCTCCCGGGTCCGAAGCTCGCGGGGCGCGGGAAACTGTCATCGGGCGCGACGGCCATCGGTGTTCTCCTTCGGGAACCGTCCTGGAAAAGACACGGCCCCGGATCTCTCCGGGGCCGTGGTGCTGCTGCGGCTCCCGCACTTGGATTCGAACCAAGAACCGCTCGATTAACAGTCGAGTGCTCTGCCGTTGAGCTATGCGGGATCGACCTGGACGACTCTAGCAAGCTCTGCTCGGGGGCGCATCTCGCGATGGCGCCGCGACCGGCCTCTATGACGCATCTAACCCCGCGAGCCGGTCGGCGCGGAGGCGGGCTCAGCGCCGGGATCGGTTGATCCGCGCACGAGCAGCTCGGGGTCGATCGCGCGGGATTCGGTCTGGGCGGTCTCGCTCGCACCGGAGGTGCTCCACCCGGCGATGATCTCGAGCATGCGGCGGGCGGCGACCCGGCCGTACTCGACCGCTGAGCGTCCGATGGCGGTGATCGATGGGCGGTGGGTGCGTGCCAGCGGGGAGTCCTCGTAGGAGGCGATCGCGACATCACCTGGGATGTCGGCACCGCTCTCGAGCACCACACGGGCGCCGGACAGAGCCATCTCGTCGCTGTCGAAGACGATCGCGGTGGGAGAGGTCTGCGCCGCCAGCAGCTCGGCGGTGGCGCGGGCGGCGCCGTCGGCGCCGAAGCCGGCCTCCTGCAGCACCCCCTCGACCCCGAGCTGGGCGCACAGCGCCGTGAAGGTCTGGTCGCGCTGAGCGGTGTGGAGGAACTCCGCGGTGCCGGCCACGCGGGCGATCCGGCGGTGACCCTGCTCTACCAGGTGCTCGACGAGCAGGGCTGTGGCACGGGCGTCGTCGACGTAGACCGAGGGCAGGCAGCCGTGGTGTCCGGGCCCACCGATCACCAGGGCGGGCTGGGCGAGCTCCTCGAGGGCGGGGATGCGCGGATCGTCCACCCGCAGGTCCACCACCACCACGCCGTCGACGCGGCGCTGCCCGAACCAGCGCCGGTAGGTGTCGATCTCCGCCTCGGGGGAATCGACGATCTTCATCTGCAGGGAGTAGTCCTGGGCGCTGAGCACCTCCTGCAGCCCGGCGACGAAGGCCCCGAAGAAGGCTTCGGCGCCCAGGACGTCGGCCGGGCGGGCCAGGACCATGCCCACCGTGAGCACGGGGGCACCGGCGAGAGCCCTGGCTGCGTGGGACGGCTCCCAGTGCAGCTCGCGAGCGATGTCCATGACGCGGGCGCGGGTGGCGTCGGAGACCCCGGGGCGACCGTTGACCGCCAGGGACACGGCCGCGGAGGTGACGCCGGCGCGCTCGGCGATGTCGGCGATGGTCACCCTCTGCCCTCGCCCGGTGCCGCGTGGGCTCGTGGCTGCGGTGCTGCTCATCTCGACGGCCTCTCGACTCGGGGCATGCCACACCCAGGTGACTTGAGCGCTATAGTAACAGTCGGGAAGCACCGAGCACCGGCCGTGCCACCGGCTGATCCCGCGTTCCTCGGATCAGCTGTGCCTCAGCTTCGCGCCCGACCGGAAGGACGAGGATGTCTGCCGCCACCGCCACGCCCACGGACTCCCCGGGGGTGCGCTTCGGAGTCAATTACACCCCCCGTCAGGGCTGGTTCCATTCCTGGCTCGACCTGGACCTAAATGCAGTCGGTGAGGACCTGCAGGCGATCGCATCCCTGGGGGTCGATCATGTGCGGATCTTCCCGCTGTGGCCGCTGCTGCAGCCCAATCGGACCCTGATCCGTGCCCGGGCCCTCGATGATGTGCGGGCCGTGGTGGACATCGCCGCCGCGGTGGGCCTGGACGTGGTGGTCGATGCGATCCAGGGCCACCTGTCCAGCTTCGATTTCGTGCCCAGCTGGCTGACGACCTGGCACCGGCGCAACATGTTCACCGATCCCGACGTGGTGGCCGCGACCGCCCAGATGGTGCAGGCTCTGTCCGCCCGGGTCTCCGAGGCCCCGAACCTGGTGGGGATGAGCCTGGGCAACGAGGTCAACCAGTTCTCCGCCTCCAACCATCCCGACCCCGACGAGCTGACCGTCGAGCAGGCCGAGGACTGGACCGGCGCCATGTTCGAGGCGGCCCGGCTGGGGGCACCGGCGGGCATGCACACCGTGGCCAACTACGACGCCGCCTGGTTCATGGACGATCACGTCTTCACCCCGGACCAGTCGGCGCGCTTCGGCGATGCCACGGTGGTCCACAGCTGGATCTTCGACGGCACCGGACAGCGGTACGGGGACCGCTCCTACGAGGTCGAGCACCGCGCCGAGTACTACCTGGAACTCGCCCGTGGCTTCTCCCCCACCGTGGACCGTCCGCTGTGGCTGCAGGAGGTGGGGGCTCCGCGCAGCATCCTCGGAGAGAGCGATGTGCCCTGGTTCCTGCGCCGGACCGTGGAGACGGCGCTGGACTGTCCGCAGCTGTGGGGCGTGACCTGGTGGTGCTCCCACGACGTGTCCACCGAGCTCGCGGATTTCCCACCGCTGGAGCACACGCTGGGCCTGTTCGACTCCGCCGGGCGCCTCAAGGACGCCGGGGCCGCTTTCCGAGACGCCATCGCCGCTGCCCGGGAGCAGGCCCCGCCCGCCCCGCGCGGGCGGGCGATCGACTTCCACGTCGGCCCGGATCCACTGCTGGACCGCAGCTCGGCGGCTCCCGGAGGGTCGGTGTTCGAGGCCTGGATGGACGCCTCACGGGCCGGGGACCGACCGACGGTCCGGGTGGTGCGCGAGCACGCCGAGGCCCGTTCCGGGGACACCCGCACCGGCGGAGCCGCAGCCACCCGGCTGCCCGCCTGACAGCTGCCACGAGTAGGTCGAGCCCCCTGGGACAGGCACGGAAGTGGGCCCCGGGGTCTCGCATTGCTCCAGGTCATACGGGTTCGCGTGGTAGATTCGTCCCGCCCTGCACCGGGGCGCACGGGCCAGTAGCTCAGCCGGTTAGAGCAACGGACTCATAATCCGTCGGTCGCGGGTTCAAGCCCCGCCTGGCCTACTTGACCAGCAGGTTTGTCCGCTTCGGTACATTCCGGAACGGAGAGGAGCGAGTTAAGAGCGAGAAATGACTTCTCGGGTGTCACGCGAGAGCCCTCGCAGCCACGTCTACATCGACGCTCTTGTGGTCCACGTAGCTCGCCCACGACGTCGCCGGATCGTGCCCCATGACGGCCATGATCACGCGCGGATCCACACTGGCATCCATGAGCTGACGCTCCACGGTGCGTCGGAGGGTGTGGAAGGTCGCCCAGGGGAAGCCGGCCCGGTCGAGCTTGCGCCGCACCGCCTTTCGCGCCGTGACGGTGTCGGGCACTCCCCCACTCTGGGTCGGAAACACGAACCGCAATGCGGGATCGCTCGCCTTCGCGCCGCGCCGAGCTGCAGCCGCACGTTCCTTCCGGGCCTGCAGCAGCTCGACGGCGGCCGGCGGCAGCGGCACCATGCGCCGACTGGACTCGCGCTTCAGGAGCGGCTCCCATCTCCGGTCGGTCCCGCTGCCGTAGACCTGCCCTTCGACAATCAGGAAAGACCGCTCGTCACCGAGGTGGACGTCCTCCCAACGCAGCGAGTTCGCCTCGTTGATTCGCAGCCCGGTGTAGCTGCCGAGGATGATCAGGTCGCCGACGTCGAGCCGCTGCTGCGGGTGGCGCACCTTCACCTCCTCGCGGAGCGTGACAAGCTGCGCATCCGTGAGGGAGTTGTTCAGAGGCCGCCGAGCACCATTCTTGTAAACCCGGTTCGCCGGGGCGCTGGCCGGCTTGGGCAGCGGCAAGCCGATTGCCGGGTCGATCGCGATGTGCCGTAGCGCGATCGCACGGGCGGTGGCCTTGCGCCACAGCGCCCGCAGATGTGGGAGCGAACCGGCGCCGAGGGACGCAACCCGTTCGAGCTCGTCGGCAAGATCCGCAGGAGTCAGGCGATCGATGCGGATCCCGCGCACACGGGACTCGTGCTGGACCGTCTCCTTGATGTGCGAGCGACGCTCAACCGAGGACTCGTCGAGATCCGGGGCAGGGTGCCCTGCCCAGAGCCGCGCGATGCTCACGTACTTCAGGACCGAGTTCGGAGACTTCACCTTTGGGTCCCGGCCCTGCTCGATTCGTTCCACGACCCAGGCGATGAGGTCACCCAGGGTCGGTACCGAGTCCTCAGGGTCGAGGATCCCACGTCGCTCCTCAGCGAGGACCAGCTCCAGAGCAGCCAAGGCGCCTGCAGGCGTCAGGCCGGAGCGGGAGACCTTGGTGGTCGTCCCGTCGGGGCGCCCCATGCGGGTCTGGGCTCGCCACTGACGACCTCGCTTGGCCCGGGCCAGCGTCGAGTCCGTAGGACACGCTGCTCGCCACGGCCCACCGTCGGTACGGATTGAGTAGCGGATCCCGGTGATATCTCCCGGTGCGGTCTTGCGCCGTGCCATCAGTCGAGCACCCTTCAGTCGAGAGTCGGGATCGCTACCGGCCCGTCCGCGCTGAGGTCCGGAGCGCGGAGTCCGGCATCGAGTGTCGCGCTGCCAGGAGCCCGGAGCCCCTTGGATCAACCAGCGTAGCGCTGCGGGTCGCGTAGCACTCGGTGGACGGCACTTCGAGTTCTCGGCTCACGAATCCACCTACTGACCATGAAGCAGATTCAGCCCGGCACTCAATGCGCGATGACCGCGGAGAATGTGCGGAATGGCCCTTCCGTACCCACTGTACATCTCGTGTACGTCACACACCTCTTAGCCGTGGATGACCCGACGTTCTCAATGTCCGATAATGGCTGTTACCGGACATTGAGCGATTCCGAGACATTCACACCTGCGCGGTCCACAGCACCTCGCGCCCGCCACCAATGCTACAGCGCGCACATTTTGCGCCGCAGCCGCCTCGCGTGCACTACGCAGGAAGTGCGTGACGCTCGAAATGAACATTCGGGTATGGAATGCTTTGTTGATGCCGACCGTCCGCAGCACCAAGCCGAATCCCGACGAGCAGATCCCCGTAGCTCTCGCCGCGCGCATCGTCGGCATCGACCGATCCTCCCTCGCGCATCTGGTCGATCACGGACTGGTGCCTCGTCTCGACCTCGAGGCTGTGCGAGCACTGGCCGCCAGTAGCGAGGTGGCCGCAAAGACCACGGACTCTCCGGGCCACCTCGTGATGCGCATGGATGTCGACCCCGGCAGGCAGCGGATCGCGGACATGAGCGACGACGAGCTGTCCCGCAATGTCGAGGGCCCCCACCGGCTCTCCGGCTCCGCTGTGCGCCGCGGCGTCCTACTGTGCGTGCGCTCGTTCGTCATCGCCACCGGGCACCTCGAAGGCCTCGGCGATCCGCTCCCGCTGCGCACCGATCGACGGGGTCGCGAGATCACCGGGCGGACCATCTCGGTCAGCATCGAGCACCGCCTGAGCGACCTCTCCTCACGCCCCTCGAAGGCTGTCGAGGATGCCCGGTGGCTCGGCCGTCGGGCTCGTGTCGGCACCGGCGGCGCCGTGCTGCCCCTTCAGTCCTGACGCCCGGTCCCGCATGCGCACTGCGGCCACCTGCCGCCACGCTTCCTGAACTCGAGGACGACCACGAGCGCCCCACACCCAGCCGGAGCGACTGTCCTGTCAGGCGGCACTCGCGCCCACTGCACCAGTACCCGGAAGGACCGATCCACGAGGAGCAGGAGCACCATGACCACCATCGGACAGCACGCCGCGCCCCATCCCCTCGAGGACCAGCACGCTGTGCGGATGCTTCTTCGAACTGCCGAGTTCAGCGACGACCCCGAGGTGCTGGACGACCTGGCCCGCGCCGAGGTGACCGGCGGTGTTCTGCGGAAGATCGCGCACAACCCCGCGACATCCGAGGACACGCTGGAGTGCCTGATCGAGCTCGACCAGAGGTGGCTCACCTTCCCCGTCACCCGCCGCCGCGATCTCTCCCCCGAGTTCATCGACGGCATCGCCCGCCGACTCACCGACCGCAACGCGATCTTCCATGCCTCCTCCGCACCGAACGCGGACCCGGAGACCCTGCGCTACCTGGCGGCTCATCCGTCCGCACCGATGGCGACCGTCGAGACGGTCGCTCAGCGACTCGCCACGTGGCCGCTGTCGGTCGCGTAACCGCGCTGCCGTGGTGATGCCGGTAAATCTTTGGTCCATGATTGGGGAGATCACGGAACAGGCAAGACTCCGAGGTATCGCTCTCCTCGGGATCTTATGCATTCCCAGCCACCAGGCCTATCCGCCGACGCGCGAAACAGGCTACCAGAATTCTTTCAGCATTCGCCAATGCTGCGTCGCGCGGATCTTCTAGGCGTCCTGTGTGTTCACCGAAATGCCCACTAACGCGGGTGAGCGTGAACTATTGTGGAAGGCCGGTAGTGTCTGCCCCCGTCCAGGCTGTCGCTACCAAGAATCTGGCTCTCCGCAGTTGAGCGTGGTCGTGTCGTGACGCAAGATGGCTCGTGCCCTTGCTGAGGATGGGTGTTGTCAGACATCCAGCTTCAGAAGGACACGAGCCGTGATCGAGCATATGTGCTCGCAGCCGCGCGATGGGCGTGACGCTGCCAGCATCGTTTTCGACCTGCCCGGATACGACGTGGTCGACGCTGTCGACCTGCCCCTGGGAGGGCGGCGGGTGGTGGTCCAGGCCCGCGCGAGGGACGAGGCATGTCCGGGCTGCGGAGTGCTCTCTGCCCGGGTCCATGCCTGGGCGCGCCAGCACGTGACCGCCCTCCCCTGTGGTGGGGATGCGGTCGAGGTGGTGGTGCGCAAGCCGCGGATGGTCTGCGCCGAGCCGGCCTGTCCGCGCAGGACGTTCACCCAGGCCACCGACGAGCTCCCGCTTCGCGCGCGGTGCTCGCGGCGGCTGCGCGAGCAGCTGGTCGAGGCGGTGGTCGACTCCGGCCGCGCCGTTGGGGAGGTCGCCGCCGCCTTCGGGGTGGCCTGGTGGACGGTGCAGAACGCGATCGATGCTGCTGCGGTGACCCTGCCCGATGCGGACACCGTGGCGGTGCGTGAGCTGGGCATCGACGAGCACCGCTTCGCCCGCGCCCGGTTCTTCCGCGAGCCCCAGACCCGCTCGTGGCGACGGATCGAGCCGTGGATGTCGACGTTCGTCGATGCCCGCACCGGGCAGGTCCTCGGCGTCGTCGACGGCCGGGGCAGCACCGGGATCCAAAGCTGGCTCGAGCAGCGCTCACTGTCATGGCGCGAGGGCATCAAGGTCGTCGCGATCGACCCCTCGGCTCCCTTCCGGGCCGCGATCACCCGGGCCCTGCCCCGGGCTCGCGTGGCGGTCGATCACTGGCACTTGGTCAAGCTCGCCAACCAGGCCGTGACCACGGTCCGTCAGCGGGTCTCGCGCGAGCAGCACGGGCGCCGGGGCCGGAAGAACGATCCGGTCTGGGCCCACCGGATGCTGTTGCTGCGCGCCGGCGATCGGCTCTCGCTGCGGGCCCTGCGACGGCTCCAGGACGTCTTTGATCGTGATGACCCCACCGATGAGATCAGTGCTGCCTGGGCCGTCAAAGAACACACCCGGATGCTGCTGGCCTGCAACGACATCGAGTCTGCCACCACCGCACGCGGGCAGCTGGGGATCGCCGTGCTCGCCGCGGATATGCCCGAAACCTGGACACTGTGGAACACCATCAACGCGTGGTGGGACGAGATCGAAACGTTCATCACAACCGGCGTGACCAACGCCCGCACCGAGGCCGCGAACACCGGCGTCAAGCACATCAAGCGCACCGGCCGTGGCTACCGCAACCACGACCACTATCAGGCCCGTATCCTGCTACGCAGCCACCGACGAACACGCCGGCGGCGCACCTTGAATCAGCAGGGCACCACACTCAAATGCGAATAGCCCCATAACCCTGATCATCGGAGGTCGTAATGGCCCGCAAAACCCAAGTTCTCCTCGTGGACGATATCGACGGAACGGACGCTACGAACACGGTCACGTTCGGGCTCGACGGCGTCGCGTACGAAATCGACCTGAACGACGACAACGCTCGCCAGCTGCGCTCCGAGCTGGAGAAGTGGACGGCTCCGGCCCGCCGTACCGGCGGTCGCGCGCGGCGCGGCACGGGAGGCGGCACGGCCGGCGATGCGAAGAAGATTCGCCAGTGGGCGTCCGAGAACGGATACGAGGTCTCCGAGCGGGGCCGCATCCCCGCCGACGTTCGCGAGGCGTACGCCGCGGCGAACTGATCGAGCGCCCGTACCGGGTGTGGTTTCGTGCCGCGCGGATGGGCGTCCGCGCAAGTCTTCTGCGCCGGTCCGCTGATGAGAGGGAGAGCTGTCAGTAGGGTTGCCTTCGTTCCCTTGTTCCCTCTTCGTGCCCCTGGGAAGTAAAGGCGACCCCTACCCTCCGGGGGTATCGGCGGAACGCGCGTAAAGCCGCGGTTAAATTTTCGAACCGGGCGTTTCATGCCTCGGTAGATCGGCCGATTTGGCCCGTACGTTGATCTCGCAGCCCACGACAGGAGCCGTCTCCTCGATGCTCGCTCCGCCGTCGCTGCGGCACTGACGAAGTCATCGACTCTCGCCCGATACGGGGTGGGAATATTACGGAGTTGAACCATGGCCCAGAACAACACCCACCGCGCCATCGGCCGAGCAGTCACGCCTGTCGGGACCGCCGGCCGCGCACTGCGGGGCGCCGGCGGTGCCGCCGTGCTCGGCACGGTCGTCATCGGCTCCACACTGCTCGCGGGCCCCGCGCAGGCCGCCCCCGCCACACCGGCCGTTGCTGCCCAGGCCTCAGCCCCCGCGGCGCCGGCTCCTGCCCATGCGACCTCTACACTCGCGGCCGAGAAGCTGCGGTGGGGTTCGCAGGGAGCGTCGGTGGAGCAGCTCCAGAGCGCGCTCAACGAGCAGGGCGCCTCGCTGGCCGTCGACGGCAAGTTCGGCAAGCTCACCCACGGCGCCGTCAAGGACTTCCAGCGCACCCATGACCTGCAGATCGACGGGGTCGTGGGCCCAGAGACGCGCGGCGCACTGAACGGCAGCGGCGCTTCGATCTCAGGCGGCGGGACGTCTGCTCCTGCCCCGGCGCACTCGGCGACGAACTCTCAGCAGGCGATCGTCGACGCCGCGCGCAGCCAGATCGGCGCCTCCTACTCATGGGGTACCTCCAATCCGGGCGTCAGCTTCGACTGCTCTGGCCTGAGTTCTTACGCGTACGCGCAGGCCGGCATTGACCTGCCCCGCACCTCGTCCCAGCAGGTCGCGGCCGGCACCACGGTCTCCAAGTCCGAGGCCCAGCCCGGTGATCTGGTCGTATGGCCCGGCCACCTCGGGATCTACGCCGGTGGGGACACGGTCATCGACGCGGGACGCTCGCCGGGCGCTGTCACCGAGCGGACCATCTGGGGCAATCCCACCTTTGTCACCTTCCGCTGACCGCAGGTCACAACACTGACGCAAGGGGAGCCTCGACCAACGGTCGGGGCTCCCCTTTGCATGCAGAGGCGGCGGTGTCAGCCGATCGAGGCCAGCAGCTCGGCGCAGGCCTTCTCGCAGCGACGACAGGCGTCCGCGCAGACCTTGCAGTGCTCGTGCATCTCTGCGTGCTTCTCGCACTCCTCGGCGCAGGACCGGCATGCCGCCTGACACGCTTCGAGCAGGGCTCGGGTGAGGGCGACGTTCTTCCCGGTCTGGCGGGACAGGACCCGGCCGGTTGCCTCGCAGACATCGGCGCAGTCCTGGTTCAAGCGGATGCACTGGGTCAGTTCCGCCACCATGTCCTCGGCCAAGCAGGCGTCCGCGCAGGCGGTGCAGGTTTGGGCACATTCGAAGCAGGCCTCGATGCATTCGGCGAGCTTCTGTTGGTCGATGGCGCCGAGGTCCTTCGGGTAGGTCTGAAGCATTGAGGTGACGTGACGGGTCATGATCCTGCTCCTTCTCGTTCCGAACCGGCCGGCGGATACCGGCCCGCCCCGACGACGATAGCCAGGGGTCTCGAGAGACGGAAGCGAGTGGACCGTTCGTTCACAGGCGCTGAGGGCCGACTGGTCAGCGCTGTCCTCAAGAAGTCAAGATCTGACCTTGAGGAGACCTTGATCTAGGGGCCATAGGCTGGCGGAAAGTGTCCTCTGACTAGGAGAAAATATGCGTTCTCGTCGTTCTTTCGGTCGTCTCGCGGCCGTCGTCTTCACCGGTGCGATTGTGTTTGCCGGCTGCACCGACAATGGGTCTGACGAGGATCAGACGTCGGATACGTCGGGCGAATCAGAGGAGTCGAAGGCGTCCGATGGGGGCGGCCACGCGGATATGGAGCACCCGATGGATGGCGGCCCAGCGCCCGAAGGGATGATGCCCGCAGAGGACCCCGAGTTCCCCGTCGGCACCGAGGTGACGCTCACAGCGGACCACATGGAGGGCATGGAGGGCGCGACGGCGACGATCACCGGCGCCTTCGAGACCACGACCTACTCGGTCAGCTTCACGCCGACCGATGGCGGGGACCCGGTCACCGACCACAAGTGGGTCGTCCACGAGGAGCTCGAGAGCCCCGGCGAGGCACCGCTGGCGGAGGGCAACGAGGTGGTCATCACCGCCGAGCACATGGCGGGCATGGAGGGCGCTGACGCCACCATCGACAGTGCCATCGACGAGACCGTGTACATGGTCGACTTCGAGGCCGACGGGATGATGATGACCAACCACAAGTGGGTCGTCGAGAGCGAGATCGAGCCCCTCCAGTGATCACGACCCGTCGCCGCACCGTCCGGCTGCCTCGACGATCGCTCATGATCGGTGCCGGCCTGCTCCCGCTCGTGATCGCCGGTTGCTCCAGCAGCGGATCTGAGACCGCTCCGGTCACGGGCAGCGAGGAGTTGCTCCAGGACCATGGCTTCGCAGACATCGACGCGCGCGAGATCATCGACCGGCTCGAAGCGCTCCCGGTGGCTGAACGGCCGCAGAACCTGATAGCCAGCGTCACGCCGTCGTCTGTCCAGCTCCAAGATGATGCGGGGCGGGAGGCCGAGCTGCCCCTTCCCGAGGGCCAGTTCTACCTGTCGGTGGCCCCGTTCGTGGAGACCACCCACGAGTGCGCCTTTCACAGCCTGACCACGTGCCGCGGGGAACTGCGCAGCCGCGAGGTCACAGTGAGCGTGGTCGATGCCGGCTCGGGAGAGATTCTCGAGGAGGGCACTCGTACCACGCATGACAACGGGTTCTTCGGTCTCTGGCTGCCGCGCGGGATCACCGCCGAGCTCACGTGCGCCCTCGAGGAGTACACGGGGTCCGCGTCCATCTCGACTCAGGCAGAGGATGATCTGACGTGTCTGACCAGTCTCCAGCTCACCTGAGCCGACGAGACACCCGGCCCGCGTCCTGGCACTCAATGGGCACCGCCGCGCGGAGCGGGGCCAGGCCTGGCCCCAGCCGGCGGGCCACGCTGCGGCTGGGCGGGAGCCTGCTCGTTCTTACGCCCCTTCTGGCGGCATGCAGCAGTTCCTCCGATGCGGCGAGTGAGGCCAGCGCCGGGTACGTTTCCGGCGATGGCGTCATCGTCGAGATCCCCCGGGAGACTCGCGCAGATCCTCTGGAGATCCGGGGCAGTACGTACGGCAACGAAGAGTTCGATTCCGTGGCGATGCGCGGTGCGCCGTTAGTGGTCAATGTCTGGTATGCCGCGTGTCCGCCGTGCCGGGTCGAAGCACCGGCACTGGAGGCCGCGCACGCCGAGTACAGCGTCCTGGGAGTGGGATTCGTGGGCGTGAACACTCGCGACAAGGCCGGGCCTGCCGCCGCTTTCGAGCAGACCTTCGGCATCACCTATCCCTCGATCCCCGACCAAGACGGCGCCTTGATCGCAGCCATGGACGGCAGCGTCTCCCCTAACGCCGTCCCGACGACATTGATCCTGGATGCTGAAGGACGAGTAGCCGCTCGGATCACGGGTGCGGCCGAACAGACCACCCTCGAAAGCCTCATCGAGACCGTGTTGGCGGAGGCCGCCTGATGGGTGAACTGTTCGCCTCCACCGTGATGAGCGGACCCTTGGCGGCAGCCCTGCTGCTGTCTCTGGTGGCCGGTCTGGTCGCATTCCTCTCCCCGTGCGTGCTCCCCGTGGTCCCCGGCTACCTCGGATACATCACCGGTCTCACCGGACGAAACGCCGGACCGCGCCGCACCAGCGATCCTGGGGAACGACCATGGCGCCTGGTCACTGGCGCGGTGCTGTTCGTCGCCGGCTTCACGGCAGTGTTCCTGGTCATCGGCGGGTTCGTCGGTGCACTCGGGTCATTGATGATCCAGTACACGAGCGCGATCAATCGGGTCTCCGGAGTGCTGGTCATCCTCATGGGCCTGGTGTTCGTGGGAGTCTTCCCCCGCCTCTCCGGCGAGAAGAGGATTCGGAAGCGTCCTGATGCCGGACTAGCCGGAGCCCCGCTGCTCGGGATCACGTTCGGCTTCTCGTGGACCCCGTGCATCGGCCCGACGTTCGCCGCGGTCGCGGCGCTCAGCCTCGGGGAGGCTTCCGCGAGCCGCGGCGCACTCCTCGCATTTGGCTACGCGATCGGGCTCGGGATCCCGTTCATCCTCTTCGCCCTCGTGTTCCGTCGCGCTCTCGGCATCTCCAGAGTGCTGTCCCGGCATCGCCGCACGCTCCAGATCTTCGGGGGCTCGGTGCTCATCGCCATCGGACTGCTGCTGGTCACCGGAGTGTGGGAGCAGTGGATGGCGATGCTGCAAGTGCGGATCGGTACCTTCACGACAGTCGTCTGAGAGCTGCAGCCCGCCTTCCGCTGCCGGCTCAGCGATCAGCGATCGCTCGCTCGGGGCAATCGGATGGTGAAGGTGGCTCCCCGTCCCGGACCCTCGCTGGCCGCAGTCATGGTCCCACCGTGCGAATCGACCAGGGCCCGACTGATCGTCAGGCCGATGCCTGAGCCGGAGTTCTCACGTGTCCGTGAGCTGTCGGCGCGGAAGAAGCGTTCGAACAGGCGAGACCGGTCCTCAGTGGTGAACCCTTCGCCGTCGTCCGCTACCGCGATCTCCACCGTGCTGCCGTGGGTGGTTGCCGAGACCGTGACGGTGCCTCCGAAGGAGGTGTGCCGCAGAGCGTTGCTCAGCAGGTTCCCCAGAACTTGGGCGAGGCGGTCCGGGTCCGCGTGGATCGTCATGGAGTGGGGCAGGGCCACTTCTCGCCGTAATGTCACCCCCGCCGTCTCACACCGTTCCTCCCATTCCTGGAGGGCCGATTCCAGCAGGTCATCGATGGCGATGGCGCGCAGCTGTACCGGGAGCTGGCCTTCCTCGGCCCGGGATACCTCACTGATGTCGTCGGCCAAGCGCGACAGGCGAACGGTCTGGCCGGCGAGGATGGGCATGGCCGCCTCGGGCTCGATGACACCATCGGCCATCGCCTCGTGATGTGCCGAGAGGGTGGCGATAGGGGTGCGCAGCTCATGGGCGAGGTCGGAGAGCAGTTGGCGTCGGGTCTCTTCGACGGCGTCCAGGCGTGCAGCCATGTCGTTGAGCGTGGCGGCCAGGGAGTCGAGTTCGGTCCCGGCGCCGACGGAGGGCACGCGTGTGGAGTAATGGCCCCGGGACAGTTCATCGACAGTCGAGGTGAGGCCCTGGAGCGTCTGGCGGAGTCGTCGCGCCAGGTTCCAGGTGACAAATCCCGCGGCCAGGAGGGAGACCACCAGTCCGACTCCGAGGGCAAGTGCGAGCGCGTCACGGTAGGCTCGCTCGATGTGGATGAGCTCCGCGCTTCCCACGGGGAGGTCGGTTTGGAGCAGGTGGTAGTGGA
>DWZH01000037.1 GCA_019118275.1 Candidatus Brachybacterium merdavium | reverse complement strand
ATGCATCGCATGCGTAATACGCCAGCGCTAGAGCGGCCCCCGACCCCATCACCGGGGCCGGGGGCCGCTCTACGTCTACGGGGCCGCCTACGGGCCGTTTCGTGTACGTCACCCCCCATCGCACCCAAGTGCGATTGAATCACCAGAGAACCGCCCAATTGCAGCGATGACCCTGTGTATCGCTCGCCCGCGCCTTGGAGGCCCCCGTGCTGCACCTCGTGACCCCGCAATCGTCTGTCTACTGGAGCGACATGCCAGAGCAGGTTCTGGACATCGCTCGCCGCAGTGGCGGCGACCTCGGACAACTCGAATGGCTCCCGACCGAGGAGCCACATGACTATGCGACGGCTGTCCGTGTCGCACTTCGGCACGGTGAAATGTGCAGCCGTGGCATCGTCTTTCGCGCCTGGGAGCTCATCAAGGTTGAGCGTCCCGCGATGCTTACCGAACGGCTGCGCGCCACCCAGCAGGCCGATGCCGCACTGGCCGGGAACGACCAGTTGATGGAAGCACTCATGCCAGGTTGGATTGAGCACGGACGCAAGCTCTCCCAGGATGTTGAGCGGAGCGTGAACGAGTCAATCGCAGAGGCACAGGAGGACGCTGACACCGTGCTCAACGCCCCGGTATTGCCGCACGTGGAGTCGGGCTGGAAGCGCATGGGCGGGTCCGTCATCTGAGAGTTGCGGGCCGCTAACCGGCCCGCAGCCGTCGGAGGGGCCGCCGAGCCGTGTTGGTTCGGGTTCGAGTCGGCCCCTCCGTCGCGCATGCATCACGGCATATCAGCAGGTCAGGCGGTTGTCAGCTCTCTTGCGGCAAGCGCATAAATATATTGATTAGGCTCTGTATGCGGTCGCGCCGGAGGTGATCACATTCAGTCCTGCACCCACTGCGGCATCGAGGAAGGCCGCCGCCTGCGGAGTCAGGGAGCCGAGGGCCACCAGGCCGGACAGGTCGAAAGCTCGGGCGACGAACTTGCGGATGTTGATCGCCCAGTGCTGGCGGGTGATGGAGGGGATCACCACGTGCAGGCGAGAACCGTCCGGCAGCAGTGCGTCGACGAACGGCGTGGACATGTCAAGCCGGCGCCCGGAGCTGACCAGCATCCTCTCGATGATCCCGCGCACCTCGTCATCACCCAGGACCAGTGTGGTCAGCTCGCTGCGCCCGTTGCGCGCACAAAATACCTGTGACGGCGAGTTCAGCCAGATTTCCTCGACGGAAGGATCATCCAGCATCTCCTGCAGCGGTCCGAATCCGCCGATGCGGGCGGCGACCTCGGCGACCACCGTGTCGTCGTCGGTGACCACGGGGACCGCGCCCGAGGAGGCGCGGGAGTCGTAGTCGGCGACCACCTCGCGGATCAGCGGCTCGAGCTGGTCAGCGCGCGCATCGAGACCGCGCCGGCGGATGAGATCGCGCGATTCGCTCTCGATGATGGTGGCCGCTTCCATCCGCTCCCCCGTCGATCCGGTGGGACCACCCCACCCTCCCCTGACGTGATGCAGCTCGCATCACGCAGTCACTGTAGGACCTGGCCGAGGCCCGCGCTCGTCCCTCCCCGCGAATGTGGATAACTCTCCCAGCCGACGATCATGAAAGGATGATGGCCACTGCCCATGGATGATTCCTTCTTCACCAGGAGCCCACCTCATGGCCGAATCACCGGACTCGACCGACAGCGGGACCCACCGCCTGAGCGCACCGACCCTGAAGTACATGTCCAAGCGGGTGCTCCGGGAGTTCTCACGTGACCGCGGAACCGACCAGGCCGCCAAGCTCACCTACTTCATGGTGCTCTCGATCGCCCCCGCCCTGCTGGCCGTGTTCTCCTTGGCCACGCTGCTGCTGGCCGACATCACGGATCAGATCGCCGAGCTCCTCGTCTCCGCGATCGAGTCGGCCGCCGGTGGCAGCGGCCTGGGCGCCGACGACGCCATCCGTGACACCGTCGAGTCCCTGATGGGCTCGGCCACCGGTGGCACCATCGGCCTGATCATCGGTATCGCCACCGCCCTGTGGTCGGCCTCGGCCTACATCAAGGCCTACGGCCGGGTCGCCAACCACATCTACGAGGTCCCGGAGGGCCGCGGCCCGGTGCGGATGAACGCCGCCATGCTCGGCCTGACCGTGGTGATGATCCTGGGGATCCTGCTGATCCTGATCTCGGTGCTGCTCAGCGCCACCATCGTCGAGGGCCTGCTGGGCCCGATCGCCTCGTCGATCGGTGCGAACGGGCTGCTGATGTTCCTGACGGACTCCTTCCTGCCGATCTGGGCCTGGGTGAAGTGGCCGGTGGTCCTGGTAATCGCCTTCGCACTGATCTCGATCCTGTACTGGGGGGCGCCGAACGTGTCCAAGCCGTTCCGGCTGATCTCACCCGGTGGTGTGGTGGCGATCCTGGGCATCGCGGTGGCCGCGGTGGCGCTGTCGATCTACATGACCACCGTGGCGAGCTACTCCAGCTACGGCGCCATCGGCGGCATCATGGCCGTGCTGTTCGCCCTGTGGATCATCAATATCGTGATCCTGATCGGTGCCGAGGTCGACGCGGAGTTCGAACGTGCCCGCGAGCTCGAGGCGGGCAAGCCCGCCGAGGACGGTCTGACCCTGGACCTGCGCGAGAGCAAGGCCGCCGAGAAGGCCGAGGCCAAGTATGAGGATCTGGTCGACGAGGGCCGGGACATCCGCCTGCGCAACCTCCACCGCGACGCCGAGGCCTACACCGGACCGGAATCCCGCCTGACCCCTCAGCACGGTGTCGAGGTCGTCGGGCCCGACGCCGAGGACGACACCGGCCGCGCGACGAGCTCCTGACATGTGCGGCCGCTTCGCGTTCTTCCAGGAGATCCAGCCGCTGCTCGACGACCTCGACGCGGTCGACCTCACCGACGGGCGGCTGCGCAGCCGCTGGAACATCCCGCCCACGACCCCGATCCACGTGGTCACCGAGTCGATCGACCAGAGCTCCGGGGGCGCGCTGCGGGCCCTGCGCATCGCCCGCTGGGGTCTGCTGCCTCCGTTCGCGCAGGACGAGGGCTTCTCCTCGCGCACCTTCAACGCCCGGCGCGAGTCGCTTGCCGACAAGCCCAGCTTCCGGGGCAGCCTGGGTCGCCGACGAGCGATCGTCCCGATGGACGGCTACTACGAGTGGGTGCGCGACGGCCGCACCCGCAAGCAGCCCTGCTTCATCGCCCCGTCCGACGGCTCGGCGCTGTTCATGGCGGCCCTGGTCTCCTGGTGGAAGGGGCCCGGGGAGCACGAGAGCCCGGCCGCGAGCGAGGACGGACGTTTCCTGCTCTCGGTCACGATCATCACCCGCGAGGCCGACGGGGAGCTGGCGGACATCCATGAGCGCACCCCGGTGATGCTCCCCCGGGACCGGCTCGATGCCTGGCTGGACACCGGGATGGATGATCCCCAGGCCGCGCAGCGCTGGATCCTGGACGACTCGAACCTGCTCGAGGACACCGCCCTGTCGGTGCGGGAGGTCGATCCGGCCGTCGGGAAGGTCGGCAACGACGGGCCCCAGCTGCTGGAGCCGCCGCAGCGGCTGCTGTGACCGGCGCCAGTTCCCGGACCGCTCCGCGCACCCTCTCGGGGATCCGCCCCGGGTCTGACGCGCCCCGGCTGCCCGGGCCGTACCCTCGAGGCCATGAGCACGCCATCCGCGGATCCCGGGAGCCGGCGCTCCCGACTCGACCCCTTCCGGTGGGTGCTCGAGCATCCCGGGCAGATCGACGCCATCGCCTTCGGCTTTGCAGCGGTCTTCATCCTGCTGTTCGCCGTCATCACCGGCTCCATCGGCTGGTGGACGCTTTTCACCGTGCCCATGGTCCTCGCCGCCGCGGTGTGCCGCATCCGCCCCGGGCTCGGCGTGATCCTGATCGGCTCCCTGGCGCTGCTGCACGTGGCCGTGGACATCCCGGTGGTGCTCGGCGACGCCCTCACCTTCTACGCGATGTTCTGCGCGATCTCCTACGGCACCCCCGCCGTGCATGCCGCCGGGATCGGGGCCGGGTTCCTGGGTGTCCTGGTCCAGGCCGGCTACTGGGCCGTATCCGCCTTGCGCGACGTCTACGGCACTCCCGTCCAAGCACTCATCACCTTCGTGGGACTGGTGATCGTCGGCTCGATCACCATCACCGCGATCTGGGCGCTGGCCAACCTCCAGCGCGCCCGAGTGCGGCAGCTGGTGCTGACCCGCGAGCGCGCCGAGCAGGCGGTCCGCGAACGTGAGCAGCGCACCGCTCTGGCCGTCGCCGAGGAGCGCTCCCGCATCGCAAGAGAGATGCACGACGTGGTCGCCCACTCCCTGTCGGTGATCATCGCCCAGGCCGACGGCGGACGCTTCATCGCCTCCCAGCAGCCCGAGAAGGCCACCGACGTGCTGAGCACCATCGGGGAGACCGGACGCACGGCCCTGGCCGATATGCGTTCCCTGCTGGGAGTGCTGCGCCAGGACGATCAGACCACCTTCGGGCCGCAGCCCGGTCCGGAACGGCTCGACGAGCTGGCCGACCGGGTGCGCAGCGCGGGGCTGGCCGTCACCCTCGAGCGCGACGCGGAGCTGGCCGACCTGCCCCAGGCCGTGGGCATGTCCCTGTTCCGCCTGGTGCAGGAGGCCCTGACCAACGTGCTCAAGCACGCCGGCCCCCAGGCCAGCGCCCGAGTGCGGATCGAACGGGGGGACCGGGAGCTGACGGTCGAGGTCCTCGACGACGGCCGCGGCATCGGTCCCGGGTCCGACGGCCAGGGCCAGGGCCACGGCCTGACCGGGATGCGGGAGCGTGTCACCGTCCTGGGCGGTACCTTGCTGGCCGGACCTCTGCCCGGTCACGGCTTCCGGGTCCTGGCCCGGATCCCGCTCGCTCCCCCGACCTCTCCGCAGTCCCCGGGATCCTCCGGTACATGACGTCCCTGCTGGCCCGCTGCCTTGTCGCCCCGCTGCCCTGACCGAAGGAGCTCACGATGACCGACCCCCTCGAGCACCCGCTGCGTGTCGCCCTGGTCGACGACCAGCCCTTGGTGCGCGCCGGATTCGCGATGGTGATCGATTCGCAGCCGGACCTGGACGTGGTGGTCCAGGCCGCCGACGGCCTCGAGGCCGTCGAGCAGCTGCGGGCCCACCGTGTGGACGTGGTGCTGATGGATGTGCGCATGCCCCGCCTGGACGGCATCGAGGCCACCGCCCGTCTCCTCGAGCAGTCCCGCCAGGGGCACGCTCCCAAGGTGATCGTGCTGACCACCTTCGATCTCGACGAGTACGTCGTGGCCGCCATCCGTGCCGGCGCCAGCGGCTTCCTGCTCAAGGATGCCCAGCCCGAGGATCTGTTGACTGCGATCCGGACCGTCCATCGCGGTGATGCGGTGATCGCCCCCTCGGCCACCCGGCGGCTGCTCGAGCGGGTGGTCTCGGCCCCGGAGCCGGCCGAGCGGGACACCTCGGTGCTGGACCCGCTGACCGAGCGGGAGCGGGAGGTGCTGCAGCTGATCGGCCGGGGCTACTCGAACCAGGAGATCGGTGCCACGCTGTTCGTCGCCGAGGCGACCGTCAAGACCCACGTCGGCCGGGTGCTGTCCAAACTCGGCGCCCGCGACCGGGTGCAGGCCGTGATCATCGCCTTCGAGACCGGATTGGTCACGCCCGGCTCCGACTGACGTCAGACCCCGGTATGAGATGACCACGTCCCAGCGGTGACCATAGGGGCCGTTCCCGCGACCGTGGGGGGACGCGCGCCCCGCACCCGACGGGAAGGATGGACGGCGTCCCGTTCTCCGTTCCCGAAGGATTGTGATGAGCACCGAGCTCCACGCCGATCATCCGGCCCCGTCCCCCGATCAGCCCACCGCGATCACCGCGCGCGCCGTCCGGCGCACCTACGGGCAGGGGGCCGGCACCGTGACCGCCCTGGACGAGGTGGACCTCGATATCGAGCGGGGAGCCTTCACCGCGATCATGGGGCCCTCCGGTTCCGGCAAGTCCACCCTGCTGCATGTCCTGGCCGGCCTGGACGATGTCGACCAGGGGTCCATCCGCATCGACGGCACCGAGATCACGGGGCTGTCCGACGATGCGCTAACCAGGCTGCGTTGTGACCGCGTCGGCTTCGTCTTCCAGTCCTTCAACCTGCTGCCGATGCTCACCGCCGAGCAGAACATCCTGCTGCCGCTCGAACTGGCCGGCACGCGCGTGGACCGGGCGTGGCTGGAGACCATCACCACCGCCTTCGGGCTGACGGACCGGATGGACCACCTGCCCTCGCAGCTCTCGGGAGGGCAGGTGCAGCGGGTGGCGATCGCGCGCGCCCTGATCACCTCCCCCGCGGTGGTGTTCGCCGACGAGCCCACCGGCAACCTCGACTCCCGCACCACCGAGGAAGTGCTGGACTTCCTGCGCCTGTCGGTCGACGAGTTCTCGCAGACCGTGGTGATGGTCACCCATGAGCGCGACGCCGCCGAGCGGGCCGACCGGATCATCTCCCTGGCCGACGGTCGTATCGCCTCCGATGAGGATCTGCGGGGGCAGCGCTGATGGCCCGCCGCACCGTCGTGAAGCTGACCCCGCTGCGGAGGCACCTGGCCGCAGTCATCACCATCGCGCTGTCCTGCGCCTTCGTCGCCGTGATGGTGCTCGCCGGCAATCTCATGCAGGCCTCCCTGCGTTCCCAGGCCGCCCAGCAGTTCGACGGGGCCGACCTCGAGGTCGAGCGGCCTCTGAGCGACGAGGAACGCTCTGCCGAGCAGCCTCTGGCTGCTCCGGCCGTCGATGGCGCCGAGGAGATCTGGCCCCAGGTCAACTCCTTCGTCGAGCTCAGCGGTGAGAACGCTGGTAGCCGCTTCTTCAGCGTGGCGATGCTCCCTCCTGGCGAGGCCGGCACCGAGCAGCTGCACGAGGGAGAGCTGCCGACCTCCGAGTCCGAGGTGGTGCTCGACCAGGCCACCGCCGACGCCCTTCAGATCTCGCTCGGCGACACCGTCACCGTCCCGGCCAGCTTCTCCGCCTCCGGGCAGGAGCTGCCGCTGTCGGTCGTCGGTATCGCCGAACCGCCCGAGGGCGCCGGCTTCGGCGGCAGCTCACGCGTACTGGTCTCCCAGGACAGTGCCGAAACGGTGCTGGGGCCCTCCCGAGGCACGGTCACCGAGACGTGGCTGGCCACGGTCCCCGAGGGCACCGATCCCGCCGAGGTCGCCGCGACGGCCTCCTCCGACGAGATCACCGTGCGCACCGTCGAGGAGGCCGAGGAGGACGCCGCCGGGGACTTCCTGCAGGGCTTCGGCGCCCTGGCCATGGTGCTGGCCGTGTTCGTGGTGATCGCGCTGTTCACCAGCGCCGTCGTCATCGCCAACACCTTCGCCGTCACCATCGCCCAACGCACCCGCAGCCTGGCCCTGCTGCGCACCCTCGGTGCGACCCGGTCCCAGGTGCGCGCCGTGGTGCTGAGGGAGTCGCTGGCCGTCGGTGCGGTCGGTTCCGTGCTCGGCATGATCGCCGGCCACCTGCTCGTGCAGGCCGCCCTGGCTGGTTCCGTGGGCCTGGGCTGGCTCGAGGGGCTCATGGTCGTGCCGGCCGGGATCTGGTCGGTGCTGCTGCCGGTGATCGCCGGAGTGGCGATCACCGTGGGGGCGAGCCTGGTCCCGATGCGCTCGGCGACCCGGGTGGCTCCGCTGCAGGCGCTGCGGCCCGAACCACCTGCCCATCACCAGGGCCTGGGGGTGCGAGGGGTCCTCGGAGTGCTCGCGATCCTGACGGGCATCGCCGCTCTGGTGGGCGGCACCGCCCTGGCCCTGGCCGAGATCACCGGGCTCGGCATCCTGCTGGCCATGGCCGGTGGCGTGATCAGCTTCACCGGGATCCTGCTGACACTGGTGGTCCTGACCAGACCGCTGTCGGCGGGTGTCGGATCGGTGTTGAGCCGGCTCGGCGGTCTTCCCGCCCGCATCGCGAGCGCCAACGTCGCCCGCAATCCGCGGCGCAGCGCAGCCACCATCGCAGCCCTGCTGATCGGCACGACGCTGATGACGATGATGGCGGTGGGGGCCCGCACCGCGGAGGCGACGCTGACCTCCGAGCTGGACTCCCGCCGGCCGATCGACCTGATCGTCTCCGCCGAGCAGATGCCGCAGGACGCCGCCGACCGGATCGCGGCGATCGACGGCATGGACACCGCCCACGAAGTCGCCCGCGGCGACATCGACGTGGGTGCCGCCGAACCCATGACTCTGTACGGGGCGAGCCCGGAGACCGTGCGGGAGACCTCGCACCGCCCGGGTATGGCCGATGAGCTGGTCGACGGCGTCGTCCTGCTGGGGCAGGATCGCTCGGAACGCTTCGGCGTCAGCGACGGGCAGGTCCTGCAGGTCCCGGGACCCGACGGCTCCGTCCAGGAGCTGCGGGTCCAGGTCGACGCGAATCTGCAGATGTCCTTGGTGACCCCGACCACGCTCGAGGCGCTGGTGGGGGACGCCTCCACTCCGGTCGTGATGGGCGACTTCGCCGATCCGGGCACCCCCGAGCGGGAGGGGGTGGATGTGTTCTCGCTGATCGACTCCGTCGAGGAGGTCTCCCAGGCAGACGGCTTCGAGGCCGCATCGGCCGATGTCGGCGGTGTCGAACGGGAGAGCTACGGGCAGATCCTCCAGATCCTGCTGGGGATCACCGTGGGACTGCTGGCGGTCGCGGTGCTGGTCGCGCTGGTGGGTGTGGCCAACACCCTGAGCCTGGGCGTGATCGAGCGGACCGGCGAGAACGCCCTGCTGCGCGCCCTGGGCACCACACGCCGCCAGATGCAGGCGATGCTCGGCTGGGAGGGGGTGCTGCTCGCGCTGGTCGGCGCCGTGCTCGGCATCCTCATCGGCAGCGTCTACGGCACTCTCGGGATCACCGCGCTGCTGGGATCGACCTACCCCGTCTCCATCACCATCCCGTGGCTCCAGGTGGGCCTGGTGCTGGTGCTCGCGGTGCTGGCCGGGGCGGTGGCCTCCGTGGTCCCGGGCCGGGCCGCGGCCCGCACCGCCCCCGCCGCGGCCCTCGCCGACGGCGAGTAGCGCTGCCGACGTCCCTCAGGCGTCGCGGCCCGGCAACGGGGTCGAACGCACCAGCTGGATCAGCAGCACGAAGGTGATGATCGCCAGCAGCAGCGCCAGGCCACCCTGCCAGTAGAGAGCTCCGCGCAGCAGGCTGACTCCCACCAGCGTCTGGAACAGCTGCCAGGTGACCCCGAAGCCCAGTCCGAACCGGCCCCGCGTCAGCACCGAGCGGGCGGCCAGTCCGACGGCGAGGGCGAACAGCAGCAGGAACGCCCCCAAGGCCGTGCCGATCTGGGCGCTGAGCATCCCGGAGGCGACACCCAGGAAGCTGTAGGTGGCCACAGCGGCGAGCAGCAGGGCCTCCAGCATCAGCAGCACAGCGGCCGCCGGCCGCAGCTGGGGTCGCGGATCGGGCTCGTCGCGGGAGCGGGGGCCGGGGGATGGATGCTCGTCGTGAGGGCCGCCGGGCGGGGCTGGGGAAGGCATGGAGGCACTGTATCGGCCCTGCCGCTGACCGCGGGTCGCGCGTCTCTTTGCCATGCCTGGGCGCTGTCGGCCAGGCCTTTGTGGCCGGGATCTCGGCTCTGCGGTCACGGCGTCATTCCATGTGGGAAGTGCCACCCAGCCGGAGCGTGCAAGCCCTTGTCGACGCCCCGACCGGCCCAGACAATGGAATACAGCTGAACCACGATGCGGACGGGCACTGCCCTGCGGGTGCGCGGCCACCGTGTTGTGGAGCTGGAGATCTGAGACCGTCCCATCCGGGACCAACCTCGCCGCGCTGCGCCTCACGGGCGTGGCGGGGCGTTCTGGAAAGAGAGAGAGACGATGGACTGGCGCCACCATGCCGAGTGCCTCAAGCATGATCCCGAGCTGTTCTTCCCGATCGGGAATACTGGACCGGCGATCACCCAGATCCAGGAGGCGAAGGCGGTGTGCCAGAGCTGCGACGTCATGACGGCATGCCTCAAGTTCGCGCTCGAGACCGGCCAGGACTCCGGCGTGTGGGGAGGCCTGTCCGAGGACGAGCGCCGCTCCCTCAAGCGCCGCAATGCCCGCGCCCGCCGGGCGAGTTGACCCCTCCTCGCAGCAGCTGAACCCTCCCCGCGGCTACGGCCCGCGACCCGCCCGGAAGGGCAGTGGTCGCGGGCCGTCGTCGTCCGCGGTGACCGAGCTCAGAGGGTGAGCGGGTCCAGGTAGACGTCGACGACCGCGCTGGTTCCCCCTCCGGGACGCTCCTGCCAGCTCAGGGTGCCCCCGAGCTGTCCCTGCACCAGGCTCAGGGCGATGTTGGTGCCCAGGCCCGTGGGCTTGGCCGCGCCCATCCCCTCGCCGTCGTCCTCGATGTTGATCACCAGGTGGGAACCGACGCGTTCGCTGCGCACGGTCAGCATCCCCCCGGTCTCCGACAGGCCGTGCTCGACGGCGTTGGTGGCGAGCTCCGTGACCACGAGGGCCAACGGGGTGGCCTCCTCCGCACGGATCGAGCCGACCCGGCCGATCTTCTCGGTGCGCACCTCGACCTGGGCCTCCGTCAGCCGTGGGGTACCGGCCCGGTGGACCGTGGCGCTGGCCGCGTCCACCGCCAATCGCAGGCACCGATCGATCACCTCGTCGAAGTGGACCGCCTCCTGGGAACCCTGCAGCAGTGATTCGTGGACCAGCGCGATGGTCGACACCCGCCGCATCGCCTCGCTCAGAGCATCCCGGGCCTCATCGCTCTTCATCCGGCGTGACTGCATCCGCAGCAGCGCCGCCACGGTCTGCAGATTGTTCTTGACCCGGTGGTGCACCTCCCGGATGGTGGCGTCCTTGGTGATCAGCTCGCGCTCTCGTCGGCGCAGCTCCGTGACGTCGCGCACCAGCACCATGGCCCCGGTCCGCACCCCCGCCTCGGTCAGCGGCACCGCTCGCAGGGACAGCGTGCCGCCGCGGGCCTGCATGTCCGAGCGCCAGGCGGCGCGTCCCATCAGCACCAGCGGGAGCGACTCATCCACCGGGGAACGGGACTGCAGCAGCTCGGTGGCCAGCTCGGCCAGAGAGGACCCGGTCATATCGACGGCGACACCGAATCGATGGAAGGCCGATCGCGCGTTCGGTGAGGCCCACTGCACGATGCCGGCCTCGTCGAGCTCGATCACGCCGTCCCCCACCCGCGGGGCCCCGCGCCGCGGCGGGATCGGGGCGCCCTCGATCGGGAAGGCGCCGCTCTCCAGCATCGTCAGCAGTCGCATTCCCAGTTCGTGCTGACGGGACTCGGTGACGGAGCGGGGCGTGTCGCTGAGCGGCCGCTCGGAGGCCAGCACCGCCAAGGTTCCGCCGTCCTTGCGCACCGGCACCAGCAGGCCCGTGGCCTCACGCCCTTCCCTCTGGATCGAGATCGGCTCGCCGGTGGGGGCGGCGCCGTCGAGCAGCCTCAACAGCTCGGGAGCCTGGCCGGGCTCCAGCAGAGTGCCGACCGGATCCTCGTAGTAGACGGTGGATCCGGTGGCCGGCCGACAGTGTGCCACGGCGCGCGGCCCGCCCTCTTCCTTCACCCACAGGACGAGGTCTGCTCGCAGCAGGTCGGAGACGATGTTCCAGTCCCCGACCAGGTTCTGCAGCCAATCCGCCCCCTTCTCGGTCAGTCCGGGGTTGTCGGTGAGGAACTTGGTCAGACTCGGCATGCGACCAGAATAGGCGCACACCGGCCCTGCTCAGGTCATGGGTCCGGCCGATCCTGTTCTAGGCTGGGCCCACGAACTTCGGAAGGACCACGATGAGACTGCGCGAGACGCTGAATCTGCCGCTGTCGGCGCGGGACGTGCCCGCGATGTACGCCGATGGCGACTACACGGCGATCCGCCGCGACGTGCTGCGGGCCTCGAGTGCGGAGTCGACGGTGGAGGGCGGGTCCTCCGGTGCCTTCACCGTCCGCACCGAGCTCGCTCTGCCGACGGACCGGGTGCCCGATATCGTCCGCCCCTTCGTCGGCTCGAGCGTGACCGTGCGGGAGCAGCAGAGCTGGTCCGTCCCGGAGGAGGACGGCAGCCGGCGCGGGGAGCTGGCACTGGAGGTGGCCGGGACCCCGGCGAGCATGAAGGCCACGCTCACCCTGAGTCCAGCCGGCGAGACGAGCTCGACCGTGGAGATCGCCGGGGACCTGGTGGCCAAGGTGCCCCTGCTGGGGGCGCGGATGGAGAAGGCCGCCGTGCCGTACGTGGCCCAGGTGCTGCGCGCCGAGGAGAGGGCCGCCACCACCTACCGCGACTCGCACAGCGGCTGAGCGACCCGCACAGCGGCTGAGCGTGCGGGTGGGGTCACGTCGCGCAGGCCTGCCCGGGCACCGCATCCAGGTAGGCCAGCGCCTGTGGCCCCTCGGTGGCGTCGAACCACAGCAGCGCCGGGTCGGTGTCGTCCTCCGCCGCACCGCGGGCGTCGAGCTCGGTGACGTGGAAGCTGGCGATCGTGGCCTCGACCGGTGACGTGATCGCCACGCCGTAGGCGCCACCGCTGTCCTCCGCTGTCCGAAGCGCCGTCTGCGGGACGTCGGCGGCGATCACCAGCGCCCGGGACTGCGGACCCACCGCACCCAGAGCGACATGGACGGCGTCCTGGATCGCGTCGTACTCCAGCTCCTCCTCGTCCTCTCCGGCCCGGTCCGACCGCACCTCTGCGGTGACGGCCCAGGCGGCCCGGCCCTCGGACAAGCTCAGCCGGCTCGCGGAGGCGGCGATGTCCGTGCGGTCCTCAGTGGTCAGGGGCAGGAAGATCCTCATGGCAACATCTTCTCACCCGGGCGCTGCGGCGAGCTCGCCGAGCAGGACGGGGGAGGTGGCGATATCCCGCAGGCTTCGTCTCAGCGGGGATCGGGCCGCGTCCTCGGCCAGCAGCGCCCCGTCCCAGGCGGCTCCTCGGCAGGCCACCGGGTCGTCGGGGAGCAGATGCACGGTGGCCTCCGGGATCCGGGAGACGATCAGGTCACGTATCCGGCCGCCCGGCACGGGCGCTCCGACCCGATTGACGATCACGTGCAGCTCCTGCACCCCGAGCTCGACCAGACGGGCATGATCACGCAGCAGGCGGGTGATGGCGACGGGGTCTGCCGTGACCACCGCGATGACGGCGTCGGCGCTCTGGATCGAACTGACAGCGGCGGCGTTCCGCTGTGGGGCGACGGTGTCGTAGCTGAGCTCCTCGTCCTCCTCGAGCATCGGGCCGACATCCACGATCACCAGGTCCCCGCTGCCGGTGAGCATCTGCCACAGCCCGTCCAGGGAGGAGCGCTGCAGCTCCGCCCATCGCGCGGGGACCCCGATCCCGCTGAGCAGGCGCAGGCCGGGTTGGACCAGCGGCAGCAGCGCGTCCAGGGTCCGCTCATCGAGGGTGTCCCGGTCGTGGGCCCGGCAGGCCGCGACCAGGCCCGGAGTCTCGTCGAGCACCCCGAGCATCTGGCTGAGGCTCGGGCCGCAGGTGTCCGCATCGACGAGCACGGTCTCGGTGCCTGCCAGCGCCGCTTCCGCGGCGAGGTTCACCGCCACCGTCGAGCGTCCCGTCCCGCCGGAGGGCCCCCACACCACGGCCATACGGCCCGTTGAGGATCCTGCGCACGGTGAGGCGTCCTGGACCCATTCGGCAGGCGCTGCGTCGTCAGTGTCGAGAACGGCCGTCACAACGGTGATCACCTCCTCGACCGGCGCGGAGGAGGGGAGCACGTGCCGCAGACCCAACCTGGTGCGTTCGGTCGCGTCCTCGGCCTGCAGTCCGACCACCGCTGCGTCCCGCATCAGCGTCCCGAGGGTCTCCCTGCCCACGCCGCGCACGGCCAGGTCGATCAGCACCACGTCGCCGATGCCGGCCGCGGTGACGGCCAAGGTCTCGGTCAGGTCCGCGCAGCGCCGGACCACCCGGATCGGGTGGTCCTTCTGATGTGCGAGCCCATGCACGATCCGGACTTCGTCGCTCCCCGAGGCGCACAGCACCAAGTCGATCATGGCGTCACCCCGTGGGCCCCCGGAACCCCGATCACATCGAGCCGACCGTCCTCTCCGAGGACCTCGAGCACCGAGGCCAGATCGCCGGCAGGGACCAGCACCTCCACAGCCATCGAACGCATACCCAGCGAGCTCCCCTCGTCGATGCGCCGCACGACGGCATCGGGCACGAGCATCCGGGCGCTGGCCCGGTCCCCCTCCCCCTGCGACGGCCCCGAGGAGGTGTGCCACAGCTCCACCGTCGCCCCGATCACGACCGACTCGGCGACCGTGGATTCCACGGGGATCACCACAGGACGCAGCGGCACATCCGCAGATTGCCCCAGTGCCGAGATCGGCAGCAGCTCGCCCGCGTCGACAGCACGGGTGGCCACCGCCCCGTCGGGGATCGCATCGATCGAGCCGACATACGCCCCGACCTGCTCTCCCAGCCTGATCTCGACGGCGCTGAGCGACTCCGGACGGATGGGATCACCCGGGGCGAGAGGTGATCGGGTCACCAGCACCGGCGTGGTCTCGGACAGACGGGAGACCAGCAGCGATCCCATCAGCACACTGGCCAGCACCAAGACGATGCCCACGATCAGCCGCGGATCCTTCCATCGGGGTCTGCGCAGTCTCATCACCGGTGCGGCAGCCGTCACAGTCGCCTCCTGCTCCCCCGGCCGCGGTGACCGGTCCTGCCGGGGAGAGTACGACAGCCCGGTCGTCGGCGCAGGACGGCAGCGGGCATTGTGGACAACTCCCGATCGACCGGCTCCGCACCTGTCCACAGCATTCACATGGGCAGGACAGACTGGTGTGAGACGATCCCGATCGACAATGCGAACAGCTCGCCCTGACGGCCCGACATGGAAGGACTCCTGATGCAGCCACGCTTCATCCCCCTGTCCGATGTCGCCGAGCTGTTGTCGATCTCCGCTTCTCAGGCCTATGCCCTGGTGCGCTCGGGCGAGCTGCGCGCGATCAAAGTGGGGGGCCGCGGCCAGTGGAGAGTGGAGACCACAGAGCTCGAGTCGTATATCGAGCGCAGCTACGCGGCCACGGCCCAGGCCCTCGAGGAGGAGCGCGCGCGGGAGCGCGAGAGTCAGCGTCACTGACTCTCGGTCGGCCGCTGCGGATACCGCCGCGAGCCCCGCTCGGCTCA
The DNA here is from genome assembly GCA_019118275.1 of Candidatus Brachybacterium merdavium. GTDB lineage: Bacteria > Actinomycetota > Actinomycetes > Actinomycetales > Dermabacteraceae > Brachybacterium > Brachybacterium merdavium. The sequence continues at coordinate 30,738 of DWZH01000037.1, read as the reverse complement.
GCCGGGACGGATCGCCAGCAGCGCGCTCATCGCCACGGTGAGCCGGGCCGCCCCCGTGACCGAGCTCGACCTCTCCCCCGTCGGCAGCTGGTCCACGTCCAGAGCATCGGCACCCACGGTGGCGATCCTCCCGGTCAGCCGACCCGCCCTCGTCTCCAGGCGGACCACACCGCGGTCCCGAGCGATCCCTCGCAGCACCGAGCCCAGACTGCGCGGCGGACGCAGGGCCTCCTCCCGTGGGCGCGCCCGGTCAGAGAGTCCGGCGATCATCGAGATCGACGCCGAGGGCACGATCACCCTGGCACCGCTCGCCTGCTCACGCAGCTCGAGCCAATCCCAGCCGACCTCCTCGACCGAGCCGGTCACCCGCAGATCCTGTTCGAGGTGGATCGTGATGGGGCGGTCGCCGGCGGCACGGAGACGATCGGCCAGGGCGAGCTGGGCACGTTCCGCGCGCGCCAGCTCCTCGGAGACAGCCCGTATCTCCTCCTGCTCCTGATGGACGAACCGCCCCTCCAGGTCCTCGAAGATCCGGTCGAATCGCATACGTCACTGTAGGCCGAGCGCCGGCTGCCGGTCCCGGCCACGCCCCCACAGCGCTCTTCATCGTGCTTTCGATGGAGCACCTGCAGCACCGTTGGTACTTTCGTACCTCTCCTCCCCGTTCCTGCTTGTCCACACGGCACCAACGACCCATTGCGCATGCACCCCGCGCTCACTAACTTCCTAGATACAGAAGCGAGCGACACCAAACTGCATCAAACACTCTCGACCGCAGGATGCGAGTCGCCTCACCTTGGGGGGAACGATGAGGGTCACGAGCATTCCTGCCGCACCGGCACCGATACCTGGACGGCTCATGACTGCGGGCGCGGTCATGGCCTCAGCGGCGGCCATCGGGATGGCGCTGTACGTGCACGCCCGCCTCCCCGTCGTCCTCGGTGGTCACGGGGAGACCGCCCTGTTGGGCGCCGTGCTCGTCGCGGCAGCGGCGCTCGGCGTGCTGCTGTGCGCATATCTCGCCCTGGTCTGGACGCTGGCCTCGAGCGTCCTGCTTCTAGGTCCGGCCAGCCGAGCGGGCCGAGCCCTCCTGGGCGCGCTGAGGGTGCTCGCGCCCCAACTCGCCCGCCGCCTCACTCTCGGGGCGGCATTCGCGACCGCGACCACCGGGATGGTCCTGGCCCCCGCAGTCGCCGCCGACCCCGCGGCCCCGGAGCGGGGAACGGGCCACGCCGCGATCTCCGCCACCTTGAACCCAGTATCGCCGATGCCCGCCGAAGGCCCTGGATCGCCGCCCGCGGATGGTGACCCGGTCAGCGATCCGCCTGAGCCACCGGCCGCCGATCCGGAGCCGGGCCAGGCCGATGCGGGGCCGAGCCAGCGGGGTGCTGCGCCGTCGGGTGCCGAGCCGGATGTCCCGGGCCGTCCGGCCCTGGGCTGGCCGGGTTCCGGATCTGCGGAGACCCCGGACGAGCCCGTGCCGCCCTCCGATGCCGGAGCACCGGCCGTCACCGACGCGCCCCCACCGTCTTCCCCGTCCACCGTCGAAGTCCGACCCGGAGACAGTCTGTGGAGCATCACCGACGAACTCCTGGGACCCGGCCTCGATGATCCGGACGCCATATCTTCCCTCTGGCCCGTCCTCCACGACGTCAACGGCGACGTGATCGGGACGGACCCCGACCACATCGAACCCGGACAGGTGCTCATCGTGCCTGCCCAGATTTCTTCTCAGGAGAACTCATGACGACCACCGATCAGCGTCCCGCAGCACGTCGTCCCCAGGCCTCTGGCCTGCTCGTCCACGATGCGTCCACCATCGAGCGGATGGTCGAACAGGTCGCTCGGTACGCCGTGGAGATCGTGCGTGACATCCGGCCCGAGAATGCGCTCTCGCGTCTCATCACCCCGGAGGTCGAAGAAGTCCTCTCCCGGCGTGCTGCCCTGACCCGTCGGCTGCGTGCAACAGCTGGTCACCGGCCGAACCGCAGGATCCTGATCACCGGAGTGCGCACGTGTGTGGTCAACGAGAAGGCCATCGAGGCGAGCTGTGTCGTGCGCGAGCCCGACCGAGCCCGCTTCCTGGCGATGCGCTGGGAGCTGCGGCACAGCGGCTGGCGCGTCACCGTACTCGAAATGGGTTAGAAGCCCGGCGAGGATTCTCCGGCCCGAGACGGGACGAGCACTTCGCCGAGCACATCGCTCAGGCCTTCTTCCTGCGGTCCTGCGGGCGGCGCGGCTTCCCCTCATGGTCCCGGTCCTGATCGGCAGCGGCGCTGTTGCGCCGGCTCTGTCGCTCCAGGCGGCGGCGCTGAGCCCGCGAAAGGGTCCTGGGGTCCTGCGCACCCCTGCCCTCATCGGAGGTGTAGCGCAGCTGCCGCGCGTCCGGGCCGTCGTCCAGGCCCTTGGCGCTCAGGACCACCTCGCTCTCGGCGGCCAGCTGCTCGGCTCGCTCATCGGCGTCCGCGTCCGCGGGCTCCGACTCCTCCAGCACCGGCTCGGGCTCGGCCCCGGCGGCCTCCCCCGCAGCCCCTGCCTCTCCCGTCCCGGCAGTGGTCTTCTCCGCGCCCTGCTCGGATGCCTCCGTCCTCGTCGCGGCCGCACCGGCGGCCGCCCCGGTGGCGGTACCGCTCAGGGTGGCGGACGTGGACTTCAGCAGATTGGTCACGGACTGGGGAACCACCGGCTTGGTCTGCTCGACCTGCACCTCGAGGTTGTAGACATATCCGACCACATCCTCCTTGATGCCGGCGGTCATCTCATTGAACATGAGATGGCCCTCGCGCTCGTACTCGATCAGCGGGTCACGCTGGGCCATCGCCCGCAGACCGATGCCCTCCTTGAGATAGTCCATCTCGTAGAGGTGCTCGCGCCAGCGGCGGTCCATCACCGACAGCACCACGCGCCGCTGCAGCTGGCCCATGGCGCTCTCGCCCAGCTCCTCCAGGCGCTTGTCGTAGGCGACCTCGGCGTCGGCCAGAATCTCCCGCTTCAGCAGGCCAGCCTCGAGGTTCTCCTTGCCGCCCACCTCCTCGATCAGCTCGTCGGCGGTGATCGAGACCGGATAGGCCGGTCGCAGGGCACCCCACAGCTCCTCGAGATCGACGTCCTCGGCGTTCTTGCCCTTGGTGTGGGCGTCGACGGTGCCTCCGATGACCTCGTGGATGAACCGCTGGATGTGCTCGCCCAGATCCTCGCCCTCGAGGATGCGGGCACGCTCCTCGTACAGCTTCTTGCGCTGCTTGGTCAGGACGTCGTCGTACTTCAGCACGTTCTTGCGGATCTCGGCGTTGCGCGACTCGATGGAGTTCTGCGCCCGCTGGATCGCGCCCGAGACCATGCGGCCGGTGAGCGGGATCGACTCGTCGACGCCACCGCGCGCCAGCAGCGATTCCGCGGCGCCGGAGTTGAACAGCCGCATCAGGTCGTCCTGCAGGGAGAGGTAGAAGCGGGACTCGCCCGGGTCGCCCTGACGACCCGAGCGGCCGCGCAGCTGATTGTCAATACGGCGGGACTCGTGCCGCTCGGTGCCCAACACGTACAGCCCGCCCAGCTCGACCACCTCGTCGTGCTGCTCCGCCACAGCCGACTTTGCCTTCTTCAGCTCCTCGTCCCACGCCTGCTGGTACCCCTCGGGGTCCTCCTCGGCGTCCAGTCCGCGCTCGGCCAGCGCCGCGTGGGCCATGAACTCGACGTTGCCGCCGAGCATGATGTCGGTGCCGCGGCCGGCCATGTTCGTGGCGACCGTGACCGCGCCCTTGGCACCGGCCATCGCGATGATGGCGGCCTCACTGGCGTGGTTCTTGGCGTTGAGCACCTCGTGCTTGACGCCCTGGGCGGTCAGCAGCTTGGCCAGGTACTCGGACTTCTCGACGGAGGTGGTGCCCACCAGGACGGGCTGGCCCCGATCGTGACGCTCGACGATGTCCTCGACCACGGCATCGAACTTCGCCTTCTCGGTCCGATAGATCCGATCGGGCTGGTCCTTGCGCTGCATCGGCAGGTTGGTGGGGATCGGCACCACACCGAGGTTGTAGGTGTTCATGAACTCGGCGGCCTCGGTCTCGGCGGTGCCGGTCATGCCTGCGAGCTTCTCGTAGAGCTTGAAGTAGTTCTGGAGGGTGATCGTGGCCAGGGTCTGGTTCTCGGCCTTGATCTTCACTCCCTCCTTCGCCTCGATCGCCTGGTGCATACCCTCGTTGTATCGGCGCCCGGCCAGGATGCGGCCGGTGTGCTCGTCGACGATCATGACCTCGCCGTTGAGGACGACGTAGTCCTTGTCGCGTTTGAACAGCTCCTTGGCCTTGATGGCGTTGTTGAGGAAACCGATCAGGGGGGTGTTCAGCGACTCGTAGAGGTTCTCGATGCCCAGGTGGTCCTCGACCTTGTCGATCCCGGACTCGAGCACCCCGACGGTGCGCTTCTTCTCATCGACCTCGTAGTCGCGGTCCTTGCGCAGCAGCTTGACGACTTTCGCGAACTCGCTGAACCACTTGTTGGCGTCGCCCGAGCCGGGGCCGGAGATGATCAGCGGGGTGCGCGCCTCGTCGATCAGGATCGAGTCGACCTCATCGACGATCGCGTAGTTGTGTCCGCGCTGGACACGGTCCTCGGGTGCGAGCGCCATGTTGTCGCGCAGGTAGTCGAAGCCGAACTCGTTGTTGGTGCCGTAGGTGATGTCGGCGCTGTACGCCTCCCGCCGTTCGGCAGGCGTCATCCCCGACTTGATCACGCTCGTGCTGAGCCCCAACGCCCGGAACACGCGTCCCATCAGGTCGCTCTGGTACCCGGCCAGGTAGTCGTTGACGGTCACGATGTGCACGCCCTTGCCCGACAGCGCGTTCAGGTACGCGGGCATGGTGGCGACCAGGGTCTTGCCCTCACCGGTCTTCATCTCCGCGATGCGACCACGGTGCAGGGCCGCCGCGCCCATGACCTGCACGTCGTAGGGGCGCTGGCCGAGAGTGCGCTCCGCTGCCTCCCGCACCGCCGCGAAGGCCTCGACCAGGATGTCATCGAGGCTCTCGCCGTCCTCGAGCCGCTCCTTGAAGTGCTCGGACTCCTCTCGCAGCTCCTCGTCGCTGAGATCGGCGAAGACGTCGCCGGCCTCCCTCACCTGCCGCGCGATGGTCTCGAGCCGGCGCAGCTCACGACCTTCGCCGGCGCGCAGGATCTTGTCGAAGAGGTTGACCACTCGTGCTCCCAATAGATGTCCGGAATCGTCCGTGCGGACGGTTCGTGCCTGCCCATCGTATGCGCCCGCGCAAGCCGTGTTGAGGAGCTGCGCCCATCATCACTGTGCGGCGAGGTCCACGTCTCCCCCACCGTCCGTCAGCAGCGCCGAGATCCCTCCCGTCCCGGGTCCGGTGTCCACCGCGATCTCCTCCAGTCCCTGGCAGCGGGCCGCGCGCCGCAGCTACCCCCCAGCAGGGCGGGGCCACGGTGTCGTCCTCCAGGCCGCGCCGGCCGGGCATCGACGGCAGCTCCTCCCGGTAGGTGCCGCGCACTCGCAACACTCCGGCCTCGCGGTCCGCCTTGAGGTCGACCCGGGCGGGGAGGCGGTCGCCGTGCAGGTACAGCCGGGAGTAGGAGCCCTTCGTGCGGGGTGCGGCCCGGGTGTAGTTCTCGATCCGGTAGTCGACGTCGAACGGGGCCTGCAGCCGGGGCCGGAAGAACACGATCGGGTCGAAGGGGCTGACCAGAGCGGTGGCCCGGAGCGGGGTAGCAGCGGGGGCCTCGTGGTGCAGCAGCATCGGGAGTAGGCCGCCGGGGTGGTCGACCTCCACCTCCTGGAGCTCCCCGGCCGCGACGAGATCGGCCAGCGCCGGGCGCACCTGTCTGATCCGCAACCGGAAGCAGTCCGCGATCGCCGCCGGATCGGCCGCCCCAGGGCGCGGGCGGCCAGGGCTGCCAGGCCGCGCACCGCCTCCTCCTCCGTAAGCGGGAGCGCCTCCTGCGATGAGTACGCCCGCTCGGCCTGCTCCGGGCTCTGGGGCCACGCGTGCGCGGATGCCTCCGGGATCGGCGGAACAGGGTGGTCGGCCGGCAGGTACAGCCGTTGGAACTGAATGGTGCGTCCCACGCAGTCCAGCGCCCCGGAGCGGAACAGGTACTCCACCGCCCATCGGGTGGGGGTGCGCCGCCAGCTCCAGCCGCTTCCGCGCCGGGTGTCGCGGAGGTGACGCGAGATGACGGCGGCGCTGCGGGCCGGGGCGGGAGGCGATGTCCAGTACGGCGGGGTCCCAGGTGCCGGTGCGGGTGAACACCGGCAGATGATGGGCCCGGGCGAAGACGTTGACGGAGTCGATCTGCAGCAGCCAGGTGCGGGCCAGGGTGCGCTCGAGGGCGAGCCGGCTGGCGCGGGCGCCGGGGGCGCCGCTGCAGCGCGCCGGCCCCATCCCCTGGGAGCGCAGGGCGATACGCCGTGCCTGCGCCCAGCTGAGGGTGGGGGCATGGTGTGCTCCTTCGCCGCGCCGGCCGACATGACGACGGGCGGGGTGCCTGACCAGCACTCCCCGCCCGTCGTCGCGCCTGGGTCAGCTCGCGGCCGGCTCCTGCTCGAGTTCGATCACGCCGTAGTTCCAGCCCTTACGGCGGTAGACGACCTTGGGATTGCTCGTCTCGGAGTCGATGAACAGGAAGAAGTCGTGACCGACCATCTCCATCCGGTAGAGCGCATCGTCGACGGTCATCGGGCTCGCCGGGTGCTTCTTCTCGCGGATCACCACGGGGCTGCCATCATAGGCCACGTCGTTCTCCGTGACGTCGTCCGCCTTCGTGTCCGTGGTGGAGTCCTCGGCCGCAGCCGGGGGCGGGTCCTGCAGAGCGGCGGGCGGCTCACCGTCGGGCACCATGGTGCGCAGGCTCTCCCCGGAGATCTGATGGGCTCGGTTTCGACCGCGACGGTGGTCCTTGCGGCGGTCCCTGGCGCGGCGCAGCCTCTCGAGGAGCTTCCCGTAGGCGATGTCCAGGGCACCGTAGAGGTCATCGGCGCGCGCTTCGGAGCGAATCACCGAGCCGTCGTCGTGCACGGTCAGTTCCACACGGTCGCTGAGCTCGGCCCGCCTGGGGTTCTTCTCCTGTGAGATCTCCACATCCACCCGCATCGCCGCGGGCGCGAACTGGGTGACCTTGTCGAGCTTGTCGGTCAGATGGCGACGGAAACGATCCGGGACGTCCATGTGGCGTCCGACGACATTGATCTCCATGAGGTTCTCTCCTCCTATCGGGATGCGGTCGCTCTGAGCCCGACCGCGATGGCTCTTCGGCTGGGGCTGGCACCTCCCTGACGAGAAGGGGACTCGCTCTGTGACGAGTCGCACCAGCATGCCACGTTTTTTCTCCTCAGGCAGGGCCGAACGGCCCACTCCGGACCGTTTTCCTCAGGGCACACCAGGAGAACGGGGAACCCGGGCGGACGCCACGACGACCGCGCCGAGCACGGTCAGGCCCTCGCGGGTCAGTGCCTGGTGCATCCCCCGCAGGGTCGACCCGGTGGTGACGACGTCGTCGATGATGACCACCGGTGCGCCCCGGTGCTCTCCGGCCCGGCGGCGGGCCGAGCCCAGGAGCTGGATCTGCCGTCCGCGCCGCTGGCGGGCACCCTGCCCCTCCTGGGCGGTGGTGGGCGTCGATGGCAGCAGCAGGGGCCGGCCCGCACCCAACCGCCCCAGCTCGCGCACCAGCTCGGCGGTGTGGTCCTCCCCGCGGCGCAAGCGGGCACCCAGCCGAGACGGGACCGGCACCAGCCCGGGCGGGCGCCCTCCCGCGCCGGCGGCGAGATCGGTCACCGCCGCGGCCAGCCCGGGGGCGATGCGCCGTCCCAGGTGCAGCATGCCGCCGTTCTTCCAGGCGAGGATCAGCCGTTGCAGATCACCGGCGTACTCCCCGAGGGCCAGCACGGGCAGCAACGGGGTGTGGTCCACCCCTGCCGGCAGCAACGGTCCCTGCGGCAGGACCCGAGCCGCCGACAGGTGCTGCAATGCCTCACAGCAGGACTCGACCCGAAGCGGCGCCGCCGCGAGCTGCGCGGCGCACCCCGGGCACAGCCAGGTGCCCTCGCTCCCGCAGGGGCACTGCCGGGTCACCACCAGCGCACAGGTCTGTGCCGCCACCTCCCCCACGATCCGGGCAAGGCGATGCGCTCCCCGAGAGGGGCGGACGGATCGGGGCTGAGCCATGGCGCGATCCCATCGCGGATGCCCATGGAGGGGAAGCTGCCACCGGCGATGGTGGACCCCCGGGGCGTGGGGAGGAGGCGCGGACCGTTCATCGGTGCTCAGCTGCTCCATCCCGGTGGTCGACAGCTCCGCCCCGATCGTCGGCAGCCATCCCGGTGGTGGGCGGGACCTCGCAGGACCTGGCAGCGGCCGAGCCGGGCCGCGGTCAGTAGAACCAGGGGTCGGTGGCGTCCACGTCGACGGTCGTCCAGGCGTCGCCGTCGCTGCGCAACAGGGTGCCGTCGCTGGTCGAGGCCCAGATGGTGTCGGCCACCACGGTGCCGGCGATCCGTTCCGTGGAGGTCTTCAGGGGCGGGAGCGGATCCCGGTCGGAGGCGAAGTCGACGATCTGGGCGCGCTGCTCGCCGCTCGAGCTGTCCTCACCCAGCACGAGCACGGCGACCTCGTCGTACCAGCTGGCCTGGGTCACATCCTCCAGGGAAGGGCGCATCGCGATCGGTTCGGTCAGGGCACTGGGCACCCCGTTCTCGTCGCGCCGCACCGCGCACAGGTCCAGCCGTGCGCCGCCGGTGTCGGCGGACAGCACGACCATGCGGGTGGCGTCAGCGGCGATGTCCAGCGCCAGGATCCGCCTTCCGGACAGCCACGGGGCATCGATCTTCGCGTCATGCTCGGGGTCGGCGCCGGACAGGGCCAACAGCACCCCGGAGCTCTCCCGGGTCGAGGTCCACACATAGCCGGCATCGTCGATGCGGGGCGGGACGAACTGTCCCCCGGTGGCGGCCTCGCGCAGCGCGATACTGCCATCGCTGGAGGCGAGCACCACGGTGGAGTCACCGCTGGTCAGGGCCGCTGCGAGCACCCCGTCCTGAGCGATGACCGGCGAGCCGAGCTCGATGTCGACCAGATCTGGCACCAGTTGCGCGGGGTCGCTGCCGGAGATGTCGGCCAGGGAGATCACGCCGGTGGGACCGGCGGCGATCGGACGGTGGCCGGGCAGGGCGCGTTCGAGGCCGACCTCGTCGGCCGGGGACCCCTCGGCCCCCTCCCAGACCAGCCGCACCCCCGACAGGGGCTGGAACGACCGCAGGGAGTTCTCCAGCTGAGCCAGCGCCAGGGCCCGGGGGGCGGCGGGCAGTGCCGCCACCGCCTGCGGCACGGTGACCTGGACCGTCCCGTCGGGGGCAGTGGTGATGACGGCGTCGGTGACACCTGAGGTGGAGGGGACCTCGCTGTGGACGGCGGGGGCGAGGTAGTCAGCGGGCCCGGCGATCAGTCCCTCGAGCAGTCCGGGGGCCCCGCGCTTCAGGGAGAACCAACGATGGTCGGGCACCAGGTGCTCGCGGCGGGGATCCAGGAAGTAGAGCCGAGCCGGGGCGTAGAGCGTCTCGAAGGCGGCCTCGGACAGGAAGATCCCATCAGGGACGGAGGTCAGGCGCCACTGGTCGTCGACCTGCTCGAGGCCGACGGTGATCTCTCGCGACGTCGGCCCCGACAGGAGGCTGCGTGCGCCGCGGTCATCGAGCATCGCCACCGCGCGCACCACCAGGGTGGCCTCACCGTCATCGCTGACCTCGACCTCCAGCTCCTGGCTGCCGGAGTAGATGGTCACCTGGGCGTGCGGGTCCCACTGCTCCCGGGCGGGTGCGGCCAGGTACTCGCGGGCCATGGCGAAATCGTCCTCGGGGCCGACCCCGGCCTGCACGAAACCGGCCACCACCTCTTCCGCTGTGGCGTCCGACGCGGGCGGCAGCGCCCGCACATAGGGGGCGCCGGGCTGAGCCCTGCCGTCCAGGGCGCGGGCGTCGATCGGGGACTCGACCGGGATGCGGGCGCAGGCGGAGCCCAGCCCCAGCACGGCGGCGGCGCCGGCCACGCGCAGCACGTCACGACGGACGGGTCTCATCGGCACCTCCTGGGATACGGTCCTCTCGGTCGGAGCCCGGGGTGAAGCCCGAACCGGCGGGCACGTCCTCTACAGCCCCACCGGGCACATCCTCGGCAGCCGCACCGGGCAGGTCCTGGGGAGCGTCGGGAGGTGGTGCCTCGGGCACAGCGGCGGATAGGTCCCCGTGCGCGAGGTCATCCGCAGCCAGATCCTCCGTCTCGTCGAGGTCGGGCAGCAGGTCCGGGCTGATCACGATCTCTCCGGTGGCGGACGACGGGGGCGATTCCTCGGCATCGGGGTCGAAGGACCTCTCCAGCGTCAACGGGGAGCGGACGATGTCCATCCCGGGCCTGCGGGGCAGCGTCAGCCGGAAGACCGCTCCCTCTCCGACCTGGCCCCACGCCTGCAGCCAGCCGGAGTGGAGATGGGCGTCCTCGACCGAGATCGACAGGCCCAGCCCGGTCCCGCCCAGAGTGCGGGCCCTCGAGGGGTCGGCCCTCCAGAAACGGTCGAAGACGTGCTGGGCGTCCTCCGGGGAGATGCCGTGGCCGTGGTCCTGGACCAGCACCGCCACCGCCTCCTCCGAGGAGGCGGTCTGGATCCGCACCGGGGCTCCGGCACCGTGCTCGATGGCGTTGGTCAGCAGGTTCCGCAGGATCCGGTCCACCCGCCGGGCCTCGACGACGACATCCATCCCGTGGCCGGCCAGGCGCACATCCAGCAGGCATCCGCGGGCCCCGGCGAGCGGGCGCACATCATCGATCGCACGCACCACCAGGTCGTCGAGATCCTCCCGGTCGGCTTCCAGCACCGCGGCGCCGGCGTCGAAGCGCGAGATCTCCAGCAGGTCCGACAGCAGCAGCTCGAACCGCTCCACCTGCGCGGCCAGGAGCTCGACGGTACGCTGCAGCTCCCCGGGCAACTGCTGGCGCTGCGCCACGAGCACGGAGGAGGCCATCCGGATCGTGGTCAGCGGCGTGCGCAGCTCATGGGAGACATCGGAGGCGAAGCGCTGCTGCACATGGGACAGCTCGGTGAGGTCATCGACCTTCTGCTCGAGGTTGCGGGCCATGTCGTTGAAGGACTCCCCGACTCTGGCCAGCTCGTCGGCCCCGGAGACCTCCACCCGGCTGGTGAGGTCGCCGTCGGCCATGCGCTCGGCGGCCCGGGCGGCGCGCTTCAGCGGGGTGGTCACCAGCCGCGCGACGACGATGGCGATTCCCACCACCAGGGCCATCATCACGCCACCCCCGCCCAGCAGCACCCGCTGAACGAAGGAGAGGGTCTCCTGTTCCTCCTCCAGGGAGAACACCAGGAACAGGTCGTAGGAGCCCGCTCCCGGCACCACCACGCGGGTTCCGACCAGGATCGCGGGATGCGTGCGCCCGGTGGTCTCGTCGGTGCGGCCGATGGACTGCCAGATTACGGCTTCGGGATCCTCCGCGACGGCGGCTGAGAAATCCTCGTCGACCGCCTCGAACACGGTGCGGTCGGACGCCACCGGCCAGACGGCCCCCGAGGGGTCCACCGGCACCAGCGCGGCGTCACGGCTGTCCACGCCGTCCTGCCCCCCACCGACGTTCTGGACGAAAGCGTTCGCGGCGTCCTGCTGCTGCGTGCTGGTGGCGCCCGACAGCTGCGTCATGGATTGGGTCAGGTCCGCACGGATCTCCGCGGATTCCTGCAGCACGCGGTCGCGGCGCTGCTCGTACAGACCGTCGGCGATGACCGAGGACAGGTAGGTGCCGACGGTCAGGATCGCCATGATGGACAACAGGGTCGTGACCACCACGACCCGCAGGGCCAGCGGCCACTGACGGGGGTCGAGATGGCGCACCAGCGCCGCCGCCCGGATCAGAGCCGGCGTCGGTGCGGGGGCGGCCGTGCTCACGGCTGCACCGCGGCCCTCAGGAGGAGCCCCCGGCACGGTAGCCGACCCCGCGGACGGTCACCACGATCCGCGGGTTCTCCGGGTCATGCTCGATCTTCGAACGCAGCCGCTGGACATGCACGTTGACCAGGCGCGTATCGGCGCTGTGGCGATACCCCCAGACATCGCGCAGCAGCACGTCGCGGGTGAACACCTGCCAGGGCTTGCGAGCCAGCTGGGTGAGCAGATCGAACTCCAGCGGCGTCAGCGAGATCAGTTCCTCGCCACGCCGGACCTCATGGCCGTCCACGTCGATCACCAGGTCCCCGATGCTGAGGGTCTCCGTGGTGAGCTCCTCGGTGCGACGGACCCGGGCCTTGATCCGCGCCACCAGCTCCTCGGGTTCGAAGGGCTTGGTGAGGTAGTCATCGGCCCCCGCCTCGAGCCCCTCGACCACGTCAGCGGTGTCGGTGCGGGCGGTGAGCATGATGACGGGGACCCCGGACTCACGGCGCAGCTGGCGGCAGACCTCGATGCCGTCCATGCCGGGCAGCATGAGGTCCAGCAGCACCAGGTCCGGTCGCAGCCGAGGGAAGGTCTCGAGGGCCGAGGCCCCGTCAGGAGAGGTGGCCACCTCGTAGCCCTGCCCGCGCAGCACGATGCCGACCATCTCGGCGATCGCCTGATCGTCGTCGACCACGAGGATCCGTGAAGGCGTCGTCATGGTGGTCATTGTGCCACCGAGAGCCCCTCGGGCCGGGGAGGCGGCGGCCACGGTGGCGTCAGCCCCCGGGCGGGGCGACATCCGGCTCTCCGGGCGAACGGGTCGCCGAACGGACGCGGCCCTGCGGACCGGTGCGGACCTGCGATCGTGCACCGAAGATGCGAGGGCATCGACGTTCGTCGGATAAGGCGCGGGGCCCGCAGTCCGTAGGTTGGCTCCTGACAGCCCGATGCCGGCGCGGCCCGGCCGTGCCGGACCCCGGAACCGAGGAGGCGGAGGAGAACATGAGCACCGGATGGACAGCACCCGGATCGACCGGGCAGCCCGCCGGGCACGAGCCCGGCCCTGCGAACGGGTCCGGGGGGCCTGCTCCGCAGCCCACCACGGGCCCGCAACGGGAGCTGGTCCAGCAGGTGCCCCTGTTCCCGCTGCGACCCCTGAACGTGGGCGAGGTGCTGGGTGCGGCCGTGCGGATCTACCGGGTGCGACCGAAGCCGGTGCTGGGCCTGGCCGCGGCGGTCTACGGCATCGCCTTCGTGCTGATCACCCTCGCCACCGGTGCGGGCATGATCCCCCTGGTCGGCCAGATGCAGGCCACCCTGGAGGACCCCACCGGTGAGGCCGCCGAGGGCTTGGAGACCGTGGGCGGGACCACCTCGCAGATCCTGGCCACCGTCAGCTCCACGGTGGTCACCATGATCATCACCCTGGTGGCAAGCGCCCTGGTGACGGTCGTGCTGACCCGCATCACCGTGGGCGAGGCCACCGGCGACAGCGTGCCCGACGGCCGGCTGTGGTCCCTGCTGCGAGGCCAGGCGCTGCCGGCGGTGGCGGTCTCCCTGCTCATGGGGGTCCTGGGCTCGGTCGCCTTCCTGCTCCCCCTGGCCGTGGGCGCTCTGCCCCTGCTCGTCACCCAGGAGGCGGGGTGGCTGACCATCATCGCCCTGCTGCTCGGTCTGCTGGCAGGGGTGTTGGCCGCCCTGTGGGTCTTCGCCCGGACCGCGCTGTCGCTGCCCGCCCTGGCGATCGAAGGGACGGGGGTGCTGGGCTCGCTGCACCGCTCCTTCCAGATGACCGCCGGACGTAAGCTGTGGCGCGTGCTCGGGCTGATGCTGCTGCTGGTGCTGATCTTCTACTTCGCCCAGCAGATCGTCGCCGGCGTCTTCGTCTTCATCGCCTTCATCCTCTACGTGGCGATCCTGCTGGCCTCCTCCCTCGAGGCCTTCGTGCTGGCCATGGGAGTGATGACCGTGATCATGATGCTCGGCACCTACATCGCCACCTTCCTGCTGGCCCCGTTCCTGTGTGCCGGGTACGCCGCGATCTACGCCGACAACCGCATGCGTCACGAGGCCTGGGACGTCGAGCTGAACCGGCAGGCGCGAGCGGGACGAGAGCCCACCGCACCGGGGGCCCCGTCGTGATCCCCGCGGCGCCCCCACCCGTCGATCCCGATGACGCCCGCTCCCGGATCCGCGATGAGCTGGCCAAGTCCGAGTACGACGACTCCGAGGGCTTCGTGGCCTGGTTGCTGCGGGTGATCGAGGAGTGGCTGCTCTCGCTGGCCGACGGCATCGACGGCTCCTCGACCGCCCAGGCCGCCATCGCGATCGTCCTGCTCCTGCTGCTGGGAGCTGTCGTCGTGCTGGTGCTGCGACGCACCGGCCTGATACGCCGCGGTGCCGTGCTGAGCGTGGCCTCGGCCCTCGACGCCGAACCCGTGCTCAGCGCCGGGGAGCTGCGGGACTCCGCGCACCGAGCGATCGCCGAGGAACGCTTCGACGACGCCACCGTGCTGGCCCTGCGCAGCCTGGTGCGCGACCTCGAGGTGCGCACCCTGCTGGACGTCACCGTGGGGATGACCGCCCACGAGGCCGCTGCGAGCGCCTCGCACTCCTTCCCCGACCTGACCAGCCGGCTCCAGCGGGGGGCGGACGCCTTCGACACCGCCGCCTACTCCCACCGTGCAGTCGCCGCCAAACAGGCCGAAGATCTGCTGCGGCTGACGGAGTACATCGCTGAGTCCGCCCCCGACCTCACCGACTCCGAGCCGGCCGAGGGCGATCAGTTCGCCGGAGTCGCACCGTGAGCCCGTCGAGGTCTGCCGGCGCCGCAATCAGCCCCGAGCTCGCGCCGGCCGCCGATGCCGCACCCGCCACCACCGGCCCCTCCTCGCCTGGGCGGGATTCGGCAGGGCCGGGCGGCTCGGGCGACCGGGGCGGGCACGGCCGCCCCTGGCTGGTGATCCTGGTGGCCACCGGCATCGTGCTCGCGATCGCGGTGACCATCGCCCGCGGGGTCTACCGGGACGGACCCCTCGAGCCCGATGCCCCGACGCCGCAGGGCTCGAAAGCCGTGGTGGAGGTGCTGACCGATCTGGGCACGCAGGTGCGGGTGGACCGGCACACCGAGGACGCCGCGCAGTCCCTGCGTGAGGACCGCACCGTGCTGGTGACCGCTCCCAGCTCCCTGTCCGCGCCGCAGCTGGACGAGCTCGCCGGGGCCCTCGAGGAGGGGGAGGGACAGCTGGTGCTGGTCCAACCCGACTTCGTGACCCTGTCCTATCTCACCCCGCTGATCACCCCGGCCGGGTCGCTCCGCGCCGAGAGCACCGTCGAGGCCGGTCAGAGCTGCGGCGACCTCACCTTCGAAGCACGCGCCCTCGCCGTCCCCGGCGAGGAGGGCCTGCGCGGCCCCTCCACGCTCTACAGCACCCGCGGAGAAGCTCAGGGCTGTTTCGACACCCCCGAGGGTGATCTGGTGGCGGCCGACGGGCAGGTGCTGGTGCTCGGCAGCGCGGACCTGCTGACCAATGAGGGGGTGCGGGAGGCGGACAACTCCGCGCTCGTGCTCAACGCCCTGGGACCCAGCGGTGAGCTCAGCTGGTACGTCCCCTCGGCGACCGATCCCATGGCCACCACCGGGCCCGAGCTGCTGACCCATCTGCCCGACTGGGCCGGCCCCGTGGGGCTGTGGATCCTGCTGGTCGCCGGGATCGCCCTGATCGCCTGGGGCCGGCGCTTCGGCCCCGTGGTGGTCGAACCGCTGCCGGTGACCGTGCGGCCCCAGGAGATGGTGCTGGGCCGTGCCCGACTGTTGCAGCAGTCCTCGTCGCGGGATGCCGCGGCCACTGCTCTGCGCTCCGCCACATCGGTGCGCCTGGCGCTGCAGCTGGGACTGCGGCGCGAGTCCACCCTCGATGCCCTCGTCGCGGCACTGGCGCCCCATGTGCAGCGCTCGCCCGAGCAGATCCGCTCCCTGCTCGGGCCCACCCCCGTCACCCGTGACCAGGACCTCGTGCAGCTCGCGCGGGACCTGGACCGACTCGAGAAGGAGATCGACCGATGACCGACCACCCCCAGGACACCGCGCCCCATCCCTCGCCGGTCACCGGCCGGGACCGGCCCACCGGACCGACGCGGCCCGAGGTCGATACCGACATCCGCGCCGGCCTGCAGGGCCTGGCGACGGAGATCCACAAGGGCGTCGTGGGCCAGGACGCGGCGGTGACCAGCCTGGTGGTGGCCCTGCTGTGCCGCGGCCACGTGCTGCTCGAAGGGGTTCCCGGGGTCGCCAAGACCCTGCTGGTGCGCTCCCTGGCCGCCGCGCTGGACGTGCGCATGCGCCGGGTGCAGTTCACCCCGGACATGATGCCCGGTGACATCACCGGCTCGCTGGTCTACGACAACGCCACCAGCGACCTGGTCTTCCGCGAGGGGCCGGTGTTCACCAACCTGCTGCTGGCCGACGAGATCAACCGCACTCCTCCCAAGACCCAGTCCGCCCTGCTCGAGGCGATGGAGGAACGGCAGGTCACGGTCGACGGCGTCGGGCGTCCGCTGCCGGACCCCTTCCTGGTGATAGCGACCCAGAACCCCATCGAGTTCGACGGCACCTACACGCTGCCGGAGGCTCAGCTCGACCGTTTCCTGCTCAAGGCCGTGATGCCGCTGCCCGAGCGCGAGGTGGAGGTCGATGTGCTGCGCCGGCACGCCGACGGCTTCGACACCACCGACCTGGCCGCCATGGGGCTGGGCGCGGTGGTGGACGTGCCGGCGCTGCACCGCGCCCAGCAGGACGTCGCCGCGGTCGTCGCGGAGGACCCGGTGGTCCAGTACATCGTGGACGTGTGCCGAGCCACCCGCAGCTCACCCAGCCTGTCGCTGGGGGTCTCGCCCCGCGGCGCGATCGCGCTGCTGCGCACCGCACGCGCCTGGGCTTATCTGTCGGGACGAGACTTCATCACTCCCGACGACGTCAAGATCATGGCCCCGCCGACCCTGTCCCACCGTGTGCGGCTGACCACGGAGTCGGAGCTGGAGGGGACCCAGGTCGAGGCGGTGCTCGCGGCGACGCTGGCCTCCGTGCCCGTGCCCCGCTGAGGACGCCCCCGATGAGGATCTCCCTGACCCCGCGGGCGGCGCTGGTCGCGCTGCTGGCCCTGCCGCTGGTCGTGATCTGGCCGACCTGGTGGATGCTTCTGACCTGCTTCGTGCTATGGGCGCTGGTGGTGCTCACCGACGCCCTGCTCGCGCCGAACCCGGCGATGATCACGGTGCGTCGTGACGCCCCCGGGCAGGTCCGGCTGGGCAAGGAAGCCACCGGGCGACTGCTCCTGACCAACCCCACCGCCCGGCCGGCCCGCCTGGAGGTCCGTGACGCCTGGAACCCCACCGCGGGCCTGTCCGAGCAACGGTCCCGGCTGCACGTGCCACCCCATGAGCGCCGGGCGATCAGGCAGCGATTCCTGCCCACACGGCGCGGCGAGCATTCCTCCCGGGCGCTGCTGGTGGCCTCCGTCGGCCGTCTGGGCCTGGCCCGCCGCACCGCGCGGGCCCAGGCACCCGGCCGGCTGCTGGCACTGCACCCCTTCGGGTCGCGCCGCCACCTGCCCTCCCGGGTGCGCCGGCTGCGGGAGATCGAAGGGCTCGCCGCGATCCATCAGCGCGGACAGGGCACCGAGTTCGATTCGCTGCGCGACTTCGTCGACGGCGACGACGTGCGCTCGATCGACTGGCGGGCCACGGCGCGACGCCGCAGCGTGGTGGTGCGCACCTGGCGTCCCGAACGCGACCGGCACGTGCTGATCGTGGTGGACACCTCCCGCACCTCCGCCAGCCGGCTCGGCGACTCGACCCGGCTGGACACAGCCTTCGACGCGGCCCTGCTGCTGACTGCGCTCGCCGGTCAGGCCGGGGACCGGGTAGACCTGCTGTGCATCGACCGCATCCCCCACGTCTCCGTGCTCGGCTCGAGCCGCACCACCGTGCTGAACGACATGGTCAGCGCGACCGCCGCCGTGCACCCGGCCCTGGTCGAGACCGACTGGGAGCTGGCCGCCTCCACCATCACCTCGCGGGCGCGCAAGGGCTCCCTGGTGGTGCTGGTGACCCCGGTGGAGGAATCCGTGGTCCACACCGGGCTGCTGCCGGTGGCCGCACGGCTGGCCCGGGACCACCCGCTGATCGTGGCCTCGGTCTCCGACCCGGCGCTCGAGGAGCTCGCCGCCGGCCGCGACGACCTGGAGACGGTCTACCGCGCCGCCGCCGCGGAGCAGGCCCGCACCCGCCGGGCCGGCGTGGCCCATGCCCTCGAGCGCACCGGCGCTCATGTGATGGATGCACCCCCGGAGAAGGCACCGCAGGGCCTGGCCGACTCCTACCTGATGATGAAGGCCGCCGGGAGGCTCTGAGACGGGCCGAGCCCCTGCGCCTCGAAAGGCTCGCGCATCGCCCGGTCGGAGATGCTTCGCGTCACGCCGATAGAGCCCGGCCGGCCGGATACGGACGAACCACGCCCCTCACCACTGCGGGTCGGCACTGCGAATGCGTCGTGCGAAGTTCCCCAGCGCATGCTCTCGAAGCCGGTGATCCCCTCGCAGCCAAGCCGCTGCCGCGACCTGAAGCGACAGGGTCCGCCGATGCGCCGTGGCTCGGCTGAGGAGAGGGCGCGGAATATCCGCGGCGAGCTCGTGCTCCGGGTAGGACGCGAGCAACGGCGCGATGTCGATCGCCGGGTCTGCCCAGGAAGCGTGATCGGTATCGATCAGGACTCCTCTACCGCCGCTGGCGGGGAGCACGATGTTGTGCGGCCCGAAGTCCCCGTGGACGAGCGACCCGTTGGCCTCGGCCTCCAGGTCGAGCATCGCCCTGACCCGTTTCCGTGCCGCGGAGCGCAAGGCTTCCTGTCCCGCGGTGAGCCGGTCCACGAGGCTCGGCCAGGCATCTCCCCCGCACCAGGCACGAGGCTGAGGCAACGAACCGGCGAGCCCGGGAACCCGGCGTCCTGCGTCGGCCCAGGCTTCGAGGAGGCCGAGGAGCACATGCCGGTCCTCGGACCAGCGTCGGGCCGTGAAGCCCGCTCCCTCGACGAACTCGTAGGCGGCCGCCGACCATCGCTTCCTGTGCACCGGATCGCCCAGCGGGCCCGGGGATCCCAACCCAGCCCAGGACAGGGTGGTCGCTATCGTCACTTCCCGGTCCGTGGCACGCGCGTGCTCCGCCCCGTTGCGCACTCTGATCACCGCTCTGGGCGGAAGCAGCAGGACGTGGTGGAAGGCGCCGCGGGCGATGCGCACGTCGGTCCATGGCAGATGCGGCCAGGACCGGCGCAGGACGCGCGCTGCATCTGCCGGGGCACCGTGTCGGGTGTTCGTCATCGCCGCCTGCTCGCCGCTGCTCATCGTCCGCCCGGGCCCGACTCAGCCGGCGGTCGCGACCTGGTCGCCGACCATCTCCTCGGAGAGGTCGCCGGTGATCCCGCGGCGGTGGACCTGGCGGCCGCGGCCCAGCATGTACACCAGGAAGGCGATCCACACCCCGGCCCCGATGGCGATGCGCACCGCGGCCGGGAGCCCGCTGGGGGTCACGAAGGCCTCGACGAAGCCGGAGATCAGCAGCACCGGCACCAGTCCGATCGCCACCGTCATCAGGGATCGTGCCGCGCGGGCCAGAGCCCACAGCCTCGGCAGGGAGCCGGGACGCACCCACGCCCAGAAGGTGCGCAGCCCCGCCCCGGCCCCGACGAACAGGCAGGTCAGCTCGAGCAGGCCATGCGGCAGGATGTACACGAAGAAGGTCCCCAGTCCGCCGTAGGCACCCATCACCCCGGCCGAGAGACCGATGTTCAGACCGTTCTGGAGCAGCATGAACATCGGCCAGATCCCGGTGACGCCGAACACCACCGACTGCACCGTGATCCAGGCGTTGTTCGTCCACACCTGGGCGGCGAAGCCGGAGGCCTCGCCCTGGAAGTAGTAGGAGACGAAGTCGCGCTGGGCCAGGGAGCGCTGTGCGCCTTCCGGGATCACCATCTCCCGCGCCACCGGGTCCAGGCCGAAATAGAGACCGGAGATCAGCGCAGCGACCAGGAAGACGACGGTGGACAGGACCACCGCCCAGCGGGCCTCGAACAGCGCCGCCGGCAGATCCTCCCAGAAGAAGGTCCGCGTGTGACGCCACAGGGGCGTGCGCGCCCCTGTGATGCGCAACCGCGCCCGGTGCACCAGCAGCGACAGCCGGGCCGTCAGTGCCGGATCGGGATTGGTCGAGCGCACCGTGGACAGATGCGTGGCGGTCTCCTGGTACAGCGACATCAGCTCGTCCACACCCTCCGCGTCGAGGGTCCGGCTGCGGGTCAGCTCCTGGAGCCGGTCCCACTGGGGCCGGTGCACGGCGATGAAGGCGTCGGTATCCACCTGGCCAGGGTAGAGCGCCGCCCGTCCCCGGACGGCCGACGAAAGTCGCACCCGTCGGCATCGGAAGCCGACGGTCGGACCTCCTCCGGCGCCGCGGCCGGTGCCAGGATGGGGCCATGGCATCGACAAGCACCGCGGGCACCGATCGCGAAGCGCTGATCACGGGCGACGCCGTCCTGCTGGATCTGCGCACCGCCTCCTTCGCGGTGCGCATGGTCTCCGCCGCGATCGACGGGGCGCTGCAGTTGGCGATCCTGATCGGCGGGGTCGTCGCCCTGGCCTGGACAGCCGCCCGAGCGGATCTGGACCAGGGTCTGATCGCGGCCGCGGTGCTGGTGATGTCGGTGACCGCCTACGTCGGGTACCCGGTGCTCAGCGAGCTGCTGCTGCGGGGACGCTCGGTGGGACGCCTGGTGATGGGCACCCGTGTGGTTCGTGACGACGGTGGTCCCGCCCACCTGCGCCAGAGCCTGATCCGGGCGGTGATGGCGATGCTGGAGATCTGGTCGACCGCAGGGACCCTCGCACTGACCTCCTCGGTGATCGATCGCAGGTCGCGCCGGATCGGGGACCTGCTGGCCGGCACCATGGTGATCCAGGAGCGGATGCGCACGATCGAGCCGCGGCGCCCGGCCGTGCCGGTCGATCTCCAGCAGTGGGCCGGCTCCGCCGACGTCGGCCGTCTTCCGGTCACGCTGATGGCGGACATCCGGTCCTTCCTGCCGCGGACCGAGCAGACCAATCCCGAGTCACGCCGCCTGCTCTCGCGTGATCTGGTGCAGCGCACCCTGCCGCATGTCGCCCCGGCGCCTCCGCCGGGCACCGACCCGGAGGCCTTCCTGGCGGCCGTGATCGCCGAGCGGTCCCGGCGTGACGAGCAGCGGCTGCGCATCGCCCAAGGGCGTCGACATGAGCTGTCAGCCGAGGTGCGGGCGGTGCCCTTCACCGCCTGAGGCTCTCGGCCCGGGCCGCTCAGCCGACCGCGGTCCGTCCTGCGATGAGGACGGGGATGCCGCCGCTGACGGGGTGGACCCGTGCACACCCCTCGCACTGCAGAGCAGCCTCCACGTCACGCAGCTCGCCGCCGCAGTCGGGGCAGCGCAGCTGGGCCCGCACCCAGCTGGGCACGTCCGCACCGCTCGCGCCGGCGGGCAGGGCGACACCGGCCGCCTCGGCCTCGGCAGCAGTCGGCTCGGCTTCGCTGACCGGCGGGGCCCCCTCGGCGACGAGCTCCTCATCGCGGACCAGCGCCAGGATCTCGTCGCGGACACGCGTCATGGTGGTCTCCTGGGCGGCCTCGACATTCAGCCGCAGCAGCGATTCGGTGTTGGAGGGGCGCAGGGAGATCCACCAGCGGTCCTCGGGCGGCATCTGCTCGTCCCAGTGAACGACCGTGAGCCCGTCGAGCTCATCGGCGACGGCGTCCGGGAGCTTCTCGGTGTGCTCGCGCACCCGCTCCAGCGCCGCCGCCGGATCGGGGACCTCGGAGTTGATCTCCCCGCTGGAGGGGTAGGGATCGTGTCCGGCCAGCAGCTCGGAGGCGGTGCCGTCGGTCTCGGCGAGGGCGGCCAGTACGTGCAGCGCCGCCAGCATCCCGGAATCGGCACGGAAGAAGTCCCGGAAGTAGTAGTGGGCCGAGTGCTCCCCGCCGAAGACGGCCTGCTCCTCCGCCATCAGCGCTTTGATCAGCGAATGGCCCACGGGTGAGCGCACCAGGCGCCCGCCGGCCGCCGCGACCGTCTCGCCCACGTGCCGGGAGGAGACCAGGTTCGCGACCACTGCCGGACGCTGCTGACCGGCCTCGTGGGCGCGGGCGATCTCCCGGGCGGCGATCAGGGCGGTGATCGCCGAGGGCGGGACGGGCGTGCCGGCCTCGTCGAGCACCACGCAGCGGTCGGCGTCCCCGTCGAAGGCCAGTCCCAGATCGGCGCCCTGCTCGATCACGGTCTCACGCAGAACGGCGAGGTTCTCGTGCGCGACGGGGTCGGCGGGGTGGTTCGGAAAAGTCCCGTCCAGCTCGAAGAACAGAGGGACCAGCTCGAGGTGCCCGAGACGCCCGAACACGGCGGGGGCGGTCAGGCCCGCCATCGCGTTGGCGGCGTCGACCGCGACCCGCAGGGGACGCCGCGAGGAGGGCCGGACCAGCGACAGCAGGGTGTCGGCATAGTCGTCCAGTGTCTGCAGGCCCTCGGCGCGGCCGCCCTCGACAGCGGTGATCTCACCGGCCTCCAGATAGCTCTCGGCGCCGCGGCGGATCTGGTCCAGGCCGCTTGCCCGGGACACGGGGCTCGCCCCGGCCAGGCACAGCTTGAACCCGTTGTCGGGCGCCGGGTTGTGGGAGGCGGTGACCATGGCGCCGGCCGCCCGGTGCAGACCCGAGGCGCAGTACAGCTGGTCCGTGGACGCCAGCCCGGCCTCGGCGACGACGGATCCCCGCAGCACGGCCCCCTCGGTGAAGGCCGCCGCCAGGCGCGGAGAGGAGATGCGCATGTCGTGGGCGACGATCAGGGCGCCGGCCTCGAGGAAGTCCGCGAAGGCCGCCCCGAAGGCGCGGGCGACGTCATCGGTGAGCTCCTCATCGGCCACGCCGCGCACGTCATTGGCCGTCACGATCCGGGAGAGGTCCACGGTCGGGCGGTCAGTCATTCGAGCTCCTGAGCACGTGCAGGTGCCGGCCGTCGCCCGGCCGCTGCCGCTCGGCCGGGCGCTGTCGCGGGGCCGGCGCTGCCGGCGTTTCGGGCGCCGGGGGACGGCGGCGAGGGTCGACCGCATCGGACAGCGCCACCAGATCGTCGCTGACGTCCGTGCTGCCGGGCACCCTCAGCAGCTCCCAGCCACGCGGAGCGGTCAGGGAGGAGGCATGGCCGCGGCACAGGTCGTAGGCGTGCGGTTCGCTGCTGCGGGACAGCGGTCCCAGCACTGCGGTGGAGTCCTCGTACACGTACGTCAGCGTGCTGACGGCAGGGTGCGAGCAGGCGGTCCGAGAGCATTCACGAGCAGGCACACAAGGAGTGTACGCAGGCAGAGGCCGCTGCGCTCGTCGGCACGCCCGGACAGCGCGGCGGGCAGCGGCAGCCCACAGCCCGCGCGGCTACAGTGCCGTCATGGATGTCGAGCAGTCCCCGGCCGGGCCCTCCGGTCAGCGTCCGGTCCCCCGTCGCCGCGATCGCCGGGGGCGGGGGCGCCGCTGGGACCTGATCCCCCCGCATCTGCCCGGTCACCGCACCCGCCGTGAGCAGTTCGACGATGCCGTCGCCGATGTCGCCGCCGCGCTGACGGAGCGCTTCCCGCGCCGCCTGGCTCATCTGCAGGTGGTGGTCGAGGAGGTGCCTCCCTCGGATCCGGCCCCCTGGGAGCATGCCGGTGTGCTGCTGGGTCGCGGGGTGCCGGCCACGCGCGAGCATCCGCCGCGGGTGGTGGTCTATCGCCGCTCGGTGCAACCCCGGTGCGGGAGTCCGCAGGAGCTGGAGTTGATGCTGCGTCAGGTGCTGTCCGAGCAGGTCGCCTCGATCCTGGGGCTGCCGCCCGAGGAGGTCGACCCGGGCATCTGGGACGGCTGATCCCAGCCAGGGCGGCGGCCTCCGGCGCCTCACTCGCCCAGGCGCACCGTCACCGCATCGGCGGTGGCCGCCCCGGCGGGGACGGGCAGGGCGGAGAGAAGGATGTCGCCCGCGTCATCGTCCTGTCGTTGCATCCAGGAGGCGTGGACGGCCCCCGGCTCCTCGGGGACGATCGCGAGGGCGGCGGGGCTGGAGTCCCCCAGCGCCAGCTCCGAGCCCAGGACCGGGGTCGAGGTCCCCGCCGAGACGTCCACCTCGACGGGTTCACCGGCGGCCCCGTCCGCGCCGATGGGGATGATGGTCACCGCGGTGTCGACCAGGGCCGCCAGGACCAGGTATCCGTGGGCGCCCGTCGCTGGCAGGGCGGTCACCGCGCTGGCCTCGATCGGTGCGGCCGCAGCGGCCAAGGTGAAGTCGACGGGGGCGCCCAGGGTGTCGCCGGGCAGCTCGGTGCCGGTCGTGGAAGTGCGGGTGGTGGCCAGCACCTCTCCCTCAGCCTCGACGATGACGCTGTAGTTGCCATCGGGGACGCCGTCCAGCGTGAGAGTGGTGACCGCCCCGCCGGGAATCTCGACGTCCTCGCGAGTGGCGGCCTCGACCGGGCCGTCGGGGCCGGACACCACCACGCGTGCGGAGGTCGAGGCGCCGTGGGGGTTGGCCAGCACCAAGGTCGGTGCGACCCCGGCCACGTCCACCGCGGGCATCACCTGCTGTGCCGAGGCCGGGGACTGGGGCGTGAGGATCTCGGCCCCTCCAGGGGTCAGGCCGTCACGCTCGGTGCTCTGCACGTGCATCGCCAGCGGCGCGCCGAGCACGGAGACCTCGACGCCGAGGGCTTCGTGCCCGCCGGCGACCGATTCGAGCAGGATCCTCTCTTCCTCGCCGGGGCCGACCACCACCTGGCTGCGACCGGCCATCGCGGCCGGCCCCTCCTCGGTCCACAGCTGCACGGAGGCGGTGGCGGGCTGGGAGGAGGGATTGCGCAGCACCAGCGCCGAGCTGCTCCCCGTGGTCGTCGAGATCCCGAGGAAGGACGCCTCGGTGGTGGGGCGCGCGCAGCGGCTCACCGCCAGGGACCGGTAATCACCGCTGCCGGTCGCAGTGGACTGCACCGCATCGGCCACCGGGCGGAGGTCCTGGGAGCTCGCGGCCGACAGCAGCGGGGCGTCCTGGACCTGGGCATCGGTCCGCACGCTCACCCCGAGGTCCTGGGCCGCGGACTCACCGGGCAGCGCAGAGCCGTCGGACCCTTCTGCGGTGATCTGCGGGGCACGGATGCTGCCATCGTCCTCCTGCAGCGTCTCCGCGCCGCTGACGGCTCCGAACAGCAGGGAGGATTCCGGTTCGAACGCGACCGTGCCGACGTCCACGGCAGGGTGGGGCGGGGTGACCGACAGGTCCTCGTCCGGTCCTTCCTCCAACAGCGGATCAGGCGGCTGCACCGGTCCCGGGCACCACATCTGCACCGAGCCGGGCCGGGAGCTGGCCTCACCCCGCGTCACGGAGACGGTCTCGCTGGGCGGGGTCAGCGACACCAATGCGACGGCCGCGGCCAGGGGAACCAGGCAGGCCAGCCCCAGCAGGGGCCGGGCCACGCCGGAGCGGCCGGCGCTCGGTTCCTGGTCCCGATCCTCGATGCCACGGTCCGGGGGACGCCCCGCCTCGTGGTCGTGGTCGCGGAGCTGGTCGTGGTCAGCCATACATCTCCTCCACGGCGCGGCTGCGCGGACGCCACGGGATGGCGATCAGCACGGTCAGGGCCAGCGCGACGTACAAGGTGACCTGCCAGGCCAGCAGTCCTGGCTGATGCCGGTTCAGCTCGAGCTCACCGGATGCGCCGGCCGGGATGGTGAAACCCTGGGCCCAGTCGTCGACGAGGACCGGCTGCAGGTCCGTGCCCGCCAGGGTGGCCCGCCACTGGGTGTCATAGCGCTCGGAGAGCACCACGGTCCGCTCCGACTCGTCCGCGGGGACCGTCCCGGAAGCAGGCACGGCCCCGCTGGACAGCGCGATGGGCTCCGCACCGCCGACGACGGCCGCGCGGGGCGAGGCATCGATGATCCGCCACATGCCGCCGCCGTCCCCCTCGGTGACCTTCTCCAGCAGGTCGGAGGCGTCCAGCGACTCGACCAGGTCGAGCTGCTCGGAGGTGTCGCCGGGCACGATCACGTAGCCCACGGCGAGGGTGTCGGCCACCGCCTCCTCCCCGGAGTCTCCGGAGAGCATGGTCGCCACCGCCTCCCGCAGGGCGACCGAGCCGGGATCCTCGTCCACCGCGGTACCGGAGCGCACCGTCTGGACGTCCCGCAGCTCGGCGGCAGCCGACTGCTGGATGATCGACTCCCCTCCGTGCACGACCAGGCTCGCGCGGACCCCGTCGTCGGTGTCGGTCTCCAGGACCAGCACCCGGGTGCGCGCCTCGGTGCGGCCCTGATCGGCCGCCGCCGCCGGGACCTGCCCGCTCGTGCTGCGCTGGACCTCCAGCTGCTCGGGGAGCAGCACGGACCATCCCACCACCGTCACCGCGCAGACGCAGGCCACGACGGCCGCGAGCGCGGCGGTGCCCACTCGCCGCGTCCGCGAGTCCTCGGGCGCACGGCGGGCGAGGGCGTCGAAGGCTGCGCCGGCGCCGATCATCAGGGCGAGCAGGGTCATGCTCAGCAACCCGTGCAGCGGGGCGGCCACCAGCTGGTCCCCGCTCACCGCGACCATGGTGTCGCGGGCGAGGAGCGCGGCGACCAGCCCTGCCGCAGCCAGCAGCACACCGAGGCGGCCGGCACGGCCGGCGTCCCCGGCCAGCAGCGGGGCGAGCAGCGCCGCGACCAGCACGGGAAGCAGGGGCAGAACCGGCAGCAGCTGGGCGGCCGTCGCCCCGACCCAGGGGGTCAGCGCCTCGATGATGCCGGGGGTGACCGGCCACAGCATGAACAGGTCGGTGGCGGACGCGGTGGTGGGCATCGGCGGGACCCCACCCACGGCGAGCAGCTGGGCGGGCCGATCGAGATAGGCCGGCAGGTACGGAGCGTGCAGGGCGAGCGAGGGGATCAGCACCCACAGCAGCCGCCGGCGCCGCCCGGGCACGGAGGGGGCGATCAGGGCCAGGGCGAGCGCGCTCAGCACCACCAGCAGCGGCTGGACGGCTCCGATCACCAACAGCAGCAGGCCGGCTGCGGCAGCTGCGCCGGCGCTCGCCCGGGCGATCTTGTGGGGCAGCCCGATCGCTCGGCCGATGGCCAGGGCCAGCAGCGGCAGCAGGGCGTGCACCAGCAGCAGCGGCCAGGAGCCGATCGTCAGGGCCGACAGCAGGGAGGGGGCCAGCGCCCAGGTCACGGCCAGGGCGAGCCGGGCCCCGACCGCGCGGGTGAGGGCGCCCGCGGCCCACCAGGCGGTCAGGGCGCTCAGCGGCACCGCGGTGAACACGATGACCTCCACGAGCGTTCCGCCGGTGGTCGGCAGATGGCCCAGCAGGCGCACCAGGGGATCACCGGGGCCGCGTACCCCCAGCCCTCTGGGCACCCAGGTGGACCAGGCGGCTTCCCAGCCGTCCTGCCAGGCCTCGGGGAGCGGGAGCAGACCGGGGCCCACGAGAGCCCCGCGCCCGAACAGGCTCCGCAGCGCCAGCAGGCTCAGCACCACGGAAGCGGCACCCACTGCCAGAGTCCACGCCACGTGCCTTCCGTAGTCGACGTCCTCGATGCTGTTGCGGGTGCCGGCGATACCCCAGGTGGTGTGTCGGATCCGACGGTTGTGCTCATCGTCGGCGACGAGGCGGGTCCAGGCGTCGTCGAGGCGGCGGCGCATGCTCTCGCCCCGTGGCAGGTACAGAGGGGCCAGGCGGCCCCGGGGCACGCGAGCCCGGCGGCGGTCCCCCGCTCCGCGGCGGAGCACACGGGGGGCACGGGCCAGGGCGGCGAGCCAGGCCCGCAGCTCCATGACCGCGCGACGCGGCGTCGAGGCGGCGACGGCGGCCGCCATCCGCAGCAGGGTGGTCACCGGCGACAACAACAGCATGAGCATCGCCATCAGGGTGCTGCGGTGCTTCAGGAGCAGCAGCAGCTGTCCGGTGCGCTGTTCCTGCATCCGTTGCCGGCGAGGACCTTCCGGGTCGGGGAACAGCACCCGGGCATCGGACTGCACCGCGACCCGTTCCCCGTGCCGCCAGACGCGATGGCACAGGTCGATCTCCGCCCAGGGGGTGGGCAGGTCCGGGTCCAGGCCGCCGACCTCCCGCAGGGTCTCCTCACGGATCAGCATCCCCGGCAGGGCCACGGCCAGGACATCCTGGCGCCAGTCGACCTGGCCCTGATCGATCTCACCGGGATCGACCCCGGTGATGATGCGCCCGCCATGGGTGAGGGTGATGCCCACATCGACCAGGGCATCGGCCTGCTCGGCGGAGCGCTGAGCGGGGTCGGCGGCAGCCGCGGCGGTCCCGCTGAAGCGAACTCGCTTGGGGCCGACCACCGCCGTGTTCGGCGAGTCGGCGGCGAGGTGGAGCAGCTCGGCCAGCGCCTGGGACCCGGGGGTGGCCTCGTCGACCACGAACCACAGCCAGGACTCGTCCGCGGAGGAGGTCGCGGCCCGTCGGCCCGAGCGACGCTCCTCGCGCAGGCGCTGTGGCACCTGGGCGAGCTTCTCGGCGTCCTGGGTGCGGCGCCGCTCGACGGCCTCGGGGTCGACGGCCAGGGCACGCCGGCCGCTCGACCTGCCGGGCGAGGCCTCGAGCTCGCCCGCGGCGCCCGGCTCGGTGTCGTCCTCGGTGCTCGCTTCGGTGGCGGCCTCGGCGTCGGGGCCCTGCGGTCCGCTCGCGGCGGGGCGCCGATCGAGCAGGTCCAGCGCCTCGCGCACGGCACCGGCCCGACCGACGGCACCGGAGGTGGTCAGCACCTCGTCGACGTCACCGCGTTCCAGGAGGTCCTCGAGCAGAGCACCGGCCTCGGCCTCGAGCGAGGACGGCGCGATCGCGACGATGCGATCCGCCGGCCTGCTCTGCGCCGTGACGGCGGCTGCGGTCGATTCCAGGGTGAGCGCACTGGTCGACCCGCTCAGCAGGACGACAGCGGTGACCCGGCCCTCATTCACCCGGCGACGACGTCAGACCGCCCGGCGCTTGAGCTTGCGACGCTCGCGCTCGGACAGCCCGCCCCAGATGCCGAACCGCTCATCGTTCTGGAGCGCATACTCGAGGCACTCCGCACGTACCTCGCAGGAGACGCACACCTTCTTCGCCTCCCGTGTGGAGCCGCCCTTCTCGGGGAAGAACGCCTCCGGATCCGTCTGTGCACACAGGGCGCGCTCCTGCCATGACTGCTCGGTCTCGTCGGTGTCGTACCCGGCGAAATCGAGCAGGGACAGCTCTGCACGCCCATCGTCGTCGATGTGGTCCTTGTCCATCGCCCCACTCCTCCCGCTCCTGCGGTGTCCGCCGAAGTCCTGTTGCGCCCCTAAAATACACCCGTGTAGTTAAGCCCCGTCAAGCGGCAGACACCGAGGGCCATACCCATCACCGCCTGCCGTCCGGGGCCACCATCAGATTATGCTCGATCCCCGGTGCGATCCTGACACCGCGATCGGACTGCGGTGTCCAGGGGAGGAAATCATGACACGGGTCGAGATCATCCCGGTCGGCGGAGTGCCCGAGGTGCGCGGCGGAGACGACCTGGCCTCGCTGCTGGCCACGGCTCTGGAACCGTTCGGGGTCCGCGACGGCGACGTGCTGTGCATCTCCACCAAGGTCGTCTCCAAGGCGCTCGGCCTGGTCGTGGCCCCCGATCAGCGGGAGGCCGCCATCACGGCGAGCACGGCTCGCACCGTCGCCCGGCGCCGTCACACGCGGGTGGTGACCTCCGTGGTCCAGATCCCGTCCGGGCCGGTGATGGCGGCCGCCGGGGTCGATTCGTCCAACGCACCCGAGGGGCCGTTGCTGCTGCCCGAGGACCCCGACGCCTGCGCCGCCGAGCTGCACCGGGAGCTGACCGCCGCCCTGGGGGTGCGGCTGGGGGTGGTGCTGACCGACACCTCCTCACGGGTGTGGCGGGTCGGCGTGGGCGACATCGCCCTGGGCGCGGCCGGGGTGGCCTCGCTGGAGGACCTGCGAGGCGGGACGGACCGCTCCGGCCGCCCCCTGACGGTCACGGTCCGCAACCTCGCCGATGAGCTGGCTGCGGCGGCCGACCTGGTCAAGGGCAAGGCGGACGGAGTGCCGCTGGCCCTCGTGCGCGGGGTGGCGGGGGCGGTCGCCTCCGGTGACGAATCGGTCCCGGCGCGGGAGCTGTCCCGCACCGGCAGCGACGACTGGTTCCGGCGACCCAGCCTCGAATCGGTGTGGACGGCCCTGGGGCTGTCGGCCGAACAGGAGCCGATCGCCAGGATGTCCCCCGAGGAGGATCGGGTGCGCATCGCCCGAGCGGTCGAGGTGGCCCTGCTCCCCCGCCCGGGCGGCGGCAGCCCGCGCGCCACCGCCGCCGTGGCCGGTGCCCACCGCATCGTGGTCACACCAGCAGGTGACAGCTGGCAGGATGGCCTGGAGGCCGGCGCCCTGGCCGAGCGACTGCGCACCGCCCTGGGGGCCGAGTCGATCGCCGCCCCGCTGCCTGCGGTGCAGGTGCAGATCCAGGCCCCCGACCAGCAGGAGGATCGCCCATGAGCCCGAGCACGTCGCTGGACTCGGGGGCGCGGCTGCTCGCCGCGCTCGAGCGCACCGGCCCGCAGCCGGTGCTGGCCTGGTACGGGGAGGCGGCCCGCATCGAGCTGTCCGGGCACGTGCTGGCCAACTGGGTGATCAAGACGATCGGTCACCTCGACGGCGAGCTCGCCCTGG
>DWZH01000036.1 GCA_019118275.1 Candidatus Brachybacterium merdavium | reverse complement strand
GCGTCGGTCCAGGACGTTCTTCGGAGCAGCGCGAAGAACGATTCCATCGCGGCGTTATCGCCGGCAGCGCCGACCTGGCCCATCGAACCGATGAGGTGATGACGGTTCAGGGCGTGCACGAATTTCCGTGACCTGAACTGAGATCCTCGGTCCGAATGGACGATGCAACCGGCCGCGTCCCGACGCCTGGATATCGCGTTGTCCAGGGCGTTCACTGCAAGACGAGCCTTCATTCGGTCGCCGATGGAGTAGCCGACGATGCGGCCGGAGAACACGTCTTTGATGGCGCAGAGGTAGAGCTTGCCCTCGTCGGTCCAGTGCTCGGTGATGTCGGTCAGCCACAGTTCGTTGACGTCATCGGCGGTGAAGTCGCGCTTGACGAGGTCGTCGTGGACCGGCGGGCCGGGGCGCTTTCCGTTCTTGGCGCGCTTCTTTCCGAATACGGACCACCACTGGTTGTCCCGGCAGATCCTCCATGCCGTGCGCTCAGACATCTTCTCGCCGGCATCTGCGGCTTCGTCGACCAGGAGCCGGTAGCCGTACTCGGGGTCGTCGAGGTGAGCGTCCAGCAACGCGTTGGACCGGTATGCCTCGACCACCTCGGCCTTGGTGACCTGCTGGTGTCGCCAGCGGTAGTAGGGCTGGCGGGAGAGCTTCAGGACCCGCAGGGACACCGCGACGGGGATGCCGTCGGCGGCGAGCTCGCTCACGAGCGGGTAGAGCTTTTTCCCGGCAGGTTTGCCTGGGACAGGTAGGCGGCTGCGCGGCGGAGGACCTCGTTCTCCTGCTCGAGCAGCCGGATCTTCTTGCGGGCGTCGCGCAGCTCGGTGGAGTCCTCGCGGGTCTTTCCGGGGCGGCTTCCGTCATCGATGTCGGCTTGACGGATCCATTTATGCAGCGTCATCTCGTGGACGCCGAAGTCCTTCGCGATCTGCGCGAGAGTGACGCCGTCCTCACGGGACCGGGCCACACGCACGACATCTTCGCGGAACTCCTGGGGATAGGGAGCAGGCATGGTGCAAATCCTTCCAGGCCGCCCAGTGGGCAAGCCAGATCAGATGTCACCTATCCGTGCGGCAGTCCCTCGTCTTCGGACCACACGTCTGGTGGAGGCGACCCCTTAGCTTGTGACCACTGCACTGAACCTGACCGCTCTACCAGGTAGGTGGTGCACCATCGAGGTGCGATCTGGGATCGTTCAACAGGAGCAGCTCGTCCTGTTTCAGCCGACGAAGAGAGCTACCCGCTCCGTCGCCGGCGGGCAGGAGCTCCACAGGGATGAGTCCGGATCCGCCGCCGTCATCGTCGACGATCGGTGCTGACTCCGATCCCCGATCGGTCCGTGCGGCCTCGTCTTGTCGATGATCGCGCTGACGCAGAGCTCGTCGGTCTGGCGCACCGATGTCGGGGCCCGTGAGTTCGGCGATGGCGATCTCGCCGCAGTCGTCGGCGATCAGCGTGGCGCCGACCGGATCGTCACCGCTGCAGCAGGATCGGCCGCCGGTTCGGGCTCCGGGGGTGTCGCGGTGTGACGTCACGATGCGGGTGCTCTCGAGCACGGGGAGGCGGCACGTTGCGCGCGGCAGGAGGGGTCCGGAACGCCCGCGGCGGCGGAGGTGGGGAGTTCGGGGCGCTGATCGTTCTTGTGGGACTAGTGGTCACATCGCCGACCGGAACAACAAAGCCCAGGCCAGAAACAAGCTCTGACCTGGGCACTTGTCGGGCTGACAGGATTTGAACCTGCGACCCCATCACCCCCAGTGATGTGCGCTACCAAGCTGCGCCACAGCCCGCAACCCTCCGTCGCAGGAGGGCCGAGGTCGATAGTACCCCTGACCGAGCCCCGGGAGCCAATCGAGAACAGCGTGACCTGCGGCACCTGTGCGCGGGCCGGATCCGAGACCGGTCGCGCGGGAGCTGCGTGACACGCATCGGCGGGATCTGGATGCGGTCCTGATCCTGGATACTGTGCTGACATGGACCACCCACGCCGGCAGACCCCGCACGGCGAGACCGCCTACTCGCCGGTGTCGCTGCTGCGCGCCCTGACGGCGAACCCTCTGGACGTCGACGCCCTGCGCGGCACCGACGGCGCCCATGAGGAGGCCTCGCCCCCGGACACGCCCGTCACCCGGACCCTGACGGTGATCCTCGCCGTCGTGCTCGGCTTCGTCGTCGCCGTGTCGGTCGTGGACCTGCGCTCCGACGCGACCGCGGCAGACAGCCCCCGGGCCCTGTTGCAGGAGGAGGTGCGTGAATCCAGAGGAGACGCGGAACAGCTCGAAGGCGAGAACGACCGGCTCGAGGCCGAAGTCGCCCAGCAGCAGGGAGCCGTGCTCGAGGGAGCGGATCCCGAAAGCGCCGAGCGCCTCGCGGGACACGAGACGGCGGTGGCCGCCGGCGCCCTGCGCGGTCCCGGTGTGGTGCTGACCCTCGAGGACTCCGCTCCGCTGCCGGCGGCCCCCGGCGTCACCGAGGGGGCGGTCAACCGAGTGACCGACGCGGACCTGCAGCTGGCCGTGAACGGGCTGTGGGCGGCCGGCGCCGAGGCGATCGCCGTCAACGGTCAGCGCCTGACCTCCACCAGCGCGATCCGCACCGCCGGCTCCGCGGTGCTGGTGGATTTCCGCCCCCTGTCCCCTCCCTACGTGGTGACCGCCCTCGGCGATGCGGCGCAGCTACAGGAAGGGGTCCAGGACTCGGAGGCGGGCGAGCACCTGCGCGAGATCTCCTCGAGATACGGGATCCCCTCCTCGTGGGAGGCCGAGCAGGAGCTCGAGGTCCCCGCCCGTCCCGCCACCGCCTTGCGCGAGGCCACCGCACCCCCGTCCGAGCGTGAGGACGTTCCGGGGCCCACCACGGTTCCCCAGGAGCCCGGGGAGCCCGGAACCCGACAGAAGGAGCTCTCATGATCGCGATCATCGGCCTGGTGATCGGGGTGGTCATCGGCATGGTGCTGCAACCGGACGTCCCGGTCGCCCTGCAGCCCTACCTGCCGATCGCCGTCGTCGCCGCCCTCGACACCCTCGCCGGCGGCCTGCGCGCCACCCTCGATGGCGCCTTCGACTCCCACGTGTTCATCACCTCGTTCCTGTTCAACGTGCTGCTCGCCTCCTTCCTGGTGTTCCTCGGGGACCAGCTGGGAGTCGGAGCGCAGCTGTCGACGGCCGTGATCGTGGTGCTGGGCATCCGCATCTTCTCCAATGCCGCGGCGATCCGGCGCAGGCTGCTGCGGTCATGAAGGAGGGCACCCGCACCCCCGACACCCCCGAGCAGCAGCGCCGCCACTGGGCCAGGCTGGTCGCCGCGCTGCGACCTCGGGCCACGCTCACCCAGGTGATCGTGGGGCTGCTGTGCCTGCTGCTGGGGCTGTCGATCGTGATGCAGGTGCGCCAGCACGACGAGGACTCCCTCGAGAGCGCCTCGCAGGAGGAGCTGGTGCGGCTGCTGGATGAATCGGGTCGGCACGTGGCCGACCTCGAGGCGGAGAACGCGGAACTGGACCGGACCCTGGAGACCCTGCAGTCCGGGCACGAGGATGACGTCGCGGCGCAGAACGCTGCGCAGGAGCGCCTGACCGATCTCGAGATCCTCGCCGGGACCTCGCCTGCTCAGGGGCGAGGGGTGAGCATCACGATCACCGACCCCGCAGGATCGGTGCGGGCGCCGACGGTGCTGGGGGTGATCCAGGAGCTGCGCAACGCCGGGGCCGAGGTGATCCAGGTCGGCGAGGTGCGGGTGGTCGCCTCGAGCTCGGTGACCTCCCTGCCCGCTGGAGGGGTGGCCGTGGACGGACAGGAGGTCCCCTCGCCGATGATGGTCCTGGCCATCGGGGATCCCTCCGTCATGGAACCGGCGCTGAAGATCCCCGGCGGCGCCGCGGATTCGGTGGCCGCGGACGGCGGTGCCTTCAGCGTCACCGCCCAGGAGGAGGTCCGGATCGACGCGGTCGCCGAGCTGGCGGAGCCCGAGTACTCCGAGGTGGTCAAGTGATCGTCAAATCCTCCCCAGAACCGTCGCCGACGGTGTCACCGACCCTGTCCACGTGCGAGAATGGACTGGCCGTGCCCTGTTCCTCCTCGAGCAGGGTCCGTCGCAGGTGAGGAAGGGGTGTCGGGTGTCAGAGAGCACCGATTGGAACGACGAGAATCTTGACCGCACGTCGAAGCTGAGCGCGATCTCGCCCAGCGATCCGGTCGAGGATTCCGAGCCCGGCCTCAGTGCGCAGGACCGTCGGGCGATCGACAACCTACCCCCGCACAGCGCCCTGCTGATCGTGCGCAAGGGACCGAACCTGGGGGCGCGCTTCCTGCTGGACTCGGACACCACCATCGCCGGCCGCCACCCCAACTGCGAGATCTTCTTGGACGATGTGACGGTCTCGCGCAAGCACGCCGCCTTCGTGCGCGACGGTGACGGATTCCGGGTGCGCGATCTCGGATCCCTCAACGGCACCTACATCGGCAAGGAGCGGGTCGACGAGATGCGCCTGCAGTACGGACAGGACGTGCAGATCGGCAAGTACCGGCTCACGTATCACCCCTTCCACGGGAAGGGCTGAGGCATGGCGGCCTCTGCCGCGCGCAGGCCCAGCTCGCCCGGCAGAGGGCGGCTGAGCATCGGACAGGTGCTGGCGATGCTGCGCGACGAGTTCCCCGATCTGTCCCATTCGAAGCTGCACTATCTCGAATCAGAGGGGCTGATCAGCCCCGAGCGCACCGCGTCGGGATACCGCAAGTACAGCTCCACCGACATCGACCGGCTGCTGTTCATCCTGCGGGCCCAGCGAGACCGCTTCTGGCCGCTGAAGGTCATCAAAGAGCACCTGCTCGAGCACGGTGTCGACTCCGACGTCACCTCGATCGCCTCGCGTCCCGGGCCCACCTCGACCATCCAGGCCGTCCGCCTGGACCGACGGGGCCTGGCCCAGCGGGCCGGAGTGGACGAGGAGTTCCTCGTCGAGCTGGAGCAGTACGGGATGCTGGCCGAGGGACTGCTGTTCTACGGGGCGGCCGAGCTGGAGATCACCACAGCCGCCCGCGAGCTCGCCGCGGAGGGACTGCACCCTCGGCACCTGGTGATGCTGCGCACGTCCGCCGAGCGCGAGGCCCACATGATCGGGTCGGTCGCTCGGCCACGCAGCCGGGCCGGCGACTCCGCAGCTCAGGGCGGTGCTGAGGACTTCGCCCGCGACCTCGGGGAGTCGATGATCACGCTGCACAGTGCGCTCCTGCGCACCCGGCTGCGAGGCGGCTGACACCCGCCGCCGAGACCGGGACGTGACCTTCGGGCGGCGAGTTGCTACCGGACCAGGGGCAGAAGGGGCTAGTGTGAGCACCAGCTCTCATCCTTCCCCGTCGGAGAGCCCTGATCCGGAGGTAGCTGTGAACGCCAACCGCGGCGATGAACGCACTGCTCAGACCACTGTGCCTGCTGAGCCCAGCCAGGGCGTCCTGTTCGACGAGGTGGTGGACACCCCCGGCGAGCTCGGTTACCGCGGCCCAGCCGCCTGCAAGGCCGCCGGCATCACCTATCGTCAGCTCGACTACTGGGCCCGCACCGGCCTGGTCGAGCCGAGCGTGCGCGGCGCCAAGGGCTCCGGCAGCCAGCGTCTCTACGGTTTCCGCGACATCCTGGTGCTCAAGGTCGTCAAGCGGCTGCTGGACACCGGGGTGTCCCTGCAGCAGATCCGCGTGGCCGTCGGGGCGCTGCGGGAGCGCGGCATCGACGATCTGGCCGGCATCACCCTGATGAGCGATGGGGCCTCCGTCTACGAGTGCACCTCCGCTGAGGACGTCTTCGACCTGGTCCAGGGCGGCCAGGGTGTGTTCGGCATCGCCGTCGGCCGGGTGTGGCGCGAGGTCGAGAGCGATCTCTCCGTCCTGCCCGGTGTGGATCCGGCCGATGACGCCGCTCTGGCGCTCCAGGACGAACTCGCGGCACGCCGCCGCAGCCGCGCGGCCGGCTGAGCGTCCCCAGGCATCACGAAGCGGCCGTTCTCCGGGGAGGGGCGGCCGCTTCGTCATGCCCCGGCCCCGGTCCCCTCGATCCCCTGAGGGTCGGCCCGGGCAGCGACGGAGCTCACCAGGGAAGACGGCGAAGAAGGAGCAGGGGCGCCGGCCCCGGCCGGGAGCACGGGGCGGGCTCGAGAGCGAGGGCCGGACCGGCGCAGGAGCTCAGGAGTGCTGGCGAGAATCCAGGACGGTCTTCAGCAGGGCGTCGAAGTCCTCGGTCAGGCGCTTGCCCGAGGCACCCTGGTAGCGGTGCAGGGGCACCGCCCCGCCCTGCGCCTGCTGCAGGCCCACCCGCTCCTCGATGACCGGTTCGAGGACCTTGTCGTCGAACAGGTCCCGCAGCTCGGCCAGGCGGTACTGATGCTCCACCGAGCGCGGCCGATAGCGGTTGACGACCAGCCCCAGGGGGATCAGCCGGGGCGCGATGCCGTCCTCGTGCATCTCCGAGCCCAGCTTCAGTGCACGGTCCGCGGCGGTGACCGCGAAGAACCCCGGCTCGGCGACCACCAGGGAGCGGTCGGAGGCCGCCATCGCCATCTGGGTCAGGCCGTTCAGCGATGGCGGGCAGTCGATGAGCACCAGGTCGTACTGGTGGGTGCGCTTGTCGAGGGCATCGCGCAGACGTCGCACCTCCCGCGGGGCGGGGGTGGGGGAGTCCATCAGCGAAGAGCGGCTCGAGCCCGGGATGATGTCCAGGTGGGATGGGGCATCCTTCGACCAGGGGGTGGAGATGATGGAGCGGTCGATCGTCTCGGTGCGGGGCGAGGAGAGCACCTCGGCGATATCCATGGTGCTGGCGGGCTCGCCCAGCAGCCCGAGCGTGGAGTCACCCTGCGGATCGAGATCGATCACCAGGGTGTTCACCTCCTGATGGAGGGCGGCAGAAGCCAGGCCCAGGGTCACCGACGTCTTGCCGACGCCGCCCTTCAGGGAACACACACTCACGATGAACACCCCAGCAGTCTACCGACGATGATCCGCCGAGTTCACACCGCCGAGCGGTAATCTGCTCGGGCCACCCCACACCATCACGACCGGGAGCCCCGCCTTGCCGCAGACCACCCACGACCTGGTCCTCGAGGTGCTCGAGGGATGCGCCGACAGTGCACTGGCCGAGGCCGGCGAGCTCGGCGAGTCGGCGATCCGCTCACCCACCGAGCTGACCCTGCGCACCGGTGACCTGGACGCGGTGCGCGGGCTGCGTAGGATCGTGTCCGCCTACGCGACGGTGACGGTTCCGGCCAGGCGGCCCCGAGAACTGCTGGGCACCGCCGTCCAGCAGCGCCTGGCCGCCCTGTTCGTGCAGATCGGCCGGCAGCGACCGAGGCAGCGCTTCCGCGGACTGCGGCTCGCGGCCGCAGGCTCCGAGACCCCCGACATGCAGCGCCTGGGCGAAGCTCTCGCAGAGCTCGCCGAGGTCCCCGTCGATCCCGAGGGTGATCTGCTTGTGCGCGTGCGCCGCGGCCCGGGGAGGCCGGGGACCTGGCAGGTGCTGATACGCACCACCCCGCGGCCGCTCGCCACCAGGGCCTGGCGCACCGTGAACTATCCCGGCGCGGTCAACGCGACCATCGCCGCCACCGTCCTGGATCGGCTCGAGATCGGTAGCACGGACAGCGTGCTGGACATGACCTGCGGCTCGGGCACCTTCCCGGTCGAGCAGCTGCATGCGCAGATGCCCGCCCGCATGGTCGGCGTGGACCTCGACCCCGCTGCGATCGCCGCCGCGCAGGCGCATCAGCGCGCCGCGCGGCGGCGCGGACGCATCGACTGGGTGAGCGGGGACGTGCTGACCGAGCCGCTGGAGGGCGGCTTCACCCGGATCGTGACCAATCCTCCCTGGGGCACGCTCCACGGGGAGCACGCCACCAACCAGCAGCTGTTGGCGAAGCTGCTGGATCGAGCGGCGGCCCTGTCCGCGCCGGGCGCCCGGCTGGGGGTGCTCACCCATGAGATCCGACGCATGCACGAGGTGCTCGCGCAGCCGGGCTGCCCCTGGACGGCGGGGGAGGAGCACCGCTTCTTCCAGAAGGGCCACCACCCACGGCTGTTCCTGCTCTCTCAGAGCCCGCGCCGGCCCTCGCGCAGCGCCGTCAGCCCGGCCTGATCCCCATGCACTCGCACCCGGGCGGCCCGGTCGCGCCCGCTGACCCACAGCAGCAGCTCGATCGGCTCCCCGTGCACCCGCACCGAGGCATCCCCGCGGCGGGACGGCAGGCGCCGCCCGCCTAGCGGGGAGACCAGGATGACGTCGGCGCGCACCCGCATCGCCACGCGAGCCATCGGGCCCACCGCCTGCCAGGCCTGCGCCTGCAGCTCCGCCGGGGCCGGCTGCGGCTCCCGGTCCGGCTGGGCGCGCAGCAGATCCTCCCGGTGGATCAGCAGCTCGCTGTCGTTG
Source organism: Candidatus Brachybacterium merdavium (assembly GCA_019118275.1). Lineage (GTDB taxonomy): Bacteria > Actinomycetota > Actinomycetes > Actinomycetales > Dermabacteraceae > Brachybacterium > Brachybacterium merdavium. The sequence goes on along the minus strand of DWZH01000036.1, from coordinate 11,029 downwards.
CTGAGCCGATCCACTGCGGCGACCGGCGACAGCCGGGGAGGGCCGTTGCGCAGCAGCTCGACCTGCTCCTGCCAGGGGCTGGCCTCGAGCTGCTCGACCGCCGCGGCGGCACCGCGGCCGAGACCGCTGGGCAGCATCCGGCCGATCTGCAGGTGCGGGTACCGCTCCCGAAGGAGCAGATGCGACAGCAGCTGCGCGGCCTCCCAGCCCGGCAGGATGGTCGGCGCCCGCGGACCCAGGTCGAGGAAGGCCGCGCTGAGCGACTCGCGGAGCATGGGCGGTGCCTCAGCCCTGGTTGCTGAAGGCGTCGTCGAAGGACCCCTCGGCGGGCGGGTAGTCCAGGCTCTTCAGGATCTCCAGCGCCTCCTTCGCGCCGTGCAGGCGATCCATCCCGGCATCCTCCCACTCGATCGAGATGGGGCCCTCGTAGCCGATGTGGCGCAGCGCCCGGAAGGCGGAGTCCCAGGGCACGTCGCCGCGGCCGAAGGAGACGAAGTCCCAGCCGCGCCGTGGATCGCCCCAGGGCAGGTGGGAGCCCAGGCGGGTGTTGCGACCGGTGATGCTGACACGGATGTCCTTGCAGTCGACGTGGTAGATGCGATCGGCGAAATCGGTGATGAAGGAGACCGGATCGATCTCCTGCCACATGAAGTGGGAGGGGTCCCAGTTCAGCCCGAAGGCGGGCCGGTGGTCCACCGCCTCCAGGGCGCGCCGGGTGGTCCAGTAGTCGTAGGCGATCTCCGAGGGATGGACCTCATGGGCGAAACGCACGCCGCACTCGTCGAACACGTCCAGGATCGGGTTCCAGCGGTCGGCGAAGTCCTGATAGCCGTCGTCGATGACGTCCTGGGAGACCGGCGGGAACATCGCCACGTACTTCCAGATCTTGGAGCCGGTGAAGCCGATGACCGTGTCCACGCCGAGCTTCTGGGCCAGGCGGGCGGTGTTCTTCATGTCCTCGGCGGCGCGCTGGCGCACGCCCTCGGGGTCGCCGTCGCCCCAGACCGCCGAGCCGACGATGGCCTGATGCCGGAAGTCGATGGGGTCATCGCAGACGGCCTGGCCCTTGAGATGGTTGGAGATCGCCCAGACCTTCAGGCCGTGCTTCTCGAGGATGCCGAGGCGCTCGGCGATGTAGTCGTCGTCGTCCCAGCGGCTGGCGTCGAGATGCTCGCCGGAGACGGCGATCTCCAGACCGTCGTAGCCGAAGGACGCGGCATGACCGGCGACCTCGTCGAGGGTCAGATCGGCCCACTGGCCGGTGAACAGGGTATGCGGATGCGCCATGGTGATGCTCCTATCTCAGGGGTCAGGCGGTTCAGAGGGGTCAGAGGGGTCAGAGGGTGACGGTGGAGCCGTCGGCGGCGTCGGAGGCGATGATCGCGTCCAGCACCCGCTGCAGGGCCAGGCCGTCGGCGAAATCGGGGGCGTAGGGCGCGACCTCGCCGTCGCGGATGGCCACCAGCAGGTCGCGGGCCTGATTGGTGAAGGCGTTCTCCCAGCCCAGCACGTGGCCCTGGGGCCACCAGGCCTCGAGGTAGGGATGCTCCGGCTCGGTGACCAGCACCCGGGTGAAGCCCTGCTCGGCGATCGGCGACGTGGCGTCGAGGAACCACAGCTCATTGGGGTTCTCGAGGTCGAAGCGCAGGGCGCCGTCGGTCCCGTAAAGCTCGATGGTCAGCTGGTTCTTGGCGCCGGTGGCCATCCGGGAGACCTCGACGGAGGCCAGTGCCCCGTCCTCGAGCTCGAGGGTGGCCCAGGCGGCGTCGTCGACGGTCACCTCCTCGAGGCCGTCCGCGCCGGGGCGCTGGGGGACCAGGGTGGCCAGGCGTCCGCGCACCGCGGTCGCCTTCTGCCCGGTCAGGTGCTGGATCTGGTCGACGGCATGGGAGCCGATGTCGCCTAGCGCCCCGGACCCGGCGGTCTCCTGGCGCAGCCGCCAGCTCATCCCGGCGTTCTCGTCGACCAGCCAGTCCTGGAAGTAGGCGGCACGGACCTGACGGATCCGTCCCAGCTTGCCGGTGTCGACGAACTGCTTGGCCAGGGCCAGCGCCGGAACCCGCCGGTAGGTGAAGCCCAGGGCCGCGATCTGTCCGCGCTGCCGCGCGGCCCGGGCGGCGGTGACCATGGCCTCCGCCTCGGCGGTGTCATTGGCGAGCGGCTTCTCGCACAGCACATGCTTGCCGGCCTCGAGGGCGGCGATCGCGATCTCGGCGTGCAGGAAACCGGGGGTGCAGATGTCGACGATGTCGATGTCCTCGCGGGCGATCACCTCGCGCCAGTCCGTGGCGTGCTCCTCCCAGCCCAGCCGGGAGGCGGCGTCGGCCACCGCGGACTCGTCGCGGCCGACGACCACCCGGCGCGCGGTCCGGGGGACGTCGAAGGCAGCGCCGACGGTGCGCCAGGCCTGGGAGTGGGCACGCCCCATGAAGGCGTAGCCGATCATGGCGATGCCGAGCGGACGGTCGGTGGGCAGGGACATGGAGAGCTCCTTCGACAGGGAACAGCGGATCAGGGGTCATGTGGTCTGAGGGATCAGGGTCACAGGGTGGCGGCCAGCGGGTCGAAGTCCACCGGCAGCTGCTCGGGGGCCGTGACCGTGGAGGTCAGCTGGATCGATCCGTCGGCGGCGGTGGCCTCGTCGAGGCTGATCATGATGTCCAGCACGTGGGCGGCCAGGTCCCCGGTGAGCCGGTGGGGGCGGCCCGCCCGCAGCGCGCGGGCCATCTCGAGGGTGCCCAGGCCCCGCCCGCCGACCGGACCGTCGGGCTCCTGCTCGGACCAGGTCGCTGCGCCGCGTCGGGCGCTGCGGGTGGGGCCCGAGAACTGGTTGGGGTCGGGCAGGGCGAGGGTGCCCAGCGAGCCGGTCAGCTCGAGCACATGGGGCCGGTCGATCGCCTCGTCGAAGGAGAACTGGACCGTGGCACTCGCTCCGGAGGCGAAGCGCAGCAGCCCATCGACCCGGGTGGGCACCTCGACCGTGAAGGATTCTCCGGCGCGCGGCCCGGAGCCGATGATGCGGCTGGGGGCGGCCTGCGAGCCGACCGCCGAGACCGAGGCGACGGGCCCGTAGGCCAGCACCAGGGAGGTCAGGTAGTAGGGGCCCATGTCGTAGAGCGGGCCGGCTCCCCGCTGGAAGAGGAAGTCGGGGCTGGGGTGCCAGGACTCCGGGCCGGCGGAGCGGAACTGCGCGAGCGCGGAGCGGGGCTCGCCGATCGTCCCCTCGGACAGGGCGCGCAGTGCGCTCTGCACCCCGGCCCCGAGCACGGTGTCCGGCGCCCCTCCCACCCGCAGGTCCCGCTCACGGGCGAGGGCCAGCAGGGCCGAGGCGTCCTCGCGGGTCGTGGTCAGCGGCTTCTCGCTCCAGATGTGCTTGCCGGCCTCGAGGATCTGTGAGGAGACCTCGAAGTGCGCGGCAGGGATCGTCAGGTTCACCACGATCTCGATGCCGGGGTCGTCCAGGACCGTCTCCACGGGACCATGCGAGGCCACCCCGTACTCCTGTGCCCGAGCGGCGGCGGCCGCGGGCCGCAGATCACCGACCGCGCGGACCTCCACGTCAGGGTAGGTGGTCAGCTGATCGAGGTACTGGGCGGCGATGACGCCGGCCCCGATGATCCCGACGCCGACCGGTCCGGTGCGTGCGCTCATGCCTGCTCCTCCTGTGACAGCTCGGTCAGGTGCGTGACAGAGCCGCCGATGGCCTCGAAGATGTCTCCCTCGTGGTGGTCGAACTCGATGACGCCCGTCTCCAGCCAGGGGGCGGCCCGCAGGATCGAGGGGATGTCCATCTCGCCCTGGCCGAGCACCAGCTGCTTCCTGGTGTCGCCCTGGAGCGGTCCGTCCTTGAGATGGGCGAGCTGCACCCGCTGTCCCAGCCGCTCGAGCAGCGCGGCCGGATCCGTGCCGCCGACCGCGCACCAGAAGGTGTCCAGTTCGAGCACCACCCGCGGATCGAGGTGATCGACCAGCACCTCCAGGCCGCACCGACCGTCGAAGATCGGGCGGGCCTCGAACTCGTGATTGTGGTACCCGACCCGGAGGCCGGCCTCCGACGCCAACGGAGCCAGGGCGTTGAGCCGCTCGGCGGTGGCCCGGATGTCCTCCTCGCGGTCCCACGCCTGCCGATCCCAGTAGGGCTGGATGACGGTTCCCACTCCCAGCCCCGCGGCGACGGCGAACACCCGCACCGGATCCTCGGCGTCGAGCAGCGAGACATGCGAGGAGGGGGCGTCCAGTCCGAACTCGGCCAGCAGGGGGCGCAAGGTCTCGGCGTGCTCGGTCAGACCGAAGGGCTCGACGGCGCGCAGACCGAGCTCGGCCAGCCGTCTCAGGGTCGCGGCGGGATCGGCGGCGAAGGACTCCCGCACGCTGTACAGCTGGACGGAGATCTGCACGAAAGGCTCCTCAGACATCATCGGCACGTGGTCGACAACACTATGTCGGCGATCTCGGCACGGCAAAGATGGCTCACACTGGGATCGTGGACAGACACGTGAACGCCTGGATGAGGGCCGAGATCACCGCCGGCACCGGCATCGCCCTGCTGGTGGCCGCGGCCGATGCTCCGGTCGGCGAGGAGACGCTGAGCGTGCGCTCGGCCGACGGGGACCACACGGTCGAGGAGAGCCGCGACCGCTTCGGCAACCGGGTCCACGTGCTGCATGACCTGCCGGCGGGCACCGTGGAGATCTCCTACCGGGCCTCAGGGATCGCACCGGCCGGGCCACCCGTGGTCGACCCCACCGATCTGGTCATGCACCTGCATCCCTCGCGCTACTGCGAGGTCGACGAGTTCACGAGGATCGCTGCCGAGGTGGTGGGGGAGCGCGCCGGCCGCGCTGCCGTCGACGCCGTGGTGGCCTGGGTGCACGATCACCTGGACTACGTGCCGGGCTCCAGCACCGTGACGGACTCCGCCCGCAGCACCTATCTGTCCCGTCAGGGGGTGTGCCGAGACTACGCGCACCTGACCGCGACGCTGCTGCGCGCCGCCGGGGTCCCGGCTCGCTGCGCGGCGGTCTACGCGCCGGGGCTGACGCCCATGGACTTCCATCTGGTCGTGGAGGCGCTGGTCGAGGACAGGTGGATCGTCGTCGATGCCACCCATCTGGCTCCGCGCGCCTCGATGGTGCGGATCGCCACCGGGCAGGACGCGGCCGACACGGCCTTCATGACCACCCTGACCGGGAACGTCCAGCTGACCGGAATGCAGGTCAGCGCCGTGGTCGATCCGCAGCTGCCCGTCGAGCGACCGGCCGAGACGCTCAGCCTGCGCTAGCCGGGGAGTCGGGGCCCTCGCCCTCCTCCTGCTCGGGATCGGCCTCGCCGAACCCCGCCAGGTACTCCTCGACCTCGGCGGCGATGTCGTCGGCCGTCGGGACCTCGGTGCCGGCGCCGGACGTGATCATGCGGTCGTAGCGCTGCTCGAGCCCGGCCACCATCTCCTGCAGCTGCTCCGCGGCCTCGACCTGCGCGGCGACCGACTCACGCACCGGCTGCGCCTGGGCCTCGAGGGCGTCGAAGGGGATCCGCGGACCGTGCTCCTGGTCCACGGCGCGCAGCAGCGCGATCGCGGCATCAGGATAGGAGAGCTCGTGCAGGTACTGCGGGACATGGGCGACCAGGCCCACCACGTCATGGCCGGAGTCGGCCAGGCGCAGGGTGAGCAGAGCCGTGAACGGGGCGCGCAGCCGGAAGGTGCCGGGCATGGTGCGGCGCACGTTGATGGAGTCCGGGTCGCCGGCGAAGCGGGTCACCGGGAGCTCACGGGTGTGGGGGACAGGTGCCGGGAAGCCCTGCAGCACCAGGGTCCGCTCGATACCCAGCTGCTCGACGACGATGCGCAGGGCGGTGGCCACCCGCTCCCACTGGAAGGAGGGCTCGGGACCGGTCAGCAGGAAGAACACCTCGCCGTCCGAATCGGTGACCTCGTGCAGCAGGATCTCGGGTGCCTCGTAGTCGTCGAAGTGATCCAGAGCCAGCGTGACCTCGGGGCGTCGTCCGGCGTAGTCGTAGACCTGGTCCATGTCCAGCCGCCCCACGACCCGGCTGGACAGGGTGTTGAGCAGATGGTCGTCGACCAGGTCCTGGGCGCTGCCGGCGTCGCTGAAGGCTCCCAGGGTCACCAGCAGGGTGCGACCGCGCAGCGAGCGCGAGTCGACGTGCCGCTCGTAGCTGAACAGGGTCGTTGGATCCATGCGAGCCTCCAGGAGAACGGTCCGCCGCGCGGGCGGAGTGGGTGACAAGAGTTTCAACGTGCCGGCGGCGGGCACTATTCCCGCGCCGATGGCGTGAGGAGCGCCATAGGAGTCCCTGTCAGACTAGGGGCATGCGCACGGTGATCTGGGACCTCGGGGGCACGCTGGTCGATACCTATCCCGATGTGGACCGCACCCTGGCCACGGCGGTCCACGCCTCGCCCGATGCGGAGGACATCGCCGAGGTCGCCCAGCTCACGCGGCGCTCCAGCTCGCTGGCGATCTCCACGCTGGCCGAACGCCACGGGGTCCCGGAGCAGCGGCTGCGTGCGGCCTATGACGCGCTCAAGGACCGGTGGGCGCGTCAGCCGCCTCCCGCGATGGAGGGGGCCCGGCAGGTGCTCGGGACGGTGCGGGCGGGCGGGGGATCGAATCTGGTGAGCACGAACCGTGACCGCCAGAGCGCCACGGTGCTGCTCGAGGCACTCGGTCTCGAGGTCGAGATCGACGACATGGTCTGCGCCCCGGACGGCTTCCCCCGCAAACCGGACCCGACCATGGTCCGGGTGCTGCTGGAGCGCAGCGGCCTGGCACCGGAGCAGTGCCTGGCCGTGGGGGACCGGCCGGCCGATGTCGAAGCGGCTGCGCGCGTCGGGGTGCCGGGGGCGTTGCTCATCACCCCGGGAATCCCCCTGTCGGCCCCGGGGGCTGTCCGGATTTCTTCGCTGACCTCACTGCTGGACCTGTTGCGGACGCCTGACCAGGGATAATCTGTGATCAGTGGTCCGCGTCACGGACCTCCTGAGCAGAGAGGGCGGGTGCGATGCTGCACCGGATGGCGATCCGCGGGCTCCGGCGCGAGCTGCCGGTGGCGCTGACGCTGAGCACGCTGATCCTGCTGTCCGTGCTGCTGGCCGCGGCGGGAACGGGACTGCTGACCCGGCTCGTGGGGGCCTCCGACGGGCTGCTGGAACGAGCACGGGCCCCGCATCTGGCCCAGATGCACGCCGGGGATCTCGACCCCGAGCAGATCACGTCGTGGGCGCAGGAGCGCCACGAGGTCACCGCCGTGCAGATCCAGCCGCAGCTGCTGATCGACGGGGACCACCTGCTCCTGGACGGCACCTCCCAGTCCGGCAGCATCCAGCAGAACTCGCTGGTGGTCCCCGAGCGGGAGCGAGACCTGCTGCTGGACGCCGACGGGGGAGTGGTGCGCCAGGTCGAGGCCGGCACCATCTGGCTGCCGGTCTACTACGAGATCGAGCACGCGCTCCGGATCGGCGACATGGTCACGGTGACCGGCCCCGAGGGGTACCGGATCGACCTGACCGTGGCGGGCTTCGTGCGCGACGCCATCATGAACACGGCGGTCGCTTCCTCCAAGCGCCTGGCCGTCAGCGCGCAGGACCACGCGGCGATCGCCGCGCGCACCGGCACCATCGAACACCTGATCGGCTTCTGGGTGGACGATCCCCGCAGCCAGGTCCCGTCCCTGCGCACCGCCTACCAGGAGGCGGGGATGCCCGCGGCGGGCCCCATGGTCGACCGCACCGCCTTCAGCATGTTCAACCTGATCAGCGAAGGTCTGGTCGCCGCCGTCGTGCTGCTGGTGGCAACCGCGGTGCTGGTGGTCGCGATGCTGTGCCTGCGGCTGGCGCTGGTCACCGCGATGGCCCGCGAGAGCCGCGAGAACGGGGTGATGCTCGCGATCGGGATGCCGGTATCGCTCATCGTCCGCCTCCAGCTGCTGAAGAATGCGGCGATCGCGGTCCCGGCGAGCCTGCTCGGTCTGCTCGGCGGCTGGGCCCTGGCCCCGGCCCTGACGGGCCGCCTGACCCGCTATCTGGGCGCCTCCGACGGGGCGATGACCTGGATCGCACCGGCCCTGACATCGTTCGGCCTGCTGTGCCTGGTGCTGGCAACGGTGCTCGTGGTCTCACGCCGGTTGCGCCGGGTCAGCGCGGTCGCAGCGCTGCGCAGCGGCGCGAGAGGATCAGGGCGGGGACCGGGACGGCTGCGTCTGCATCGCTCGCCGCTGCCGGTGGGCATCACGCTGGGCCTGATGGATGTGACCCGACGGCTCGGGATGTATTCGCTGCTGCTGGTGGTGGTCGCGGTGTGCGCCATGATCGTGACCGTTCCGGCGGCCACGTCCGGGACCCTGCGCTCGCCGCAGTTCCCGGCCGCAATGGGAGTCGGCGACGCCGATCTGCGCATGGACCTCCAGCACACCGGTCCTGACAGCTCCGCGGCGTTCGCCGCCGCACAGCACGCCCTCTCCCGGGACGGCGAGGTGCTCGACCAGGTCGCCCTGACCACCACCCGGCACGTGATCACCGACGCCGAGGGCACGCCCCTGGCGCTGCCCGTGGACAACGGCGACCACCGCTCCCTGCCGGTCGACTACGCCGAGGGAAGAGCCCCGCGCGGCTCCGACGAGATCGCTCTGTCCCTGATCGCGCTGCTCGAGAGCGGCACCGAGGTCGGCCAGACGCTGCCGATGGAGGTGCACGGCGAGCCACGCGAGCTGACCGTGGTGGGCGCCTACCAGGACATCACCCACGGCGGCCTGACCGCGAAGGCGATGCTGCCCACCGAGGGGGAGGAGGTGACCCGCTACGTGCTCAGCGCCCGCCTGGAGCCGGGGGCCGACGTCGGCGCCGCGATGGAGCGGCTGTCCTCCCAGCTGCCCGAGGTGAAGGTGGTGGAGATCGACACCTTCCTCGAGCAGATCCTGGGGCCGCTCGCCTCCGCCGTCACCCGGGTCGCAGTCGCCGCGACGGCGGCCTCCGTGCTCCTGGGCGCGGTGATCACCGGCATGTTCGTCCAGATGCTGCGCGCGGACAGCGCGGGAGGCGACGGCATCCAGCGAGCCCTGGGGGCGAGCCGGGCACAGCTGTGCGCCCAGTACCTCAGCCGCATATCGATCGTGAGCGTGCTGGGCGCCGGTCTGGGCGTCCTGGGGGGACTGGGGCTGGGCCAGGGGGTGCTGAACCTGATGATCGAGGGGATGCTCGGCGGCATCGACCACCTCTTCCAGGGAGCCAGCCGCATCGACCTGGTGGCCGACCCCGTGCTCACCGTGATCGGCATCCCGCTCCTGCTGTGCGCGGTGACCGCCACCGTCACCGTCCTGACCGTTCGCTCCACCCCTGAGCCGCGCATCAGCGCTCTGACCACGGAATGAGGAAGAACCGATGAGCACAGTGCTGACAGCTCGCCGGCTGCGACGGGTCCTGTCCGGACAGCCCGTGCTCCAGGAGATCGATCTGGACGTCGGCAGGGGCGAGTTCCTCGCGATCATGGGCCCTTCGGGCAGCGGGAAGTCAACCCTGCTGTACTCCCTGTCCGGGATGGACGACACGGACGGAGGCAGCATCTCCCTGGAGGGCACGGAGCTGACGGAGCTCGAGCAGAAACAGCTCGCCCGGCTGCGTCTGACCCGCTTCGGGTTCGTGTTCCAACAGGCCCACCTGCTTGCGAACCTGACGCTGCTGGACAATGTCGTGCTGCCGGGCAGGCTCGCCCGCACCGCCTCGCGCAGCGCCGTGGTCGCGCGCGCCCGTGACCTGATGGAGCGCACCGGGGTGGGGGAGCTGGCCCAGCGGGACATCACCCAGGCCTCGGGCGGCCAACTGCAGCGGGTGGGGATCTGCCGGGCCCTGATCAACTCGCCGCAGATCGTGTTCGCCGACGAGCCGACCGGTGCGCTGGATTCCGCCTCCGCCCTCGCCGTGATGCGGCTGCTGGGCGGGATCCACGCCGATGGCGCGACCCTCGTGCTGGTCACTCACGACGTGGAGGTCGCCGCCCATGCACAACGGGTGATCACCATGGTCGATGGCCGGATCGTGGGGGAGCGACGGCTAGGAGGCTGGGACGGGCAGGAGGGATCGCTGCTCGAGCGCGCCCGGCAGCTGCGTCAGGGAACGCTCGCGCCCGCCCGGACCCGCCCGACCTGAACAGCTGGGTCCAGGCGCAGCACGCCCCGACCGGCGTCGTACTGGATCAGGCTGACCAGCGCCGACAGTGCCACCGCGACCCCGGACATCTCCAGCAGCTCCTCGACCATGGTGGAGTAGATGTAGGCGTTGTCGACGACCATGTCGTTGGCCACCAGGATCCGGCCGTTGATCGTCTCGATGCCGACCGCACCGGTCAGGAACAGGGCCCCGCCGAGCAGCACCCCGAGGGTGGCCCGGCGGGGGAGCGAGAGCACCAGGCGCAGCAGCAGCGCCCCCACCACCAGCGCGATCGGGGCCCCGACCAGCACCCAGGTGAAGCCGATCTCGACGGGGAGATGCTGGGCGAGCACGTCACCGGGCACGTCCAGGCGCTCGTGGACCTCGAGGTATTCGTCGACGGAGGCGAACAGGGCGACCCCAGCCAGCAGCCACCAGGAGCGATGGAGGGCAGGCCGAGCCACGGCGATCGCGGCCGCCAGGGCACCCATGACCAGCCACAGCCCGGAGTTGTACCAGGTCGCCAGGTTGTACTCGCGGCCCACGTCGAAGTACCAGAACACCACGTGCAGGTTCTCGGAGAGCCGACCCTCGGTGCGCTGATGGCCGAGCAGCGAGGCCAGCGCGATCAGGATGATGACCACCGCGACCACGATCAGTCCCAGGGCCACCTTGTGCAACGTGAGCGGACGGAAGGCGTCAGGCGCCGGGGCCGGGGCGTCGGGGGCGCGGGGGGTCTCGGGCGGCATGAGGTCACACTATGAACTGCCGGGGACAGAACCGTGAAGCAGACACGGGAAGGCCCGCATCGTGTCGTGACGGCCGCGGCGGGCACCGTGCGGGAATCGCGTGGACCGTCGGCGGCCT
>DWZH01000035.1 GCA_019118275.1 Candidatus Brachybacterium merdavium | reverse complement strand
GAGATCGGCCGGGTCCCGGTCGACTCGATCTACTCGCCCGTGCTGAAGGTGACCTACAAGGTCGAGGCGACCCGTGTCGAGCAGCGCACCGACTTCGACAAGCTGATCGTCGACGTCGAGACCAAGCCGGCGATCTCCCCGCGGGACGCCATCGCCTCCGCCGGAAAGACCCTGGTGGAGCTGTTCGGGCTGGCGCGTGAGCTCAACGAGGAGGCCGAAGGCATCGAGATCGGTCCCTCGCCCACCGATCAGGCGATGGCCGCTGATCTGGCACTGCCGATCAACGACCTGAATCTCACCGTGCGCTCGTACAACTGCCTGATGCGCGAGGGCGTCCACACCGTCGGTGAGCTGACCGCCCGTTCCGAGGCCGATCTGCTCGATATCCGCAACTTCGGGCAGAAGTCCATCGACGAGGTCAAGGCGAAGCTCGCCGACCTCGGTCTGTCGCTGAAGGATTCCCCGGGCGCCTTCGATCCGGCGGCCCTGGACTCCTACTCCGACGATTTCGGCGACCAGTACTGACTTTCATCTTTGAACTAGGAGAACGACCATGCCTGCACCCACCAAGGGAGCTCGGCTCGGCGGATCCCCCGCGCATGAGCGGATGATCCTCGCCAATCTCGCGACCGAGCTGTTCCGCCACAAGGCGATCACCACCACGGAGTCCCGTGCCAAGCGTCTGCGCCCCTACGCGGAGCGGCTGGTGACCTTCGCCAAGAAGGGCGACCTGGCGTCCCGTCGCCGGGTGATGACCACCATCCGCGACAAGGGCGTCGTCTACTCGCTCTTCGAGGAGATCGCCCCGACCTTCGCGGAGCGCCCGGGCGGCTACACCCGCATCACGAAGATCGGCCCCCGCAAGGGCGACAACGCCCCGATGGCCGTCATCGAGCTGGTCCAGGAGGAGTACTCCCCGAAGCAGGCTGTGGTGAAGGAGGCCGAGGGCGCCGCCAAGAACGCCTCCCGGACCGACCAGGCCACCGCCGCGCAGGAGACCGCTGCCGCCGAGGACACCGCGCCGACCGAGCCCGCCGAGGGTGCCGAGCAGCCCGGTGAGGACACCGAGTCCGAGCGCGTCACACCCCAGGAGCCCGCTGAGGGCGCCGAGGACGCCGGCGAGCAGAAGTGAGCCGGCTGCTCTGAACTGAGCGATCACGCCGAGGGCGGGTCCGTGGGGGAGATCCCGTGGACCCGCCCTCGGCGTCTTCGGTCCCGGTGCATCCGCGCCCGGGGCATGCGTGCCCGGGACGGGTATGGCCGGGCGGGTCGTCGTCGCAGCAGCCGGGTGACCGGGGCCGGTGGGACGGGGCGTCTCCGAGTCCATCACGGGCCCGGACCATCCCTCCGCAGCGGGCCCGAGGCAGATGCCTCGGGCCGTCGCGCCGGTCAGCCGAAGTAGCGGGGCAGGGTGCCCTCGCGCAACTCGTGAAGATCGGAGACGGCGAACTCATCCACGTCCTCGAGCTCGAGCGCGGTCCCGCCGGTGGTGCCGAGCTGCAGCAGCGGCACGTCATGCTCGGTGCACAGCTCGCGCAGGCGAGTCGCCTGCCCGGTCGGGACGGCGACCAGCGCACGAGCCTGCGACTCGGAGAACAGCGCGGCGGCCAGATCCACGCCGTCTCGTTCGAGCAGCCCGCCGAGCCCGATCTGAGCACCGATGCCGAAGCGTGTGCAGCACTCCACCAGGGACTGGGCCAGCCCGCCCTGCGAGAGATCATGGGCCGCGGTGGCGAGCCCCTCGCGGGAGGCGGCGATCAGCACCTCGGCCAGGGAGCGCTCGGCCTCCAGGTCCACTGCGGGCGGCAGTCCGCCCAGGTGGTCGTGGATGACGTCGGCCCAGGCGGAGCCGGAGAGCTCCTCGCGGGTGGTGCCCAACAGGAACACCTCCGCGCCTTCCTCGTGCCAGCCCGAGGCGGTGCGGCGGGAGACGTCGTCGAACACGCCGAGGACGCCCACCACCGGGGTGGGGTGGATGGCAGAGCCCTGCGTCCCGGGCTCGCCCGTGGAGTTGTACAGGGAGACGTTGCCACCCGTGACGGGGATGCCGAGGGTCTGACAGGCCTCCGAGAGGCCCTCGATCGCCTCGACCAGCTGCCACATCGGGCCCGGGTCCTCGGGGGAGCCGAAGTTCAGGCAGTCGGTGACCGCCAGCGGCACCGCGCCGGTGGTGGCGACATTGCGGTAGGCCTCCGCGAGCGCCAGCTGGGCACCCGTGCGTGGGTCCAGCTCCGCGTAACGACCATTGGCGTCGGTGGCCAGGGCCACGCCGCGGCCGGTGGTCTCGTCCACACGGACCACGCCCGCATCGTCGGGCATCGACAGAGCGGTATTGCCGCCCACGTAGCGGTCGAACTGATCGGTGACCCAGCGTGGGGAGGCGAGGTTCGGGGAGGCGATCAGGCGGCGCAGCTGGGCGGCGACCTCCTCGGCCCCCTCCGGGCGCGCCAGCGTCTCGGCGGTGTCGGCCTGCAGGGTGTCCTGCCAGGCGGGGCGTGCGTAGGGGCGGTCGTAGACGGGGCCGTCGATCGCGACGGTGCCGGGGTCGACGTCGACGATCCGGCGACCGTGGTGGTCGATGATCAGGCGGTCGTCATCGGTGACCTCACCGATCACGGCCATCTCGACGTCCCAGCGGGCGGCGATCGCCTCGAACTCGGCGAGCTTCTCCGGCCGCACGATGGCCATCATGCGCTCCTGGGACTCGCTCATCAGGATCTCGCCGGCATTCAGCGAGGGATCGCGTAGCAGCACGTTCTCCAGATCGATGCGCATCCCGGAGCGGCCGTTGGCGGCCAGCTCGCTGGTCGCGCAGGAGATCCCGGCCGCTCCCAGGTCCTGGATGCCCTCGACGGTGTCGGCTGCGAACAGCTCCAGGCAGCACTCGATCAGCAGCTTCTCCATGAAGGGGTCGCCGACCTGCACGCTGGGCCGCTTGATCGGGCCGTCCTCCTCGAAGGTCTCCGAGGCCAGGATGGAGGCGCCGCCGATGCCGTCACCGCCGGTGCGGGCACCGAACAGCACCACGAGGTTGCCCGGCCCCGTCGCTGAGGCCAGGTGCAGGTCCTCGTGCCGCAGTACGCCCAGGCACAGGGCGTTGACCAGAGGGTTGCGCTGGTAGGTGGGATCGAAGACGGTCTCGCCGCCGATGTTGGGCAGGCCCAGGGAGTTGCCGTAGCCGCCGATGCCCGCGACCGCGCCATGGACCACCCGGGCGGTGTCGGGATGGTCGATCGCCCCGAACCGCAGCTGATCCATCACGGCCACCGGCCGGGCCCCCATGGAGATGATGTCGCGCACGATGCCACCCACCCCGGTGGCCGCGCCCTGGTAGGGCTCCACGTAGCTGGGGTGGTTGTGGGACTCGACCTTGAAGGTCACCGCCCAACCGTCACCGATGTCGACGACGCCCGCGTTCTCGCCCATGCCCACCAGGAGCTTCTCGCGCATCTCCTCGGTGATGCGCTCGCCGAAGCGTCGCAGGTGCTTCTTGGAGGACTTGTAGGAGCAGTGCTCGGACCACATCACCGAGTACATGGCCAGCTCCGCGTTGGTGGGGCGGCGGCCCAGGATCTCGCGGATGCTCTGATACTCGTCGTCCTTCACCCCGAGATCGGCATAGGGCTGCGCCTGATCGGGTGTGGAGGCGGCGTGTTCGACGGTGTCGACGTCCCCCTGCGGGGCCGCGGTCGTGGGAGAGCTATGGGGACGAGCGTCGTCAGCGGTCATCGCGGGATCGAATCCGTTCATCACGAGGGCACGGGTGCGCGGGCGGTCGCCGGCGCCGAAGGTACGGGCGCGGTGCGCCGCAGCCCTCACAGTCTACGACCGCCGCGCCCTGGCGAGCACGACCGCCCGCCGTGGTTCTGAGAAGCTCCTCATCTCCAGATCACCTCTGTCTCATCGGGCATCCGTACCGTGCTGCGGGTCCGCCGAGAGCCGGCCCAACGCTGTGAGGAGTGCATCCGTGAGCGCCGAGGTTCTGATCCTGATCGTTGCAGATCTTGTCGCCGCCATCATCCTGACCTTCGGACTGTATTGGCGTCGCCACTACCGCCGAGACCTCGTCGTCGCCTTCTTCGGCATCAACGTCGGGGTGCTCGCCGTCTCCGCGGCGCTCGCGGACTCCCAGGTCGGAGCAGGTGTGGGGCTCGGCCTGTTCGGCGTGCTCTCGATCATCCGCCTGCGGTCCGACGAGCTGGCCCAGCATGAGATCGCCTACTACTTCGCGATGCTCGCCCTCGGCCTCCTCGGGGGGCTCGAGGCCGCCCCCGCGCCGTTGTCCCTGCTGTTCATGGCATTGGTCGTCGCGGCGATCGCGGTTGTCGACCATCCTGCACTTCTGCGTGGCCACCAGCGTCAGCAGATCGTCATCGACCGGGCGATCCAGGACCCCCAGGAGCTGCGCGGGTACCTGGCTGAGCTGCTCGGCGCACGGATCACCGCGGTCAGCGTGACCCGTCTGGACCTGGTCAACGACGCGACCACCGTGGACGTGCGGTTCCGTCGCGTCGCGGAGAAGCAGGGCAGCGGGAGACAGCCCATCGATGAGATGCCGGCCATCACCGAGGTGGGTCGATGAGCTGCCCGCGCACGTCCCCGACGGCAGGTCGCTTCGACGGCGTGACGGCAGTCCTGCCGGGAATCGATCTGGAGGGCATGGCCGAGCGAGCCGCCCTGATGACCCGTACGGATCGCAAGTACCTGGTGCCTGCGGGCCTGGCAGCGGAGCTCGTCCACGATCTGGCCGATGATCTGCATGTGCTGGACATCGATCGCCAGCGCACCTTCGCCTATCGATCCTTGTACTACGACACCCCGGAACTGCTCTCCTACCGCACCGCCGCCACCCGGCGTCGGCGCCGCTTCAAGGTGCGCCGACGCGAATACGTGGATGCCGGCACCTCGTTCCTCGAGGTCAAGACCCGCACCGGGCGAGGGGACACGGAAAAGGTGCGTGAGGAGAGGTCCCGGTCCGGCGGGAAGCTGCCCCGGCCCGGCGATGGCCCCCTGTCGGGAGAGGACGCGGTCTACGTCGCGGAGCGTCTGCAGGAGGCTGGGGTGGCACCGCCCGAGGACCGCCTGTTCCCCACCTTCGAGACGGCCTATCGCCGCACGACGCTCCTGGTCGGCTCCGAGGGCTCTCGAACGACGATCGACGAGTCCCTCGTCTGGCGGGGAACCGACCTCACCTCGTACTCGCTGGAGGACCTGGTGGTGCTGGAGACGAAATCTGCCGTTGCGCCGGGCGCGGTGGACCGCTGGCTGTGGCGGTCACACCGTCGCCCGCAACGCATCTCGAAGTTCGCCACCGGGATGGCCCTGCTGGACCCGCGGCTTCCGGCGAACCGGTGGCACCGCACGATCGGCTACCTGCGGCCGCACGTCCGATCGCTGGCATCGGCGGCGTGAGCGGGCCGGAAGCCGACTTGCCACGACGGATCCTCAGCTCGTGCGGGTCTCGCGGCGCGCCCGCTTCTCGCGGTCGCGCAGCAGCTTCTCGCTGACCGGGGCATCGGTGCTGGCCCGCTGCGCTCGGAAGTAGGCGGCGGCCTCGTCCTGCCGCTCCTGCTCCCCGCCCAGGGCGATGGGGGCGCGCACGTGCCCGGGGCGGATGTCGAAGGCCGCCACCAGGTCCAGGGCGTGCGGGCGCAGACGCCACAGCAGCCGACGCTGGTCCGAGGCGATCTGCCGGCCGCGCTGGGTGGAGATCTGGCCGTTGAGCAGGAACCAGGCCAGATCGTCCTCGATCACGCTGAGCCCGAACAGGTCGCGCACATCGGTGAGCACCGCGATCGTGGCCTCGTCCTCGAAGTCCTCCAGGGCGGCGGTGAAGGCGCGCCACCGCACCAGATCCGCATGAGCCCGGGCCGCCTCCAGCATCTCCACCTGGTGCTTGTTGACATGGGCGGCGGCGTCGGCCGGGTCCATCTTCGCGGCCGGACGCATCGACAGGGCGACCTCCTCGACCTTGATCCGGGCGCGTGAGGCGAGCATCTCCTCCTGGAAGTCGCTCTGGCGCATCGAGTCGAAGGCCCGGCGCGGGTTGCCGCGGTCGCTGAGGTCCTGGGCCAGACGTGTCCACGGGGTATGGCGCTTGGCCAGGGTCCCGGCACGCTGGGCGATGAAGCGGCCGATCCCGGCGCGATCGACGTTCTTCAGCTCGGAGGTGTAGTCCGACAGCAGGCGCTTGGCCACCAGCTGCAGCAGCACCGTGTTGTCACCCTCGAAAGTCGCGTACACGTCCAGGTCCTGGTGCAGGCCGGTCAGCTGGTTCTCGGCGATGAAGCCGGCGCCCCCGCAGGCCTCGCGGCACTCCTGGACGGTGTCCAGCGCGAGCCAGGTCGAGACGGGCTTCAGGGCCGCGGCCAGGGTCTCCAGGTCCTCCCGCGCCTCGGGGTCGTCCCCGCGTCCCGAGAAGACGTCATCGAAGGCCTGCAGCAGCTGCTCGTGGGCGAAGGCCCCCGCGTAGGTCGCGGCGAGTTTGGGCAACAGGCGGTGCAGGTGCGACTGGTAGTCCAGCAGCACGACCTCCTGGGTGGGGTCGGCGGCGCTGAACTGCCGGCGCTGGGAGGCGTAGGTGATCGCGATGTGCAGCGCCAGCTGGCTGGCGCGGTTGGCGGAGCCGTCGAGCGAGACGCGGCCCTGCACCAGGGTGCCGAGCATGGTGAAGAACCGGCGGCCCGGGGACTCGATGGGCGAGGTGTAGGTCCCGTCGGGGCTGACGTCGCCGTAGCGGTTGAGCAGGTTGGTGCGAGGGATGCGCACCTGGTCGAAGGCCAGGCGGCCGTTGTCGATCCCGTTGAGCCCACCCTTGGGGCCGTCGTCCTCGCTGGAGACGCCGGGCAGCAGCTCACCCTCGGCATCGCGCACCGGCACGTAGAAGCAGTGCACCCCGTGGTCGACCCCGCGCGTGATCAGCCGGGCGAAGACGGTGGCCGCCTTCGCGTGGAGCGCCGCGTTGCCCAGGAACTCCTTCCAGGCCGCACGGAACGGGGTGTGGATCACCCACTCCTCGGTCTGCGGGTCGTAGGTCGCGGTGGTGGCCAGCGCCTGCACATCGGAGCCGTGCCCGATCTCGGTCATCGCGAAGGCACCGGGGACCTCGAGGCTCATGGCGTCGGGCACCCATCGGGCCTGCTGCTCCTGGTCCCCGAGCTGGACGATCGCCGCGGTGAACAGTCCCCACTGCACGCCCGCCTTGATCTGCAGGGACGGGTCGGCCACGACCAGCTCCTGGAAGGCAGCGACATTGGCGCCGTTGTCATTGGGGCCCCCGAGGTGCTCGGGCAGCATCGGCCAGGAGACGTTCTCCTCGGCCAGCTTCCGGGTCTGTCCCAGCACCCGGTCGCGGTGCTCGGCCACGCTCATGTTCTCGGGGCGTGCCATCTCGGGGCGGGCGGCGCGCTCCCGGGCGGTGTCACGGACGTCGGCCCACTTACCCTTGAGGGCGGTCGAGACCGCCTCGACGTCCAGGCGGGCGGCATCGTCCGGGAGCACCGGGATGGGCCCGGTGGGATCCGCGGTGAGCTGCTCGGAGCCGGCCGCGGCGGCCGGGGCAGCGGTCTGGGAGGTGGAGGAGGTGGGGCGGTCAGAGGTCGCAGTCATGCGTGCATTCCTTTCATGAGCCAGGTGACGAGGTTGTTGACGAGCTGTTCCGAGGTGATCGGGGCGGGCCCCTCACCGGCCGCGTGCTTCTCCTGCTCGGCCATCCAGGTGTCGACCGCGCCCTCGACGAAGCCGACCGCGCCCTGGGCCCACAGCTGCGGTGCCGGGACCTGGTCGGGCAGGAAGGTGGTGACGAGGCGAGCCACCGCCTCCAGGAAGTGGTTCAGACCGTCGCTGGGCCGGGTCACGAAGCGGTACACACCGGGGGAGCGCTGGGCCGTCTCGACGTAGGCGCGGATCATGGCCTGGATGCGCTCATCGGCATCGGGCTCGCGGCCCATGTTCGATTCCAGCGCCTTCAGCTCTCGCAGGAGCTTGCGGTGCATGGTCCACAGGATGCTTCGGCCCAGCGTGCGTTGCAGGTGCGCCTTGTCGGTGAAGTACCGGTAGACGATCGACTTCGAGGTGCCCGAGGCGGCGGCGATGTCCTCCATCGTCACGTCGGGGCCACGGGAGTGGATCAGGTGCCGAGCCACGTCCAGCAGTTCGGCACGGCGCTGTTGGCGGTGCTGGGCCCAGCGGGCCGAGCGGCCGTCGACGGGGGCTTGCGTCGTCGCATTCACGGAACCTACGGTATCAAGTACCGTCGGTTCTATGTAAAGTCTGTTCCGTGAACTCCGTTCCGACGATCCCAGCCCCGTGACCACGAAGAGGTGCCCACCGTGACCCTGCCAGACTCCCCGCGTGACGCGTTGATCCTGGGCGGCAACCGCCTGCCCTTCGCCCGCTCCGGCGGTCCCTACGCCGGGATCTCCAACCAGGATCTGCTGACCGCAGCACTCGAGGGCCTCGTGGCCCGCTACGGGCTGCAGGGCGAGAAGCTCGGCGAGGTCGCAGGCGGTGCGGTGCTGAAGCTGGCCGGTGACCTGAACCTCACCCGCGAGAGCGCTCTGGGCACCCCGCTGGATCCCCGCACCCCTGCCCTGGACATGTCCAAGGCCTGCGCGAGCGGCCTGGAGACCACGGTGCACGTGTCCAACCGGATCCGGCTGGGGCAGATCGACTCCGCGATCGCCTGCGGGGTCGACTCCGCCTCGGACTCCCCGATCGAGGTGACGCCGCGTCTGCGCCGCATCCTGCATCGCGCCTTCGCCGCCAAGACCACCGGCCAGCGTCTCAAGGCGCTGACCGCGATCCGTCCCGGCGACCTCGCGCCGGTCCCACCGCGCAACGGTGAGCCCCGCACCGGCCTGTCGATGGGTGAGCACATGGCGCTGACTGCCGCCGAATGGGGCATCACGCGTGAGGCGCAGGACGAGCTGGCGATGACCTCCCACCACAAGCTCGCCGCCGCCTACGACGCCGGATTCTTCGACGACCTGGTCACCGGCTACCGCGGGCTGTCCCGTGACCAGAACCTGCGCCCGGACTCCACCCTCGAGAAGCTGGCATCGCTCAAGCCCGTCTTCGGGGTGAAGTCCCCGCAGGTGGCCGATCCCACGATGACCGCCGGCAACTCCACGCCCCTGTCCGACGGGGCTTCGGCGGTGCTGCTGGGCAGCGCCGAATGGGCCGCCGAGCACGAGCTGAAGCCGCTCGCCCGGGTGGTCGACTCGCGCATGGCTGCGGTCGACTTCGCCCACGGCGACGAGGGCCTGCTGATGGCCCCCGCCTACGCCGTGCCCGAGCTGCTCGATGCCAATGGCCTGTCCCTGCAGGACATCGACCTGTACGAGATCCATGAGGCCTTCGCCTCCACGGTGCTCGCCCACATGGCCGCCTGGGAGTCCGAGCAGTTCTGCCGCACCAGGCTGGGCCGCGACGGCGCGCTGGGCGCGATCGACCGCAGCCGACTGAACGTGGCCGGATCCTCGCTGGCGGCCGGGCACCCGTTCGCC
Organism: Candidatus Brachybacterium merdavium; assembly: GCA_019118275.1. Taxonomy (GTDB): domain Bacteria; phylum Actinomycetota; class Actinomycetes; order Actinomycetales; family Dermabacteraceae; genus Brachybacterium; species Brachybacterium merdavium. Next base: position 48,149 of record DWZH01000035.1, on the reverse strand, counting down.
GCCACCGGGGGCCGGATCGTCGCGTCCCTCGCGAAGCTGCTCCATGAGCGGCACCGCGAGACCGGACAGGTCCAGCGCGGCCTGATCTCCGTGTGCGCCGCCGCCGGCCAGGGGACCGTCGCCCTGATCGAATCCGTCGACCTGTGATCGCGCCCCACGAGACCGGAGGCTCCCGATGACTGATACCTATACCCGCTTCATCCGCTCCGCGCCCGGCTCCCTGCTCGCCAAGCAGACCGGGCTGCCCCGCCCTTCCCGGCTGCCGCGCCGCGGGGACCGCCCCGAGGTGCTCGGACCCGTCGTCGTGCTCGGCGACTCCCCGGGGGCCGATCAGCTCGCCCGGCTGCTGCTGGCCGAGGGCCACGATGTGCGCCGTCGCTTCGAGGAGCTGCGCAGCGTCGGCTCCGTCATCGCGGTGCTCGACGAGGTCGCGAGCCCCGCCGATCTGGGACCGATCCTGCTGCCGTTGAGCAGCGCGATGCGATCGCTGGCCCCGGGGTCACGCGTGGTGACCATCTCGCGTCCGGCCACCGGAGCCGATCCCGCCCAGGACGCCGCTCGCGGCGGCGTGGAGGGCTTCCTGCGCTCCCTGGCCCATGAGATGCGCGGCGGCGGCACCGCCAACGGCATCCAGGTGGCAGACGGTGTGGGTCTGGACGCCCCCGCCGTGGTCGGCGCCCTGCGATTCCTGCTCTCGGCCCGCAGCGCCTTCGTGGCCGGGCAGCTGGTGACCGTCACGACGGCCGACGGCAGCGCGACCGAGGACCGCAGCGCCCCCTTCGCCGGACGCACCGTGCTGGTCACCGGGGCCGCCCGCGGCATCGGGGAGGCGATCGCCCGCACCTTCGCGGCCGACGGGGCACAGCTGGTGCTGCTGGACGTGCCCGGCGCCGGCACCGAGCTGGCGCGTCTGGCCAATGAGCTGCGCGCCACCCCGGTCCAGCTCGACGTCACCGCCGAGGGCGCCGGCCAGCGGCTGGTCGACTTCCTGCGCGAGCGTTCTCTGACGCTGGATGCGATCGTGCTCAACGCCGGCATCACCCGCGACAAGATGTTCGCCAACATGACACCTGGGCACTGGGATCCGGTGCTGGCCGTGAACATCACCAGCCAGATCACGCTCACCGAGGCGCTGATCGAGGCCGGTGACGTGCTGGGCGCCGCCCCGCGTGTGGTCTCGCTCGCCTCCACCAGCGGCGTCGCCGGCAACAAGGGCCAGACCAACTACGCCGCCTCCAAGGCCGGAGTGATCACCTTCGTCGGCGCGCTCGCCGAGCAGCTGGCGCCCCTGGGCGGAACCGCCAACGCGGTCGCGCCCGGTTTCATCGAGACCGAGATGACCGAGCGGATGCCCCCGTTGAACCGGGAGGTGGCCCGGCGCGTGAACTCCCTGCAGCAGGGCGGTCTGCCGGTCGATGTGGCCGAGGCGATCGGGTTCCTGGCCTCCGACGAGGCAGGCGGCCTGCGCGGCCAGACGCTGCGTGTGTGCGGCCAGAACATCGTGGGGCGGTGACCGCGATGACGAACCAGCTGCCCGCCCGCCCCGTCGAGCAGGTCAAGGACCTGGCCGACGTCCCCTCCTTCCCCGCCGTCTACGCCGCGGCGCTGACCCCGCGACGGGGTCGGGAAACCTCCCGCCGCGATCCGGTGCTGCCCGAGGTGACTTACCGGGTGCGCTCGGTACGGATCGACGCCGAGCGCGCCGCGTCCTTCGACCACCTGATGGGCGGTCCGGCCACCGAGCTCGTCCATCCCGGGGTGCTGCACGTGCTGACCTTCCCGGTCTCCCTGGCGCTGATGGCACGCGGCGACTTCCCCTTCCCCCTGCTGGGCCTGGTGCACCTGCGCAACCAGGTCCTCCAGCACCGCCCGGTGAGGGTGGGCGAGCAGGTCGACGTGGAATGCCGGGTGCGGGATCTGCAGCCCCACCGCAAGGGCCGCACCTTCGAGGCCGTCTCCACGATCCTGTCCCCGGACGGGGACATCATCGCCACCGACGTGTCCACCTATCTCGCCAAGGGGGACGGCGGCGGAGAGGATGAGGCCCGGAGCTCCACGCGGTCACGGCGCCGGCCTTTCGAGCCGCCACGGCCCACGGGCCGGTGGAAGCTCGGGGCCGATGCGGGCCGCCGCTACGCCGAGGTCTCCGGGGACGTGAACCCGATCCACATGTCCGGCCTGAGCGCGAAGGCCTTCGGCTTCCCCCGGGCGATCGCCCACGGCATGTACACCGCCTCGCGCGCCTTCACCGAAGCGCGCGTGGACCTTTCACGGCCCCTGCGCTGGGACGTGTCCTTCGACGCCCCGGTCACGCTGCCGGGCACCGTGCTGGTCTCCTACGACGACGACCGCGAGGCCGGCACGGTCGAGTGCGTGGGATGGCGACCCGGCAGAGGAGACAAGAGCCCGCGCCGTTGCTTCGAGGTGCAGATCCAGACCCTGGGTTGAGCCTGGCGCGGCTGTCTGGGTTGAGCCTCGGGCAGCTGCGGCCACCCGCTTCGCTCTTCCTGCACGACCTGGGTGGCGCCCGCCGGCCGAACTCGGCCGGCACCGGTCCATCGATCGCGGATGGTACTGGCCGGGCGATCTCGGCTGGCACCGGTCGGTGTCGGCTGGAACCGGTCAGTCGGGCGAGTGTGCATTTCGGAGGGGTTTGCCTCGGTCATAGCCCCCCGAAAGCCACACTCGATTGACGCCAGCGACGGCACGACCTGCCGGACGGGTGCGGTGGGGCCACGGGGCCACGCTCTGCGGGAGAGGTGCCACGGGGTGCGGGCCGCAGGATGGACGCCCACAAGGGCGCCCACGGGGCGGGCGGCCACGTCCTACAGGAGATCCTCCCGGTCGAGATGAGGCCCACCAGGACCAGGCCCATCAGGCTCAAGCCCATCGGGCTCGGTCCTACCAGGCCCAGCAGGCTCAAGCCCATCGGGCTCGGTCCTACCAGGCCCAGCAGGCCCAGGCCCATCGGGATCGGGCCCACCGGGCCCAGGCCGAGCCAGCTCAAGCCCATCGGGATCAGACCCAGGCCGTCTCCAGGGTGCCGATCAGATGCTCGAGGGCGGCGTGCGGCTGCACCGCGGTGAGCACCTCCACGTTCGGCGGCCTGCCCCAGCGGCCCAGCACGTCGCCGACGGTCTGCCCGCGCGTCAGGGTGCCCGCCAGTTCCACGTCCACCGCCAGTGGATACGTCGAGGCGAACTGACCGGTGAGCGCATGGATCGCGACGATCGGGTCGTGGACATGAGCCATCCAGCCCAGCCCGTCGGCCTCGTGGAACTCGAAGTACCAGCGCAGCCCGTCGGCCAGGATCGCCGCCACCGGGTGGCCGCTGCGTTCGGCGAGCTGGCGGGCGCGCTCCAGCTCCGCCTGCTCGAACCGCAGCGTCTCGGTCGCCTCGAGCGGGCCCAGGACCGGACGCCGCGGGGCTGCGGAGAACGCGGCCAGCACGCGCTGGGCCGCCTCCGGGTCCACCGCGATGTTCCACTCGCTGGTCGGGCCGGTGTTGCCCCGGTGGTTGATCGCCCCACCCATGATGTGCAACCGCTTGAGCAGCCGCGGCAGCTCCGGCTCGATCTCGAGCGCGAGGGCGAGGTTCGTATGCGGCCCCAGCACGAGTCCGACGAGCTCGCCGGGCTGCTGTCTTGCGGCGTCCACCCACAGCTGGGCCCCGGAGCGCGGATCCTCGATGCGGCCCGATGGGGGCAGCGCCGCATGGCCGAGGCCGCCGGGCCCGTGAGTGTCCGCCGCGGTCATGAGCTCCTGGATGAGAGGCCCCTCAGCGCCGCGGCTCACGGGGGCGTCGGTCCGCAGCAGCTCGGCCAGCGCGAGATTGTTGCGGTGCACGGCGTGGACGTCGACGTTGCCCGCGCTCGAGACGATGCCGGTGACGTGCACCTCGGGCCGGCAGGCGAGATAAGACAGCGCGAACGCGTCGTCGATGCCGGTGTCGCAGTCCACGAGGACGGGGAGGGTCATCCGCCCAGCGTAGGGCAGGCCGGCGGAGGCTGATCGAGGCCACCTTCAGCCTGGGCCCGAAGAGGAGGCCCGGATCGTCGGCCCCGGCCTCCGACAGCACTCTCGAGTGAGCGCTGGGCCGGTGCCGGCGCGCGGCTGCCGTTCGGTTCAGGCGTGGCTCCCGAAGGCGTCGGGGGTGGCGGCGTCCCATGCCGGTGCCCACGCCTCGGGCGGCTCGGCTAGGAGCTCGTCGGGTTCGAGCCATTCGTACAGCGTCGCGTAGGAGGCGTTGGCGGTCTGGGAGAGGTTCCGACGCAGCATCCACGGCTGCAGCTGCGAGGGGTGGGACACCCCCATCGCCGCCATGATCTTCACAGCCTCCGCGACCGTTCCCTCCTGGTACTGCCGCACCCGCACTGACTTGTCCTCGACGACGAGACCCCACTGGCGACGCGGGTCCTGGGTGGTGACCCCGGTGGGGCAGCGGTCGGTGTGGCAACGCTGGGCCTGGATGCAGCCGATGGCCATCATCATCGCGCGAGCGGAGTTGGTGAAGTCGGCGCCCTGGATGATGCGCTTGACGATGTCATTGCCGGCGGCGACCTTCCCGGAGGCACCCAGGCGGACGCGCTCGCGCAGCCCGGTACCCACCAGCGCGTTGTGCACGGTCATCAAGCCTTGGGTGAGCGGCATGCCCATATGGTCCTCGAATTCGAGCGGTGCCGCACCGGTACCGCCCTCGGCCCCGTCCACGGTGATGAAGTCCGGGGCGGTCCCGACCTGCAGCATCGCCTTGCACAGGGCGAGCACCTCCACCCGGCTGCCGACGCAGAGCTTGATGCCGACCGGTTTGCCGCCCGACAGCTGCCGCAGATGGGCCAGGAACTCGATGAGCTCGACCGGGGTCGAGAACATCGCATGGGCTGGGGGCGACACGCATTTCTCGCCCTCGGGAACACCGCGGACCTCCGCGATCTCCGCGGAGACCTTCGGGGCGGGCAGCACGCCGCCGGTACCCGGCTTCGCGCCTTGGCTGAGCTTCACGGAGATGCATTTGACCTGCTCTTTCGTGGCTTTCTCACGGAAGATGCCGTCATCGAGCAAGCCGTCCTTCGTGCGGGCACCGAAGTAGCCGGTCCCCAGCTCCCAGACCAGGTCCCCGCCCATCTCCTCGTGGTAGGGCGAGAGGGAGCCCTCACCGGTGTCGTGGGCGAAGCCACCCATCTGCGCGCCCTTGTTCAGGGCGCGGATCGCGTTGGCGGACAGCGAGCCGAAGCTCATCGCGGAGATGTTGAGCAGGGCCATCGAGTACGGCTGCGTGCAGTCCGGTCCGCCGATCATCACGCGTGGCGGGTCCTCGGGGGTGGGGACCGGGGCGATGGAGTGGACGAGGTACTCGTAGCCGGAGGCGTTCACGTCGCGCTCGGTACCGAAAGGCTGTTCGCCGTGTATGCCTTTCGCGCGTTCGTAGATGATGGTGCGCACGTCGCGGTCGAACGGGCGGCCGTCCCAGTTGCGTTCGATGAAGTACTGCTGGATCTCAGGTCGCAGCCCTTCGAGCAGATATCGCATATGGCCGATGACCGGGTAGATCCGCAGGATGGTGTGGCGCTTCTGAGTAAGGTCATGGGCGGCCAGACCGCCCAGGGCGGCACCGGCGGCGCCGAGAGCTGTGGCGAGGGCGGATCGTGCGGAGGGACGGGGCGGCATCAGGGCTCCTGAACTGAACGCGGCAGGTGCGGCCACGGTCCCGATCTCCGTCGTTCCCCGCGGAGCGGTCACCTCCGTGACGCACATCACGGCAGGTCTCCATCCTCGCACGGACCTCCGACCGCGGACGGCTGAGAGGGACGGCGGCGCGTCGGCACGTTGCTGCGCCCGCTTGCTGCGCCTGCGTGTCACCTGCTGCGCTCGGGCGTCGCCCCCTGCATCCGCGTGCCGTCTGCTGCACCCGCGTGTTGCCTGCTGTGCCCGCGCGCCGCGGCGGCCGTGACGGGGGCGCAGCACTCCTAGACTCCCTGCCATGAGCGACTTCGAGGACTTCGTGCTGCTAGAGGCCCGGGACGTGCCTCTGGGCAGGCCGCGGGGGATGACCGTCCACCGCACCTTGCCGGCCCGCCGCACCTCGCTGATCGGTGGCTGGTGCTTCGTGGACCACTTCGGGCCCGACGACCTCACGGAGACCGGCGGCATGCAGGTGGCCCGCCACCCCCACACAGGGCTGGCGACGGTGTCGTGGCTGTTCGAGGGGGCGATCACCCACCGCGATTCGATCGGCAGCCACGCCCTGGTGCGGCCGGGAGACGTGGACCTGATGGTCGCCGGATCCGGCATCACCCACTCGGAGTTCTCCACCAACGACACCACCGTCCTGCACGGCGTCCAGCTCTGGTACGCCCTGCCCGACCGGGTCCGCTTCCGCGAACAGGAGTTCCGCGTGCACACTCCGGTCGAGCAGAGGACCGCCCACGCCCGCGCCCGGGTGGGCCTGGGCAGCCTGCGCGCGAGCGACGACGCGGGAGGGAACCTGACCGACACCAGCCCGGTGATCACCGATGACGCCCTGGAGATGGCCCAGATAGACCTCGAAGCCGGCCGGGGCCTGACCATCGACCTCGATGCCACCCATGAGTACGGGGTGCTGATCGATCGCGGCACGGCACGCCTGCGCAGCGGCGATCAAGAGAGCACCGCCGAGCGCACGGACCTGATCGTCGTCCCCGATGGTGCGGACCACCTCGAGATCAACGCCGGGTCCGAGGAGCCGCTGCGGCTGATGTTCCTGGGCGGTGAGCCACTGAGGGAGGACATCATCATGTGGTGGAACTTCGTCGGCCGCACCCATGAGGAGATCGTGGAGTTCCGCGCCCGCTACCAGGCCGAGATCGGGGTCGAGCTCGAGTTCGCCGAGGCCCCGATCGCGGACATCGCTCGCCGGCGTGGAGGACTGGCGGCCGACGCCGAGCAGTTCGGCCCCTTCGCCCCGCACACCCCGCAGGCGCTGCCGGCGCCCCGGCTGCCCGGCGGTGAGTTGCGTTCACGGGGCCGCATGGGCAGGGTTGCCCGATGACCGCCGATGCAGACCGGGACCGCGCCCCCGTCCAGCCCGGGCCCGACCAGCTGGCACCCGGCCAGCCCGTGCCCGAGAGTCCCGCCCCCGTCCATCCCGGGCTCGCCCAGCCTGCGCTGGACCAGACCGAGCGGGTGATCCTCCGTTCGGCCGAGGAGGGGCCGGGCAGCCGCGGTGAGGTGGTCGTCGTCGGCGACACCACTGGGGAGCTGACCGCTGCCGCCCTGGCCCGCACCGAGAAGCACGCCGGTGCCCGGGTGTGGTCCTGGAACGTCTCCCATGCCGAGAGCGCCGCACTCACCGAACGGTTCGCCGCGCAGTGCGCCAACGGCCGGCTGCGAGTCGCCGGCGGTGATCAGCCCCTCGACCTCGAGGAATTCCTCGCCGAGGCGGAGGCGAACCTGGTGCTGATGCGGCTGCCGAAGGCCCTGGCGGCTCTGGACGACTTGGCCCGACGCCTGGCCGCGCATGCCCGCACCACCGGGGGCGAGGACGTCACCGTCATCGCCGGGGGACGCGTGAAGCACATGACCCGCTCCCAGAACGAGGTGCTGGCTTCCTCCTTCACCGAGGTGCGCGCCTCTCGCGGCATCGGCAAGTCCCGCGCCCTGATCGCGAGCGGCCCCCGCCCCGAGGCGCCTGCTCCGCAGCCCGCGGCGGGGACCGCGCGGCTCTCGGTGCGCGGAGTTCTGCGGAAGCTCAGCCTGCACGGGATCGGTGGGGTCTTCGGCGGGGCCCGGGCCGACGCCGGCAGCATGCTGCTGCTGGAGAGGCTGGACCGGTCCGTGTCCGCCGGGGAGACCACCGCAGGCAGCGCCATCGACCTGGGCTGCGGCAACGGACTGCTGACTGCCTATCTGGCCGCCGCCCTGCCCGAGGCGCAGGTGCTGGGCAGCGATGACGACGCCGAGGCGGTCGCCTCCACCCGGGCGACCCTCGAGGCATCCGGCCTCACCCGCGACGCCGTACGGGTGACCTGGGACCATTCCCTGGCCCGTGAGGAGACGGGCAGCGCCGACCTGGTGCTGCTGAACCCGCCCTTCCACGACGGCACCGTCATCGACGCCACCCTGGTGCAGGAGCTGCTGGACGCCGCGGCCCGGGTGCTGCGGCCGCGCGGGCAGCTGTGGTTCGTCCACAACTCCCACCTGCGCTACCGCCCCGAAGTCGAGGCCCGCATCGGAGCGACCCGCCAGCAGGCGCGGGACCGCCGCTTCACCGTGCTCAGCGCAGTCCGTGACTGGGCGTGGTCCGCGACTGAGCGTGGCGGCGGGACTGTGCGCGGTGGCGGGACCGAGCGCGGCCGAGCGGTTGCGCGGCCGAGCGGTTGAGTGGTCCAGCGGTCAGCTGACCATGCTGCGCAGCACCGAGGTGAACATGGCCAGACCGTCGGTGCCGGTGCGGGTGCCCTGGCCGGGCTGATCGGGACCGAAGCCGGCCTCGACGGCGTGCTCGGGATGGGGCATGAGCCCCACGACGTTGCCCTCGGCGTTGGTGATGCCGGCGATGTCGTGGCGCGAGCCGTTGGGGTTGATCTCGAAACCGGCCGGGCCGTGGGTGGCGCCGGCGGCGTAGCGGAACACCACCCGCCCCTCGCCCTCCAGCTCGGCCAGGGTGCTCTCATCGGCCACGTACTGGCCGTCCTGGTTCTTCAGCGGGATCCGGATGACCTGCCCGGGCTCGTACCCGGTGGTCCAGGCGGTGCGGTTGTTCTCGACCGTCAGCGGCTGGTCACGGCAGATGAACCCGCGGTGGGCGTTCTTGATCATCGCCCCGGGCAACAGATGGGTCTCGCACAGGATCTGGAAGCCATTGCAGATGCCCAGCACGGGCATCCCGCCACGGGCGGCGTCGACCACCTTGTCCATCACCGGCGCGAAGCGGCTGATGGCTCCGGCCCGCAGGTAGTCGCCATAGGAGAAGCCGCCGGGCAGCACGATCGCCTCGACGCCCTGCAGATCGTCCTCTCCGTGCCACAGCGCCACCGCGTCGGCACCGGCGATCGACACCGCGCGCAGCGCATCACGGTCATCGAGCGTGCCGGGGAAGGTCACCACACCGATACGCATCAGCCCTGATCCTCCGCACCCTCGACGTCGATGGAGACGACATCCTCGATCACCGGGTTGGACAACAGCGTGGTGGCGGCCTCCCGCAGGGAGGCGAGCACCTCCTCGGTGATCTCACCGTCGACGTCGAGCTCGAAACGCTTGCCCTGGCGCACCGAGGAGATCCCCTCGAAGCCCAGGCGCGGCAGAGCGGCGGCGACGGCCTTCCCCTGCGGGTCGAGGATCTCCGGCTTCGGCATGACGTGGACCACGACGCGTGGCATGGGCACTCTCCTGGGGTCGAGGGGGCTGCGGGGTGCCGCAGGTCGAGGGCGGGCGCGGTGCGCCCCGGCAGACCGTCCGGGGGTCCGAAGCGCCCGCGTCCGGTGCTGACCGGAACATCGTAACCGGGACCGGGCCGCGCGGTTCGTCCGGTCCAGGGAGGTGCCGGTCCGTCGGCCCTGTCGGCCCTGTCGGTCACGCCCGTCGGCCTCGTCGGCCCCGGGATGGCCCCGTCCCTGGGCCTATCCGGCGCGGCAGGTTAGATTCGTGGGGACCGACGTCGACGATGCCGGGAGGCAACGATGAAGATCCGTCACCTTGTCCACTCCTGTCTGCTGGTGGAGACCGCCGGGCGCACGATCCTGATCGACCCGGGAGGCTTCAGCGGCCAGGCGGTGCGGGACCTCCCGACCGACGTCCTGACCGGCATCGACATCATCGCCGTCACCCATCAGCACCCCGATCACCTCGACCCGGTCCTGCTCGCCGACCTGCTCGCGGCCAGCCCCCAGGCAGTGGTGATCGCCGAGCCGGAGACCGCCGCCCAGCTCGGCGAGCCCTCCCCGGAGGAGAGGGGCGCCGGAGACGGCGACGCCGTGGCCGACCCCCCGGTCGGCCTGGGGCAGCTGATGCCGCTGGCCGCAGGAGCGGCACACGAGTTCGACGCGGTCGGCGGGAACGCGCCGCTGCGGATCGCCGCGGTGGGAGGACACCACGCGATCATCCATCCCGACATCCCCCGGGTGGGCAACATCGGCCTGGTGCTCTCGGCGGGCGACGGTCCCCGCCTCGGAGTCACCGGGGATTCCCTGGAACCGCTCCAGGAGTTCCATGGCATCGACGCCCTGGCCTTCGCCGTGGTCGCGCCCTGGTCGAAGATGGCTGAGACCATCGATTTCCTGCGCGCGGTCGGGCCGAAGCTGGCCCTGCCGGTGCACGACGCGGTCGCCAGCGACGTCGGCCGGCCCATCTACCTGCGCCAGGCCACCACTCTCGCCCCGGAGGGCACGGAGGTGCGGGACTGGCCCGAGGATCGCCTGGTCGAGATCACCTGAGGGCCGCGGCGCAGAACCGTCACCGAGCGGAGGAGCACGATCATGACACCAGCGAACGATCTCGTCGAGCAGGCGATGCGCGCGGTCCCACGGTCGCCGTTCCTGCCTCCGGACCAGCGTCATCACGCCCACGTCGACGCGCCCGTGCCGATCGGGCACGGGCAGACCAACTCCCAGCCCTACACCGTCGCCACCATGCTGACGCTGCTCGACGTCCGGGCCGGGCAGCGAGTGCTGGATCTGGGGGCCGGCTCCGGCTGGACCACCGCTCTGCTCGCCCAACTGGTCGGGCAGAGCGGTCAGGTGATCGGCGTGGAACGGCAGGCGGAGCTGATCGAACCGGCCCGCCGCGCCCTGGCCGAGGCCGGCACCGGACCGCACGCCGAGATCCGGGCCGCGAGCCCGGGAGTGCTCGGTGCCCCGAAGGACGGCCCCTTCGACCGGATCCTGGTCTCGGCCGAAGCGGACCAGCTGCCGCCCTCCCTGGTCGAGCAGCTGGCCGACGGGGCGGTGATGGTGATCCCAGTGGCCTCCACGATGCTGCGGGTCACTCGCGACGGCGATGAGGTGGCCACCACCGAGCACGGGGCCTTCCGCTTCGTGCCGCTCGTCGAGGACGCATGAGGCGGTGCCGGCAACGGGCGGCGCCGAGGGGTCAGGGCCGAGAAGGCAGGATCGAGAAGGCCGGGTCGAGGACTAGGAGCCGAGAGGTCAGAGCCGAGAGGTCACAGCCGATGGGCAGGACGAAGGGGTCAGAACGTTCGGCCGGTGAGCCTCTCGTAGGCCTCGACGTAGCGTGCCCGCGTCTGTGCGACCACCTCGGCCGGCAGCTCGGGCGGAGGCACGTCGGAGCCGCGATGCCAGCCGGAGGCCGGTGAGGTCAGCCAGTCGCGCACGAACTGCTTGTCCAGGCTCGGCTGCACCTGCCCCTCGCGGTAGCCGTCGGCCGACCAGAAGCGGCTGGAGTCGGGGGTCAGCACCTCATCGCCCAGCAGCAGGGTGCCGTCGAGGCGGGAACGGCCGAACTCCAGCTTGGTGTCGGCCAGCAGGATCCCGCGCTCGGCGGCGATCTGCCGCGCCCGCTCGTAGACGGCCAAGGTCAGCTCCTCGAGCTGACCGGCGAGCTGATCGCCCAGCCACTCCCGGGCCTGGCCGACGGTGATGTTCTCGTCGTGCTCCCCGGCCTCGGCCTTGGTGGAGGGGGTGAAGATGGCCGGGTCCAGACGGGAGGCCTCGACCAGGCCGCTGGGCAGCACGTGACCGCCGACGGCGCCGCCGGCGCGGTAATCGGCCAGCCCCGAACCGGTCAGATAGCCGCGGGCGATGCACTCCAGGGGCACCATGTCCAGGCCACGGCAGCGCAGTGCGCGCCCGGCGACGGCCTCGGGCACCTCGGTCGCGGAGAGCACGTGATGGGGGACCAGATCGGCCAGCTGCTCGAACCAGAACAGGGAGATCCCGGTCAGCAGGCGGCCCTTGTCAGGGATACCGGGCTGCAGGGAGTGGTCGTAGGCGCTGATCCGGTCGGTGGCCAGCACCAGCACCTCGGTGGCGGCGGCGGGATCCACGCCGGCGGGCACGTACAGCTCGCGGACCTTGCCGCTGATGACGTGGTCCCAGCCCTCGAGCCGGGGGGCGGTGACGAGCGGGGTGGAGGTCAGGGTCATGCTCCCGCCTTCCCCTCGGTCGCAGCGGCCTCGGCATCCGATGGCGAGGCGACCGCCTGCTGGGCCTCGGCGGCGTCGCGGGCGATGTCGCCGCGGTGATGGCAGCCGTCCAGGGCGATGGCCTGCGCCCCGGCGGTCGCCCGGGCACGGGCGACGCTCAGGTCGGGCCCGGTGCCGACGACCGACAGCACGCGTCCGCCGGAGCTGACCAGCGCGCCGTCGTCCCGGCGAGCGGTGCCGGCGTGGATCACGTGCGCACCCAGCTGCCGGGCCTGCTCGAGCCCGCCGATCTCATCGCCCAGGCGCACCAGGGCGGGGTAGCCGGAGGCGGCCACGACCACGGTCACCGCGGCCTTGTCGTGCCAGTGGGGCGCGGGGACCTGCTGCAGGTCGCCGCGAGCGGCGGCCAGCAGCAGCGGCGCCAGGGGCGAGGCCAACCGCTCGAGCACCACCTGGGTCTCGGGATCGCCGAAACGGGCGTTGAACTCCACTACGCGCAGGCCCTGGGAGGTCAGGGCCAGCCCGCAGTACAGGATGCCGACGAAGGGGATGCCGCGTGCGGCCATCTCGTCGATGGTGGGCTGGGCGACGGTGCGCACCACCTGCTCGGACAGGTCCTGAGGGGCCCACGGCAGCGGGGAGTAGGCACCCATGCCGCCGGTGTTGGGGCCCGCGTCCTCGTCCAGCGCCCGCTTGAAGTCCTGGGCGGGGGCCAGCGGCACCACCCGGGAGCCGTCGCTGACGCAGAACAGGGACACCTCGGGGCCGTCGAGGAACTCCTCGAGCACCACCGATCCGCCGGCGAGGACCACGGCGCGGCCGTGGGTGAGGGCGGCCTCGCGGTCGGTGGTGACCACCACCCCCTTGCCGGCGGCGAGACCGTCGGCCTTGACCACGTAGGGGACCTCGCCGCGCGGGTTGACCCGGTCGAGCCCGGCCTCGAGTTCCTCCACCTCGGTCACGGTCACAGAGGCAGCGGTCGGCACGGAGGCCGCGGCCATGATCTCCTTCGCCCAGGTCTTGGAGCCCTCCAGGACTGCGGCGGCGGCCGAGGGCCCGAAGACGGTGAAACCCGCCTCGCGCAGCCGGTCGGCGCTGCCCTCGACCAGAGGAGCCTCCGGGCCGATGATGACCAGGTCCGGGCGGATCTGCTCAGCCAGCTCCACCTGGGCGTCGAGGTCGAGCGTCGTGACGGCCTCATGGCAGGTGGCGAGGTCCGCGATCCCGGGATTGCCGGGCGCGGCGTGCAGGTCAGGAGCGGGGGCGTCGGAGGAGAGGCGACGGATGATCGCGTGCTCCCGCCCCCCGGAGCCGATGACGAGGATCTTCACGCGGGCCAGGGTACCCACGCCAGGGCTCGGCCAGCCGGGGTGCCCGCACTACGATCAGGGCCATGCATGAGGTTGCCACGGACCCCGAGCGGATCCGCCTGCGTCTGGACCTGTCCTACGACGGCACCGACTTCCATGGCTGGGCCACCCAGCCCGGCCACCGCACCGTGCAGGGGGTGCTCGAGGCGGCCCTGTTGAAGCTGGCCCGGATCCCGGTGCGGGTGACCGTGGCCGGCCGCACCGACGCCGGAGTCCATGCCCGCGGCCAGGTCTGCCACCTGGATCTGCCGCCGGCCGTCCTGGCCACCCTGCCCGGCCGCTCCGACCGCACCCCGGCCCAGGCCCTGGTGACCCGGCTGGGCGGTGTGCTCCCGGAAGACGTGGTCGTCCGTGCCGCCTGCGAGGTGCCCGCTGCCTTCGACGCCCGGTTCGGGGCGCTGGGCCGCCGCTACCGCTACCGGATCTCCGACGGTCCCGAGGTCCATGACCCGCTACGCCGCGACGTGCTGCGCCACCGTCGCCCCCTGGACGTCGAGACCATGGATCAGGCAGGCCGGGCGCTGCTGGGCGAGCACGACTTCCTGTCGTACTGCCGGCCCCGCGAGGGAGCCACCACCATCCGCACCCTGCGGACGCTGCGCTGGGAGCGCCCCGGGCCCGGCTTGGCCGACGAGGGCCTGGTGGTCGCCACCATCGAGGCAGACGCCTTCTGCCACCACATGGTGCGCTCCCTGGTCGGAGCGCTGATGGCCGTGGGGGAGGGGCGGCGCGAGCAGATCTGGCCGCAGCAGATCCTCACCGCCCGCACCCGGGAGTCGGCCGGCCGCGGGGGCATCGGCGCGGCTCCGATGAGCCCGGCCCAGGGGCTGACCCTCGAGGGGGTCGAGTACCCGCCGGATGATCGGCTCGCCGCCCAGGCCCGGGCAACGCGGGTGATGCGCCGGTGACCGTGGAGCACGGCGGACCGTGGAACACGGCCGACGGGGGAGCGTGGCGAGCCGGGTGGGATCGGACACATATCGGCTCGGTTCCCGGGTCGATCGACCCGTCGGCCCTGCCTGGAGTGGGCGAAGCCACCCTGCCAGGGGACCCGCGACGTTGACCTGGTTCGCTCCGGGCACGTAGTCTGAGCCGTCGTTGTGCCGTGATGTGCGCCCGAAACCGCTGCCGTTCTCTCACGCCCGGCGCGAAAAGGGCTCCTCACACACATCCTCGGACCGTCGTCGCGGCGTAAGCGGAACGGGACGGGCGCAACGATGCGGACATGCTTTTTCCCGGAGGAAGCGTGCCCACGGTCCATCGAAATGTGCCTGCCGGCAACCTGCCGCGCGGGCACTCACGACGAGAGAAGAAGGCACGAGTGCGTACGTTCACCCCGAAGCCCGACGAAGTCGAGCGCTCCTGGTACGTCATCGACGCAGCGGATGTCGTCCTCGGCCGGCTCGCTTCCCAGGCTGCTCAGCTGTTGCGGGGCAAGCACAAGCCGGTCTTCGCGCCCCACGTGGATGCAGGCGACTTCGTAGTCATCATCAACGCGGAGAAGGTCGCCCTGACCGGGAACAAGCGTGAGGACAAGCTGGCCTACCGCCACACCGGTTACCCCGGCGGCCTGCGCGACACCCCCTACTCCGAGCTGCTCGAGAAGAACCCCGAGCGCGCGGTCGAGAAGGCGGTGCGAGGCATGCTCCCCAAGAACAAGCTGGCTGCCCAGCAGCTGAAGAAGCTCAAGGTCTACCGAGGCTCCGAGCATCCTCACGCCGCCCAGCAGCCCGTCCCGTTCACCATCGGCCAGGTGGCGCAGTAAGCGGGGCCCCCGCTCTCGCCCTGCTGCACGGAAGAATCAAGGAGAACCGTGACCGAGTCCACCACCCCTGACACCCTCGACACCTCGACCGACGAGGACGTCCCCACCAGCTTCACCACCGAGTCCACCGGTGAGGCCCCTGTCGGCTCCGGCGAGTCCGTGACCGCTCCCGGCTACGGCACCGGCCGCCGCAAGCGTGCCGTCGCCCGCGTCCGTCTGCTCCCCGGCTCCGGCCAGTGGACCATCAACGGCCGCGATCTGGAGACCTACTTCCCGAACAAGCTGCACCAGCAGGAGGTGAACGATCCGCTGACCGCCCTCGACCTGCAGGGCCGCTTCGACGTGATCGTCCGCATCTCCGGCGGCGGCCCCTCCGGCCAGGCCGGCGCGGTCCGTCTCGGTGTGGCACGTGCGCTGAACGAGATCGACGTGGACAACAACCGTCCGACTCTCAAGAAGGCCGGTTTCCTCACGCGCGACGCGCGCATCATCGAGCGCAAGAAGGCCGGGCTCAAGAAGGCCCGCAAGGCCCCGCAGTACTCCAAGCGCTGATCCGCGCGGCAGTTGCCGCCGCTCAGCCGCCGGGCGAGAGATCGTTCCGGCCAGAAGGCCCCCGCATCCCGGTGCGGGGGCCTTCCTCGTATCCGC
This sequence comes from Candidatus Brachybacterium merdavium, assembly GCA_019118275.1. Taxonomy (GTDB): domain Bacteria; phylum Actinomycetota; class Actinomycetes; order Actinomycetales; family Dermabacteraceae; genus Brachybacterium; species Brachybacterium merdavium. Next base: position 32,287 of record DWZH01000035.1, on the reverse strand, counting down.
CTCGTACCCGGGCGGCGCGGCGGGGCGTCAGCCGGCGCCCCCGCCGCGGTCGGCCCCGCATGAGCGCGACGGTGTCGACGCAGTGAGGATCCTGCGAGCCCCGGCCCGTCGTGCCGCTGCCCGATCACGGGCCTGACCGCGCTATTGTCGACCCAGCGCCCGGACCACCCCTGCGGCGCGACACGACCACGGGAGGACCCCGCCGCCATGGCACGACTGTTCGGAACCGACGGAGTGCGCGGACGCGCGAACGGCGACATCACCGCGGAGCTCGCGGTCGAGCTGTCCGTGGGCGCGGCCCATGTCCTGGGCACCTTGGGCGCCTTCGGAGGCTCCCGGCCCCGTGCGATCGTCGCCCGGGACACCCGCCCCTCGGGGGACTTCCTCTCGGCCGCCGTGAGCGCGGGCCTGGCCGGCGCCGGGGTCGATGTGCTCGACGCCGGGATCCTGCCCACGCCGGGCCTGGCCCATCTGGTGCAGTCCAGCGGGGTCGACCTCGGGGTGATGATCTCCGCCTCCCACAACCCCGCCGCGGACAACGGCATCAAGTTCTTCGCGCGCGGCGGCACCAAACTGCCCGACGAGGTCGAGGACGCGATCGAGGCCCGCCTCGGCGAGGAGTGGGACCGCCCCCAGGGCGCCGACGTGGGCACCATCACCAGCTTCGACGGTGCCGTCGAGTCCTACGTCGAACACCTGGTCTCGACCCTGCAGCGCCCCCTGACCGGGGTCACCGTGGTCGCCGACTGCGCCAACGGCGCCGCGAGCATCACCGGCCCCGAGGCGCTGCGCCGCGCCGGCGCGACCGTGCACGTGATCGGCGACCGCCGTGACGGCGGGTTGATCAACGACGGTGTCGGATCCACCCATCTCGGACCGCTCCAGGTCGCGGTGCGCGAGCACGGCGCCGATATCGGCGTCGCTTTCGACGGGGACGCCGACCGCTGCCTCGCGGTCGACGCCGATGGCGAGATCATCGACGGCGACCAGATCATGGCGATCCTCGCCCTGGACCTCAAGGAGCGTGGCAAGCTCCACGACGACACCCTGGTGGTGACCGTGATGAGCAACCTCGGGCTGAAGCTGGCGATGCGTGAGCACGGCATCGTGCTCGGCCAGACCGGCGTCGGCGACCGCTACGTGCTGGAGGAGATGACCCTGGGCGGCTACTCCATCGGCGGGGAGCAGTCCGGCCACGTGATCATCGCCGAGCACGCCACCACCGGTGACGGCGAGCTGACCGCCCTGCACCTGCTGCAGCGCATGGTCGAGACCGGGCGCACCGCCCGTGAGCTCGCCGACGTCATGACCCGCCTCCCGCAGGCTTTGATCAACGTCAAGGACGTCGACCGGGCCCGGGCCACCATCGACCGCGGCGTCACCGATGCCATCGCCGCGGCCGAGCGTGAGCTGGGGGAGACCGGCAGGGTGCTGCTGCGCCCCTCCGGCACCGAGCCCGTGGTGCGGGTGATGGTGGAGGCCCCGCACGACGACCAGGCCACCGAGATCGCCGAGCGGCTGGCCGGCGTGGTGCGCGAGCGCGTCGGCCTCTGAGCCACGGTCCCGCCGCCCCTGGGCGCCGCTGTCCCTCAGACCTTGCGCAGCAGCACGTTCTGCACGCGGTGCTGACCATCCTTGCGCAGCACCAGGTCGGCCCGGCCACGCGTGGGCACCACGTTCTCGCGCAGGTTGGGGCCGTTGATGGTGCGCCAGATCCGCAGCGCGGTCTCGCGGGCCTCCCCGTCGGACAGCTCCGCGTAACGCCGGAAGTAGGAGCGCGGATCGGAGAAGGCGGTGCGCCGCAGCTTCAGGAACCGCTCGACGTACCAGCGCTGCACGTCCTCACCGCGGGCATCGACGTAGACCGAGAAGTCGAAGAAGTCCGAGACCGCCATGCCCACCCGGCCGTCACGGCGCGGACGGGCCGGCTGCAGCACGTTCAGCCCCTCCAGGATCAGCACGTCGGGCCGCTCGACCACCACCCGCTCGTCCTCGACGATGTCGTAGGTCAGATGGGAGTACACGGGCGCCTCGACGTGTGCGACACCGGCCTTGACGTCGGAGACGAAACGCAGCAGGCGCCGTCGGTCGTAGCTCTCCGGGAAGCCCTTGCGGTGCATGATGCCCCGCGACTCGAGTTCGGCGTTGGGATACAGGAAGCCGTCGGTGGTCACGAGCGAGACGCGCGGGGTGTCGGGCCAGCGCGCCATCAGCTCCCGCAGCAGCCTCGCGGTGGTCGACTTGCCCACCGCCACGGAACCGGCCACCGCGATCACGTACGGGGTGCGGTGCTGACGCTGGGCCAGGAAGTCGCCGCGGGAGTGCCGCAGCGACTGCGCGGCGGCGACATGGATGTTCAGCAGGCGCGAGATCGGCCGGTAGACGGCATCGACCTCATGCAGGTCGACCCGGTCCCCGAGACCGCGCAGCTTGGTCACGTCCTCTTCGGACAGGGGCAGTGGGGTCTGCTGGGACAGTCGTGCCCATTCCTCACGGGGGATCTCGTCGTAGGGGGAGACGGCGCTCGACGCTGAAGCGGACTTCATACCGGGATTCTTACAGTCCCCGGCACCCGGCCCCGGCCGTTCGAGTCCATGTGAGACACGAACCGCACCCGGCGGTGGGTCCCGTCGCCGTGCGGAATGGGCCTGCCGAGGGCGATGCCGGGTGCCGGTCGGTGGTGATGCCGGATGCCTGCCGAGGGGATGCCGGGTGCCTGTCGGTGGTGATGCCGGATGCCTGTCGGTGGCGCCCCGTCGGCACTGTGTCGCGCCGCTCCGACCCGACGCCGCGCACATCGGCGCTACCGGGTGTCATGTCGCAGGACAACGGCCCTACCGGGTTCGGTTCTGAAATCTTCCATGTTCGTGGAAGATTTCAGAGCGCAACCCCTGACCGTCCCCAATGTCCCGGAACATCAAGCTTCTCCGATGTCCCGGAACACCAAGCGTCCCCAATGTCCTGAGACATGACATCCAGGACAGTGGCTGGAGCCCCGGGGGCCTGGAGCCCCGGGGGAACTGCAGCCCCGGGGACCTGGAGTCCCGGGGACGAGGTGGCGGAGCCCCGGGTGCTCGTGGCAGATCCTCTGGGAAATAGTGGCGAATACCCCGGACCATGATGGCGGCCCGGCCGGTGCCGCCGTGTCTCGGTGCTTGCTTCCGGGCGGCTGCAGTCGGTTCGTCGGGTCACTGCAGCCGGTGATCGCTCCGTGCGTGAACGTGACTGCTCGTGCGTGCGCTCAGCCAGGGATGAGCGCGCCCCCGCCCGATCGTGAGCAAGGACTCCTGCCAGCTGCGCGCGGGAGCTTTCGAACGCGGCTGGGATGGTTAGCGTGAGGCGCATGTGTGGAATCGTCGGATACGCAGGCCCGCAGGCCGCATCGCCCCAAGCTCCCTCCTCCCGTCCCCTCGACGTCGTCCTCCAGGGGCTCGCGCGCCTCGAGTACCGCGGCTACGACTCCGCGGGGATCGCAGTGGTCGACGAGCAGGTGCGCGTCACCAAGCGCTCCGGCAAGCTGAAGAATCTGCGCGAGGCCCTCGAAGCAACTGACACCGATGCCCGGCAGACCGCCGATGCCCGGCAGACCGCCGATGCCGGGCAGACCACCGGCGCCGAGCAGGTCGCCGATACCGGTGCCGGGATGGCCGCCGACACCCGTGCCCGGCAAGCCGCTGGCGCCGGGCAAGTGGCCGATGCCGCGACGAAGCAGGCCCTGGGCACCACCCATGGGGGAGTGGCCATCGGCCACACCCGCTGGGCGACCCACGGCGCCCCCACCGACACCAATGCCCATCCCCACCGGGGTGGCCGCGACGGAGAGCTGGCCGTGGTCCACAACGGGATCATCGAGAACTTCGCCCAGCTGCGCGCCGACCTGGCGGCCGACGGATTCGTCTTCGTGTCCGAGACCGACTCCGAGGTGGCCGCCCACCTGCTGGCCCGCGAGGTCGAGCAGACCGGCGACCTGACCGAGGCGATGCGGGCCACCACCGCTCGCCTCGAGGGCGCCTTCACCCTGCTCGCGGTCCACCGCGACCAGCCCGGCACGGTGGTGGCCGCTCGCCGCAACTCTCCGCTGGTGGTGGGACTGGGGGAGGGGGAGAACTTCCTGGGCTCGGATGTCGCTGCCTTCGTCGACTCCACCAAGGAGGCGCTGGAGATCGATCAGGACCAGATCGTCACCGTCACCGCGGACTCGGTCCGGGTGATCGAGACCGACGGCACCGAGGTGCCCGATCCCAAGCGCTTCAGAATCGAGTGGGACGTGGCCGCGGCGCAGAAGGGCGGCTACCCCTCCTTCATGGCCAAGGAGATCCACGAGCAGGCCGGCGCGCTCGCCGATACCCTCCTGGGCCGCCTGGTGGACGGGACGCTGCAGCTGGACGAGCGCGACATCGACGAGTCCGTGCTGCGCAGCATCGACAAGATCGTGGTGATCGCCTGTGGGACCGCCGCCAACGCCGGCGCCGTGGTCAAGTACGCCATCGAGCACTGGTGCCGCATCCCCGTCGAGGTGGAGCTGGCCCACGAGTTCCGCTACCGCGACCCCGTGGTCACCGAGAAGACCCTGGTGGTCGCCATCTCCCAGTCCGGAGAGACCATGGACACCCTGATGGCGGTGCGCCACGCCCGCGAGCAGGGCGCCAAGGTGATCGCCATCTGCAACACCCGCGGCTCCACCATCCCTCGTGAGGCCGATGCGGCGCTGTATCTGTACGTCGGCCCCGAGATCGCGGTCGCCTCCACCAAGGCCTACCTGGGCCAGATCGCCGCCTGCTACCTGCTGGGCCTGTACCTCGCGCAGGTGCGCGGCAACCTCTTCCCCGAGGAGATCGCCGAGATCATGGAGGACCTGCAGTCCATCCCCGAGAAAATTCAGCGAGTCCTGGACGACTCCGCGCAGGTCGAGCAGCTCGCCCAGTCCATGCAGGACGCCACCAGCGTGCTGTTCCTGGGGCGCCACGTCGGCTACCCCACCGCGATGGAGGGGGCGCTGAAGCTGAAGGAGATCGCCTACATCCACGCCGAGGGCTTCGCCGCCGGGGAGCTCAAACATGGCCCGATCGCTCTGATCGAGGAGGGTCAGCCGGTGTTCGTGATCGTCCCCTCCCCGCGCGGACGCGACGTGCTGCACTCCAAGCTGATCTCCAACATCCAGGAGATCCGCGCCCGCGGCGCCCGCACCCTGGTGATCGCCGAGGAAGGGGACGAGGACGTGCTGCCCTATGCCGACGAAGTGATCCGCGTGCCCGCCACACGCACGCTGTTCGCCGCGCTGCTGACGGTCATCCCCCTGCAGATCTTCGCGTGCGAGCTGGCCACGGCCAAGGGACTGGATGTCGACCAGCCCCGCAATCTCGCCAAGTCGGTCACAGTCGAGTGAGCGGCTGAGCACCACGAGCGAGCAGCTGAGCACCACGATCCGGGTGCGGGGTGTGATACTGCCGGGATGACCCCCGGCTACGACGCGTCTGCCCCGCCCCGTCCCGGGGAGGGGTCTCTCCGCTCCGACGACCACGGCACGGCCGACGGTCGCGCCGCCGACTCGTGCGGGGCCGCCCACGACCGCGGTCCAGCCGACGACCACGGCACCGCCGACGCGCGCGACACCGATGCGCCCGGCACTGCTGACGACCACGGCGCCTGTCGGGCAGCGCGTGGCGACGACGAGTTCATCGGACGGGCCTTCATCCCTCGGGAGGACGGCTCCGTGCTCGGGGTCGGTGTCGACGTCGTGGACATCGCGCGCCTCGCCGGTCGGATCGAGCGCACCCCGGCATTGTTGGAACGGCTGTTCACCCCGGGGGAGCGGGGTCTGCCGTCCGCCTCCCGCGCGGCCCGCGTGGCCGCGAAGGAAGCGGTCGGGAAGGCCCTCGGGGCTCCCGGGGACTTCTCCTGGCAGGACGTGACGGTGCGGCGCACCGCGGCCCGCCGGCCCTATCTCTCGTTGCGGGGAGCCACTCTGCGGGCCGCCGAGAGGCTGGGCGTGGGGCACCTGCACCTCTCGCTGTCCCATGACGGCAATATCGCCACCGCCATCGTGGTCGCCGAGAGCGAGCAGCCGGCCGCGTCAGACACCGACACCGCAGCCGGATCAGACACAGACACCGCGACCGGGGCAGGTCCCGGCACCGCGATCGCCCCAGGCCCCGACACCGCAGCCGAGACAGGCACCGACACAGCGGCGGGCACGGGCCCGGGTACCGCCGCCCGGGCGCGGGCGGGTCAGCATCCCACCGAAGGAGGCCGCTCATGATCCACGGATTCGGCGCCGCGGCGATCCGAGCGGCCGAGCGTCCCCTGCTCGACGCGGGGGAGCCGCTGATGCTGCGTGCCGCACAGGCCCTGGCCGACAGGATCCGGGTGCATCTGACCAGCAACGTCCAGCGGCCCCGGCCCAGCAGCGGATCTGGGCCCTACGCCGACGCAGTGACCGGCGCGCCGCACGCCGATACTGCGGGAACCGCCGCGGGCAGTTCCGATGCCCCCGCCCCGTCGGCGCAGCGCGTGCTGCTGCTCGCCGGGTCCGGTGCCAACGGCGGCGACGGTCTGCACGCCGCCGCGGCCCTGCGACGTGACGGCGTGGACATCGAAGCCATCGCCGTCTCCGACACCGTCCACGATGGCGGCGCCACCGCCTTCACCGAGGCCGACGGGACCATCCACCAACTCAACGACCTGGACCAGCCGCGGCTGTCCGACCTGGTGCGGACCGCGGACCTGGTGGTCGATGCGATCCTGGGCATCGGGGGCCGCCCCCAGATCCCCGCGCACCTCACCGAGCTGTTGCGCACGGTGCGCGACCACGGCGTCCCGGTGATCGCCGTCGACCTCCCCAGCTTCCTCGACGCCACCACCGGCGCGGCCGCCGAGGGGGCACTGGTGGCCGTCGAGACCATCACCTTCGGTGCCGTCAAGGCCGGCCTGCTGCTTCCTGCAGGCACCGAACTCGCCGGCACGCTCCACCTGGCCGATATCGGCCTCGAGCCGTCCCTGACCGCGCAGCGACCGGACGTGCTGCGCCTGACCGACGCCGATGTGCAGCAGCTGTGGCCCCGGCCCGGGCGCGATGCCACCAAGTACTCCCGCGGCGTCGTGACCGTCGCCGCCGGCAGCAGCGCCTTCCCCGGCGCCGCCGTCCTGGCTTCTGCCGGCGCCGCCCGGACCGGTGCCGGCATGGTGCGCTGCGTGGCCCCCGCCCCCGTGCTCGACCTGGTACTGCGCACCCGGCCCGAGATCATCGGCCACCGCGCCCCCGATGCCGACGCACCCCCCGGTGCCGCCGACGCCAGCGGGCACGAGACCGCGGGCCGGCCGGCCATCGACCTCGAGCAGATCGGACGCACCCACGCCCTGGTGGTCGGATCCGGCATGCCGCCCCAGGACCCCCGCGCCCGCGCCGGGGTCGAGCTGCTGCTGATCGGCACCGGCGAGCTGGAGCGAGGCGTGATCGACGCGGGGGGACTGGACACCCTGACCGGCGACGACCGCTTCGGCCCCCACGTGATCCTCACCCCGCACGGCGGAGAGGCCGCCCGGCTGGCCCGCCGCCTGGACATCGACCCCCGGCGACCGGTGGCTGAGCTCGCCTCCGCCCTGGCCGCCAGGACCGGTGCCACCGTCCTGCACAAGGGCGCGGTCACCGTGATCGCCCCCGGCGACGGCGGACCCCTGCGGACCCAGGACGACGCCACCTCCCAGCTGGCCACCGCCGGCACCGGAGACGTGCTGGCCGGGATGCTCGGCGCGCTGCTGGCCGCCGGACTGCCCGGCCCCGATGCCGCCGCCCTGGGAGCCCTCCTCCACGGCCGCGCCGGCCGCTGCGCCTCCCGTGACGGATTGATGCCCCTGGTGGCGCTGGACGTCGCCGACCACCTGCCCCGCACCCTCGCCGCTATCCTGGCGGACGCGACGCCGTGAGCGAAGGAGTCCGATGACCCTCCCGATCCCCGCCGAGGACCCTCGGCACCTGCCGAACCGGGTCCTCATCGACCCCTCGGCGATCACCGAGAACACCCGGGCACTGACCGGACTGCTCCAGGAGCAGACCGCGCTGATGGCCGTGGTCAAGGCCGACGGGTACGGACACGGGATGCTCACCGCCGCCCGCGCCGCCCTCGAAGGCGGAGCGACCTGGCTGGGGGTGGCCCATCCCGCCAGTGCCCTGGCCCTGGCCCGCGCCGGCCTCGACGTGCCCATCCTGACCTGGCTGTACGAACCGCACACCGCCGAGCAGGTCCTGCCCGAGGTGATCGGCTCCGGCATCGATGTCTCGGTGGGCTCGCTGGAGATGCTGCACCTGGCGAGCGCCGCCGCCCAGCAGGCTGAGCGCCGCGCCCGGGTGCACCTGAAGATCGATACCGGCATGGGCCGCAACGGCGCCGCACCGTCCCTGGCCCGCGACATCGGCAGGACCGTGCGGGACGACGAGTTCCTCCAGCTGGTCGCCGCCTGGACCCACCTGACCAGCGCCGACGACCCGGCCGACCCCGCCACCGACCAGCAGGTCGAGGTCTTCGACTCCACGTGTGAGGCGCTCGCCGACGAGGTCGGCCCCATCCCGCTGCAGCACATCGCCAACTCCGCCGCCCTGCTGTCCCGGCCCGACCTGCACCGCGACCTGGTGCGCCCCGGCATCGCCCTGTACGGCTACCCGCCGGTGCCCACCGATGTGCCGCTGCGACCCGCCATGACCCTGACCAGCCGCCTGGCGATCGTCAAGGACGTCCCCGAGGGCCACGCCGTCGGCTACGGACGCATCCACCACACCGCCCAGCCCACCCGGCTGGGCCTGGTGCCGCTGGGTTACGCCGACGGTCTGCACCGCGCCGGCAGCGATCGCTGCGAGGTGCTCGTGCGCACCGCCGCCGGGGACCGCCGCGTCCCGCAGGTGGGACGGATCAGCATGGACCAGATCGTCGTGGACCTGGGCCCGGACAGCGAGGCCGCGCCCGGGGACGAGGTGGTGATCTTCGGGGACTCGGGGGGCGCCCCCCACGAACCCTCCGCCGTCGGCGCCGACGAATGGGCGCTCGCGGCCGGCACGATCCCCTACGAGGTGGTCACCTCCGTATCCGGCCGGGTCGCCCGACAGGTTCTGTCATGAGCGGGCTGGTGCTGCACACCGACCGCACCGAGGGGACCCGCACCGCCGCCGCGGCGCTCGCCGACGTGCTGCGGGCCGGGGACCTGCTGGTCCTGGACGGCCCGCTCGGGGCCGGCAAGACCACTTTCACCCAGGGCCTGGGACAGGGCCTCCAGGTGCGCGGACCGGTCGCCTCGCCCACCTTCGTCATCGCCCGCGTCCACCCCAGCCTGCGCGGGGGACCGGCGCTGGTGCATGTGGACGCCTACCGGCTGGGCGAGAGCGCCGACATCGACGACCTCGACCTCGAGGCCGAGCTCGACGAGGCCGTCACGGTCGTCGAATGGGGCCGCGACCGGGTCGAGCACCTGGCGGACTCCACCCTGCTGATCCAGCTCGACCGACCCGCCCAGGTCGAGGACCCCGACGAGCCCGAGGAACCGCGCACGCTGCGCCTGACGCCCCGGGGCCCCCGCTGGGACGAGACCGCGACCGAGCAGCTCACCACCGCGCTGCGGGCCGCCGGCCACACCGTCGAGCTCACCGCTGCCCCCGCCCCCGAGGAGGAGAACTGATGCTGCTGGGAATCGATACCTCCGGGGCGGTCAGCGTCGCCGTCGCCCGCGGCGACCTCACCGGTCCCGCCCCCGAGATCCTCGCAGTGACCTCCGATGAGCGTGCCCGCCACCACGATGAGGTGCTGCTGGACCTGATCGACGCCACCACCGCCCGGGCGGGCACCGCCCGCAGCGAGCTGACCGGGATCGTGGTCGGGCGCGGGCCGGGCCCCTTCACCGGCCTGCGCGTGGGTCTGGTGACCGCCCGCACCATCGCCGCCGTGCTGGACATCCCCCTGTACGGGCTCAGCTCCCTGGACGCCCTGGCGCATCAGGCGCTGGCCCGAGTCCAGGGGCCGGCCACGGTCGCGGTGGCCCTGGACGCCCGCCGCCGCGAGATCTACCACGCCCGTTACCGCCGCGGTCCCAGCGGCCAGGTGACGCGCGAGGACGGCCCGGCCGTCGACCCCCCGGCCGCCGTGTTCGAGCAGCTGCGAGCCTGCGACCTGCTGGTGGGCTCCGGCACTCGCCTGTACCCCGAGCTGCTGCCGGCCACCGCGGAGCTGATCCACGCCGACGCGGGCCACCTGCTCCAGGCGGCGGCGCAGCTGGCCACCCAGGGCGAGGACCTCTCCAGCACCGAACCGATGTACCTGCGGGAACCGGATGCCGCCAAGCCCACCGCCCGCAAGTCCGCGCTGGGGCGCTGAGATGACCACAGGCGACGCGCATGACGCAGATGCTCCAGGTGACGCGCGTGAGGCAGGCGCGGCAGGCGACGCCGGCACGGGAGGCGAGGGGGCCGCGGACGTTCCCTCTGCGGGAGCGGAGTGGCTGCTGCGTCCGGCTACGCTCGCCGACGCCGAGGAGATCGCTTTCGCTGAGCTGGAGCTGTTCCCCGACGAGGCCTGGAACGTGTTCCAGCTCGCGGAGGAGATCGACCATCCCTGGCGCCGGTACGTGGTCGCGCTGGGCGAGGGGGAGCTGCTGGGGTACGCCGGCATCATGCTGGCCGGCGAGACCGCGGACTTGCACACCATCGGCACCCGTCGGCCCGGGGTCGGGATCGGCCGCGCCCTGCTCCGGTGGTGTGAGCACGCCGCGCGGGAGGCCGGCGCCCTCTCGATGCTGCTCGAGGTGCGCGAGGACAACGAGCGCGCCCGCGCCTTCTACACCGCCGCGGGATACACCGAGGTCGGACGCAGGGAGGGTTATTACCGCATCCGTGACCGCCGGATCGACGCGCTGGTGATGAGGCGCGAGCTGCCGGCCCCGTCCGCCCCCTGACCTACGGCCGTCGGCCCGCTGTCGGCCGCCCCGTGCGGCTCAGACGTGGCTGCGGACTTTCTGGAACAGGTCCGGATACCGCCGGTCCAGGCGCCTGGTGGCGATCTTCGCGCCGACGACGAACGCGACCGCCCCGAGGAGGACTGACATCGCTCCGGCGATCAGCTGGATGGTGAGGTCCCCGGTGATCAGCCCCCAGGTCGCCACGCCGATGGCCGGCAGCTGCGGGACGAACAGCCCCAGCGAGGCGATCGTCATCGCCAGCATCGCGTTCCCGCTCGAGGCCGACTTGTCCTTCATCGGATTGGTGCCGGGCGCCGAGGTCGGGTACGGCAGGAGCACACCGACCAGCAGCGACAGCCCCCAGCCGGTGAGCATCATGCCCAGCGCCCCCAGCATGGTCAGGGGGACCAGCTGCCCCATGCCGTACAGGGCCGGCACGATGGCCGTGATCAGCAGCACCGGTGGGCCCATGATGATCGCGATCGCGGCGATACGGCCCAGCAGGTTGGCCCGGGCGGGCAGACCGGCGGTGATGTTGACCCATCCCGCTGGTCCGTCGTAGCCGATCTCGTTGGCCACCGAGATGCTCGTGAACCCACCCATCATCACCACGATGGTCAGCATCATCGCGCGCGTCTCGGGCAGCATGAAGCCCATCGCGGTCAAGAAGATGAGCATGACCGGGTAGATGCCGATCGCGGCGAGGTACCGGGTGTCGCGGCGCCAGTAGCGCAGCGAGCGGCCCAGGACGGCGCCGAAGGCCGAGGGACGGACGAAGCGCGGTACCAAGGGGGAGACCTTGGTGGTCCCCGAGGAGGCGTCTCCGCTGAGCGCAGAGGTCAGCGCCACGTCGATCGAGCGCCGCCACCACCGCCAGACCACGACGAGGGACACCGCGCTGATCAGCGTCCGCGCCGCCGCGGTCAGCGCCCGCCCCTCGGCCAGGTCCATGGGCACAGCGAACGGGGCCCCGAGCGGGGTCCAGGCGGCCACCTCGACGGCTATCGGCGCCCAGCGGACGAGCTGCTCGACGTCGATGCCGTCCAGCGACTGCATCCCCAGGGAGAAGCCGTAGATCGCGATGAACATGACGATCATCGCGACGATCCCGCCGAGCTCACGCCCACTGCGTGAGGAGCTCCGCGAGGCGGAGTGGGCGAACCAGGCGCGCGGCAGCAGCAGGCACAGGGCAACGGCCGCGAGGTTCGCTGGGACCAGCACCACCAGGGCGGCGACGATCCACACCGGGCCCTGCCCGTAGACCACCAGCCAGAGCACCTCGAAGGCCGTGGCCACGCCCACGGCCAGCACCGTGAACAGAGTCGGCAGGCTCATCGCCGCAGCGGCGAACATGCCCGGCTGCAGCTCCCGGGCGGAGCGGGGGAACAGTGCGAAGGACCGCGGATCCAGGGTGTCGTCGACCCCGAAAGCCAGCACCGGGATCAGCAGCCACAGCAGCACGGTCACGGACCCCAGGCCCCGGATGATCAGCGGGAAGACCTCGCCCTCTCCGCTCCACAGCGTGGTGCCCAGGAACAGGAACGCCAGCCCCACCAGACCGCCGATCCCATAGAGGGCGCCGAAGACGGTGCCGATCAGCTTGCCGATGTTCTTGCGGTACGACCGCTTCCACAGCCGCCACTTCAACGTCAGCATCAGCGGGATCAGCTCCCGCTGGGTGATCGAACGCCGGCGGACGTCGCTGGCCGCCGCGGTGGCAGCGTGCTCGCTGCTCAGGACTCCAACCACGACAGGCTCCCCTCCGCGACGTCGCCGCCGCCGACCAGATCGATGAACGTCTGGACCAGGCTGCCGCCGCGGCGGACCTCGTCCAGGGTGCCGTCGGCCAGCAGCTCGCCCCTGGCGATGATCGCGACGTGGCTGCACAGCCCCTCGACCAGCTCCATCACATGGCTGGACAGCACGACCGTCCCGCCACCGCCCACATAGGCGGTGAGGATCTTCCGGATCACCTGCGCGGAGACCGGGTCGACCGCCTCCAGCGGCTCATCGAGCACGAGAAGCCGCGGACCGTGGATCAAGGCGCTGGCCAGCAGGATCTTCTTGGTCATGCCGGCGGAGTAGTCCACCACCAGTTTGCCGTCCTCCTCCGCGAGGTCCAGGGCGGCCAGCAGCGAGTCGGTGCGCTCCTCGACGGTGCGCGCCTCCATCCCGCGGATCAGTCCCACATAGGTCAGCAGCTCACGGCCGGTCAACCGGTCGAAGGTGCGCAGCCCGTCGGCCAGCACCCCGAGCTGAGCCTTCGCCTGCTCGGGCCGGGCCCACATGTCGATGCCCAGCACGTGGGCCGTGCCGTCGGTGGGACGCAGCAGCCCGGTCGCCATCGACAAGGTGGTGGTCTTGCCCGCGCCATTGGGCCCGACGATCCCGTAGAACGAGCCGCGCGGGACATCCAGCGACAGGTCGTGGACGACCTCGGTGCCACCGTAGGACTTGCACAGCCCGCGCACGGACAGCGCCGAGTCCGCCGGGATCGGGGCCTCGGCGCCCAGGGGCAGGGCCTGGGTGCCCGCCGAGCCGCCCTGGGACACGGCGGGAGCGGGCGTCTCGCTCTCCGGGGTAGGGAACAGGTCCCGGGAGGTCGCGGCAGAGTGATCGGCGCTGTGCATGAGAACACGGTAGTAGCCGGGCGCCCGGCGGCGCTCCGTCGCGGGGCGGCTTGTCCTCAGACCTTCGTCGGTGATCCGCGGTCGCGCCCGGCCGCTCTCCCGTTCTGCTCCATCCGATGTCCCGCCCTCTCCATCCGGTGTCCCGCCCTGCTCCATCCGGTGTCGGAGGCGGCGGATGCGGGGAGCTCGGCCAGGGCGAACTAGAGTGTGTCCGTCCGGATGGTTCGGAGGAAAGGATCCTCATGCCCAAGCTGCGTCCTACCCCGCGGCCACCCGCCCTGTCTCCGGAGGTCGAGGAGATCCCGGTCGGCGTGCGCCGGTTGGCGGCCTGGTCCTGGCGGCTGATCGTGATCGTCGCCGCGTCGGCGCTGCTCCTGTGGGGCCTGCTGCAGGTGACGGTGATCGTGATCCCGGTGCTGATCGCCGTCCTGCTGACGGTTCTGCTCACCCCGATCGTCAATGTGCTGACCAAGTACACGTTCCTGGGCCGCGGCGCGGCCAGCTTCATCGCGCTGGTGGGCCTGCTGCTGGTGATCGCCGGCATGTTCACCCTGGCCGGCAGGCAGCTGATCGCCCAGTGGCCCGACATCCAGACCCGGGCAGTGGAGGGCTTCCAGTCCCTGCTGGACTGGACGCAGACCACCTTCCAGATCGACATGCCGATGATCAACACGGCGATCGATGAGGGCCTGGACCAGCTCCAGCAATACTCTGGTCAGCTGGTCAGCGGAGCGATGTCGACCGCGGCGGTGCTCAGCAATCTCGCCACCGGGATCGTGGTGTGCCTGTTCAGCCTGTTCTTCCTGCTGTCCAGCGGCGGAGCGATCTGGCGCTGGCTGGTGGGGCTGCTGCCCCCGGACGCCCGCGTTCCCACCCATGAGGGCTTCCGACGCGGCTGGAAGGCGCTGTCGGCCTATGTGCGCACCCAGATCCTGGTCGCCGCGGTCGATGCCTTCGGCATCTCGATCGGCATGGTCTTCATGGGGCTGGGCTCCTATGCGGTGCCGATCTGGCTGCTGGTGTTCCTGTTCTCCTTCGTCCCGCTGGTGGGTGCGATCGTCTCCGGCGCGATCGCCGTGCTTCTGGTGCTGGTGCTGCAGGACTGGATCTTCGCGCTGATCATGCTGGGCATCGTGCTGCTGGTCCAGCAGGCCGAGAGCAACCTGCTGCAGCCCCTGCTGATGGGCAAGGCGGTCGACATCCACCCGCTGGGCGTGTTCCTGGGCGTGGCCGCGGGTGTGCTGCTGGCCGGCATCCCCGGTGCCCTGTTCGCGATCCCCATCATCGCCTTCGTCAACGCCACCCTGCTGTACCTGGTCGGACGTGACCCCACCCCCGACCTGCCCCAGGACAAGGCGGCGGCTGCGCACTTCGCGTCCCTGGGCAGAGGCTCCGGCAGGCGCGCCGGCTGAGGGCCGACCACCCGGGACGCCCCTCCGGACGACGGAACCCGAATGGCGAACCCCCGGAACGAGGAGACCCGGAGCGGCTGCTCAGCCGCTCCGGGGTCTCCTCGTTCCGGGCGTCTGCCGCCGGTCAGGGCAGCACACGGCTCAGGGCCTGTACGGCGTGCACTTCACGATCTCGACCGGAAGGGACTTACCGGTCGGCGCGGTGTAGTCGACGGTCTCACCGACCTTGGCGCCATGGATCGCGCTGCCCAGCGGGGACTCGGTCGAGAAGACCTCGAGATCGGTGCCCTCGGCGATCTCCCGGTTGCCGAGCAGGAACGTGCGCTCCTTGCGGGCCATCGAGATGGTGACCACCATGCCGGGCTCGACGACCCCGTCATCCTGAGGGGACTCCCCCACGACCGCGTTCTTCAGCAGTTGCTGCAGGTCCGCGATGCGGGCCTCCATCTTCCCCTGCTCCTCGCGGGCCGCGTGGTACGCGCCGTTCTCCTTCAGATCGCCCTCATCGCGAGCCGCGGCGATGCGCTCGGCGATATCGGTGCGACCTGGGCCCTCGAGCTCCTCGAGCTCCTTGGCCAGGCGGTCATACGCATCCTGGGTGAGCCAGGCGCCATTCGGCTGGCTGCTCATGGGATCACTCCTGTCGTCGTCGGTGGCGTCCTGGGACGGGAGCCCCATAACGCAAATCACGGGGCACATGGTGCTCATGCGCCCCGTGCACGGGTGATGATGGAACCGGTGCGATACCGGTGTTGGAAAAGCTTACACCGTGCATCCTGGCACGTCATGACGGCACGCGGTGAGCGGACAGATCGCCGCCCGCAGCCGTGCACCGGCTGATCAGGTGATCAGAGTGGCTCGCAACCCAGGACCTCGGCGGAAACGGCCTCTCCCTGGGTGGCGATCTCCACGCGATGGCTGCTGTGGCGCTGACTCTGAGCGGGCACGGTGGCCTCGACGAAGCCGATCTGGGCGCGCCCCTCGTTCATGGCCTGGAGCGAGCAGACCGCTTCGGTGCCCGGGTCCATGGACACCGTGAACTCCACCGCGATCCGGTCGGAGGCGACGTGCTCGTAGGTGAGCACATCCGAGCTCACCGGACGGTCGGCGTAGTTCAGACCCATGAACGACACGATGGCCAGCAGGAGCAGTCCGGCCACGATGGCGATGACCTTCCCGGCGCGAGGAGAGATGATCGGCTTGCCATACCGCTCGGCGAGCCGATCCGAGGACTCGTTCATCCCTCCAGTGTCCCAGACCGCGCCTGCAAGGCTCCCGGGCGGGCCCGTCCGGTCGGGGTGTCGTCGGCCACGCAGGGGCGTCGCCCCGTGGGGGAGGTGGCGTAAACTCAAGCGGTGGTGCCGCGCGCAGGCGCGCACCACCGGGCCCCGGAACCGCATCCCCGCCCCATCCCATCCCATCCGATGTCCAGACCGAGGAGTGTTGTGAGCGTCCAGCTTCCCGTCCCCGATGAATCCCTGCGGATGGTGGCCGTGCACGCCCACCCCGACGACGAGTCCTCCAAGGGCGCTGGATCAATGGCCCGCTACGCCCGCGAGGGCGTCGAGGTCACCGTGCTGACCTGCACCGGGGGCGAGCGCGGTGACGTGCTGAACCCCCGCCTGCGCCACGACACCACCATCTCCGCCGACCTGCCGGCAGTGCGCCGTATCGAGATGGCCCGGGCACAGCAGATCCTGGGCGTCGACCATGAGTGGCTGGGCTTCATCGACTCCGGGCTGCCCGAAGGCGATCCGCTGCCGCCGCTGCCCGAGGGCAGCTTCGCGACGCTGGACGTGGAGGAGGCCGCCCGCCCGCTGGTCGAGGCGGTCCGGCGCCTGCGCCCGCACGTGATGTCGACCTATGACGAGAACGGTGGCTACCCGCACCCCGACCACGTCCAGGTCAACCGGGTCTCGCTGGCAGCCTACGAGCTGGCCGCCGATGCAGACTTCGCGCCCGAGCTCGGTGAGCCCTGGGCAATCGCCAAGCTCTACTACATCAACGGTTTCCACCGGCAGCGGTTCGCGGCCATCGCTCGGCACCTTCGTGAGCAGGGAGAGCCCGGTGAGGAGCTCGAGCAGATGCTCCAGCGCTACGACGAGCGCAAGGACCGCCTGCTCACCACGCGTATCGATGTGCGCGACTTCCTGCAGGTGCGTGACGACGCGCTGCGCGCCCACGCCACCCAGGTTGATCCCGACGGGGCGTTCTTCCGCATCCCGCACGAGGTCGAGCGGGCCGCCTGGGGCACCGACGACTACGAGCTGCACCTCTCGCGCATCGGTGTGCAGCTGCCTGAAACGGATCTGTTCGCCGGCCTGCGGGTGGATGCCGAGCAGCTGGCCGGGGCACGACAGTGAGCGGGCCACCGGCCGGCGGCGGATTCGAGATGCTCGGCGAGGTGCTGGCGAGCCCGCCCTCGGACGTCGAGGAGTTCAATCCCGTCACGGTCTCCCCGGGGCTGCCGGGATTCATCACCATGTTCCTGCTCGCCGCGGTCGTGGTGCTGCTGGTGCTCGACATGACCCGGCGGGTGCGCCGGGTTCAGGCCACCGAGCGTGTCGAGCAGCGGATGGCTGCCGAGCGGGAGGGGGCCGCCCAGGATCCGTCGGGCGAGGAGCCCGCAGAGGCGGACGGGGCCGCGGAGCGTGAAGGCGACAGGGGCTCCGACGACGACGCTGCGAACCGGGACGCGGGCGCCGGAGAGCCGGACGGCGATGCCGCGAACCAGGGCGAGGGAGCCGGCGGGCCGGACGGCGACGCCGGCACGGACTTCAGCAGGCCTCCGCAGGGGGACTGAGCTCGGCTCAGCGCACCGAGATCGCCACCGCCACGAAGTGGCATGCGAAGCCCGCCAGCGTGCCGGCATGGAAGATTTCGTGGAACCCGAACCAGACGGGCGAGGGATCGGGCCGCTTGAGCGCGTAGACCACCGCCCCGGCGGTGTAGGCCAGGCCTCCGGCCAGCAGCAGCCACACCACCGGCCAACCGCCGCCGGCATGCAGCTGGGGCATGTAGAACACCGCCACCCAGCCCAGGGCGATGTAGGCGGGCACGTACAGCCAGCGCGGAGCTCCGGTCCAGAACAGACGGAAGGCCACGCCGACGGCGGCCCCGCCCCAGGCGATGCCCAGCAGGGTCACCGCCTGGCGCGGCTGCAGCAGCGCCACTGCGATCGGGGTGTAGGTTCCCGCGATGATCAGGAAGATGTTGGCGTGATCGAAGCGGCGCAGCATGATCGCGCGCTGCGGCGACCAGGTGCCGCGGTGGTAGGTGGCGCTGACCCCGAACAGCAGTCCGGCGGTGACCACGAAGATCACGCACGCCAGGCGGATGGCCAGGCTCTCGCCGAGGGCGACCAGCACCAGCCCCGCCACCATCGTGGCGGGGAAGGCGAACAGGTGCAGCATCCCGCGCAGACGAGGCTTGGGCAGCTGCAACCCGAGCTGGCGGGCGCGCGCGGCCATGGCGTGCGTGAGCGTCCTGGGGGCGAAGGGGTGATCGGTCGCCGAGGGGATGTCATCGTCGAGCAGACCGCGGTCGGGCCCGGTCTCGGAGACCGCCTCGACAGCCTCGCGCAGGGCGGCATCGTCCGGGGTCCGGGCGGGATCGTCCCGGCTCGCAGTGGCAGGGGCGGAGCCGGGACCGGTGTGATCGCGGCGGGGACCGGAGCTCATGGCACCACCCTAATCTACGCCTGCGTAACTCCAGGGTGGCGGCACTGTGTCGATCCGGTGTGGATTCTCCGGGATCGGGCAGGTCACGGCGCCGCATCACGGACAATGGGAGGATGCGGCCCAGGGGAGGCCGCTGCACGGATGCGGCCTGCCAGCGCGGAACGGAGGTCTCCATGGAGGACGACGGCCTTCTCTACCGGGTCTACGAGCGACGGCTGACCAAGGAGCTGGAGACCTACGACCTTCCGCAGCACCTGGGAGTGATCGTCGACGGCAACCGTCGCTGGGCCAAGGCCGCCGGCGCCACCACCGCCGAGGGCCACCGGATGGGGGCCGCCAAGATCGTCGAGTTCCTGTCCTGGTGCGTGGACCTGGACATCCCGCTGGTGACAGTGTGGATGCTGTCCACCGACAACGTCAGCCGGCCCGCCGAGGAGCTGGGAGCGCTGTACGGCATCATCACCACCACGGTCGACAAGATCGTCGATGCCGGGTACTGCGTGCGCCTGACCGGCAATGCCGAGGCCCTGCCCGAGGAGGTGCGCGCGGTGATCGCCCGCACCCAGCAGGACGCTCCGGCCGATGCGCGGCTGACCGTCAACGTGGCGATCGGATACGGCGGCCGGGAGGAGATCGTCGACGCGGTGCGCGAGCTCGTGCGCGACCTGGGGCAGCGGGGCATGGACCCCGAGCAGATCGCCGAGGCCATCAGCATCGAGTCGATCACCGAGCATCTCTACACCCGTGGCCAGCCGGATCCGGACCTGATCATCCGCACGTCGGGGGAGCAGCGGCTGTCGGGCTTCCTGTTGTGGCAGTCGGTCCACTCCGAGTACTGGTTCTGCGAGACCTACTGGCCCGGGTTTCGGCGGGTGGATCTACTGCGGGCCCTGCGAGATTTCTGCAAGCGCGAGCGCCGCTTCGGGGCCTGAGCCCCGACGCGAAGCCTCCCGCCCCGCCGCGTCCGAGGAAGATCGTGATCGGGCGATGATCGCCGCGCCCCGCCCCTGCATGCCCCGACGCGTCCCGGCACACCCCGACGCGTCCGGGCGCACCGCGACACGTCCCGGCGAGCTACGGCACGTTCCGGCGACGCGCCCGCGACCAGGGCATCGACGCAGCGCCGCCTCCCGGCCCCGCTGGGGTGCGAGGATGACGCCATCGGGAGGGCAGCGGAACTCCCGATGACGATCGGGTGAATGTCGTGCCCGCCCCCGCGGGACGCGCCCGACCGGTGGCCTGGACAGGGATACCGTCCAGGCATCCGGACCCTGACGGGAGGCTCCCATGGACGAGACCACCACGGCCCGCGAGACCACGCCCACCGATACCGATACCGCGGGCCGGAGCAGTTTCCACGCAACGGGGACGATGCCGGATCCTCCGGATGCGGGCGGGGACCCGGTGGTGCCCTCACTGCGTCCCGAGGTGGCGCAGCAGCTGCTGACGGACATCGAGACCGGCCTGATCACCTACGTGCTGGACACCTCGGTGCTGCTGGCCGACCCGCTGTCGCTGACCCGGTTCGCCGAGCACGACATCGTGCTGCCGATCGTCGTGGTCACCGAGCTCGAGGCCAAGCGCCACCACCCCGACCTCGGCTACTTCGCCCGCCAGGCTCTGCGGATCCTCGATGACCTGCGCGACCGCCACGGGAACCTGTCGGTCCCCTTGCCGATCGGCAAGGACGGCGGTCATGTCCACGTCGAACTCAACCACCAGTCCACCTCCTCGCTGCCCGACGGGTTCCGCCTCGGGGACAACGACACGCGCATCCTCGCGGTCGCCAAGAACCTGCAGCTGGAGGGCAAGCACGTGGTCCTGGTCTCCAAGGATCTGCCGATGCGGATCAAGGCCTCGGCCTCCGGCATCCACGCCGAGGAGTACCGGGCCGCGCTGGCCCGCGACCGCGGCTACACCGGGATGGTCACCGCCGGTGTGGACGAGCAGCGGATGAGCGACCTCTACGACGGCGAGCTGATCGACATCCCCGAGGTCGCCCATCACCCCGTGCACACGGGCGTGACCGTCACCAGCCCCCGCGGATCCGCGCTGGGACGCATCACCCGTGACAAGCAGGTCAGGCTGGTGCCCGGCGACCAGTCCGTCTTCGGCGTCTCCGGGCGCAGCGCGGAGCAGCGCATCGCCATCGACCTGCTGCTGGACGAGTCGATCGGGATCGTCTCCCTCGGTGGTCGCGCCGGCACCGGCAAGAGCGCTCTGGCCCTGTGCACCGGCCTGGAGGCCGTACTCGAGCGGCGCGCCCAGCGCAAGATCATGGTCTTCCGCCCCCTGTACGCGGTGGGCGGTCAGGAGCTCGGGTACCTGCCGGGCGACCAGGGCGAGAAGATGGGTCCCTGGGGGCAGGCGGTCTTCGACACACTCGGCTCGATGGTGTCCCAGAACGTGATCGACGAGGTCGCTTCCCGCGGCATGCTCGAGGTGCTGCCGCTGACCCATATCCGCGGACGCTCCCTGCACGACGCCTTCGTGATCGTCGACGAGGCCCAGTCGCTCGAGCGCAACGTGCTGCTGACGATGCTCTCGCGCATCGGTCAGAACTCCCGCGTGGTGCTCACCCACGACATCGCCCAGCGCGACAACCTGCGGATCGGCCGCTATGACGGGATCGCCTCGGTGGTCGAGGCGCTCAAGGAGCACGAGCTGTTCGCCCACGTCACCCTGCAGCGCTCGGAGCGCTCCAAGGTCGCCGAACTGGTCACCCACGTCCTGGACGAGCCGGTGCTCTGATCTGCTGGGGCGAGGGGCCGGTGGCCTGTTCTGCTGGCTCCGGCGTTTGGAAGCCACTGGCGCTGGGCGCGCATCCGGCACCGATGGCGAAACCTGCGGCGGACGCACGGGGGAGATCCATCGATCGGTGGACCCGGCCGCCTCTGACCGGTCGATCTCCGGCGGGCGCGACCGCCGGATGATGAGGGCATGGCACTCATCTCCCTTCGCGGACTGACCAAGAGCTACGGGGACCGGCAGGTCCTGCACGGCGTCGACCTCGACGTCGACCAGGGCCAGATCCTGGGCGTCGCCGGCCCCAACGGCGCCGGCAAGACCACCGTGGTCGAATGCCTGGGCGGTCTGCGAGACCGAGACGGCGGCACCATCACCATCGACGGCATCGACCCGGCCCGCCCCACCCCCGAGCTGCGACGGCTCCTGGGCATCCAGCTGCAACAGATCCAGGTGCCCCCGGTGCTGCGCACCCGCGAGGTGCTCGAGCTGTTCGCCTCCTTCTATCCCGATCCGCTGCGGCCCGATGACCTGCTCGAGGAGTTCGACCTGACCGCCCAGGCCGGCCAGACGTTCGCGAAGCTTTCCGGGGGTCAGCAGCAGCGCCTGTCGGTGGCCCTGGCCCTGATCGGACAGCCACGCATCGCGATCCTCGACGAGCTGACCACCGGGCTGGACCCTGCCGCCCGCCGCCGCATCTGGGCTCAGCTCGAACGGCGCCGCGCCGAGGGCATGACGATGCTGCTGGTCACCCATTCCATGGAGGAAGCGCAGAAGCTGTGCGACCGGATGGTGATCGTCCAAAACGGACGGATCATCACCGACGGCTCCCCGCAGGAGATCGTCGGCCGCACCGGCATCCAGCACACCACCTTCACCGCCGACGTCGACGAGACCACGCTGCGTGGCCTGGAGGGCTGCGAGGGCGTGCGCCGGGTACGGCGTGCCGGAGGAGCGATCACCGTCGACGGGGGAGACGCCAGTCCTCAGGCAGTGCTCGCTCATCTGGCCGAGCTCGGGGTGCGCGCCACCGGGGTCAGCGTCGACCGGCCCACCCTCGAGGACGCCTATCACCGGCTGACCAGCGCAGTCGTCGGCCCCGCCCGAGCAGACGACGGTCTTGCGCCCCCGGGCGCTCATCATGCTGACCCTGCCGACCGCCCTGACCCTGCCGACCATCCAGAGCGCGCCGACGCCGAGGAGGCCGTCCGATGACCGCTCTTGCCGCTCTCACCCGCGCCGAGGCCCGGCAGATCTACCGCTCACCCGCCTCCGTGATCTTCGCCGTCGGCCTGCCGCTGCTGGCCATCATCGTCATGGCGGTGATCCCGGCCACCCGTGTGCCCGTCGAAGCTTTCGGCGGACTGAGTGTGATCGTGGCCTTCACCGCCCCGATCGTGATGTTCTCGGTGACCGTCACCGGCGTGATGTCGATGCCCCAGACCTTGGGTATGCACCGTGAATCCGGGTTCCTGCGCCGGCTCCGCACCACCCCGGTGCCGCCCTCCTCCGTCCTGGGCGCCAGCGTCGCCGTGCATGCCGTGCTGGGGCTGACCGTCGCCACCGCGATCGTGCTGATCACAGTGGTCGCCGGGGGAAGGCCGCCGGAGCAGCCGTTCCTGCTAGCTTTCGTGGTCGTGCTGATGAATGCCGTGTTCCTGGCGATAGGGGCCGTGCTGTGCGCACTGATCCCCAACGTCAAGGTACTGGCCGGGGTCGGTAACGTGGTCGTGGTCGTCATGTGGTTCACCGCCGGGCTGTGGATCCCGCGTGCCGCCTTCCCCGACTGGGCGCAGACCCTGACCGACCTGACCCCGGGCGGTGCCTCCGCTGAGCTGTTGCACACCGCGATCGCCGGTGGCGACGGGAGCTGGCAGGACGTGGTCGTGTGCCTGGTGTGGATCGCGCTGAGCGTCGGGATCGCGGTGCGGGTGTTCCGCTGGGAATGAGCCAGCGGCATCGCCCAGGATCTCCACTGTCCCACCGATCAGACCCGGGCACGCCGCAGGCTTCACCTCCGGCGCAGGTCCAGGTCTCGCGGTAGATGCTGGTGAGGGCAACAGCGGGGTGCTCCCGTTCCTGCGGGAACGTGTCACGCGCTGAGGTGCGCACGAGCGCACTGCATCCTTCGCCCACAGGGTGCGCTGGCGAACAGCAGGGATCGAAAGGGAGATCAACGCGTCGTCGGGCGCGGGGTCCCTTCCGGCTCATGCCGACGAGCGTGGGAACCGTCCGCGGCTCCGTGCCGCGGACGGTCCGTTCTCCTACCGCTCGTTCCTCGCAGTACGTCGATCAGGCTTGAGGCCCAGTCATGGAGAGCACGTCCAGCGCCGAATCCAGCTGCTCCTCGGTCAGTTCACCGCGCTCCACGAAGCCCAGCGCGAGGGTCGCCTCCCGCACGGAGATCTCCTCGGCCACGGCGTGCTTGGCGATCTTGGCGGCGCTCTCGTAGCCGATCAGCTTGTTCAGCGGGGTCACGATCGACGGGCTCGCCTCGGCGTAGAAACGGGCCTTGTCCTCATGGGCGACCAGGCCGTCGACGGTCTTGTCGGCCAGCGCCACCGAGGCGTTGGCCAGCAGACGGATCGACTCCAGCAAGCTGGTGCCCATCAGCGGGATCTGCACGTTCAGCTCGAAGGAGCCCTGTGCACCGCCCCAGGCCACGGCCGCGTCGTTGCCGATCACCTTGGCGCACACCATCAGCACCGCCTCGGGGATGACGGGATTGACCTTGCCCGGCATGATCGAGGAGCCCGGTTGCAGGTCCGGGATCGCGATCTCGCCCAGGCCGGTGTTGGGGCCCGAGCCCATCCAGCGCAGATCGTTGCAGATCTTGGTGACCGACACCGCGATGGTGCGCAGCGCACCGGACATCTCCACCAGGCCGTCGCGGTTGGACTGGGCCTCGAAGTGGTTGCGGGCCTCGGTGATCGGCAGGCCGGTCTGCTCGGCGAGGTTGGCGATCACCTTCTGCGGGAAACCGGTCGGGGTGTTGATGCCGGTGCCCACGGCGGTGCCGCCCTGGGGGACCTCCGCGGTGCGCGGCAGAGCGGCCTCGACGCGCTCGATGCCGTAGCGCAGCTGTGCGGCGAACCCGCCGAACTCCTGACCCAGGGTCACCGGGGTGGCGTCCATCAGGTGGGTGCGGCCCGCCTTGACGACCTCCTGCCATGCTTCGGCCTTGGTCTCCAGCGTCTCGGCCAGATGGGTGAGTGAGGGCAGCAGCTTCTCGACCACCGCGGCGGTCACGGCCACGTGCACCGAGGTGGGGAAGACGTCGTTGGAGGACTGCGAGGCGTTGACGTGATCGTTGGGGTGGACCTCGGTGCCAGCGGCGCGGCTGGCGATCGTGGCCAGCACCTCGTTCATGTTCATGTTCGAGCTGGTGCCCGAACCAGTCTGGTAGGTGTCGACCGGGAACTGGTCGTCATGATCGCCGGCGATCACCTGACCCGCGGCGGTCACGATCGCCTCGCTGATCGCCGGGTCCAGCACCCCCAGCTCGGCATTGGCGCGAGCGGCGGCCTTCTTCACCTGTGCCAGGGCGTGGACGTGCGCGGGCTCCAGTCCCTGCCCGGAGATGGGGAAGTTCTCCACCGCGCGCTGGGTCTGCGCGCGGTACAGGGCCGAGGCAGGCACTCGCACCTCGCCCATGGTGTCGTGCTCGATGCGGTAGCCGTCCTGCTCAGCGGTGGGCGTGGACTCGGACATGACGATGCCTCCCTCGGATCGTGTTTCGTGGTCGGTTCGGATCAATGGTCTGTGGCCGACTCAGGTCAGCTCATGGCTCCACGGCGGGTTCGCCCCGGCCCGGGAGACGGTGATGGCGGCCAGCCCGGAGGCACGGCGCAGGACGGTGGCGACGTCGTCGGCCGGCATCGCATGCAGCTCCTCGCGCTGGGCGGCGCCGAGCAGCCCCCGGGCGGCGAGGGCATCGAGGATGCCCGCCGAGAAGGTGTCACCGGCGCCGACCGTGTCGACGGCGTCGACCACGACCGGAGCGACCTGCACCCGGCCACCGGAGGAGAAACCGACGGCGCCCTCCGCGCCGCGGGTCATGACCGTCAGGCCCGGCCCGAGCTCGCGCCAGGAGGCCACGACGTCCTCGAGGTCATCGGTGTCGTAGAGCCAGGCGATGTCCTCATCGGAGGCCTTGACCACGTCGCTCAGCGCGATGTTCGCCTCGACCCGCTCACGTACCGCGGCGCGGGTGCCCATCAGGGTGGGGCGCACATTGGGGTCATAGCTGATCGTCGACGTGGCCCGGCAGCGCCGCAGCACCTCGGTGACGGTGCGCGCGCCGGGGTCGAGCACGGCGGCGATCGAGGAGGCGTGCACGGCCTGCACCTGCTCGGGCAGCCCGGCCGGGTCGGGATCCCAGGTCAGGTCGAACTCGTAGGTCGCTGCCCCGGACGCGTCCAGGGTGGCGGCCGCGGTGGAGGTGGGGTGATCACCTGTGCTGGCCGCGGTCAGCACGACGTGTGATTCCGCCAGGTGGTCGCGGATCGCGTCGCCGCGCTCGTCGCAGCCGATATGGGTGAGCAGGTGGCAGCGATGGCCCAGCCGGCCCAGAGCCACGGCCACGTTCAGGGGGGAGCCGCCGGGATGCTCACGACGGTTGCCGCCGGCGTCGACGACGATGTCCGTGAGTGCTTCTCCGACGATGAGGAATGTCGCGGTCACCGGTCGATCATCGCATATGGAGGGCCCAGCGGAGTCAGGGATGATGGGGGTCATGCACGAACGTCCCGAGGACTCCGCGCCGGCTCCACAGCCCGCGCCGAAGTCGAGCTACGAACTGCCCAACCGCAAGAACACCTCGTTGCGCAACATCCTGTGGGCGCTGGGGTTGACCATGGCCATCGTCGTGGTGGTGGGCATCTCCTTCTTCGGGGCGGGGAGCATCACCGAACAGGAGACGCCGGAGAATTCCCGCGTGGATGTCGCCGCGAGCGCCGAGCGTGCCGAGGCCGCCGCGGGGTTCTCCGTCGCGGTGCCCGAGCCCGGTGACACCTGGCAGGAGCGCTCGGCCCGCTTCGACGACGGCCAGGAGCCGCGCTGGCAGATCGACTACACCTCACCCCAGGGGCAGCTGGTGGTCCTGGTCCAGGGCCCGCAGCTCAGCGCGGCGATGCTGTCGTCCGCCGTTCCGGGAGCCGTGGTCGAGCAGGAACAGCAGATCGATGGGGTCGACTGCCAGGTGCTCAGCGGCAGCGGTGACGGCCAGGGCCTTCACGCGGTCGCCTGTGACGGCGAGGGGTGGGGCTTCGTCACTCGCGGCGAGGGAGAGCTCGAGGAGCTGGAAGTGCTCGCCTCGGCAGCGATCGAATCCCTGAGCTGATCGCCGCCGAACATCGGTTCACTGCTCGGGGGAGTCTCCTGGCCGGCGCGCGGCGACAGCGTCCTCGAGGCGCTCGCGCGCCCCGTCCAGCCACTGCTGGCAGCGTCGGGCGAGCATCTCGCCGCGCTCCCACAGGCTGATGGACTCCTCCAGGCCGCCCTGCCCGGACTCCAGGCGGCGCACGACCTCGACCAGCTGATCCCGGGCGGCCTCGTAGGACAGGGAGGCGATGTCCTCCGGCAGCTCCTTCTCGACGACCGGCTCGACGGCTGGGGTCGGCGATGCTCCGGTGGGCTCGTGTTCGTCGGGGGAGTGGGGTGCGGTCTGCTCTGTCATGTGCTGCTCCTGGGGATCTGTTCAGGGCGGGTGGTCGAGTGGGTCTCAGGCCGTGGGCGGGGTGTAAGGGTCGTGGGCGGTGCGCTCGACCCCGAAGCGCCCGCCGGCACCGCGCACCGAGAGGGCCTGGCCGGTCTCGGTCTGTTCGGGGGTGCGCACGATGGTGCCATCGGCGGTCTGCACCACGGAGTAGCCGCGTTCGAGCGTGGCCAGGGGGCTCAGCGCCTGTACCTGGGTGCCCAGGTGCCGGATCTCGTCCTGGGCGCGGTCCAGGCGGGCCCCGGCCAGGGTGCGGGCCAGAGCGATGCGTGAGCGGATCTCATCGGCGCGGCCGGCCAGGATCGTGGAGGGGTTCTCCAACACGGGGCGAGAGCGGATCGCCTCCAGCGACGACTGCTCACGTTCCAGACGGGAGCGGATGGCGGTGCGCAGCCGGGTGCGGGCCAGGGTCAGCTGCTCCAGCTCGGCCTGGATGTCAGGGACCACGCTCTTGGCGGCGTCGGTGGGGGTGGAGGCGCGCACATCGGCCGCGAGATCGATCAGCGGGGTGTCGACCTCATGGCCGATGGCGGACACGATCGGAGTGGAGGCCCCGGCCACCAGGCGCACCAGCTGCTCGTCGGAGAAGGGCAACAGGTCCTCGAGAGAGCCGCCGCCGCGGGAGACGATGATGACGTCGACCTCCTCGAGCGCATCGAGCTCCCGCAGCGCCGCGGAGACCTCCCGGACCGCTTTGGCGCCCTGCACCGCCACTTCCCGGATCTCGAACCGCACGGCCGGCCAGCGGCGGCGGGCGTTGACGACCACGTCCCGCTCCGCGGCGGACTCGCGCCCGCAGATCAGCCCGACCGTGCGCGGCAGGAACGGCAGCGGCTGCTTGCGGGAGGCCTCGAACAGGCCCTCGGCGGTCAGCACCCGCTTGAGCTGCTCGAGACGGGCGAGCAGCTCGCCCAGCCCCACCGGCCGGATGTCATCGGCCTCGAGCTGGAGGCTGCCCCGCTTGGTCCAGAACGTGGGTTTGGCGTGGACCACCACGCGCGCCCCCGGGACCGGATCGATCGCCAGGCCGCGCAGCACGTACTGGCGCACCGGCACGGAGAACGACATGTCCACGTCCACATCCCGCAGTGTCATGAACGATATCCCGGCCCCGGGCCGACGGTTGAACTGGACGATCTCGCCCTCGACCCACAGCGGGGACATCCGTGCGACGTACTCGCCGACCTTCACCGACAGCTGCCGTAGCGGCCAGGGGTTCTCCGCGGTGGTCTGGGCGGCGGTGGCGGCCAGGGTGCGGCGGGGCGGCTCGGCGCCGGCGCCTGGCTCGGGAGGGGTCTGGATCATGGGAACACTCTGGCACGTCCCCACGACAGTCCACTGCCCGACCGGCCGAGCGGGGACCGTCGGCGGCTGTGGAGGGTTGGTGAGTCTTCCCGCACGACCCTGCCGTCGGCGCCGAGGGTTTCCTACGATGGAGCGGTGACTACCGGAACTGTCCTTCTTGCCGAACCGCGCGGCTACTGCGCGGGCGTCGACCGGGCTGTGGTCGCCGTCGAACGGGCCCTCGAGCACTACGACGAGACCATCTACGTGCGCCACGAGATCGTGCACAACAAGTTCGTCGTCGACCGTCTGAGGGAGAAGGGCGCGATCTTCGTCGAGGAGGTCGACGAGATCCCCGAGGGGTCCCTGGTGATCTTCTCCGCCCACGGCATCTCCCCGAAGGTCCGCGAGATGGCCGAGGAGCGCAACCTGCGCACCATCGACGCCACCTGCCCGCTGGTGACCAAGGTGCACAAGGAAGCCGTCCGTTTCGCCCGCCAGGGCTACGACATCCTGCTGGTCGGCCACGAGGGCCACGAAGAGGTCGAGGGAACGGCCGGTGAGGCCCCCGATCACGTCCAGATCGTCAACTCGCCCGACGACGTCGGTGACGTGACCGTGCAGGACCCCGAGCGCGTGGTGTGGCTGTCGCAGACCACCCTGAGCGTCGACGAGACCATGGAGACGGTCGACAAGCTGCGCGAGCGTTTCCCGTCCCTGCAGTCCCCGCCCAGCGACGACATCTGCTATGCGACCCAGAACCGTCAGGTCGCGATCAAGAAGATCGCTCCGGACGCGGACCTGGTGCTGGTGGTCGGTTCCCCGAACTCCTCCAACTCGGTGCGCCTGATGGAGGTGGCCAAGGAGGCCGGCGCGAAGGCCTCCCACCGCATCGACTCGGTCCACGAGCTGCGCGAGGAATGGTTCGAGGGCGTCGAGACGGTGGGCGTCACCTCCGGTGCCTCCGTGCCGGATGTGCTGGTCCAGCAGTTGCTGGGTGTGCTGGCCGAGCGCGGTTACGGAGACGTGAAGCCCGTTCGCACCGCCACCGAGGACCTCATGTTCTCCCTGCCGCGAGAGCTGCGCCAGGAGATGAAGGCCCGCGGTGAGAGCGACCGTCGGATCAAGCCCACCGGCGAACGCGCCACCGCCGAATCCTGAACGGCGGCCCGGTGGTCGGGCCGCCAGCTGGCACTGCCGCGCGCCAGGATCGGGAGGCATTGCAGGCCCTTCGGCCGAGAGCGACGCCGTGGCCGGCGCTCCGCGCGCCGACATCGGACACGGCGATGACGGCCCCTTCGCGCATCCCAGGACGCCCAATTCCGCGCTGTACAGGCGCATCATGTGGGCGCTGATGGTCGAGCAGGAGAGACTCCCCGTTCACGTCCGCCCGAGCAGGTCTTCCGCCCTCGCCGCCGATGGCGCAGGCGTTCCGGCGGAACGCCTCGGGGTCGCTCAGCCGGCGTGATCCTCAGAGTCAGGGCCACCCGTCAGCCCCTCGGACGGCGCAGCCAGATCCGCGATCTCCGAATCCTCCAGGGTGCGTGCCCGTCGCGTCAGCTGTTCGACGTCATCAAGCTGCGTCGCCGTCAGCCCGAGGTCCTCGAACTTCCGTGCCGTGACCATCACGCGGGACTGCAGGGAGCCGACCGACTCGTTGAAGGCGGCCACCGAGGAGTCCAAAGAGCGGCCCACCTTGGCCAGGTGCCCCGTCATGGTGCCCAGCCGATGGTGCAGCTCCCGGCCTGCATCGAGCACCATCCGGGCATCACGATTGAGGGCATCGGTGCGCCAGGTGTGGGCGACGGTCCGCAGCAGCGCCATGAGTGTGGCGGGGGAGGCGACGATCACGTCCTTGGCGAAAGCGTGCTCGAGCAGACCGGGATCGGTGTCCAGAGCGGCGGCCAGCACCCCGTCGCTGGGCACGAACAGCACCGTGAACTCCGGGGTGTCCCCGAGCGCCTTCCAGTACCCCTTGGCGGAGATCTGGTCGACGTGCTGGCGCAGCGCCTTGGCATGCGCGGACCGGCGATCCTTCGCCCGCTGCGGGTCGGTCTCGGACATCGCATCGAGGTAGGCATCCATCGGGGCCTTCGCATCGACCACCACGTGCCGGTCCCCGGACAGGTGCACCACCAGATCGGGCCGCTGACCCTTGTGGCCATCGGCCCGCACCCCGGCGTGCTGCTCGCTGAAATCGACGTGCTCGAGCATCCCGGCGGCCTCGACGATGCTGCGCAGCTGCACCTCACCCCAGCGGCCACGGGAAGTCGGGGCGCGCAGCGCCGCGGTGAGCGCACTGGTGCCGGACTCCAGCGACTCGGCGCGCTGGGCGAGCTGATGGATATGGGAACGCAGAGCACCCTCCGCCTCGGCGCGGGCAGCCTCGGACCGGGCCAGGGATCGCTCGAGATGGGAGAGCGTGGCTGTGATCGGGGCGAGTGTACGGTGCAGCTCAGCCTCGCGTTCCTCTTCGGCGGCGTCACGGCGGGCGACATCGCGTTCGTGACGCTCGTCGGCCAGACGCAGCAGCTGTCCGGTGGCTTCCGAGTCGGCTCGCTGGGACTCGCGGAGGGTTCGGACCCGCTCGTGAAGCACCATCCAGGTCGCGACGACACCGATGGCCGCACCCAGAACCAGGCCGAGAAGGAGCATCTGTGTTCCGTTCATGGCGTCAGCACACCACGGAGGTGTGACGAACCGACGTCGCCACGCCACACGTCATGCGTCGTCGACAACCGGTGCCCGCGACGTGTGACATGTTCGCGAGATCTGGAGGGCACGGGACGGCCGTCCGGTGCTGCGAACCGACGTGATCAGGCCGCCTCCGCTCACCCCGATGGGTGTCGACGTGCCGCCCGGCATTGTGGGCGGCCTCTCCGGGCAACCGAATGGGCTAGGGCAGGGTCTCCCCGTAGAATCCGGACCCGTGGCTCTTACTATCGGAATCGTGGGACTGCCCAACGTCGGCAAGTCCACCCTGTTCAATGCTCTGACGCGCGCCGAGGCGTTGGCCGCGAACTACCCCTTCGCGACCATCGACCCCAATGTCGGTGTGGTGCCGCTGCCCGACCCACGCCTGGCGGAGCTCGCCACCGTGTTCGGCAGCCAGAAGCTGCTGCCGGCGACCGTGTCCTTCGTCGACATCGCCGGGATCGTCAAGGGAGCCAGCGAAGGCGAGGGCCTGGGCAACAAGTTCCTCGCGAACATCCGTGAAGCCGAGGCGATCTGCCAGGTCACCCGTGCCTTCAGCGACCCCGACGTGGCTCGGGTGGAGGGCTCCGTCGACGCCTCGGGTGACATGGAGATCATCACCACCGAGCTGATCCTGGCTGACCTCCAGACCATCGAGAACTCGATGCAGCGGCTGGAGAAGGAGACCAAGCGCGGGCTCATCGAGCCCACCGTGCTCGAGAACGTCACCAAGGCCAAGGCCCTGCTGGAGACCGGCAAGACCCTCTTCCAGGGGGCCGAGGCCGCCGGTATCGACACCGCCGCGCTGCGCGAGCTGCAGCTGATGACCGCCAAGCCCTTCATCTACGTGTTCAACACCGACGAGGAGGGGCTGGCGGACACCGAGATGCAGGAACGTATGCGCGCCCTGGTCGCCCCGGCCGAGGCGATCTTCCTGGACGCCAAGTTCGAGTCCGAGCTCATCGAGCTCGACGAGGACGAGGCCGCCGAGATGCTCGAATCCACCGGTCAGGAGGAGTCGGGCCTGGACCAGCTGGCCCGCGTCGGCTTCGACACGCTCGGTCTGCAGACCTACCTCACCGCCGGCCCCAAGGAATCTCGCGCCTGGACCATCCCCAAGGGAGCCACAGCGCCCCAGGCCGCCGGCGTCATCCACACCGACTTCGAGCGCGGCTTCATCAAGGCGGAGAT
>DWZH01000034.1 GCA_019118275.1 Candidatus Brachybacterium merdavium | reverse complement strand
GCCTGGGTGATCTTGCCGACCTTGTCGGTGTGCGGCGTCGAGGAGCCCTTCTGCAGGCCGGCGGCCTTCTTGATGAGCTCAGCGGCCGGCGGGGTCTTCGTGATGAAGGTGAACGAGCGATCCTCGTACACCGTGATCTCGACCGGGATGATGTTCCCGCGCTGGTCGGCGGTCGCATCGTTGTAGGCCTTGACGAACTCCATCATGTTCACGCCGGCAGCGCCGAGCGCGGGACCCACGGGCGGCGCAGGTGTGGCCTGGCCGGCCTGGATCTGGAGCTTGATGATGCTCGCGATCTTCTTCTTGGGAGCCATTGCTCTTCCTAACTGTGTCGTGGTCCGGGCGGAGCTCATCAAGCGCTCCTCCCACAGTGGATCCCCGACCGCCGGGGCGGCCGAAGGTCCGGTGCGACGTTACCTGCCCGTCGCGTCGGCGTCGATCGGGATCGGGAGTGATCTCCGTCCGATTCCGGTGACCCGGGGGGCCACCGGCACGCTTCAGATCTTGGCGACCTGGTCGAAGCCGAGCTCGACCGGGGTCTCGCGTCCGAAGATGGACACCAGCACCTGGAGCTTCTGGGCCTCGCTGTGGATCTCGGAGATGGTCGCCGGCATGGTCTCGAAGGGGCCGTCCATGACGGTGACCGACTCGCCGACCTCGAAGGCGGGAACCTTCTTGGCAGCGGCCTCCTTGGCGGCACCGGCCGCGGAGCGCTTCTTCTCAGGCAGGCCGACGGACGGGGCCAGCAGCGAGTAGATCTCGTCGAAGGAGAGCGGGGTGGGGTTGGTGGCGTTACCGACGAACCCGGTCACGCCCGGGGTTTCCCGGACCACTCGCCAGGACTCGTCGGTCAGGTCCATGCGCACCAGGACGTAGCCGGGCACCCGCACGCGGCGCACGATCTTCTTCTGACCGTGCTTGACCTCGGTCGCGTCCTCCATCGGGACCTCGACCTGGAAGATGTGGTCCTCCATGTCCTGGGTCTCGGTGCGCGTGGTCAGCTGGGTCTTCACGCGGTTCTCGTGGCCGGAGTAGGAGTGGACGACGTACCATTCACCGAAGGCGGAGCGCAACTGGCGCCTGAGGGCCGCCAGCTGGTCCTCCTCCTCGGGCTCCTCGGACTCGCCGCTCTCGGCCGCCTCGGAGTCCTCCGCGGCGTCGGGCTCGTCGCCCGCGGTGTCCTCGGCCTCGGAGTCCGCTGCGGCGTCGGCAGAGGCGTCATCGGAGCCGCTCGTGGCCTCGCCCTCGGTCTGGTCCGCGGGCTGCTCGAGGTCGGGCTCGACGGCGGCCGGCTCCTCGGCGGTGCCGGACTCCTGCGGGGCGGAGGTGGTCCCGGGCGAGGACGAGAACGACAGGGAGTCGTCGACGTCCTCGTAGGAGTCCTCGGGGGATGAGGTCTGCTCGCTCACCTGGGTGAACCTGCCTTCCTGACGGCTGTATGAGTGATCGGGGCGATCTGCCCGGCCTGGGGGGTGCGCTCTGCTCGGATCATGGCCGCTCGCGGCGGGCTCAGAGCCCCGCGTCCGGGTTCGAGAACGTGACTCGGGACAGCCAGCTGAAGGCGGTATCCAGACCGAAGATGAACAGGATCATCACAATGACGAACGCGAGGACGGTCATCGAGTAGAGGATCAGCTCCCTGCGGGTCGGGATGACGATCTTCCTGAGCTCCGCGATCACCTGGCGTACGAACAGACCGATGGCCAGGAACGGGTTCGAGGACCCGGACCCCTGGCCATCGCCGCTGACGGGCGTGGACGGGGCGTTCTGGCTGGAATTCACGTCTGGACTGTCCGATCTCCTCGTGGGTCTCGCGCATCCGGCCGGGACGTCCCGGCCGGAGGAGCAGGGTAGACAGGACTCGAACCTGCAACCTGCGGTTTTGGAGACCGCTGCGCTACCAATTGCGCCACTACCCTTCGCGAGGCGGACCTCGCGCGGCCCCGCGCCCTCGGAGGGAGGGCGACGCTTCGGGCCAACGATCAGCATACAAGCCTCCGGGGCCCGGTGCGAATCGGCTCCGATCAGATCACAGGCCCACAGCAGGACGACAGATCACCCCGCGCCGCCCCGACCAGCCCGAAGCCAGCCCTGCGGGCCGGCCCGCGATCCGGCCCGCGCGTGTCCTGCTCAAACCGTCGGATGCAGTGGCATCTGCGCTCCCCCTCTGACACGATGGAGAGGTGACCACCGACGATGCCCCGCAGACAGCCCCCTCCTCCCAGCGTTCCCGCATCTCCACGCGGGTCGGCGCGATCGCCCCCTCGGCCACCCTGGCCGTCGATGCCACCGCGAAGGAGCTGAAGGCCGCCGGACGCCCGGTGATCGGCTTCGGCGCGGGCGAACCGGACTTCCCGACCCCCGCCCACATCGTCGAGGCGGCGATCGAGGCGGCTCCTGAGCCCGCCAACCACCGCTACTCCCCCGGTGCCGGGCAGCCTGCCCTGCGCCAGGCGATCGCGGACTCGGTCTCCGAGACCTCCCAGCTCCCGGTCGAGCCCGCCCAGGTGCTCGTGACCAACGGCGGCAAGCAGGCCGTCTACCAGACCTTTGCAACCCTGCTGGACCCGGGCGACGAGGTGCTGCTGCCGGCTCCCTACTGGACCACCTACCCCGAGGCGATCCGGCTCGCCGGCGCCCGTGAGGTGGCAGTGCTGGCCGGATCCGACCAGGGGTACCTGCCCACGATCGAGCAGCTCGAGGCCGCCCGCACCGACGCCACCCGTGCCGTCGTGATCTGCTCGCCCTCGAACCCCACCGGCGCGGTGATGACCGCCGAGCAGATCGGTGAGCTGGGCCGCTGGGCCCACCGGAACGGTCTGTGGGTGATCACCGATGAGATCTACCAGCATCTGACCTATGACGGAGTGCCCTTCGTGTCGGTCCTCTCGCAGGTCCCGGAGCTTGCCGAGACCACTGTGGTGCTCGGCGGGGTGGCCAAGACCTTCGCGATGACCGGCTGGCGCGTGGGCTGGATGGTCGGCCCGCAGGACGTCATCGCCGCGGCCTCGAACCTGCAATCGCATCTGACCTCGAACGTGAACAACATCGCCCAGCATGCCGCGATCGCTGCGCTGACCGGGCCGATGGACGCTGTCGAGGAGATGCGCACGGCCTTCGACCGGCGCCGTCGGACCATCGTCGAGAAGCTGTCGGCCGTGTCCGGGTTCACGGTCCCCACCCCTACCGGTGCGTTCTACGTCTTCCCGGACGTCACCGGCGCCCTGGGGCGCGAGATCCGGGGCCGACGGGTCGAGACCTCCACGGATCTGGCCACCGTGGTCCTCGAGGAGGCGGAGGTGGCGGCCGTGCCCGGAGAGGCCTTCGGTGCCCCCGGTCACCTGCGCTTCTCCTACGCCCTCAACGATGCCGACCTCGCCGAGGGCATCGATCGGGTGGCTTCGCTGCTGGCCGAGTGAGCGTCTCCCGCGGCCGGGACCTGACCGCACTGCCGAAAGCGCATCTGCACCTGCACTTCACGGGCTCGATGCGCCAGTCCACGCTGTGGGAGCTGGCCGCCGAGCGCGGCATCCGCCTGCCACGCTCCCTGACCGACGATGTCGCCCTCCAGGTAGAGCCCACCCGCCGCGGGTGGTTCCGCTTCCAGCGGCAGTACGACACCGCCCGGGCGGTGGTCGACTCCGAAGGCGCGATGCGCCGGATCATGCACGAAGCCGCCGAGGACGATGCGGCCGAGGGGTCCGGTCGGCTGGAGTTGCAGGTCGATCCCACCAGCTACGCGCCTTTCATCGGCGGGTTGACACCGGCGATCGAGATCGTGCTGGACCAGGCCGCGATCTCCTCCCGCCAGACCGGGGTCGACATCGGGATCATCATCGCCGCCTCCCGCACTCGTCACCCCCTGGACGCACGGACCCTGGCACGCCTGGCCGCGAAGAACGTCGGCCCGGTGGTCGGCTTCGGCCTGTCGAACGATGAGCGCAGCGGGGACACCGCCTCCTTCGGACCCGCGTTCCGGATCGCCCGGGAGGCGGGGCTGAGCGCGGTCCCCCATGGAGGCGAGCTGCTGGGCCCCTCGCACGTCCATGACGTGGTGGCGCACCTGCGGCCCGATCGGCTCGGTCACGGGGTGCGGGCGGCCGAGGATCCTGAGCTGCTGGCCCGGATCGTGGACCTGGGGATCGGGCTCGAGGTGTGCCCGGGCTCGAACGCCTCGCTCGGGGTGACGCGGGAGCCCACCGACGTGCCGCTGCGACGCCTGGTCGAGGCCGGAGCCCAGATCGCGCTCGGCGCCGACGACCCGCTGCTGTTCGACTCCCGACTGCTCGACCAGTACGAGACGGCGCGCAAGATTGGCTTCAGCGACGCGGAGCTGGCGGATCTGGCTGCGGACTCTATCCGCATCTCCCGAGCGTCCGACGAGGTCAAGTCACGGTTGCTGACCGGAGTGCAGGACTGGCTGGCTGCCACGCCTGATGAGCTGCCGCCGTCCCCACCCAGTTGGGGCCCGAAAACTTCCAATGTCCGGAAGTTTTCGGGCCCCAACTAGAGCCGGCGCGAGGTGCGCTGGCGCGGGGCGGGCTGACGCGAGTGGCCCCGGCACCAGGTCACCCGGCGCGGGGCGGGCTGGCGCGAGGTGGGCAGGCGCAACCTGCCCGGAACCAGGTCACCTGTCGCCAGATGGCCTCGTGCTGGGCTCGGCGCCCGCCCGGTTCAGCGGTCCTGCCCGGCGCCCTCGCTGGGCAAGGCCAGGAAGAACTCCGGGGCGGCGAAGCCTCGAGCGGCGAAGGCGCCGGCGATCGCACTCGCCACCTGCTGGGCTTCTCCAGCCTCGACCATGGCGATCGTGGAGCCGCCGAAGCCGCCTCCGGTCATGCGGGCTCCATGTGCACCGGCCCCACGGGCTGCCTCGACGGCGACATCGAGCTGGTCGACGGTCACCTCGTAGTCGTCGCGCAGCGAATCGTGCGAGGCGTCCAGGAGAGCTCCCAGCTCAGCCACGTGCTCGCGGACCGTTCCCGAGGCCAGCAGGCTGTCGAAGGCACGCACCCGTTCGATCTCGGTGATCACGTGCCGGGCGCGGCGGCGGACCACCTCGTCGGTGATCGTGGGCAGCACCTCCTCGAGCGCGGAGGGGTCCACATCACGCAAAGTGCCCACGCCCAGATCGCGCGCAGCCTGCTCGCTGTCGGCGCGGCGCGCCGTGTACTCCCCGTCGACGTGGGAATGCTCGGCGCGGGTGTCCGTGATCAGCAGCGCCAGGTCCTGACCTGCCAGGTCCCAGGGAACCGGGCGGGTGGAGAAGTCCCGGCAGTCCAGGAAGAGGGCGTGCCCGGAGCGCGAGAGCACCGAGGCGGACTGGTCCAGGCCACCCGTGGAGGCTCCGGCGAAGTCGGTCTCCGCGGTGATCGCCGCCTGCACGCGCTGCAGCGGACTGGTGCTCAGGCTCAGCAGTGATTCGATCGCCTCCGCGACGGCGCACTCCAGGGCCGCCGAGCTCGACAGGCCGGCGCCCAGCGGGACCTGGCCGTCGATCATGATGTCCATACCCTGGGTGGTCGAGCCCGAGATGTGGGGGCGCAGCGCCCACAGCACGCCCGCGACGTAGGCGGGCCAGCCCTCCACTCTGCCTGGCGCCAGGTCGCGCGCGTCGATGTCGAGCACGGTCTCGGACTGCGCGGAGCGCACTCGCAGCCGGTCGGTCGGGGTGCGGGCCGCGGCGGCGAAGCAGCGATGTGAGATCGCCATGGGCACACACAGTCCGTCCTGGTAGTCCACGTGCTCCCCGATGATGTTCACGCGGCCGGGCGCGGACCACACGCCATCGGGCCGGTACCCGAAGGAGTCGATGAACAGGTCCTCGGCGCGCCGCGCCGCCGCGTCACGGTCGGGCGCGGCCGAGAGCTGGACCGTCGTGGCGGCATCCTGCGCGGAGCCGCTGCTGGTCGGATCGTCGGGCAGGCCGGCATCAGCGGCAGTGGTCATGGGATTCCTTCCGGAACTCTGGGGTCGGAGCGGCCGGCAGCGGATCGATCGCGATCACCCGGGATCGATGCGGCCGACAGAAATTGTATCCGTCACCAGAGCCCGGCATTGAGCCCCTTCTCGGGGCCCTGCTGGTACAGCCGGACCTCAGGGGCGCACGGCGAGGCAGCTCACCGACGCCGAGGGGATCGGCTCGGCGGCCACCGCCAGGTCCAGTTCGCGTCGGCGCAGGACATCGATGCGGTCGGCCTCCTGGGCCGCGACCAGCACCAGGTCGCCGAGCTGAGTGAAGTGACGCGGGTGGGCCCCCACCTCGACCTCGCAGGCCACCTCGGGCCGCATCGGGCCCAGGGACAGCAGCGACAGGGTGTCCGGGCCGCGGTTGGCGACCAGCAGAGCTGATTCGTCGGCCGTCAGCTCCAGGTGCGACACGAAGTTCTCCCCCTCGCCGCCACTGGCCGGCACCGTCGAGGTGACCGACCAGCCGGGGACGGTCCGGGCCAGCCCCTGGGTTGCGGCCCGTGCGGACTGCTGCGCGGCCCGGACCGCCGTCGCGACCTTCCCCGACAGCTCGCACGAGATGTGCAGCTGGGCGGACTCGTGGTCCGCGGCCAGATGCCGAGGGCCGCTGCCGCGCGGCACGGGGATCTCCCCGGCCGGTTCGAGGCTGCCCGACCGCTCCTGGTGATACAGGAGCACGCGGTCCAGCCCCAGGTCCGGGACAGCCAGGAGGACGGTGCCGGGCAGAGCGGCGGCCTGGTGGGGGTGCGGGTCGAGACCGTCGGCATGGTCGTGATGGTCGTCGACGTCGATCAGCTCGACGGGCAGACCGTCCGCGTCCAGCCGCACGGTCTCCACGGTGCCGGAGCCGTAGTCGGAGACCACCAGTGTGGAGCGGTCGCGGCCGAGGGCGAGATGGCAGCCGCCCGAGCCGCTCAACTCGAGATCGGCCGCCAGCTGCGGGGTCTCGCCCCGGTCATCGACCCGCACGGCAACGACACGGGTGGGCGCGGTCTCGAGCACCGCGTACAGGAGGGAGCCGTCGGGGCTCCACAGGACGAAAGAGGGGTCGGGCAGCTCGACGGCCGCGCGCCGGGAGATCATCAGAGCGGTGTCGTGACCGTCGGCGTGGTCGCCCACCTCGAGCGATAGCAGTTCGACGCCGCGGCCGCGGCCCCGTTCGATGCTCGAGTAGCTGCCCGTGGCGATCAGGACGGTGCGACTCATGGACTCTCCTCGGGGTCGGAGCGCTGCCCCCGCGGGTCCTCGAGATCCGGCAGACCCTCGGAATCCTCGAACATCGACGGAGACAGCGCTGTCATCTCACCGGTCATGGTAGACGGCTCGACCGGCTGGGGCCCGCCACGACGCCCCCGTCGGCGTGAACCGAGGGGCCGGTGCGAGCCCAGGGACAGGCGGCGTCGCCGCATCGTGGTGAACGGCGAGGAGATCGTCGGGGTGTAGGCGATGGCGTTGCGCCGCGTGTGTTGGACCAGCCGGGAGGCCAGCAGCTGCCCCAGGACGGCGCCGGCTGCGATGCCGATGGCCACCTCGGCCGCTCCGAAGAGCTCGAGCGCACCCGTGGTCGGATCATCGCCGAGGCCCAGCAGCCCGCGGTAGATGCGACTTCCGGGCACCAGCGGGATCACCCCGCCCATCACGAAGGCCAGCGTCGGGGCGCGCAGCTTGTCCCCCAGGATCACCGCTGCCGCCCCGGTCATGAAGGAGGCGGCGGCGGCCGCATAGACCCGATCCATCACCAGACTGGACAGCAGGTTCGCCAGGACCCCGGAGACGGCTGCGACCAGGGAGATCCACAGCAGCATCCGCGGCGGGACCTGGGTGCCGATGCCGTACCCCAGCCCGGCGGCTGCGCTCGAGACGATCAGCACGAGCACGAGGATCGGGGTGACGGGCATGGCGGCGCTGATCGCGATGTCGACGCCGATGATGTCCGCCAGCAGCAGTCCTCCGCGCACTCCCGCGACGACCCCGACCGTCAGCATCAGAGTCTCCAGGATGCGGCCTGCGGCGGTGACGTACCAACCGGTGACCGCGTCCTGCATGGCACCGATCGAAGCCAGGCCCGTCAGCTGCACGATGATGCAGGCGACGACCACGATCGAGGAGTTCACGGTGGGATCGATGAGGGAGACCAGCACCGCGGTCAACACGGCGATCAGTCCCCCGACCGCCTGTGAGTAGAAGGCCGGGATCTGTCGGCGTCCCAGCAGGTCGGCGAGGGTGATCAGCAGGCCCGACGCGAGCGTCGCGGCGAGCACCACGATCGTCTCCGCGCCGAAGCTGAGGGCCAGCCCTCCGCCCATCACCGCGAAGCCCGCCGTCGCCAGCAGGGGCTTGTAGATCGTGCTGGTCTGCGGGATCGCGGCGGCGCGGTGCCGGGCCTCGTCCAGACCGATCTCGCCGGTGATATAGCCGTGGGTGACGTCCTCGAAGGCCGCGAGGCGGGAGAAGTCCTGGGTCCGGCCGGTGGCCGCGCGCACCCTGGTGAACGGGGTCGACAGCTCATCGGGGAGGTAGGAGATGACCACCTCGTCGAAGGTGACCTGGACCGACACGTTGCGAAAGCCGGAGGAACTGGTCACCCGCAGGACGGTCGCGGTCACCTCCGAAGCCGCTGCACCGTTGGTGAGCAGGCCGACCCCGACCCGCATGGCGAGGTCGAAGACAGCATGGAGTCTGGCGGAATCGGTGGGCACGAGCCCGATGGTGTCACACCGCGGCGCGCGGCAACCAGCAGATCCGCGCTCTCCTCGCCCGACTGTGCAGCCCCGGGCCGAGCGTCGCTTAGGAGATGGTCAGGACTGGTCGCGGCGTCGTCGCGAGGCGGTCGCGGGGTGGTCTCGAGACGGTTGCGGGATGGTCCCGAAGCACCCCCGCTCTGCACGGACGGGTCCGCCTTGTGCGCCTTCGCGGCATCGCCCTTGGCAGGTGACCCCCGTTCTGCACGGACGGTCCGCCCGTCGTGCCCTGCGGCCGGGCCCGGCCGCAGAATGGCACCCCTCAGAGATTCGGTGAGGTCGACAGCACGGCCAGGGCGATGGCCATCACCAACAGCCCGGAGACGTCCAGGAACCGCGAGCGCACGGCGAGGGCACCGACCGCGCGGGTCGGGAGCACCGCGCGCAGCACGGCGAGCGTCCCCAGCAGCAGGGCGAGCAGCACGCCGGCCAGCGCGGCCTCGGCGACAGCACCGATCACCACGATCGCCAGCAGCGCGATCAGCGCCACGGTCAGCACGGCCTGCCGTGTGAAGGCGGCCCGCAGGGTGAAGGGGGAGCGATCATCGTGCACGGGCACATGCTACGGGCTGCACCCCGATACGCTGGCCGGAGTCGGCGGCGTTGCCGGCCTCACATCCGATCTGGAGGATTCATCCGATGACTGACCCCGGTTCGTCCACCGGTCCCGCCACCCGCGTCGAGCACGACCTGCTCGGCGAACGGGAGGTTCCTGCCGAGGCCTATTACGGGGTGCAGACCCTGCGTGCCCAGGAGAACTTCCATATCAGCGGTGTGCCGCTGAGCCACTTCCCGCTGCTGATCCAGGCGCTGGCCCAGGTCAAACGGGCGGCCGCGCGAGCCAACAATCGTCTGGGAGTGCTGGACGACGAGCGGGCCGCGGCGATCGAGACGGCCTGTGAGGAGATCGTCGGCGGCGCGCTGCACGAGCACTTCGTGGTGGACGTGATCCAGGGCGGCGCGGGCACCAGCACCAACATGAACGCCAACGAGGTGATCGCCAACCGGGCGCTGGAGATCCTGGGCCATGAGCGTGGTCAGTACGAGCACCTCCATCCCAACAACCACGTCAATCTCGGTCAGTCCACCAACGACGTCTATCCCACCGCGATCCGGCTGACGATGATGCTGTCCTTCCCGGGCCTGACGGAGGCCATGGACCGGCTGATCGAGACGCTGCGTGCCAAGGGCGAGGAGTTCTCCCACCTCCTCAAGATGGGCCGCACCCAGCTGCAGGACGCGGTGCCGATGACAGTGGGCCAGGAGTTCCATGCCTGGGCCACCACCATCTCCGAAGACGTCGAGCGCCTCACCCGCACCGCCAAGCTGTTCCAGGAGGTGAACCTGGGGGCGACCGCGATCGGTACCGGCATCACCTCCGATCCCCGCTACTCGCAGCTGGCGACCGCGGAGCTGGCAGAGCTGACCGACATCCCGTTGGTGGTGGCGACCGACCTGGTGGAGGCGACCTCGGACACCGGCGCCTTCGTGACCTTCTCCGGGGTGCTCAAACGCATCGCGGTGAAGATCTCCAAGATCTGCAACGACCTGCGCCTGCTGTCCTCCGGGCCGCGCGCCGGTCTGCACGAGATCAACCTGCCCACCGTGCAGCCGGGCAGCTCGATCATGCCGGGCAAGGTCAACCCGGTGATCCCGGAGGTGGTCAACCAGGTGGCGTACGAGGTGATCGGCAACGACATGACCGTCACCTTCGCCGCCGAGGGCGGCCAGCTCCAGCTGAACGTGTTCGAACCGGTGATCTGCTTCAACATCCTGGAATCCACGCGGATCATGACCCGGGCGATGCGGACCCTGACCGAGCGGTGCATCAGCGGGATCACGGTCAACGAGAACATCCTCGATGACTATCTGCAGCGTTCGATCGGCGTGGTCACCGCGCTGGTGCCGGTGATCGGCTACGCCGCGGCCACCGATGTGGCCTCCACCGCCCTGGAGACGGGTCGGCCCGTCTCCGAGCTGGTGCTGGAGAGGGACCTGCTGGACGAGACCCGGCTGCAAGGGCTGCTCTCCCCCACGTCGATGACCCGGCCGGTGCGGCCGACGGACACCGGCACCATCCCGACTCTGGAGGAGCAGCTCCCGCCAGCCACGCAGAGCCAGCTCGCGCCCGATACGGCGGCCGATTCCGGGGAGATCACCCGTCTGCCCGGCAGCCCGCCGGAGTCCGAGTCCGAGTCCGAGCCGCGCGACTGAGCTATCAGCTCACTCGTCGGCCTCTTCCATCTTGCCGCGCATCACCAGCTTCGGGTCCGGCGTGCCGACCACCTCGTGGTCCTTGTCCTCGTACTCGAAGCGGGACAGGAAGAACCGCATCGCGTTCAGGCGGGCGCGCTTCTTGTCATTGGAGCGGATGATCGTCCACGGCGCGAACTTCTTGTCCGTGCGGCGGAACATCTCTTCCTTGGCCTGGGTGTATGCCTCCCAGCGGTCCAGGGATTCCAGGTCCATCGGGGACAGCTTCCAGCGGCGCACCGGGTCCAGCTGACGGATCGCGAAGCGGGTGCGCTGCTCCTTCTGGGACACCGAGAACCAGAACTTGGTGACATGGATCCCGGAGTCGACCAGCATCCGCTCGAAATGTGGCACCTGATTCATGAAGGTCTCGTACTGCTCCGGAGTGGCGAAGCCCATCACCCGTTCCACGCCCGCCCGGTTGTACCAGGAGCGGTCGAACAGCACCATCTCCCCCGCAGTGGGCAGGTACTGGACGTAGCGCTGGAAGTACCATTGCCCGCGCTCGCGATCGCTGGGCTTGTTCAGCGCCACCACCCGGGCGGTCCGGGGATTCAGGTGCTCGGTGAAGCGTTTGATGGTGCCGCCCTTGCCGGCGGCATCCCGACCCTCGAAGATGATGATCGCCTTCTGGTCATGGTCCTCGAGCCAGTACTGGAACTTCAGCAGTTCCACCTGCAGGCGGTACTTCTCCACCTCGTACTCGTCGCGGTCCATGCGTGTGTCGTACGGGTACCCCTCCTGCCACGTGTAGACGGGGTTGCCCTGGGGATCGATGAGGTCCGGATCCGGGGTATGGCCGTCGACGACCGAGTAGCCCTCTTCACGCAGATGCTCGATGTACTCGCGCAGGCTCTGATTGTCCGGGATCTTCACGGTCACTCCTTCGGCATCACATCTTTGGATGGGGTCACTCTAGAACGCCCGCGTATCACCGTGGTGCACAGCGAGCAGGACCGTGCCCGTGTGCCCCGCTCGGAACCCCAGGGGCGCGACTGGCAGGGAACCCACGGCCACGCCGCCGGTCTCGGCGTTCCCTCCCAGATCCCGGCGCGGTACCTCCGCAGCCGCCGCGCTGCCGTCGGGCGGGGCCTGGCGCGATGCCGACGGCGGAGGCGCGGCACGGTGCCTCCGCCGCCGGGCGCGGCGCCGGCGGGGGCGGGGCCGGGCGCAGGTCAGTGGGCGAAGTGGCGGGTACCGGTCAGGTACAGCGTGACCCCGGCGGCGCGGCAGGCCTCGATGACGTCCTCATCGCGGATGGACCCGCCGGGCTGGACGATCGCGCGGACCCCGGCGTCGATGAGGATCTGGGCACCGTCGGCGAAGGGGAAGAAGGCGTCCGAGGCGGCGACCG
Organism: Candidatus Brachybacterium merdavium; assembly: GCA_019118275.1. Lineage (GTDB taxonomy): Bacteria > Actinomycetota > Actinomycetes > Actinomycetales > Dermabacteraceae > Brachybacterium > Brachybacterium merdavium. The sequence continues at coordinate 40,867 of DWZH01000034.1, read as the reverse complement.
CGCCTCGGGCGCGCTCCGGAGCACTGTCCCCCTCGACATGCTCACCCAGGGTGTTGGCGCGGGTCACGGCCAGGCGGCACGAGTCCAGACGGTTGACCTGACCCATGCCGATGCCCACCGCGGCCGAATCCTTGGCCAGCAGGATCGCATTGGACTTCGCGGCTCTCACGGCCCGCCAGGCGAAGGCCAGGTCAGCCAGTGTCTGCTCATCAGCGGCAGCACCGGCCGCGAGGGTCCACCCGGCCGGGTCGTCCCCGGCGGCGTCGAGGGAGTCGACGTCCTGGACCAGGGCGCCGCCCCAGATCTCGCGCAGCTCGACGCCGCGGCCGGGCGCGCCCTCGGTGCGCAGGATGCGCAGGTTCTTCTTGGTGCGCAGCAGCTCGAGGGCCTCGTCCTCGTACGCAGGGGCCAGGACCACCTCGGTGAACACGGGCTTGATCTGCCGGGCCATGGCCACGGTGACCGGACGGTTGGTGGCGATCACCCCGCCGTAGGCGGAGACCGGATCGGTGGCGTGGGCACGGGCATGGGCGGCGGCGATGTCCTCGCCCTCGGCGGCCACCGCGACGCCGCAGGGGTTGTTGTGCTTCATGACGACCACGGCGGGCCGTTCGTGGTCGAAGGCGGCGCGGGCGGCGGCGTCGGCATCGACGTAGTTGTTGTAGCTCATCTCCTTGCCGCCGAGCTGCTCGGCTCCGGCCAGGCCGGGCTCGTCCTCGTCGGTGATCGCCAGGCGCGCCCGCTGGTGGGGGTTCTCCCCGTAGCGCAGCGTGGCGGAGAACCCGGCGGCCACGGCCTCCTCGTGGGGCACGTCCAGGACCCAGGTATCCGCCGGCTCCTGCTGGTCGTCGGCGGGCTCGTCCTGGGCCCCCTCCTCCGCGAGGCGACGGTCGAGCATCCAGTCGGAGATGGCGAGGTCGTACAGAGCGGTGCGCTGGAAGGCGGTGCGCGCCAGCTCGTGACGCTCCTCGAGGGTAAATCCGCCCTCGGCGGCGGCGCGGGCGGCGTCGGCGTAGTCCTCGGGCTCGACGACCACGGCCACGCTCGCGTGGTTCTTGGCGGCGCCGCGCACCATGGAAGGGCCGCCGATGTCGATCTTCTCGATGATCTCGGCGTCGCTGCCGCCCGCCTCGACCGTCTCCTCGAAGGGGTAGAGGTTCACGACCACCAAGTCGAAGGGCGCGATCTCGTGCTGGGCGAGCTGATCACGGTGGGAGGCCAGGTGCTGGTCGGCCAGGATGCCACCGTGCACACGGGGGTGGAGGGTCTTGACCCGCCCGTCGAGCATCTCGGGGAATCCGGTGACCGCTTCGACATCCGTGACCGGCAGGCCCGCCTCCCGGATGGTGGCCCCGGTGGAGCCGGTGGAGACGATCTCGGCGCCTGCCTCGTGGAGGGCGCGGGCGAGGTCGACGATCCCGGTCTTGTCGAAGACCGAGACCAGGGCGCGGCGGATGGGGCGGCGTTCGGTGGTGGTCACGTGACGTGCTCCTATCGGATCGGTGCGATGCGGATTCGGTGCGATACGGATCGCTTCCCTGCAGCGGGCACCCAGGCGGTCGATGCCCACAACCGTCACTCCCCGGTGGTGTGCCACCCGCGCCAGTCGTGTGCCCCCACTCTAGCCGCGCGCGGGTCCAGGCATGGTCAGGATGCGGAGCTGAGACGGCGCACGACGTCGACCAGCAGTGGCTGCTCGGCGTCCTTGATGCGCTGGTGGAGGGTGTCCTCGGTGTCGTCGTCACGGACGTCGACCGCCACCTGGGCGAGGATCCGCCCGGTGTCGACGCCGGCGTCGACCTCGATCACGCTCGCGCCGGTGACCTTCACACCGTGGGCCAGGGCGTCGCGGACGCCATGGGCGCCGGGGAATGACGGCAGCAGGGCGGGGTGGGTGTTGATGATGCGCCCTCCGTGGGCCGCCAGCAGCGGCGGCCCGATCAGCTTCATGAAGCCGGCCAGCACCACCAGTTGCGGGGCATGGGCGGTGACGGCCCGTTCCAGCGACCGGTCCCAGGCCGCACGGTCGGGATGCTCGGACAGGCGCACCACCGTGGTGGGGATCGCGCGGGCGCGGGCGTGCTCGAGACCGCTCGCCTCACGATCGGAGACCACCCCGACCACCTCGAAGGGACTGTGCGGGGTGGCGGCGGCCTCCAGCAGGGCGGCGAGGTTGGAGCCGGTGCCGGAGATCAGGACGACGACGCGGGCGCGGGACACCCGGCCAGGATAAGGGAGAGCGCCGTGGCCGCGGAGGGTCGTTCACAGGTGCGGATCCGGGCACCAGGCACAATAGGAGCGATGAGCAGCGAGCAGAAGAACGATCAGGGCAAGAGTTCCGGCAGGGGCACCGAGGAGACCGCGGCCGCGCGGCACCGTCGTCTCGTCGGCGGGCTGACGGTGGCGCTGCTGGCCTCCTGGCTGCTGATGCTCGCTCCGCTGCCGTTCTCGCTGCTGGCCGGTGTCACCGGCCTGGTCGCCCTGGTGCTGCTGTTCCCGCTGATCGTGCGCTCGCTCAAGGCAGATCGGCGTGGGGTGGCGGTGATGGCGATCGCGGTGGGGATCCCGGCGACGCTGATGGTTGTGGGTATATCCCTGATCACCGCGGTGTTCTACGGCCCGATGTCGCAGATGCAGGAGTGCCGCGCATCTGCCATCACCGAGCAGGCCCTGAGCCAGTGCGATCAGCAGGCCCAGGAGTCGTTGTCCAGCTGGGTCACCGATCTGGTCGGCGGCTGAGTCGTACCTCGGTCTCGGCGCCGTCCTCGTCCTGGTCGCCGTGCTCGGCCGTCCCCGCATCATCGAGCTGATCGTCGGGGACGGGCTCCTGGTCGTGCTCGTCGGCGCCGGGCTCCGCCTCGGCGCCTGGGTTCCCGTCGGCCCCTCGGTCGTCATCGCCGGCCGCACCGTCCGTGACGGCGGCCGCACCGTCCGCGTCAGCCACCGCGCGTTCCTCGACGCTCTCGCCGGCGGGCTCCCCCGACCCGGGCTCGTCGGGTCCGGGCTCACCCGCCCCGGGCTCATCGGGTCCGGGCTCGTCCGCCGGAGCTGACGTGGCGGCCGCGGCCTGGGAGCGCTCTGCCTGCTCGGCGACCTCGACCTTCTCCCGCAGCCGGGCGATCTGCCGCTTGCTCCACGGGATCACCGGGGTGGCCAGGACGGCGGCGACCAGGGCGGTGGCGAGCAGCGCCATCGCGACCAGCGGCCCTGCCAGGGTGCCCATCCGCGGGCCCAGGTGCACCAGCCGACCGTCGCCGATCCCACCCGTGGACAGGCCCGCGATCAGCAGCACCGCCACTACCACCGCCACCGGGTAGGTGCCCCAGGCGATGAGACGGTCGCGCAGCGGGAGCTCCTCGATCTCGGGCATCAGTCGCACGGCTCCGAGCGCCACCGGGATCGCCGGCAGCACCAGCAGCACCGGGAACCAGGCCGGGAACTGCCCTGGTCCGGGCAGCGCGGCCAGCATCGGCAGGGCCGGCAGGACGCCGGTCTCGGCTCCGCTCAGCGAGATCTCGGTCCCGGTGCCCACCCCGACGGAGCCTCCGAGCAGCACCACCAGCGCCCACGCCGCCAGCAGGGGGAGCAGGGCCAGCTGAATCAGGGTCAGCACGAGACCGCCGACGATCCCCGGTGAGAGCTCGTCGAAGAGCGCGGACTGAGCGGGCACTGCCGTCAGCAGCATCACCACGGTCGCGAGCATCCCGAGGAAGGCCAGGCCGATCACCGCGATCGTCGCCGACCGCACCACGGCGTCGAAGGGCCGGGGCAGCAGGTCCAGCACCCGCACGCCCGGAACGTCCTCGGTGGTGGGACGGCGCAGCGACCACAGGATCCCGGCCAGTCCCCCGACCACTGCCACCAGCGCCCCGGAGACCACCGCGGAGGTCACCACCGGGCTGCTGTCCACGCTGCGTCCGATGGCGGCGAGCACACCGATCCCGATCATGTAGGTCGCGGCATAGGCCCCGAGCGCTCCCCCGGCGTCGCGCACACCGCGCGTGCGCAGTGCCCCGTCGTCGCGCACCAGCTCCAGCGCCCGCCCTACGCGGCGCATCCCCACCGCGGAGATCACCATGAGCAGGCCGAGCAGCCCGAAGGGCGTCAGCGTGACCGCACCGTCGACGCTGCCCGTGCTCAGCACCAGTCCCCCGCCGTGACCCAGCACCAGGATGTTCAGTCCGATGAGCACGGCATCCAGCACGGTCGCAGAGGACTGCGTCCCCGCCACCTGTGCGGCCAGTGCCGGGACCACCACCACCGCCAGCGCGGTCCCCAGGGACACGACGGCGGCGAGGACCCCGCGCACCAGTGGTGCCGCGACACCTTCGCTGCTGCTCACTCGATGCTCCGCCCCTCCGCCGATGTCGTGGTGACCGCGTCCGCCCCATGGGGCGGACGCTGCGGCCCGCAGCCCCGGGACCGGGACCGCGGGGTCCATGGTCGCACCCCCCGCGGCCGCCGCCGTGCATCTGCGGACGGGAGGCAGGTCACGTCGCGGGGCGGCTCAGGTGTCGCATAATGACAAGGATGTCCGAGCCGGTCCTGCCTCCCCCGTCCTCCCGCGTCGGAGTGTCTGCCGAGACCCTGATCGTGCGCACCCAGCGCATCGAGGAGCCCGTCCAGCTGGTCGACCACATTCCCGCCGGGGTCAGCGCCGCCTGGTTGCGCCACGGGCAAGGGGTGGTCGCTCTGGGCACGGCCTGGGCGGTGCACACGGCCGGACCCCACCGCTTCGCTGCGGCCAGCGCCGCCTTCCGGGCCCAGGCCGCCACGGCCGTCGTCGACGATGAGGTCCGTGCCCGCGCCAGCGGGCTGATCGGTCTGGGCAGCTTCTCCTACGCCGACGGCTCCGAGCGCCCCTCCGTGCTGATGGTGCCGCGAGCGGTCCTGGGGGTCGACGAGGGCGAGGCGTTCCTGACCGTGGTCGGAGTCGGTGAGGAGCCCGAGCTGCCGGACTCATGGCAGGACCTGTTCCCCTCCACGCCATCGCCTGCTGTCCGCGCCCCCGGCGGGCCGGTGGACGAGCTGGAGCTGGAAGCCGACCACACCCCGGAGGAGTACCGCGCACTGGTGCAGCAGGCCGTCTCTGCCATCGCCTCCGGCCGGGCCGCCAAGGTGGTGCTGTCCGAGCGCACCACCGTCCGCTCCACCGAGCGTCTGGACCCGGCCGTGCTGCTGGCCCGGCTGGCACGCGCCTATCCGAGCACCTGGGTGTACCACCTGGACGATGTGATCGGGGCGAGCCCGGAGATGCTCGCCCAGACCGATGGGGGCCGGGTGTTCTCCCGGGTCCTGGCCGGTTCCCGCTCCGCCTCGGACGACGGGGAGCTGGCCGAGGCGGATCGCCGGGCCTTCCGCGCCGACGCCAAGGAGCTGTCCGAGCACGCCTTCGCGGTCGACTCCGTGCTGGAGCGGCTCGAGGGCCTGGCCGAGGACATCTGCGTCTCCCCCGAGCCCTTCGTGCTGCGACTGCCCGGCCTCGAGCACCTGGCCTCCGATGTCAGCGCCCAGCTGCTCCCGGGAGCGACCAGTCTGGATGTGGCCGCCCGGCTCCACCCCTCGGCCGCCGTGTCGGGCACACCGCGCCAGGAGGCCGACGAGATCATCGCCCGGCTGGAACCACACGACCGCAGCGGCTACGCCGCCCCGGTGGGCTGGATGAACGCCCACGGCGACGGGCAGTGGGCGATCGCGCTGCGCATGGCCCACCTGGTCTCCGACCACGAGGTCCAGCTGCAGGCCGGCGGCGGCCTGGTCGCCGCCTCGGACGCCGTCTCCGAACATGCCGAGGTGCTGGTCAAGATGCGTCCGATGCTGCAGGCCCTGCGGGGCGAGCAGCACTGAGACCGACGGTCCCGGCCACCGGGACCGGCCCGGTCAGCCCCCGGTGCCCAGGGTGACCCCGATCGTCTCCTGCTCGTCCCCGCGCAGCACGGTCAGGGTGTGCTCGGAGCCGACGGGCAGCCCACGCACCACCCCGGTCAGCGCCGCCGCGCCGCCGACGGTGACGTCGTCGACAGCGGTGATCAGGTCGCCCTCTTCCAACCCGGACTGCTGAGCAGGGCTGCCGGGCTCCACCGAGATCACCTCCGCGCCGCGATGAATGACCTCGCCGACCGTCCGCGAACCGTCGCTGCTGGTGACACCGAGGAAGGCGTGCTCGACGTCGCCGCTGGAGGACAGCTGCTCAGCGATCATCGAGGCGGTATCGGCGGGGATCGCGAACCCGAGCCCGATGCTGCCGGCCTGTCCGGAGGCGTCGGGGATCCCGGCGATCGCGGTGTTGATGCCGATCACCTGCCCGGAGGCATCGACCAGCGGGCCACCGGAGTTGCCCGGGTTGATGGCGGCATCGGTCTGGATGGCGGAGGTGAAGGTGGCGTCGGAGCCGTCGGTCTCCTCCCCCTCGGTGGTCACCGGACGATCCTTGGCCGAGATGATGCCGGTGGTGACGGTGTTCTCCAAGCCCAGCGGGGTGCCGACCGCCATCACCGGCTGTCCGACCTCGACATCCGAGGAGGTGCCGAAAGTCGCCGGCTGCAGCCCCTCGGGAGGGTTGGCCATTCGCAGCACCGCCAGGTCCGCGGTGGGATCGGATCCGATGACCTCCGCGGAGTACGACAGCCCGTCGCTGAGGGTCACCTGGATCTCTCCTCCCTCACCGACCACATGGGCGTTGGTTAGGATGGATCCGTCTTCGTCGAGGACGACTCCGGTGCCCTGGCTGCTTCCTCCCGATCCCGCGATCTGGATCGCCACCGCGCTGGGTGCGACCCGGTCGGCGACCGCGCTCCAGTCGACGTCCTCCGGGGCGAGTGCGGCCGGGCTGGCCTCGGTGGTGGCGGGAGCCTGAGGCGACTGCGAGGTGCTCGGCGCCGTCAGTGGCTCCACGACCTGGTCGTAGGCGATGACTCCTCCCAGCGTCATCCCGCTGGACAGCAGCACGCCCACTGCGACCAGGGCGGTCACACCGCCCCAGCCCGGCCCTCGACGCCGATCGGGAGCGCCCGGGCCCGAGGGTGAACCGCCGGAGGCAGGTGGAGTGCCCGGGCCCGAGGGTGAACCGGCGGCGGGCGGAACGCCCTGGCCGCCCTGCGCGTGCGGCGCGGCCCAGCCGGACTCGGGAGCGGCTGCGGCGCCGCCGGGTCCGAAGGGTGCTGCCGGACCTGCGGGGGTGGCGGGCCGGGACGGGTCCGGGGTCTGATCGGGGTATCGCTCGTCATGCACAGGTTCATGGGACCACAGAAGTTCAGGAACTCGGCGAGAGTGGGCTGGGTCCTTCCTGGACAACGATCATCCGCAACCCGGTGGCCGGCGTCGCCAGGGCGGCGGGCAGACCGTCGACGTCGACCGTACGGGCGCTGGCCCCGAGCGCCGCCGCGGCCGCTGCCAGATCCGTGCCGTGCGGCGTGGTGAAGAAGCGCCGCAGCAGTTCCGGGGGCGCCGCGGCGTGCTCGAGTCCGGCGAAGATGCGCCCGCCGCCGTCGTCGACCACCACCAGGTCCAGCTCGGGGGTCTGCTCATCGGGGCCGATGATCAGGCCGGTCAGGTCGTGCAGGGCGGTCAGATCGCCCATCAGTGCCCGGACCCGGCCGGCGGTCCGCTGCCCGCTGCTCGGGGGCCGGCTGTCCTGGCCGCTCGCGGTCGGGTCATCCCGCGAGTCCCGCCCGGTCCGAGCCCGTTCCCTCGTGTGGGCCAGAGCAATGCCCCCGGCCACAGAGGTGGTGCCGTCGATGCCGGCCAGGCCACGGTTGGCGATCACCCGGCCCGGGGTGCTCCCGGCCCGCTGCTCGAGGTCGCGCACCAGGCTCGAAGAACCCAGCACCAGGATGTCGCCGGCCGTGGTGGCCTGCCACACCGCGAGCGCGGCGCGCTGCTGCCAGCTCGGCTCGCCCGCGGCGCGAGAGACCCGTTGGGCGGCCTCCCGCCAGGCCTCCAGCCACCGGGCAGGGGCCGGAGCTCCCCGCCCGTCCGCGGCGGGCACCACGAGCTGGGCGCGGCGGGCGGCGTCGGTCCAGTCCGCGCCGGGATCAACCACGATCACGTCGACGTCGTCCGCGCCCAGCAGTGCACCGATGACCGGCCGGGACAGGGTGGGGCGACCGAAGACGATCGCCCGGCTCGGCCGCAGAGCATGGTCGCGGTCGGCCATCACCTCGGCGAGCAGCGCGGGGTAGCCGGGCACGAGCGTCTCGCCGTCGCGGGCGCCGGAGCTGGGCTCGGCCAGCAGCGGCAGGCGGTGACGATGGGCGAACCGGGTGGCCGCGGCACCGGCGCCGTCCCCGGCGACCACGACGGTGGCGCCGTCGACCGGCACCGGCTGCGGGTGCGGGGCGCCGCGGTCGGCGCGGCGGGTGAGCACGATCGGTGCGGGCTCCTGGCCGTCAGCGGATTCCGGGCAGCGGGGACGGGATCCGGGGGCTGCGGGCACCAGGGGGTCGCGGAAGCCGAGGTTCAGATGCACCGGGCCCGGGTGTTCGCCGGTGGCCGCGGCGAAGGCACGGGCAGCGGTGGACACGGCGGTGCGCAGCTCGACGGGGGTTGCCGCGTCTGCGTTCGGCGCCGGCAGGTCGGCCTCGAACCGCACCAGGGAGGAGAACAGGCCCGCCTGGCGGGTGGTCTGGTTCGCCCCCACCCCTTTCAGCTCCGCCGGTCGATCCGCGGTGAGCACGAGCAGCGGGATGCGGGAGTGGTGGGCCTCCATCACCGCGGCCAGCAGGTGCGCCGTGGCTGTCCCGGACGTGGTGACCACGGCGGCGGGGCGGGCCGGGTCATGTCGTGAGATGCCCAGAGCCGTGAACGCCGATGCCCTCTCGTCGATGCGCACGTGCGCATCGAGCTGGCCGGCGACCTGCCCCTCGCCCAGCGCGTAGACGAGCGGGGCGGAGCGGGAGCCGGGAGCCAGGACGACGTCCCCGGTGCCCAGCGCAGCCAGGGCGCTCCAGATCGCGACCGCCGCGTCGACCGCCCCGGAGCCGGTCGGGCGCGGGGCCTCGAGACGGGACCGGGGGAACGTCGCGGGCACATCGGGCATGGTCACAGGGTAGTGCCGGAGGCGGAGCTCACAGCCGACTCGCGCACTGTTCCAGGCGCCGCTGCCAGCGGGAGTTCAGCTCCGGGTCCGCGGCGTGGCGGGCGAGCAGCTCCTCGTCCGGGACCGGCCGCGTCACCGGCAGCCGCCCGTCCTCGGCGTGCAGGGGCCGGGCGACGAGATCACCGGTGAGCAGGGTCGCGGTGCCCAGACCGCAGGCGTGGTCCAGCTCGGGCAGGGCACCGGCCAGGGCGAGCCCGGCGCTGAGCCCGATGCTGGTCTCCAGGGCGGAGGAGACCGCCACCGGCAGGCCCGCCTGATCGGCCAGGTCCAGGCAGCGGCGCACCCCGCCGAGCGGCTGGGCCTTCATCACCAGCACGTCGGCCGCCTCCGCGCGGGCCACCCGCAGCGGATCCTCGGCGCGCCGCACCGACTCATCGGCCGCGATCGGGACGTCCAGGCTGCGGCGCACTGCCGCGAGCTCCTCGATCGAGGCACAGGGCTGCTCGGCGTACTCCAGCCCCCCGGCGGCGCGGTCCAGAACCGGCAGGGCCTCCAGCGCCTCCTGCAGAGTCCAGGCGGCGTTGGCATCGATGCGCAGGCGGGCGTCGGCTCCCAGCGCCTCGCGGACCGCCTCCAGGCGCTGGGCATCCTCGGTCAGGCTCGAGCCAGGATCGGCCACCTTGACCTTGGCCGTGGAGGCCCCGCCCACCCGAGCCAGGCGCGCGGCCAGGGCAGGGGCGACAACAGGGATGGTGGCGTTGACGGGGATGTCCGTGCGCCACGGGGACGGCCGTTCCTGGCAGGCATCGGCGATCGCGGCCTGCAGCCACGGCAGCGACTGCTCGGCGTCGTAGTCCCAGAACGGGGAGAACTCCGCCCAGCCGGCCGGGCCGTGCAAAAGCAGCCCGTCCCGTTCTGTGATGCCGCGGAACCGAGTGGTCAGGGGGATCGACCAGGCCACCACGCGGTCGATGCCGCGGGCGCTCAGCTGGGAGGGAATTCGCATGCCTCCGAGGGTAGCGGGACGGCAGGATGGTCTGGTGCCCACCTCTGACGACGTGAACTCCCGCCACGACCACGATCACGGCCTGCGCCCGCTCCGCCCCGAGGATGCGCCCGCCGTGCTCGCCGCGTACCGATCCGCCACCGACATGGCTCGGCAGGGAACGGTGACCACCCTTCAGCAGGCGCGCACGCAGGTGAGCTGGCTGCTCGCCGAGGATCGGCAGGCGACCGCGATCGTCGACCGGGAGGACACTCTGGTCGGCTTGGTGGCGATCAGCATCGACCGGGCGAACCTGCTCGGCTGGTTCTTCTACTGGCTGCACGCCGCCCACCGCGGGCAAGGGCTGGCAGCACGGGCAGCGGCGGCCGTCGCAGACCGCGCGCTCGCACCGCCGGTCGACGGCGGCTGGGGTCTGGAGCGCCTCGAGCTCGGGCACCGCGTGACCAATCCCGCATCCGGAGCCGTGGCCAGGGCGGCCGGATTCGTGCCTGAAGGCACGGAACGGCAGAAGTTCCGGATCGGCGAGGAGCGCGTGGACGTGCTCACCTACGGGCGGCTGCGCAGCGATCCCTCCCCCACTGTCCCCGGCCTCGCCTGGCGCGAGCGCCCGGGAGCCGGTGGCCGAGGCGGTGGCGCCGACTATCCTGGTGGGCATGACCGTCGCTCCTGACCCCCTGCCCCGCCAGGTCTCCGACACCTTCGATCCTCGGCTCTGGCGGGAGGTGGAAGCGGCCGAGCACGGTGGCCCCGAGCTCACCGACATCACCTATCACCGGGCCGTCGAGCGCGTTGACAGCCCCGATGGCGAGCGGACCGTGCGCGACCTGCCCACGGTGCGCATCGCGTTCGACCGCCCGCAAGTCCGCAATGCCTTCCGCCCCCATACGGTCGACGAGCTGTACCGGGCCCTGGACCACGCCCGTCTGGACACCGGGGTGGGCGTGATCCTGCTGACCGGCAACGGCCCCTCCCCCCGGGACGGTGGCCATTCCTTCTGCTCCGGCGGCGACCAGCGCATTCGGGGTCGATCCGGCTACGAGTACTCGGAGGCCGAGGAACTCACGGACACCCGCCCGGTGCGCACCGGCTCCTCGGGCCGACTGCACATCCTCGAGGTCCAGCGCCTGATCCGCACCATGGGCAAGGTCGTCATCGCGGTGGTGAACGGCTGGGCGGCCGGCGGCGGCCACTCCCTGCACGTGGTGGCGGACCTGAGCATCGCCTCGCGGGAGAACGCCCGCTTCAAGCAGACCGACGCGGACGTCGGCTCCTTCGACGGCGGCTTCGGATCGGCGTACCTGGCCAAGCAGGTCGGGCAGAAGCGGGCCCGGGAGATTTTCTTCCTCGCCGAGGAGTACTCGGCCCAGGACGCCTACGACTGGGGCGCAGTCAACCGGGTCGTCGATCACGAGCGGATCGAGCACGAGGCGCTGGCGATGGCGGCGACCATCGCCACCAAGTCCCCACAGGCCGTGCGGATGCTGAAGTTCGCCTTCAACCTGGCCGATGACGGTCTCATGGGCCAGCAGGTCTTCGCCGGGGAGGCCACCCGCCTGGCGTACATGACCGACGAGGCCGCCGAAGGGCGCGACGCCTTCCTCGAGAAGCGCGCACCGGACTGGTCGAGCTTCCCGCATCCGCAGGGCTGAGACGGGGATGAACACAGCGGGCACCCACCGCGGTCCGGGCAGCCGCCACGCGACCGGCACGAGCGAGTGCGACGGGCGCAGGACCGGCGGGAGCGGAGCCGACGAGAGCAGCGGGGCCGAGGGACAGGAGGATGCCCGGCCTTGGTCGGTGCCTCCCCCCTATGACGCCTCCGGCGCCTCCCTGAGCGCTCACAGCGATGCGATCGGGCAGATGATGGCCGGCCGGGCACGGCTGTGGCTGGGGCCCTTCGAGCCGCCCCCGCGGCTTCCCGCCGGGTGGGAGGACACCGCGCTGGTGGTGCCCACCTCCGGCTCGACCGGGATCGCCAGAGCCGTAGCCCTCGACCTCCAGGCCCTGCTGGCCTCGCAGGACGCCACCGCGCAGCTGCTGGCCGAGGACCCGGCGCTGGCCGCGAGCAGCGGCCACGGGTTCTGGCTGCCACTGCTGCCTCCCACCCATATCGCCGGGGTGCAGGTGATCGCGCGCGCCCATCGCACCGCCCAGGCGCTGGAACTGGGCTCTGCCGCCCTGCCCCACCCGCTCCCGGACCTGCGAGGACATTTCGACTCCGCGGCCTTCGTAGCGCTCGCCGAACCGGCTCTCGAGCAGGCCGAGGAGGCCGGGCTGCCGGCCCTGACCTCGCTGGTGCCCACCCAGCTGACCCGGATCGTGACCGGGGCGACCGGGGCCGATGCCCGAGCCCGGGCGGTGCTGCGCCGCTTCGCCGCCGTGCTGGTGGGCGGGGCGGCCACCCGGGACGATGTGCTCGCCCGCGCCCGTGCCCAGCGGATCGCGGTGCGCACCACCTACGGCTCCTCGGAGACCGCCGGAGGCTGTGTCTACGACCGGCGCTGTCTGCCCGGGGTCCACCTGCGCCTGCAGTCCCCGGACGCGGACGGCGCAGGCCGTCTGGTGATCTCCTCCCCCACCCTGGCCACCGGGTACCTCACCGCGGACGGCGACGCCGACACCACCTCCTTCGCGGGTCCGTCCACCTCCTCCCCCTCGGGCAGCGGCATCCGCCGGGACCTGCCCGAGGGAGCCTCAGCGCCCCTGCGCTCCTTCACCACCTCCGACCTCGCCACGATCGAGGACGACGGCGCCCTGACCGTGCTGGGCCGGGCCGACGACGTGATCAATACCGGCGGGCGCAAAGTGTTGCCCCAGGACGTGGAGCGGGCCCTCGACCGCTCCCTGATGCTGCGCGGGCTGGTGCGCGCCGGGGTGGTGGTCGGCGTCGAGGACCGCGACTGGGGGCAACGGGTCGAGGCCCTGGTCACCCTCGAGCCGGGGGTCGAGCCCGAGGAGGCGCCCGCGCTGGTACGTGCGGCCCTGCGGACCGCTGAGGTCCCCTCACATCAGATCCCCAAGCGCGTGCACGTGGTCGAGCAGCTGCCGCTGCTGGGCATCGGGAAGATCGACCGTGCGGCAGCGCGGGCCCTGGCGGCCGGACGCGCCGGGCCCTGAGCCGCGCCCTCTGCGCCGCGTGCCCCGCTGCCCCACCGCATCCCGCGCGCCCCGCCACCGGGCCGCATCGCGCCCCACCGACTAGGTATCCTTGACCGGGCCGTTCGTCGGCCTGTTCCCCCCAGCCCCGTCCCCGAGGAGCAGCATGGCCACGGCGTCCCAGTGGGTGCAGGGTTCACGCCCCCGCACCTGGCCCGCAGCGGTCGCCCCGGTGGCCGCCGGCACCGGCGCCGCCGTCTGGGAGCTGCAGCAGGCCGCCGCCGGACCCGACTGGGCGATCGTCGTCCCCCGGGCCCTGCTGGCTCTGGCGGTGGCGCTGTCCCTGCAGATCGGCGTGAACTACGCCAATGACTACTCCGACGGGGTCCGCGGCACCGACGACGACCGAGTGGGGCCCTTCCGGCTGACCGGTTCGGGGGCCGCGCCCCCGGCTGCGGTCAAGCGTGCCGCCGTCGGCTCTCTGGCGGCCGGGGCGCTGTTCGGGGTGGTGCTGATCGCGCTGGCCGGGATCTGGTGGATGCTGATCATCGGTGCCGCCGCCGTGGCCGCCGCCTGGTTCTACACCGGCGGGAAGAAGCCCTACGGCTACCTGGGGCTGGGCGAGCTGTTCGTGTTCGTGTTCTTCGGTCTGGTCGCGGTCAACGGCACCACCTACGCCATCACGCTGCAGATCGGCGCGGTGGGCCTGCTGGCCTCGGTGGCGGTAGGGCTGTTGGCGGTGGCGATCATGCTGACCAACAATCTGCGCGACATCCCCACCGACAGCGTCTCCGGCAAGCAGACCCTGGCGGTCAGACTGGGCGATCGCGGCAGCCGGCTGCTCTACACGGCGAGCGTGTTCGTGCCGTTCCTGGCGATGGTCCCGGTGATCGTGTGGCAGTGGCCCGCGGCCCTGGTGCTGCTGGCTCTGCCGCTGGCCGCCCGGCCGGCACGCACCGTGCTGGGCGGTGCGACGGGCCGCGAGCTGATCCCGGTGCTGGTAGCGACCGGGCGGTTGGAGCTGGTGTTCTCCCTGCTCCTGCTCATCGGTCTGGTGGTGTGAGCGGGTCCTGACCGTCCTCGTCGGAGGGGCTCGAGGGCAGATCGGCCGGGCCGGCCCCCGGGGCCTCGGGCTCCGCGTCCTGCTGCGGCGTCGACTGCCCGCCGACGCCATCGTCCTCGAGCGGCGCCTCGTCCTCGGCGTCGTCCTCGTCGAGCAGAGCGTCCTCCTCGGCGGCGTCCTCGTCGAGCCTCTGGCCCTTGCGCTCACGGCGACGGTCATCGGCTTCCTTCCAGCGCATCGCCGCGCTGTCGCGCAGCCGGTTCAGCGCCAGGATCGAGATCAGCATCGCGATCAGGGCCGCCAACACCCCGGCCAGGATCACCCCCATGCCGGCCACCGTGAGCAGCCACCAGATCACTGCCCACAGGGCGAGCCGGAGGACCCCGTACAGAACCATGTCGCGCATGAGGTCAGGGTAGAACGCCAGGATGGGAAGCAGCCCCACGCGGCATCGGAGAGGCTCCACCGATCACCCGGCGCGCCACCCCGGCCGCTCGATCGGACCGCCGCACCACCGACGATCAGCTGGGTTGCCTAGACTTCCGCCATGCTCCGAGCGATCATCCCCGTTGCCTCCGTCGCCGTGACGATCTTCGCGCTCGCGGACTGCGTCCAGACCAAGGATGACCGGGTCCGCGGGATCCCGAAGTGGGCATGGATCGTGCTGGTGGTGCTGATCCCGTGGGTAGGGCCGATCACCTGGCTGGTGGTGGGAAAGGACCGCTCCCAGGGCGACGGCGGGCAGCCCGGCCGAGCACCACGCCGCCAGGGCCCGCTGGCCCCCGATGAGGATCCTGAGTTCCTGCGCAAGCTCGACGAGGACATCCGCCGCGAGCGGCGCAGCCGGGAGCGGGAGCTGCGGGAGCGTCAGGCCGGCCAGGAGAGCCCGGTCGAGCTCCCGGACGATGACGACCCCGAGCCCGGCTCGCCGCCGGAACGGAAGCCCGACGACGAGTCCTGAACCGGCTCGGAGCTCGAGCAGGCGGTCCTGCTCAGAGTCCCGAGCAGGGGGGGCTCAGAGCCCTGAGTAGGAGTGCAGACCGTTGATCACCGTGTTGACGATCGTGTAGTTGAACACGACCGCCACGAAGCCCGCCAGCGCCAGCCAGGCCGCGCGGGTGCCGCGGAAGCCTCCGGTGGCCCGCGCATGCAGGTAGGCGGCGTAGATCACCCAGATGATGAACGTCCACACCTCCTTGGGGTCCCAGCCCCAGTAGCGTCCCCAGGCCTCACGCGCCCAGACCGCCCCGAAGATCAGGGTGAAGGTCCAGCACACGAAGGCGATCGAGTGGATCCGGAAGCTCAGCGCCTCCAAGGGCTTCGAGGTGGGCAGGCGATCCAGCACGTGCCCGACGCGGCCCCAGTGCTCGGGATGTTCCTCCCCCGCCGCCACCTTCGCGGCCAGCGCCTTCTCGTGCTTGGCACGCAGCAGCTGGAGCATGGCGACCAGGGCACCGAGGATCGACAGGGAGGTGGCGATGATCGCCACCCCGATGTGGATGATCAGCCAGTGCGAGTTCTGCAGGCTCGGGGTCAGGGCGGCGGCCGGGACGATCCAGAACGTCTGTGCCAGCAGCAGCACCAACAGGATCGCCCCCACCACGAAGGTTCCCAGAGCCCGCAGCTCACGACGACGGATGGAGAACAGCAGGAACAGCAGCATCACGATCACGGTGCTGGTGGTGGCGAACTCGTACATGTTCGTCCACGGCACCCGCTGGGTGGCCGCCGCCCGCAGGGCCACGCCGACCGCATGCAGCACCCCCGCAGCGCAGCTGAGCAGGAACGCGAAGGTCTGCGGGGACATCGACCGTGCCGCGGCCCCCGAGCCGGCGTCCTCGGCGGCCGGCGCCTGCAGCAGGGATCCCGCGCTGTCGGCGGGGGCCCCGCTCCCGTCACCGTCGGCGCGGGCCTCACTCCCGACGTCATCGCCGGGCACCGGGCTCGACGCGCCGTGAGAGGGAGCTGCGGCGGTTCCCACCGGCACGGCCTGGGCATCGGCCTCGGCGCGCTCGCGGGCGGCCAGGCGGGCGTCGCTGCGGCGCTGCGAGCTCGAGGCGAGATCGGCGGAGAACCCGATCAGTGCGAGCACGTACAGCACGATCGAGACGACGATGGCGAGGTTGGAGACCTCTGCCAGCTGCTGGTTGATCACTGTGAGCTTCCTCCAGGGGTGTCATCACGGGCCGCCTCCGGCGGCGCAGAGTCCGGTCCCGGGTCACCATCGTGCGTCGAGACCAGCCGATCGGCCAAGGCCTGCACGTCGGATTCGAGAGCGGGGTCATCGCTGCGGGCCAGGCCGGCGACCTCGAGGACGAGGCCCCCGGCCTGCTCGGTCACCCGCACCCACACCCGGCGGCGGGGCACGAACAGCGAGGCCACCAGGCCCGCGACCGCGGCGAGCGCCGAGACCAGCACCCAGACCTCGAAGGGGTCATGGGCGATGTCGAAGGCCGCATAGCGGCTCACGCCGTCGAGGGCGAGCACCGAGCCGTCCGGGAGCTCATACTCCTCGCCGGGGGCCAGCCGGATCAGCACCGGGTTGCCGTCCTCGCCGGTGACCGCCTCGAGCTCGGAGATGTCGACCTCGTAGGCGTTGCGGGGAACCCCCTCGTCCAGCCCGAGGTCGCCGTGGTAGGCGGTCACCGCGATCTCCGGCCGCACCAGGTCCGGGTACTCGGAGTGCGGGCCCTGCTCATCGATCACCCCGGTGGGCAGGAAGAAGCCCACCACGGCGGTCTGCTCGGGCTGGGCGTCGGGAGCCTTGAGCACCAGCTGCGAGGTGTAGCCCATATCGCCCATCGGGATGGTGATCAGCGGGCCCTCGGCGACGACGGTGCCTTCGGGGTCGGTCAGGGTGAGTTCGGGGGCGTAGCCGTTCCCGAGCAGGTACATCGACGCGCCGTCCACGGTGAGCGGCTTGTTGACCTGCAGAGTCTGCGCGAACTGCTCCTCCCCGGGGGTGGTCACCAGCACGTCGGCCTCGAAGGACAGCGGCTCCCCGAAACTCTCCGGGGTGCTGCCGTCGCCGTAGCTGGCGCGGAACTCCTCGAGGGTGAACTGGAAGGGCGGCAGCTGGGAGGAGTCGAACCAGGGCCCGGGCTCGAAGGAGTCGTACTGGGTCAGGGAGTTGGAGAACCCTGCCCCCTCGACCACCGTGATCTGGCCGCGGTAGCTGGTCAGATGACCGCCGGCGACGCACACCAGCACTCCCACCAGGGCGATGTGGAACAGCAGGTTCCCGCTCTCGCGCAGCAGCCCCCGTTCGGCGCTGACCGAGCCCCCTCCCGGCTGCGCGGTGCGGTCCGTGCGGTAGCGGGATCGCCGCAGGGCGCGGTGGGCCGCGGCCAGCAGCGGCTCGGCATCACCGGCGGGTAGCTCGGTTCTGGTGTACCCGGTGAAGCGGCTCAGCCGGGACGGCGTGCGCGGCGGCTTGGAGCGCAGCTGCCTCAGGTGCACCCCGATGCGCGGGACGATGCAGCCGATCAGGGAAATGAACAGCAGGAGATAGATCGCCGAGAACCACGGCGAGGAGAACACCTCGAAGAACCCCAGGGTGTCGAGGATCTCGCCCCAGCGGCCGTGCTCGGCCAGGTACTGATCGGTCAGACCCGGGTTGACGCTGCGCTGGGGGTACAGCGATCCGGGTACCGCCGCGATCGCCAGCAGCATCAGCAGGATCAGGGCGGTCTGCATGCTGGTCAGCTGCCGCCACAGGAACAGCAGGGTGCCGCGCAGACCCAGGGCGGGCGCGGTGACGGCGGCGCGCTTGGAGCTGAAGGAGCTCGACTCGCTGCGCGGACGCTCTCCCGCCGCCGCAGCCTGTTCGGGCTGCTCCGGCTGCTGCGTCGGCCCCGCCTGCGCCGCAGGCTCTGCGCCGGGGGTGGGGGCCTCCTGCGCTCCGCGAGCCGCGTGCGGCTCGCGCCGCCGGCCCTGGTCGTCCGGCCCCTGGGGCGAGGTCTGGTCGCTCATCACACCACCGGTTCGAAGGTCGAGATCGCACCGGCCAGGTCGTTCATCCAGGCCGACCAGATGCCGGTGACCAGCAGCACGCCGATGCCGATCAGCAGGGCCCCGGACAGCAGACCGATGGTGCGGCGATGCCTGGCCAGGGCCTTGCTCACGCCCAGGGCCCGCTCGAACAGCAGGGCGAAGGCCACGAAGGGCAGGCCCAGCCCCAGCGAGTATGCCAGGGCCAGGATCCCTCCGCGCAGGGCGGCGCCGTCACCGGTGCCATCCAGCGACAGCGCCACGATCGCGGCGTAGGTGGGGCCGATGCAGGGCGTCCAGCTGAGGCCGAAGATCAGGCCCATCAGGGGTGCGCCGAGCAGACCGGCGTCGGGCTTCTTCCCCGACGAGGGCCGGCCGCCGCTGAGCCCGGGGAACACCCCCATGAACACCAGTCCCATCACGATCACCACCGCGCCGGCGATGCGGTTGATCCACACCGCGTGCGCCTGCAGCAGATAGCCGACTGCCCCGGCGAAACCGCCCAGCAGCATGAACACCACCGCGAACCCGGCCACGAAGAGCAGGGAGCCGGCGACCATGCGTCCGGTGCCGGGACGTCCCGGGCCACCCCGGCCTCGCGGGCGCCCACCCCTGCCGCGAGCGGCGCCGACGCCCACGGCGCCCTGCCCTGCCAGCCCGGAGACATAGCCCAGGTAGCCGGGGACCACCGGCAGCACGCAGGGGGAGAGGAAGGCGACGAGGCCGGCGGCAGCGGCCACCGCGACCGCCAGCAGCAGCGATCCGGACAGCGCGGTGGCCTGGAAGGCCTCTCCGATCTCGGCGATCATTCGGCCAGCACCCGATCGATCATCGCGCGCAGCGTGGAGGGCTCGAGGGCGCCGGAGATCCGTGCGGCCACGCGCCCCTCGCGGTCCAGCACCAAGGTGGAGGGCACGGCGTTGGGGGCCACCTGCCCGCGCAGGGCGTACATGATCTGGGCATCCTGGTCGGGCAGCGAGGGGTAGGTGATCCCGTAGCGCTCCTCGAAGGCCTGCGCGGGACCGGCGGCGTCACGCACGTTGACACCGATGAAACGCACCCCGTCTTCGGCGTACTCCTGACTGATCTCCTGCAGGTCGGGCGCCTCCTTGCGGCAGGGCGGGCAGGAGGCGTACCAGACGTTGATCACCAGCACCTCGCCGTCGTGGTCCGCGGTGGCGAACTCCTCGCCGTCGTAGGTGGTGCCCGAGAACTCCAGCGGCTCACCGCGATCGTCGGCGGCGATCTCGCTGCTGACCCCGTCGCCGGCCACGTAGCCGCTCTCATAGCGGTCACTGGTGTCATCGCCGCAGGCGGCGAGCACCGCTGCGGACACCGCTGCACCGGTCGCACCCAGCAGGCACCGGCGGGTGGGGCGTGGGGGCAGGCTCATGCGAGCTTGCCCCCTGTGGCATCGACTGCCCCGGCATACAGCGCGGCGGCGGGCTCGGCGTAGTCCACGCCGGCCAGGTGCGGGCCGACGAAACGGAAGCTGGTGACAGAGCACAGGCCGCACTGGCGCCGGCGCGGATCGTGCGGAAGAGGCTTGCCCTCCGCGCTGCGGCGGGTGAGCCAGATGGGCAGCTGGTGCAGCACCAGCACCGCCTCACGCCCCTCGGCGTCGGCGCGGGCCTGGTGCATCGCCTGGGTGACCCGGCTGACCTGCTCGCGGTAGGGCTCTCCCCAGGACGGCCGCAGGGGGTTGGCGAACCAGCGCCAGTTGCGCGGGTCAGTGAAGCGGGCCTGCCCATGTCCCATCCGATGGCCCTCGAAGTGGTTCTCGGACTCGATCAGCCGCTGGTCGGTGGCGCTCTCCAGCTCGTGGGCCGCCGCGATCGGCGCGGCCGTCTGCTGCGCACGCAGCAGCGGAGAGGATCGCACCAGGGCGACATCGGCGTCCTGGAGGTGGTCGGCCACGCACTGCGCCATCTGCTGGCCGCGGCTGCTGAGGCGGTACCCGGGCATGCGTCCGTACAGGATGCGCTCGGGGTTGTGCACCTCGCCATGGCGGACGAGGTGGACGATGGTGGTGGTCATGGGTGCCCGTCCTTCGGATCTCGCTGCTCGGTCCGAGCGGGCTCACGGTACCAACCGAACCTTCAGGTCAGACTGAACGCTCCGGACCTGCCTGAGGTGTCGGACCACCCAGCCCCACCGGCGCGTTCTCGTCCAGCGTCTGGCCCAGGATGCGGCCCAGGGTCAGGAAGTCCTCGTGGCCGACCACGTCCAGCAGCAGCTCGCGCACGGACCGCACATGGGTGGGGGCGGCGGCGGTCAGCAGGGCCCGGCCGGCCCCGGTCAGCTGGGCCTGGCGTCCGCGGCCGTCGGCGGCGCAGCGCACCCGCTCGACCAGGCCCCGCTTCTCCATGCGGGAGATCGTGTGGGTCAGGCGCGAGCGGGAGTGGACGACCTGGTCGGCGAGGTCCGACATGCGGATCGCTCCCCCGGGCGCCTCCGACAGGCGCACCAGGATCTCGTACTCGCCCAGGGTCAGGTCGATCTCCGGATCGGCCTGGAGCGCCTCGCTCAGGCGATCGGTGAGCAGGGTGGTGGCGTACAGGTAGCGCCGCCACGCCTCCTGCTCGAGGCGGGTCAGCCAGAGGTCCTCCGGACGGGAAGCGGACTCAGGGCTAGTCTTCATGATGTAGATCACGTCTCCTGGTCGATAGGGGCCGACGGGGCTTGCGCCACCACCCACTATAGTTTACCTTTCAAGCATAAGCTAGATGAGCGTGGTCGATCGGACTGATCGACCATGTCCGCATCGATGGAATCGAAGGAGTCCCTCCCATGGCACAGTTCGAAGGTCTCACCCCCGGCACCTGGCCCCTGGACGCCAGCCACACCTCGGCCGGCTTCACCATCCGCCACGCGGGCATCTCGCGCGTTCGCGGCCAGTTCGTCGAGCTCTCCGGGTCGCTGACCGTCGATGAGAACGCCGAGGACCTCCGCTTCGAGGCGAACCTACAGACCGCCTCGATCACCACCAGCAACGAGGACCGCGACAACCACCTGCGCAGCGCGGACTTCTTCGACGCCGAGAGCCACCCGAGCCTGACCTTCATGTCCACCGAGCTCAAGGGCGACAAGCTCCACGGCGACCTGACCATCCGCGGCACCACCCGGCCCGTCGTGCTCGACTTCGCCTACGAGGGCGCCGCCACCGACCCCTTCGGCACCTACCGCGCCGGCTTCACCGGCCAGACCACGATCTCCCGCAAGGAGTTCGGCCTGACCTGGAACGCAGCCCTGGAGACCGGGGGCGTGCTGGTCTCCGACGAGGTCAAGATCTCCATCGAGGCCGAGTTCACCGCTCCGACCGCCGCCTGACCCCTGACCGGGTCCGGCACCGCCTGAGCGCCGCTCGGCCTCGGGCCGTCCGCACTCCCTGCGGGCGGCCCGAGGCCATGCCCGGGCCGGCTCGCACCGGTGCTGCCGCGACCTCTCGTCGATAAGGTTCCTCCATGGCCGACCGCTCGATCCCCTCCCCCGCCGACCGCGATGCCCGCATCCTCTTCCTCACCCGCGAGGGCTGTCATCTGTGCGAGGACGCCCTGCCGGTGGTGCGCGCCGAAGCGGACCGGGCCGGCACCTCGGTCGAGGTCGTCGACATCGACACCGACGCGACACTCCAGCGGGACTGGGACTACGACGTGCCCGTGATCATCGTCGACGGGAAGGTCCACGCAAGGTACCGCGTGGACGCCGAGCAGCTGCGCACTGCCCTGCGCAGGCGCTCCTTGCTGCAGCGTCTGCTGCGCCGCACCTGAGCAGGCCGTCGGGCCGGTCTGGCCGACCCGAGCAGCCTGGCGAGCCGGTCGGACCTGTCGGCGCCTGGACATGAGATGGCCCCCATCCGGTCTCGCCGGTGGGGGCCATCTGGCGTCAGGCCGCGGTCACTTCTTGTTGCGGCGCTGGTGGCGGGTCTTGCGAAGGAGCTTGCGGTGCTTCTTCTTGGACATGCGCTTGCGACGCTTCTTGACGACAGAACCCATAGGTGCCTCTGTTCTGCAGGCCCTGGGCCTGCGGGATGGTACGCGGATCAGGAGTGCGCCGCCCGCGGATACTTCGCAGATGGACGACAGATGCTCTGTGGATCTGCGGCAGGTCTGCGCGGTCCGACGCCACGGTCGGCCAGTCATCTTACATGCGTTCGACCCATTCTCGTCCGCCGGCGGATGCGAGATCGGTCGCAGTAGCCGCCGCGCGCGCCAGCACGGCCTCGACCTCATCGACCACCAGCTGCTCGGCGACCTCCCGCACGCTCCGCGCCAGCAGTCGGCGGGCACGGCGCTGTCGCGCGGCGCCGGTCAGGACCGCCACGGCGCCGCCCAGCACCGCCAGCAGGATGCCTGCGGCGATGCTGAGCACGACCAGTACGGTGGGCAGCGGGATCGGGATCCACAGCTCCTCGATCATCGGCATCGGCGGCGGGGGGAGCTGGAAGAGGGCCAGCACCATGTTGAGAGCCAGCCATCCCAAGCCGACCACCCCGATCAGCAGGACCAGCCACTGCAGCACGTCCAGCACCGGCCACCACCACGAGCCGGCGCGAGAACGCAGGTCGGTGCGGGCGATGGCCTGATCGAGGGCCTCGGGCAGCTCCGGCTCCCGGGAGCGGGCGGCACCACGGACCGCCGCGCGCCATGGCTCGCTGCCGCCGGCCGAGGACGCATCGGCGAAGCGGCGCACGCCTCCGGAGGCCCGGGCGGCGGAGGCGGCGTCCGGCTCGGGGAGCGAGGTGCGCTCCAGGCCCTGCCCGTCGCGCTGCTGGCCGATGTTCCAGCGGCGCAGCGGATCCGGTCGCACCCGGCGCAGCCAGCGCAGGGGCGGCCAGCCCACACGGTTGCCGGCGCGGTAGCGGTAGGAGGAGCCGACGGCGGTGGCGACCTCGTCCACGCGGGCGGCGACGGCCAGGTCCTGGGCCAGGGCGTCGACGTCCGCGGGATCGGCGGCGGCGGGCAGTCCGGCTGGATCGGCGACCTCGTGCAGGCGGTCGGCGGCGGCGGTGAGGTCCGCGCGCTGGCGGAACGCCGCGGCCTCCTGGCTGCGGGCGATGGCCACGAGGTGCTCGCGCAACTCCTCGAGCCCTTCGCCGGTGGTGGCGGAGGTGGCCAGCACCGGGGCGGCGGTCAGTCCCTCGGCCCGCACGATGCCGGCCAGGGAGTCGAGCACGGCCCCGCGTTCCTCGGGGCGGAGGCGGTCGCTCTGGTTCAGCACCATCACGGTGACGGCGTCGTGGCCGGCGAAGGGGCGCACGAAGTCGTGGTGGAGCACTGCGTCGGCGTACTTCTGGGGGTCGGTGACCCACACGATCACGTCGACCAGTGCGGTCATCCTCTCGGCCAGGGCGCGGTGAGCCGGCTGGACGGAGTCGAGGTCGGGCAGATCCAGCAGCACCATCCCGGGCGGCCGTCCGGACTCGGGGTCGCGGCGCCGCCGCCCGCGCCCGGAGCCGCGCTGCGGGGCGGCGGCATGCTCGAGGGCTGATCCGGCGCCATCGAGCTGGTGCCGCTCGGTGACCTCGAGCCAGTCCAGCAGCGGTTCGGAGCCGGCGGCGCCCAGCACGGCGGCCACCGGCTGCGAGGTGGTGGGGCGGCGTACCGCGACCCGGGAGATCTCGGCGCCGACGAGCACGTTCAGCAGGGAGGACTTTCCGGAGCCGGTGGCACCGAACAGACCGATGACGGTGTGCTCGGCTGAGAGGGTGCGGCGGCGGTCGATGCGGTCGAGGACCTCGCGGGTGGCCTGGACGTCGGCCTCGGGGGCAACGGTCTCCAGTGCGTCGGCGGCGCGGCCCAGGGCGTCGATCCGCTCGTTCAGCGGGACGGCGGGTCCTGAGCCCTCCCCGGCGCGCCTGCCACGGCCGGTGCGCGCGCTGCGACCGGTGTCTTTTTCGTGGCGGGGGTGGATACCGCCTTCGTCGCGCGGACTCATCGCTCCTCCCGGATCTGTTGCGCCAGCTGCTCGAGCTGGTCGACGTCGACTGCGAGCTCGGCCGGATCGCCGAGACCGGCCAGCGCCTCGAGCCGCTCTTGGAAGGGGCCGGCGCGCTCGGCGACGAGCTCGTCCAGGCGGGTGGTCAGACGCTCTCGGGCGACGCGTGCCATGCGACGCACGGCCTCGTCGCCGAAGAGCGTCTCCAGCAGCTTCTGTCCGACCACCGCCGTGGCCGCGCCGGCCCCGACCTCCAGGCCGGTGGGGATGAAGGCGGTGGAGGCGAACACCACGATCATCAGCGCCACACCCACGGCGTTGACCCCGAGCGAGAGCAGGCGCGCCCTGGTGCGCCGGTCGGCTCCCTCGGTGCGCACCAGCTCGAGGACATCCCCCTGCCAGGCGCGCACCGCGGCGGAGACCTCTTCGTCGTATCCCTCGGGGATGCGGGAGAGGTCGTGACCGGCCGCCAGATGCCGACCGGCGCTGGTGGCCCGCCAGGCAGCTTCCGCGCGTTCGGCGCCGCGAGCGGTCTCATCGATCACCACGTGGACCAGGCCCGTGCCCAGAGCCTGCTCAGCGGCGATCGAGGGCGCGGGCCGGCCGGTGAGAGCATGGCCGAGACGGTCACGGACCCTCGAGAACACATTCTCGACGCTGCGGAAGAACTCGCCGGTGCCGACCACGTCCTGCCAGCGGGCCAGGACCTCTCCGCGCAACAGCGAGCCATCGCCGATAGCCTCGCCGATACGGGTGCGGGCCCCGGAGAAGGCGAGGTCGACCTCCTCGGCCAGCCGCTTCCCCTCCTCCTGCTGGGCCCGGGTGTGCTCGGCGATGGCCGCGGCGGATCGGGACAGACCGGTCACGGCGCCGGCCAGGGTGCGGCGGGCGATGCGGGCGCGCTCCTCGGCGTCGGCGGCCAGAGCTGCCAGATGCGCGGTGAGCTCGGCGACTGCGGGCGCCGGGAGCATGGACTCGGCATCGAGTGAGGTCTCGGCCACCAGGAACAGGCGGGAGATCTCGATGCCCTCGCGGCCGAGCATCTCGCGCAGATCGTGCTCGAGCTCCTCGGCGACGCCGGGATGGTCGGGGATGCGGTTCATGACGACGTCGACGGTCACCTCGCGCTCGGCGGCTCCGGCCAGCACCTGCCAGGGCACGGAGTCAGCGTAGCGGTTGGCGGTGGTCACGAACAGCCACAGGTCCGCGGCGCGCAGAAGTTGGCGGGCCAGCTCACGGTTACCGGCCGCCACTGAGTCGATATCGGGGGCGTCCAGGAGCGCCAGGCCCGGCGGGACCGCGGTCTCCGCTCGCAGCTCCAGGCTGGTGGCAGGCAGGTCATCGGCCCCGCTGTCCCCGGTGTCTTCGAAGGCGGGCTGGTCAGCGCTCATGTCACCGTCGGCGTGCACGCGGGCCAGACCCGGCAGGACGCGGGAGCCGGCGAACCAGGCGCGGTCGTCGGGGTGATGCAGCAGCACCGGCCGACGGGTGGTGGGCCGGATCGCGCCGGAGCGGGTGACGGGATGACCGACCAGGGCGTTGACCAGGGTGGATTTGCCGGCGCCGGTGGAGCCGCCGACGACCACCAGCAACGGTGCGTCCAGGGAGGCCAGGCGTGGGGCGATGTGGTCACCGATCTGGTCCAGCGCACTGGAGACCTCGGCGCGAGCCTGCTCGGCGCCCTCGATCGGCAAGGGCAGCTCGAGGCCCCGCAGGTGCGCGGAGAAGCGCGTCAATGCGGCATCCTGCGGCGTGGCCATGACTCCCCCATCGCTCTCTGTGCATGAATCAACTGGCGTCATTGTGACAGTGCACGATCGGGACCGTGCCCCTGATCGGCCGGCACCGCCTGATCGACCCCGCCATATCAACGGTCTCTGCCCCATCGGACCCGCCAGATCGGGCGCTGTCTGATCGAGTGTGCCTTCTGGAAGGCTTTCCTCCACCCAGAGTGTTCCGGAGGTCGCAGTCGACCGGGGCGGACGCAATCGTGTACCGGCCGTCGGCCGGGTCCGGTCGGGCGAGGGGCGTCCGGGTCAGTCCAGGAAAGGGTCCAGTCCCCACTCGGGAAAGGCGGCGCGGCGGGCGGCCTGCACGACGCGGTCCAGGTCGTTCTCGGGATCGAAACCGGACGACCAGTCGCGGGCCTCGACGGGGCGGCCGTCCCCGTAGGTGAGGATCCCCGGCTCCGGGGACAGCCCGTGCTCGATGCGGGCCCGGGCCGCGCTCTCGAGGAAGGCCGCAGGCAGCGGGGCGTCGGGATCCAGCGGCTCTCCCGTCGCGACGGCGATCAGCTGCGCCCAGGAGCGGGGGACGACGTCGATCACCGCGTATCCGCCGCCTCCCAGCGCCAGCCAGCGGCCCTGGCAGACCTCGTCGGCCAGTTCGCGCATCAGCAGCATCACCTCGCGGTGAGCTTCGAGGGAGACGGTGAGGTCGGCCAGCGGATCGAGGCGGTGGGTGTCGGCCCCGTGCTGAGTGACCAGCAGCGTCGGTCGCACGGCGCGCACCAGGGCAGGGACCGTGGCACGGATCGCGCGGACCCAGCCGGCGGCATCGGTGCGGGCGGGCAGCGGCACGTTGATCGCGCTGCCGGGGGCGGAGGGGCCTCCGCTGTCCTGCACGAAGCCAGTGCCGGGGAACAGCCGCTCGCCCGTCTGGTGGACGGACAGGGTCACCGCCCGGGGTTCGTCCCACAGAGCCAGCTCGACGCCATCGCCGTGGTGGACGTCGACGTCGACGTACATCACCCGCTCCTCACCCGCATCCAGGGCGTGGCGGATGGCGATGGCGGCATCGTTGTAGACGCAGAAGCCGGATGCCGCGCCGGGACGGGCGTGGTGCAGGCCGCCTGCGATGTTCACCGCCCGGGTGGATCGGCCGGAGCGGATCGCATCGATCGCCGTCACAGAAGCTCCGGCGATGCGGGCGGAGGCGGCGTGCATGCCCGGGAAGGGCGGCACGTCGTCACCGCCGATGCCGAAGGAGATCAGCCCATCGGGCACGGCCGGCACATCCGGTCCGGAGGCGCGGCGGACCGCCTCGATGTAGGGGGCGTCGTGGACCGCGGTCAGCTGTTCTTCGGTGGCGTCGTCTGTGCCGATCACCTCGACACCGGGCCGGTCCAGCAGCCCGCTGGCGCGGGCGAGGTCCCGCGTCAGGGTCAGCCGCACCGGGGCCATCGGGTGGAAGCGCCCGAAGTCGTATTCGGTGAAAGCGTCGTCCCACACGACTGCGCAGCTCTCATGCGCAGCTGGCCGGTCGGGGGCCTCGGAGACGGCGTCGGCGCCAGGATGCTCAGGCATGGATCGAAGCGTACCCATGCTCGGGCCGGCGCGGACGTAGACTGCGCCGCGGACGCGACCACCGGTCGCCTGAGCACACTGGAGATCCCATGGCAGAACGAGGCACGGGGGCGTCATGGCGCCGCTCCCCCTTCGCGCTGCGACAGCGTCCGGACTGGACGGATCTGCGGCGCGGCCCGGCGCGGCTGTCCCCTGCCCGGCTCGCCCTGCTGGTGTTCACTGCCCTGATCGCGATCGTGACCGCGTTGCTGTCCTTGCCGGTCGCGGCAAGCGGCGGCACGCCCACGTCCTTCGTCGATGCCCTGTTCACCGCGGTCTCGGCGATCTGCGTGACCGGACTGGTGACCGTGGACACCGCTGTGCACTGGTCGCCCTTCGGGCTGACGGTGATCATGCTCGCGATGAAGGTCGGCGGACTGGGTGTGCTGACCGTGGCGTCCCTGCTGAGCCTGTCGGTGATGCGGCGGATGGGGCTGGCGCAGCGGCTGGTCACCGCCGAGGAGACCCGCACCGAGCGCCTCTCGGAGGTCGGAGGGGTGCTGCGCACGATCGTCATCACCTCGACCGCCTTCGAGGCGGCGACCTTCGTGGCGCTGGTGCCGTACATGGTGATCACCGACCACGGGCTGGGCCGTTCTCTGTTCCTGGGGCTCTTCTACGCGATCAGCGCATTCAACAATGCCGGTTTCGTGCCGGAGGCGGTCGGTGTGGAGCAGTACCTCGGGGACCCCTTCTTCTCGATCCCGATCGCGCTGGCGGTGCTGGTGGGCTCCCTCGGGTTCCCGGTGATCCTGGTGGTGGCGCGACGGTGGCGCAGCCCGCGCCATTGGAGCATGCACGCCAAGCTCACCCTGGTCACCACGGCGGCGCTGCTGGTCTGCGCGTGGATCGGGTATCTGCTGATCGAGTGGTCGAATCCGGCCACCCTGGGCGGCCAGGGGGTGGGCGGCAAGGTGCTGGCAGCCGGGTTCACTGCGGTGATGCCCCGGTCGGGCGGGTTCGCGACCCTCGATGTCGGGCAGATGAGTGGGGAGGCGCTATTGCTGACGGACCTGCTGATGTTCATCGGCGGCGGTTCCGGCTCCACCAGCGGCGGCATCAAGGTCACCACCTTCGCGCTGCTGATGCTGTCGATCTGGGCCGAGATCCGCGGCAACCCCGATGTGGAGGTCTTCGGTCGTCGCATCCCCCACGAGACCATCCGTCAGGCGATCGGGGTGGTGGTGATGAGCGCGGCCGTGGTGATCGTGGCGACCTTCCTGCTGTTGAACCTGACGTCCTTCACGCTCGACCAGGTGCTGTTCGAGACGCTCTCGGCCTTCGGCACAGTGGGGCTGTCCACCGGCATCACCGGCGCCCTGCCGTCCGAGGCGAAATACGTGATCGTCGCCTGCATGTACGTCGGGCGCCTGGGTCCGATGACGCTGGGGGCGGCGCTCGCTCTGCGCTCCCGCAACCGTCTGGTCCGCCTTCCCCACGAGCGCCCGATCGTCGGTTGATCGACGTGCTGCGAGGAACGAGCGGCAGGAGATCCGCACGAGGGCGGAGGGCTGCGGGCCGAGGGGCTCGTAGACTGTGCGCCGCCTGGTCGCGCATGCGGCACGTCCGACATGAGGAGGGGCAGTGGAACGCACGAGACGCACCGACGCGGTGCTGGTGATCGGCCTGGGCCGGTTCGGCTCCTCCATCGCGCTGACGCTGGAGGGCCTGGGCACGAGCGTGCTCGCCATCGACGGGCGCGAGGACCTGGTCCAGGAGCATGCCGGTCGGCTCACCCATGTCATGCAGGCCGATGCCACGCAGCCCGATGTCCTGACCCAGGTCGGCGCCCACGACTTCGGCATGGCGGTGGTCGGGGTGGCCACGTCGATCGAGTCGAGCGTGCTGATCACCGCGAACCTGGTGGATCTGGAGATCCCCGTGATCTGGGCGAAAGCCGTCTCGAGCGCACACGGCAAGATCCTCGAGCGCATCGGGGCCCACCACGTGGTCTATCCCGAGGCCGATGCCGGCAAGCGGGTCGCCCACCTGGTCAACGGGCGGCTGATGGACTTCATCGAATTCGACGACGAGTTCGCGATCGTCAAGATGCGGCCCCCGCGCGAGATCCAGGGGCTGACGCTGGCCCAGGCCGATATCCGCGCCACCTACGGGGTGACCGTGGTGGGTGTGAAGACACCGGGCCGAGATTTCACCTATGCCACGCCGGACACCCTCGTCGCCGAGGGCGATGTGGTGATCGTGTCCGGACACACCGCGCTGATCGATAAGTTCTCCGCCCGCCGCTGAGAGATGATGCGGCGGGCGGCCCGTCCGACGGCAGGGCTCAGTCGCCGCTCATCGCCCGGGAGCGCTCCTCCGCGGCCGCCATCGACGCTGCGATCCCGGCCCGGACACCGTGCCGGTCGAACTCGGCGAGCGCCTCGGCGGTGGTGCCCGCGGGGCTGGTCGCGCTGTTGCGGGCGATGGCGGCGTGCACACCGGTCTCCTGGAGCACGGTCGCCGCGCCGCGCACGGTCTGCTGCACCAGGGTGGCCGCCAGGTCGCGTGCCAGCCCCTGTCGCACCGATTCGTCGATCATGGATTCGATCAGTGCGTACTCGAGGGCGGGCATCGACCCGGCTGCGGCGATGAAGGCGTGGACCTGATCCTCGGTGATGTCGACGGCGACACCGGCGCGGGAGAACAGGGCGTGGACCCGGGCGTGGGCCTCATCGCTCACGGTCGTGCCGCGCATGAGGCCGACGGCCCCCTCCCCCACCGCGATGGGGGTGTTGGGCATGGCGCGCAGCACCGGCTGCCCGTCCGGGAGCGCCTGTTCGAGCGCCTCGAGGGTGGTGCCGGCGGCCAGGGAGATCACCACCGCGTCGGCGGGGATCTGGGCCCTCAGCTCGGCCAGCAGGTCGAGGATCTGGTAGGGCTTGACGCCCAGGACGACCACGTCGGCGCCGCTCAGCGCCTGTTCTCGGGGGGTTGCCTGCGCGCCCAGTTCCGCTGCGGCACGCTGGCTGCTGGCCGGGGTGGAGTTGACGATGTGCACATTCGTCGGCGCCGCTCCGGCGTCCAGGAAGGTGCGCACCACCGGGCCGCCCATGTTGCCGGCGCCGATCACCGCGATGTGGAGGGAGGACAGGTCGGGGGTGGCCGATCCCGCCGTGGTCGGGTCGGCTGGCTGCGAGGTGATTCCGTTCATGCCGACCAGGGTACGGGCTGGCGCGGCCTTCACGGTGTGGTGGTGCGGGCACGGGCGATCTTGCGCGCCTCGACCCATACCAGCAGCTGTACTGCCAGCACTCCGACCACGGCGATCCCCAGCAGCGGCGGCCAGTTGGCGGCCGGTGCCTGCAGCATGCCCTCCGGGCTCTGCCAGGGCCACAGGCTGCGCATCGCCCCGACCATCAGGCCGGCCAGCACCACCATGGTGGTGCGGTGGTAGCGGACCAGCAGGTAGCGCATCAGCTTGACCACGATCACCAGGCCCACACAGGCCCACAGGACGAACCAGAGGATGTACGCGAGGTCACGCTCGTCGACGGCCTGCAGGGTCGGCTGGTACAGGCCCAGACTGAGCAGGATGAACGAGCCCGACAGTCCGGGCAGGATCAGGGCGCTGACGGCGATCGCCGCCGCCGGTGCCACGATCCAGGGGCTGGGCTCCAGGCTCGCGGTCGGCAGGGAGGTGACCGCGAAGCCGGCCAGCGCACCGAGGGCGAACCTCAGAGCCTCCGGGAGGCGCCAGGCACCGCCGGAGAGCTTGACCGGCACCATGACCGATCCCAGCACGAGACCGAAGAACAGCGCCCGCATCGTCTCCGGGGAGGACTCCACCAGTCTCGAGACCGGACCGGCGACGGTGAAGACCGTCGCCGTCATGCCGATCATGAGCGGGATCAGCAGGATCCAGGACACGACGCGCAGATGCTCCAGCGTGCCCTGCCGGCGCTGCGGGCCCGTGACGAGGCGACGGGCCGCCGCAGTCAGGTGATGGGCGGAATCGATCAGTTCCTCGTAGATCCCGGTGACCAGGGCGACTGTGCCGCCGCTGACACCCGGGATGGTCTCGACCACGCCGATCAGGGCGCCCCGCAGCAGATTGCCCAGCGGGTTGCGGTGCCGCAGGCGGATCTCGGTCCCATGGGGATCTGCCGGGGCGACCGGTGTCGGAGAGGCATCGCTCATGAGAGCCAGGGTACGGGGAAGAGGCCCAGCGGCCCCGGCCGGCAGAGCTCGACGTGTTGGCCTTCACCTGGCGCAGGGGGCCTGGGCGCAGAACATTGCGGGGCCGACGGGACGGGCACGAGGCCCGGCGCCGCTGGCCTGGTCCCAGCGGGGTCAGCGGCCTTGGTCCCAGCGGGTCAGCGGCCCTGGCCCCAGTGGGGCGGGATCTCACCGGCGATGCGGGCATCGTTGGACTCATCGGCTCCAGACTCCGGTTCGTCCTCGCGAGCCCGGTCGGGCAGGATCGGTCGCCGCGTCGAGGCCGGGCCGGCGGCGCCGTCCTCGCGCTCGCTGTCCCAGACGATGGGCCTGCCGGTCACCGAGGAGATGACCACACGGCCAGGGCCCGGCCGAGTCCCCGCCGTCGGGCGCTTCTCCGCCCGGCCGTCCTCCGGCGCCGGGCGGTTCTCCGGGTGCTCGCCGCCCGCGCCGTGACCGGTCACTGACGCTCCTGGTAGCGGCGGATCGCGCTGGAGACGGACACGTCCAGCAGCACGGAGCGCTGCTCGAACCCGAGGAAACTGCGCACTTCGGTGGCCAGGTGCTCCTCGAGGCGGGCACGACCGTCCGAGCAGATGTACTCCACCACCGCGTCGAGATCCTCGCTGGAGTAGAAGGAGAGCGGGTGCCCGGCCGGGATCTGCGGGCGCGGCAGACGGTGGCGGATGGTGCCGACCCCGGTGGGTGAGTCGGAGTGCTCCTCGGCCTGGACCAGGCGCAGCGCCCGGTCGACCGCGCGGCGGATCCGCTCAGCCTCCCCGTCGGGATCGATGAACAGGGCCCAGGACCACACGCGTTCGGTGGCCCAGCCCGCGGCCTCGAGCCGTTCGGCGCGCAGACGGTCTCGTTCGCGCTGGCTGGCGGTGGCGACATAGCGGGCACCGTCGGTGTCCACGGCCAGCAGCAGGTGGCCCGGCAGGTCCGGGTGGCCCAGGGCCAGTTCGATGCGGTCGGAGGTCAGCCCGAAGTCACTCTCGACCAGCAGACCCAGACGCCACAGCCGGTCGGCGAGATCCCGGACCAGGGCGTCGGTCTCCAGCTCACGGCGGACGGTCGGCCCCTGCTCCGGGTCGGTCGCGGTAGCAGCCTCAGTCGCCTCAGAGCTCTCCCCGGTGGGGCCTGCGTCCTCGGCGCCGAGCTCCGGGGCGGGCTCGGCCGGGGAGGAGGGACTGGCGGCCTCAGCAGGACTGGACGGTGAGGCGGGGCTCGCAGCCTCGGCGGGGTCGGATCCTGCCGCGGGGTCTTCGGCCGGCGCGGGGCTGGCCGAGGACGCCGGCGAGCTCGCGGAGGCGATGGGCTCTGAGACTGGCTCCGAGGAGCCGGCGTTCTCGCCCGACTTGCGGACCAGGGCCGCTTCGATCGCGGCGTCGAGCGCTTCGTCGGACAGCTCCTCCGCGTCCTCCTCCCGGTGAGCCGGCGCCGTCTCCTCGGCGGCCTGCTCCCCTGTGTCCGTGGCCGACGGGAGGCGGGGGGCCTCGTGCGGAGGCGCGGGAGTGGTCTGCGCCTGCTGTCCCTGGCCGGTGAGCTCGGCGACGTGGGCGACCACCGGCACATCCGGTCCGCCACGCAGCACCCACAGCATGGCCCGCAGGTCATGGGCGCCGTCGGTGCGCAGCCGCGAGGGGTCCAGATCCTCGACGTCGAGGGAGGAGACCACGGTGGTGCGGCCCCGGGCACGGGTGATGACCGTGGCCAGGGCCTTCCGGCCACCGGCCTCGGAGAGCGGCCCGAAGCGGTGCAGGAGCCGCCCGTGGGGGGTCTTGCCGAAGCCGATCGAGACGATGATGTCATCGCGGATCAGGCTCGAGGCCTGGGCCGCGGGCATCACCGTGAACACCTCTCGCGAGTCCGGGTCGAAGAAGCCGCGCAGCGCCGGGATCACCGAGACGGTGTTCATGATGCGCTCCATCAGACGTCGCGCATGCTCCTCGGTGAAGGTCAGCACCGCCAGCGAGCGCTCGGGGCGGCCGCGCGCATGCTCGATCACCAGGTCGGTGACGCGGCGCAGCTCGGCCTCGGTGCTCTCCACGTACTCCATGCCCTCGGTGACCGGCCCCGTGCCGCCCTCGACCACGACCAGACGGTCCTGCTCGGGTGCGATCGGGCTGGGCACCGCGACCACTTCCCCGACCAGGGCGCGGCGCTGGGCGAAGGCGCGCAGACCTTCGGTAGCCGGGCGGTGGTCACGATGGATCTCCACGTGCGGGGCGATGCGCAGGAAGTCGTCGAGCAGGCTGGGCGCGGACTCTCCCCCGTACTCGAGGGGATCTCCGACCACCACGGTCTGCTTGGCCCGCACGATCGAGGGCAGGGCGGCGGCCGTGGGCAGTCGTCCGCCGTCGGCGACGATCACCACGTCGAAATGCCGGCCCCGCGGCACCACCTGGGGCACCAGGTACGGCGAGGCCAACCAGGTGGGGCGGGCGTGGAAGAGGATGTCCTCGTACTTCGCGGCGAGGTCGCGGATGGAGACCGTCGAGGAGCGCGCCAGCTCCGCAATGGCCGCGCGAGAGGTGTCCGGGTAGGTCTTCATGGTGTTGACCCGGACCTCGTCGGCCGCGGCATGGACGCGCGCGGAGGCGTTGTCCAGGTGCTGGGCGTCCAGGCGGCGGAACCGCTCGGCGACCTGGGACAGGGAGGTGCCGTCGTACTGGGAGATGGTCGGTTCGGCGCCGGCGATCAGCTCCAGCACGCTGCGCCACCACGACAGCTCCAGCTCCGGTCCGACCTGGTCGGCGCTGACCCGGCGCAGGCGCAGGTCCTCGACCAGCTCGCCCAGTCCATCCAGCTCCAGGCGGCGCAGCAGCTCGGTGCGGCGCGGCAGGGTCGTCAGGTCCTCGCGGTCACGGTGCAGCGCCTCCAGGCGCTGCTCGAGCTCGTCGAGATCGGTGCGGGCCAGGTCCGTTCCGGCGGGGGTGCCCTCGAGGAGCACCGCGAGCTCGTCGAAGATCTTCTCGATCCGGGCGGCCGCGGAGCGGACGGAGTCGAGGTTCTTCGGCAGGGAGGGCCGGCTCCCGGCCTCCAGTGCCTCGCGCGCCC
The DNA here is from genome assembly GCA_019118275.1 of Candidatus Brachybacterium merdavium. Taxonomy (GTDB): domain Bacteria; phylum Actinomycetota; class Actinomycetes; order Actinomycetales; family Dermabacteraceae; genus Brachybacterium; species Brachybacterium merdavium. The sequence continues at coordinate 6,176 of DWZH01000034.1, read as the reverse complement.
AGTCCTCGCGCACCCGTCGCGCCTCGCCGAGGTCGCGGTGCAGGTCCGGGCTCAGCGAGGCGGGGCGCTGCAGGGAGGCGGCCACCTTGCGCAGACGACGGCGCAGGCCCCAGCCCATGCTCACGCCGTGCTCGGCGCGCCAGGCCTTGTCGGCGGTGGCGGCGACCAGGTCAGGCAGCTCGGCGCCGAACACGGCCGGCTGGAAGACGGCCAGCAGCGCCCGCACCCGGTCCAGCAGCACCAGGCGCTTGGTCAGCTGGTGCACGGTCGTCACCGGCGTCAGACCGATCGCCTCGCCGCTGGCGGACACGGCGCGCCGAAGCTGCGGCAGGGCGTCCTCGCGCAGCTGGTCCAGCAGCTCCGCGGCGCGCCGGGCCTGGGTGTCGGAGCTGATCGGGGCGCCGTACCAGGCGGATTCCTCGGGGCCGGTGGTCAGCACGCCCGCCTCGGCGGCCTCGCGCAGGGACTCGGTGTAGCGCCGACGGTCCTCGCCCACCATCCGGGCGGCGGCGTCGGCGCGCAGGCGCACAGTGGTGCGCGGTGCCGGACGCAGTCTGGTCAGGGCCGCGAGCGCGGAGATGGCGTCATGGGCGGAGGCGTTCCAGGGGCTCTGGAGTCGATGCATGGCCTCCACGTGCCCGACCAGGATCTCGCGGGCCTCGGCCAGCTCATCCAGCTCGGCGGGGTCGGCGTCGGCGCCCAGTCCGTAGGTGCCGGCCCGACGCAGGCTGCGCAGCAGCGAGGCCGAGGCGTTGCGCTGCAGGGAGGGATCCGGTGAAAGGTCGAAGACCAGCTCCTCGATGCCCCGCTGCTCGGCGATCGCCACCAGCTGGGCGAGGTTGCGGCGGCGCTGGGAGACCACCAGCACGCTGCGTCCGCGGGCGTTGAGCTCCTGGACCAGGTCCAGGACGAGATCCAGGCTGTCGGAGCCAGGCGGGGCGGCCACTGCGAGGTCCTGCCTGGCCAGCACGCGGTCCAGGATGGCGCGGTGGTCCGGGTCCACCGCCGCCACGAGCTCCTCCTCGGGGACCTGGGGGACCTCGGCCTGCGCGGTCTCGAGCACCTCGCCGCGCGCCGCCTCGTCCCCGGACAGGGCCGCGACCACGGAGGAGTCCACCCAGTCGCTCCGGTCGGCGGTGAGGTCCTCGGCGACGGTGCCGGCCGCGTCCATGAGATTGCCGACCACCAGGGCGTGGGAGATGCGGAAGCCGGGCAGGGGCTGACCGAGTGCGCGGAAAGCGTCGAGCACGGGGGTGGGATCGAAGCCGTGGGAGCTGTCGGTGGTGGCCAGCAGGGCTCGCGCATCCACTGCCACCCCGGCCTCGCGCAGCGAGCGCAGCAGCACCGGGTTCAGGTCCGCGGTGGCGTCGATCTCCAGGTCCACGTCCTCGCGGGCGTTGCCGCGCAGGCGCAAGGTGATCGGTCGCACCAGCACCGGTGCGTGGATCGGTTCGGAGCCGTCCTCGGGCACCCAGGTCGCTTCTCCGATCCCGAGGTGGCAGGTGGTCAGGCCCACTTCCTCGGCGTGGCGCTCGGCGATCTCGCGGATGGTGCGGGCGTGGGAACGGGCATCGGCGAGCGCACCCACCTCGCGGACCAGGGAGGACAGGCGGGTGGCGCCGCGCCCGGCCAGCAGCTGGGCCAGACCCGAGGGGTGGGAGTGGGTCAGGTCCAGCACCACGCCGCCACCGCGCATCTGGGTCAGGAACGAGGGTGCCGTGGCACCACCGGTGATCTGCTGGGCCCACCGGTCCAGGGCGTCGGCGACCAGGTCCTCACGGCTGAGGGGCCGGTGGTCGCGGGGCTGGGGCGGCAGGTCGTCCTCGTCCTGTTCGGGGGCGATGCCGGCGCCGACCTCGTCGAGATGCTGCTCGACGATCACGTCGTAGCTGTTCGAGACCCGCTGGGGGTGCTCGGTGCTGCCCTGCTCCGCGGCGCGCGGGCTCCGCTCGACCGGTCTGTCGGCGTCGCCTCCGCCCGCGGTCGCCTCCTCAGCGGCGGGCTCGGGCGTCGCGCGGTATGCCCGGGCCGTCGCCGCGAGGGCATCGTCACGCCGGTACGCACCCTCGGTTGTACGGTCTTGGCGCTTCTTTCCGCGCAGGAGTCTCCACATAGTCGATCACGCTACCGGGACCGGGCCGCCGTGCCGTGCAGGCGTGCCGCACGGCCGGCAGGTCCTGCTCACAGTGCTCACACCAGGTGGAGCCGGACCGAGGTCTCCTCGAGGTGCACCCGCAGATCCGCGGGGACCGGTCCGGCGATCACCAGATCCGTCAGGGCCGCCACCGGGCAGATCCCCGCCAGGGCGCGATGGCCGATCTTGTCGGCTGTCGCCAGGCCGACCACCCGTCGGGCGTGGCCGATCATCATCCGTGTCACCCCGGATTCGGCTTCGGAGTTGCAGGTCAGTCCCGCCTCGAGGTCCAGGCCCACGGTGCCCACGAACATGGTGTCGAGCCACAGATCGCGCATGGTGGCGGTGGCCAGCGGCCCGGTCAGCTCGAAGGAGTACGGCTCGGCCACCCCTCCCAGCACCACGGTGCGCACCGACGGGCGCAGCACCGCCTCGGTGGCGATGTTCAAGGCGGCGCAGACGACGGTCAGGCCGGGGTTGCCGTTGCGGGAGTCGAGCTCGGGGCGCGAGACCGCCCGCCGGGCGGTGGAGGTGGTGGTGCGCCCGCCGTTGAAGCCGACGATCTGGCCGGGTTCGATCAGGGAGGCGGCCTGCACCGCCACTCGCTCACGCTGAGCTCCGTCCTCGTCGGTGGTGCGCGGTGCCGTGGCCAGGGAGTAGGCCATGTCGATCGCGACGATGCCCCCGTGGGTGCGACGTGCGAGCTGGGCCCGCTCCATCTCCATGAAATCGCGGCGCACAGTGGACTCACTGACCCCCAGGGTGCGAGAGACCTCGGCGACGGACAGGCGTTTGGTCGTGGCCAGCAGGGTCAGCACGTGGTCCCAGCGGGAGGACTTGTCCCGGCCCGCCTCAGCACCCGTCTCAGCGGGATCCGCGCCACCAGCAGGGGCCAGAGCGTTTTTGCGCATATTCACGCACCCAGTATTGATCGCCGGCACGCGGAATGCGGCAGATTCGCCCAGAACCATTCATATGGGCGGGGCACTCGGAGGTCTCGTTTGTGTCACGGCGCGGCCCGTCGTAACTTGGCCGGACCTCTCGGACCCGGGAGGATCCGCTCGACGAAAGGACACCGACGTGGTCTTCGACGACGCAGTGAACAAGGCGAAGAACTTCGCGAAGGGCAACCAGGACAAGGTCGACCAAGGGCTCGACGCGGCCTCTGAGCAGGTCAAGAACCGCGTGGGCGATGAGCACCACGACAAGATCGACGGCGCTGCTGACGCGGCCCGCGATCACCTCGGCGTGGGCGGCGATCAGGGCAAGGGTGGAAATCAGGGCAGCCAGGGGAACCAGGGCGCCAGCCAGGGCAACCGGGGCACCAGCCAGGGGAACCAGGGTGGATTCCAGGGGAACCAGAACCAGGGTGGCAACCAGGGCCAGGGGGGCGGCCAGCGCAACCAGGGCCAGGGTGGCAACCCGAGCCAGGGGGGCAACCCGGGCCAGGGCGGCAACCAGGGCCAGGGTGGCGGCCAGCGCAACCCGGGCCAGGGCGGCAACCAGGGGAACCCGAACCAGGGCGGTCGCTGAGCACCCCGCAGCATGATCGAACGCCCCCGGCACCTGAGGTGTCGGGGGCGTTCTCTCGTTCAGCGTCGCAGCACGGGCCCTCGGGCCGGGGTCACTGCTTGCGTCGAAGGACGAAGAAGGCGGCGACCGCGGCGCCGACGACGGCCACACCGATCACGCTCAGCAGCAGCGGCAGGGTCCCACTGCCGCTCTCATCGGCCTCGTCCTCTGCGACAGTCTCGGAGCCCTCGTCGGCCTGGCCCTCCTCGGAGGACGGGGCCGGCTCCTCACTCTGCTCCCCGCCGCCGTCGCTGGCCTGCTGATCGCCCTCGTCGGCCCCGTCCTCGGAGGCCGAGTCCTCCGAGTCCTGTTCGACGGTGATGGTGAGCGCACCCTCGATGGGGTGCCCGTCGGAGGAGACGACCCGCCATTGGATCGTGTGGGTGCCCGCCGGGAGTGGTTCGGTGAGCTCGACGATCGCATCGGGTCCCTCGACGCGGGGGGTGATCTCGGTCAGCAGCTCACCGTCCTCATCGGAGATCCGCGCCACCGGGCTCACATCCAGGATATTCGCCGAGAACGTGAGCGTGATCTCCTCGGGAGAGGTCTCGAGCGTGGCCCCGTCCTCGGGGTCGGTGGCGATCAGGGTGTCGTGGGCGTGGGCCGGGGGCGGCGTCAGGGTCAGCGCGAGCATCAGTGCGGTGGCCAGGACGAGCAGCATGCTCGGCACCGCACGCCGAGGGGTACGGGAAGGCAGGAGCACGGAGGTCATAACGCCCGGAAGGATACGCCAGGGCCCTGGACGACAGCTCAGCGCGCCTGCCGGCCTCGCCTGCTTCACCCGGGAACCTGTTATCGGGCGCGTCCCCTCATCGTTCGTCGCGCCTCAGCCTCCATCGCGCACCGCGGCAGATCCGTGCCGGAGCACCGGCAGCGACAGGCGGGCGGCCTCGACCTCGGACAGGTCCAGATCGACCACCAGCAGACCCTCCTCGCGGCCGAGCTGCTGGCGCACCTGGCCGAGCGGGCCGATCACCGCGCTCTCGCCGATGCCGCGGGGGGCGCGTCCGGTGATCCCCGCAGGTGGCGTCTGGTCGGCCGCCAGCACCGCCATCGTCGAGTCCAACGCGCGGGCGCGCAGCAGCAGCCGCAGCTGCTCGCTCTTGCCCGGGCCCGCTGCCCAGGCCACCGGCACCAGCACGGCGTCGGCGCCGCGGCGGGCCAGCGCGGTGAACTGCTCGGGGAAGCGGATGTCGTAGCAGGTGGCCAGTCCCAGACGGGAGCCGCCGAGATCGAAGGTGATCAGGTCCTGGCCGGGGGCGACGGTCTCGGACTCCCGGGACCCGTAGGCGTCGAACAGGTGAATCTTGCGGTAGTCCACGTGCAGGTCCCTGCCCCGCACGATCACGGTGTTGTGGACCCGGCCTTCGTCGGCCGGGGTGAAGGAGCCGGCCACTATCGCGAGGCCGTGGATCTCGGCCAGTTCGCTCAGCAGCTCCTCGAAGGCCTCGTGGTGCTGCTCGGCGGCCCTGCGCAGGTCGGTGCCGAAGGGGGTCAGGGTGGCTTCGGGGAAGACCACCAGATCGGCTCCGGTCCTGGCCGCCCGGCCCACGGTGTCCCGTACGGTCTCGAGGTTCCGGGCGATGTCGTCGTGGACGATGATCTGGGCCAGGGCGACCCGGGGGCCGGCGGCGCTGCGTGCCTCGGCGAGATCGGCGGGGGTGTCCAGGTCGGCGCTCTCGGCTCCGGTGGAGCTGTGGGTGATCAGCCCGTCGTCGCCGAGCCGGCCATACAGCCGGCGCAGGCTCAGATTCGCCCAGCCGCCCTCGGGATGCTCGATCGCGGCGAGCTCCTCGCGCAGGCGGCGCAGCGGCCAGGCCGCGCAGAGGAACTGCAGCTGGTCCTCGTCGTCGGTCAGCGCCACGACCCTCGTCCCACGCGGATCGGTCCGCAGCAGCCTGAGCAGGCTCTCGCGGCGCAGCAGCGGCATGTCACCGCCCAGCACCAGGACCTTGCGGTCCCCGCCGGCGTCGCCCCCGGCATGCTCGCCGATCTCCTGGACGCCGCGTGCCAGCGCGGCCAGCGGCCCCGAGCGCGGCGGGTCCTCGAGCACGAAGCGCGCCCCGTGACGCGCGGCGAGCTCGGCACCATCCTGTCCGTCCGGGCCCACGACGATGCGCTCGTCCGCCGGGGCGGCGCGCAGCACCCGCTCCAGGCTGCTGACGCCCGCGATCTGCAGACGGGTCTTGTCGGTGCCCCCCATGCGGGTGGAGGCCCCGCCCGCCAGGATGATCGCGATCGCGGGCACGGTGGCGTCGTGGATGTCGTGATCGTCGCTCGGCATGGGATGCATCCTCCCATGGGGCGTTAGGATGACGCGGTGCCCAGTCTGAAAGATCTCGGCGGAACAGCCGTCGCAGGGACTCAGGCGGGGCGCCGGTCGATCGACCGATCAGCCCCCGTAGCTCAGGGGATAGAGCACCGCTCTCCTAAAGCGGGTGTCGCAGGTTCGAATCCTGCCGGGGGCACA
>DWZH01000033.1 GCA_019118275.1 Candidatus Brachybacterium merdavium | reverse complement strand
CGCTCGCCGTAGCCGAGCCAGCAGATGCGGGCGGGCAGGCCCTCGAACTCGACGTGCTCGCCGGCGGCGTCGAGCCAGCGATGGAGGTGCTCGTGGTCCGGGAACAGCTCCTTCAGGGCCCGGTCGGTGACTGCGATGTCCTCGGGGTCGCCGGACAGCGCCACCCAGCGGAAGGGGCCGAGTCCCTCGCAGAACAGGGGACGGATGTAGGCGGGCACGAAGCCTGGGAACTCGAAGGCGCGATCGTAGCCGGCGTGGCGGGCCTCGTCGCGGATCGAGTTGCCGTAGTCGAACACCTCGGCGCCCGCGTCCTGGAACTCGACCATGGCCTGCACCTGGCGGGCCATCGCCTCGCGGGCCTTCTTGGTAAAGCCCTCGGCGTCGGCCTCGGCCTCGCGCTGCCAGTCCGCGACGGCGATCTCGGTGGGCAGGTAGCTCAGCGGATCGTGTGCGGAGGTCTGGTCGGTGACCACGTCGATGTGCAGGTCGCCGGCCCGATGGCGCTCGAGCAGGGCGGGGAACACCTCGGCGGCGTTGCCGACGATGCCGATGGACAGGCCCTCCTGCTCGGCCTTGGCGGAATTCGCCCTGGCGATCGCGTCGTCGAGGTCCTCGGCGATCTGGTGGCAGTAGCGCTTGGCGACGCGCCGCTCGAGCCGGGAGCGATCGACGTCGACGACCAGGCAGACCCCCTCGTTGAGGGTCACGGCCAGGGGCTGCGCGCCGCCCATGCCGCCACAGCCGCCGGTCAGCGTGATGGTGCCGGCCAGGGTCCCGCCGAAGCGCCTTCGGGCGACGGCCGCGAAGGTCTCGAAGGTGCCCTGGAGGATGCCCTGGGTGGCGATGTAGATCCAGGAGCCGGCGGTCATCTGGCCATACATCATCAGGCCCTCCGCCTCGAGGCGGCGGAACTCGGGCCAGGTGGCCCAGTCGCCGACGAGATTGGAGTTGGCCAGCAGCACCCGCGGGGCCCATTCGCTGGTGCGCAGCACGCCGACGGGCTTGCCGGACTGGACCAGCAGGGTCTCGTCGTCCTCGAGCTCGCGCAGCGTGTCGACGATCGCCTCGTAGGCCTCCCAGGAGCGGGCCGCCCGGCCGGTGCCGCCGTAGACGACCAGGTCCTCGGGACGTTCGGCGACCTCCGGATCGAGATTGTTCATCAGCATCCGCAGCGGCGCCTCGGTCTGCCAGGACTTTGCGGTGATCTCGGGGCCGCGCGGGGCGCGGACGGGGCGGGCTCCGGGCAGGGTCATCATCGGCTCCTGGGTCGCGGTCACGGTGTGCCGTTCCAGCACAGCATGTCGAGGCGAGCGTTTCGAGTGCTGTTGACCAGGAACTGTCCGGTATCCCGGACGGCATCGGTGGCGGGCTCAGGCCTCCTTGCCGTAGGTCCCCAGCAGCCGGCGGGTCAGCTCCTCGGCCGCCTCGCCCACGGCCTGCTCGAACCGCTTCCGGTCCGGCGGCGTGGTCCCGGACTCGACGAAGGTCATCGCCACCGCGGCCACCGGCCAGCCGGTGTGGTCGCGGACCGCCGCCGCCACGGAGGCCAGGGTGTCGGTGACCTCGCCGGACTCGGCGGCGATGCCGTCCTGGCGCACCCGGGTGAGCAGCGCCCGCAGCTCACCCGGGGTGGCGGGCCCGGTCACCGCGGTGCGTGAGGTGAAGTCCGCGCGCTTGCCGTAGAGGCTGCGCAGTTGGGCCGCGGGCAGCTGGGCGAGGATCGCCCGGCCGCTGGCGGTCAGATGCGCAGGAAGGCGGACGCCGACATCGGAGACGAGGCTGGGACGGTTGCGGGCCCGCTCCTCGACGATGTACAGCACGTCACGGCCGTGCAGCACGGCCAGATGCCCGGACTCGCCGATCTCGTCGACCAGGCGCTCGATGACCGGCCTCCCGATCCGCGCCAGCGGCTCCTGGCGCAGATAGGCGCCGGAGAGCTCGTAGGCGGCCGGTCCCAGCCCGTACAGTCGCTCCTGCTCGAGGTGCAGCACGTAGCCGTGCCGGGCCAGCGTGGACAGCAGGTCATAGGTGCGTGATCGCGGCAGCTGCAGCTCCTGGGCCACGCGCGCGGCCGGGACCGGTGCCTGTTGAGAGGCGAGATAGGTCAGCAGCCGCAGGGCGGCGTCGGCCGCGGGAACCTTCACAAGTGCCATGATGGTTCAGGATGCCACCGCCGAGCTCAGCGAGGAGCCGCCATGCGCAGATCAGCAGCACCGGACACCCCGGGAACCGGGCCGTCCCCCAGCCCCGTCGGCCCTGAAGGGTCCTGGCGCGGGCGGGTCGACGGCGACGGCCCGGAGCACGCCCGCTGGCACCAGCGGGTACGCAGCGCCACGGACTCCCCTGCCGTCCTCACCGATGTCCGCGGTCCCCGCGGCCCCGGGCCGGCCCCGACAGCAGGCGGCGCCCGGCAGACCGAGGCCGGTTTCCAGGTCTCCGTGCTCGGCTTCCGCTCCGACGAGGGCGTGCGCCGCAACCGCGGTCGCATCGGCTCGGCCGACGGACCCGCCGCGCTGCGCGGAGCGCTCGCCCCGCTGGCGCTGCACGAGAGGATCAGCATCCTGGACCATGGTGACGCCGCCACCGCCGGTGAGGACCTCGAGGCAGGACAGTCCGAGGCCGCTGCGCTGATCACGGGCGCCCTGGATGATCCCGGCACCGATCTGACCGTGGTGCTCGGCGGGGGGCACGAGACCGCCTGGGCGTCCTACCGGGGACTGATGGCCTCCCGCGCCGTCGCTGACCACGGGCCCCGCTGGGGCGTGCTGAACCTGGACGCGCACTTCGATCTGCGGGAGGAGGAACGACCCACCTCGGGCACGCCTTTCGCACAGATCGCCGCAGCAGAGCGGGAAGCCGGCCGGGCGCTGGACTACGCGGTGCTCGGCATCGCCGAGTCCTCGAACACCGCGGTGCTGTTCGAGCGCGCTCGCGCCCTGGGGGTGCGGTGGATGACAGATCTGGAGTGCGCCGAGGCCGGCGCCGTGGGGGTCCGCAGCTTCGTGGAGGACTTCGCCCATGACCTGGACGTGCTGTACCTGACGATCGACCTGGATGTGCTGCCGGCCGCCGTCGCCCCCGGGGTCAGTGCGCCGGCCGGGCTCGGCGTCGAGACCGCCCTGGTGGCCGCTGCGGTGCGCGCGGCCGCTGCCACCGGGACGCTGGCCCTGCTGGACGTGGTCGAGCTGAACCCGCCCCTGGACATCGATGGGCGTACCGCCCGCACCGCAGCGCGTCTGGTGGACCTGGCCGTCCACCGGGCTGTGGCCCTGCGCTGACCCGGCCCGCCGTGCCCGCGCCCGCACCGCGGCGAGCCGGGCCGCGCCCCGGTGCGCTCGCTTACCCTGGTGGCTTCGAGACCACCAGGAGAGCCAGGAGAGAGGGAGCGTCCGTGGCAGACCGCCGCTGCGTATTCATCGATTTCGACGGGACCTTCGCGCACCGCGGCGTGGCTCCCCTCGCTCATGCCCAGGCGGTGCATCGGGCCCGGGCCAACGGGCACCGGGTCCTGCTGTGCACCGGGCGTCCGGCCTCGATCGTCGCGCCCGAGGTCGCCGAGATCTTCGATGGCACGGTGGCCTCGGCCGGCGGATGGGTACGGGTCGGCGACCATCTCCTGCAGGATCGGCGCTTCCCGGAGGAGCTGGGACGCTGCGCGGTCGAGGTGCTCCAGCGCCACGACATCCCCTTCGCCCTGGAGACCCCTGAGGCGCTGCTGTGCACGCCCCGCTCGGCGCAGGAGATCCGCGCCCGGGTGCGGCCGCCGCTGCCCGCCGACGGCCTGGGCAACGGACTGCAGGATCTGATCGATGCGATCACCCTGCCCGAGGACCTCGCCTCCAGCTCGTTCGCCAAGATCTCGGTATGGGGATCCCCGATCCGGGTCGAGCAGCTCGCCGCGGAGATCGGGGACGGGGTCGGGGCCCTGCCCAACTCCCTCACCGGTGACGTCAGCTCCGGCGAGCTCCACCTGGCCTCGGTCGACAAGGCCGACGGGATGCTCCTGGCGGCCGAGCACCTGGGGTTCGGCCAGCCGGCCACGGTCGGCATCGGCGACGGTCTGAACGACCTGGGAATGCTGAGGGCGGCGGGGACCGCTATCGGCGTCGACGGTGCCCCGGCGGCGGTGCTGGAGGCGGCCGGCGGGGTGAGCGTGCCCGGCCCGCTGGATCACGGCATCGTCACCGCCTTCGAGCAGCTCGCGCTGATCTGAGCGCCCCGCCCGGGCCGGGCCGGCGTGGTCAGCTGCGGCGGTGCAGGCCCACCAGCACCAGGCCGACGGACATCACCAGCGCGCCCGCCCCCAGCAGGATCACGCCATGGGGGGTCATCGCGGCTTCGAAGCGGCCCTCCAGGACCTGGACGATGGGCCCGAGGAACGGCGCCTGATCGATGGAGTCGGGGACGAGGATCTCCGCCTGGGAGCCCAGCCCCCACACCGCCGCCCCCGCCAGGATGCCGCCCAGTCCGGCCAGGGCCAGCATGGTCCGGCGGTGGGCCGCGATCACCAGTGCCACCGCCAGCAGCACCAGTGCCGCCGGTCCGCTCCAGCTCGCCCAGGGGCTCACGGTGGACAGCCCGTTCAGCAGCGGGGAATCAGGGATGGTGGTCAGGGTCACGGACGCATCGTCCGGCCGGGGGATCTCGACGGGAAGTCGCTCCTCGACGGGGGTGAGGATCCGGTCGATCACGGGTCCCAGGTCCACGTCGAGCTCCGAGGCGCCCGGAGTGAACAGGGCGTGGTGCAGCTCGGACATGGTCTGCTCCCACATCGTCGCGTAAGTGTCGGTGCCGGTGAGGCCGGCTGCGTGCTCCTGGACCAGTGGGGTCAGCCGCTCCTCGATCGCGCCGGGGATCCGGTCGTCGTCCAGGATCGTCTCGACAGTGGTGTCGCTCAGGGTGCGCTGGACGGCGGGATCATCGGCGAGCGGCTCGGTGATGGCCAGGAAGCCCTCGCGCTCGACCACGTTGTCGTGGAGCCAGGTGGTCGGCAGCCAGATCGCGCCGAGCACCGTGGCGGCCAGCAGCAGGACGAGGGCGAGGACATCGCGGGCGGAAGACACGCGCCCACGGTACCGGCCGGCCCGCCCCGGGGCTCGGACGCACCGCCCGGGAACGGGAACGGCCCCGCACCGTATCGGGTGCGGGGCCGGATGGGGCGGGGACGATCAGCCGACGCGGATGAAGGTCCAGTTGCCCGAGTAGATGTTGCGCTCGGAGGTGTCCACGCGGCTGTTGCCGGCGTCGACGAACTTGTTGCCTCCGGCGTAGATGCCGATGTGACCAGGCTTATAGACGAGGTCGCCCGGCTGGGCCTCGGAGCGCGGGATGGCGGTTCCGGCCGCGGCCTGGTCAGCGGCGCCGCGCGGCAGGTCAATGCCGTGCTGACCGTAGACCCACTGCACGAAGCCGGAGCAGTCCCAGCCCGAGGTGGAGGTTCCGCCGTAGACGTACGGGACACCGATGCCGTTGCGAGCGGTGGCCAGGATGGAGTCGCCCTTGCCGGTGGACGCCGGGGCGGACTGCGTCTGTTCGGAACTGTCCTCGCTCGACTCCGAGCCGTCGCCCTCGGACTCAGAGCCCTCGTCCTCGGACTCAGAGCCCTCGTCCTCGGACTCGGAGCCGTCATCCTCGGACTCCGATTCGTCGCCCTCGGACTCAGAGCCGTCGTCCTCGGACTCGGAGCTGTCGCCCTCAGGCTCGGAGTCACCGGAGTCCTCGGTGGAGGAGCGCTCGTTGGAGCGGGAGGCGCTGTCGTCCTCACTGCGCTCCTCGGCCGCCGCGCGCTCCGCCGCCTCGCGCTCTTCGGCCTCGGCCTGCTCAGCGGCCTCGCGCTCGGCCTCCTCGGCGGCGGCGATCTCCTCTTCCGTCGGACCGACCTCGACGGAGATGGAACCGGCGGCAGGGGCCAGAGCCGGCTCGACCTCCGCGTCGGCCTCGCCGTCACTCTCGTCGGCGGCCTCGATCGCGGGGAGGCTGACCGGGGCGAGGTCGGGGACAGGAACCGCGGGAGCGGAATCGGCCTGCGGAGCGGAATCGGCCTGGGGAGCGGAATCCGTGTCCGGCTCGGCCGTCGCGGAGGCGGCACCACCGAAGAGCATGCCGGCGGCCATCGCGGCGCCGGCGGCGACACGGCCGGCGCGCACGGCGGGGGTCACCGGCCGCATGGCGCGGCGATGGGTGTTGTTCACAGTCTTCGACACGTTTCGCTCCCGACCCCCAGGGCTTGGCCCTCGCGCTGTGCAGCTGTTCGCGGTCCGACCCGGTGCGCGGCGGGGCTTCCGGGGGACATGCCGTGACCAGGGTCGTCGCGGCACGGGTACGACTGTAGGTCGGAGCAGGGGGCGACGTCAGGAGGGCTGTCGGTTATGGAGAAGAAGTTGACGGACCTTTTACCCGGCAGTCAAGGGCGTCACGTGCAGCTGTCCGGCCGAGACCGCTGGGATCGCGACCTCGCCCCCGGTCGAGCCGCGCAGCACGAAGCTGTCGGCGATGCGCTCCACGTCTGCTTCGGCCCCGGGGACGACCCCGTGACCTGCGAGCTCCCCGAGGAGGCGGGGGTCGCTCTGGACCCGCTCACCGATCCGATCCAGACGCACCCGACCGGCCGCCCGCTCGGTGATGACCTCGGTCAGCGGCCGGATCGGATTGGAATCGTCTTTACTCTCGGGAGTGACGGGGGTCTCAGCGATCCCGAGCTCGGTCAGCCCCGGGATGGGATTGCCGTAGGGATCCAGGTAGGGGGGTTCGATCCGCGCAGCGATGCGCTCCTCGACCTCGCGGCTCATCACGTGCTCCCAGCGGCACGCCTCCTCGTGGACATGGGCGTAGTCCAGCCCGATCACGTCCAGCAGGTGGCGTTCGGCCAGGCGATGCTTGCGCATCACGGCGGTGGCGGTCGAGCGCCCCTCCTCGGTCAGGCGTATGCGCCGCTGCGGGTCCAGATGCAGCAGCCCGTCGCGCTCCATGCGCGCGACCGTCTGGGAGACCGTGGGACCGGAGTGGCCCAGCCGCTCGGCGATCCGAGCTCTCATCGGCGCGATCCCGGCTTCGTGGAGCTCGAACACCGTCTTGAGGTACATCTCGGTGGTGTCGATGAGATCACCGCTCACGGGGACCCTCCTCCGTATGTCAAAGATTGGATGCGGTCCAGTCTAGTGCGCGCAGGGACGGGCGACACCGTGTTCGCACGCACCGGCAGCCACATCGATGCTCCGGCCTCCCACGGGGCCCACAGGGCCGACGGCCCCGTCGTCGCCGCAGGGCGGACAGTCCGGTCGGGGCCCGCAGGGCAAACGGTTCGGTGCCCCGTCAGGAGGAGGGCTGCGGCTCGAGCTCGAGGAAGGTGAGCAGATTGCCGAAGGGATCGCCGGCGGTGACGGTGCGGCCCCAGGGCTGGCGCCGGCGTTCGCGGCCGGGGCGCACGAAGCGGTGAGCCCAGTCGATCCTCCAGCCCAGGAAGCCCAGATGGCTCCCCTCCGCCTTGGCCACGTCGAAGATCCGCAGCACCGGGGCCACTCGCCGCCTCGCCGATGATTCTGGGTCCAGGCACTGATCCTCGTCCACGAGATGTCCTCCCTGCACGTGATGGGGCGTGCGGTGCAGGGCCCGGGGCGCAACTGCTCTGTCGCTGGGCCGGGCTCATCGTCGCATGCCGGGGCTGGCATGACCATGCCCCGGGCCTCGCTCGAAGGCCCGGGGCATGGGGGCCGGATCCCGCAGGGACGGGACCGGGGCGGACGGCCTGCCCACGAGGGCAGACCGTCCGAGAGGTCAGGACTGACCGGCGATGATCTCGCGCATCAGGTCGGCGGTCTCGGTCGGGGTCTTGCCGACCTTGACCCCGGCGGCCTCGAGGGCCTCCTTCTTCGCCTGGGCGGTGCCGGCCGATCCGGTGACGATCGCACCGGCATGACCCATGGTCTTGCCCTCGGGTGCGGTGAACCCGGCGACGTAGCCGACGACCGGCTTGGTCACGTTGGTCTTGATGTACTCCGCGGCGCGCTCCTCGGCGTCGCCGCCGATCTCACCGATCATCACCACGCCGAGGGTGTCGGGATCGTTCTCGAACGCCTCGAGCGCATCGATGTGGGTGGTGCCGATGACCGGGTCGCCGCCGATGCCGATGGCGGTGGTGAAGCCGAGGTCGGACAGCTCGTACATCATCTGGTAGGTGAGGGTGCCGGACTTGGAGACCAGGCCCAGCTTGCCCGTTCCGGTGATGTTCGAGGGCGTGATGCCCGCATTGGACTTGCCGGGGCTGATGATGCCGGGGCAGTTGGGCCCGATGATGCGGGTGTTGCCGTTCTCCTGCGCGTAGTTGAAGAACTCGGCGGCGTCCTTGACCGGGATGCCCTCGGTGATGATCACCAGCAGCTCGATGCCGGCGTCGATCGCTTCGATGGCCGCGCTCTTGGCGAACTTCGGGGGCACGAAGACGACCGAGACGTTGGCGCCGGTGGCCTCCATGGCCTCCTTGACGCCACCGAAGACGGGGACCTCGACGCCGCCCTCGAAAGAGACGGACTGACCGGCCTTGCGGGGGTTCACGCCACCCACGATGGTGGTGCCCGAGTCGAGCATGCGCTGGGAGTGCTTCATGCCCTCCGAGCCCGTCATGCCCTGGACGATGACCTTGCTGTTCTCATCGAGAAAGATAGACATGTCGGGTGCTGCTCACTTTCCTGCGGCGGCGAG
>DWZH01000032.1 GCA_019118275.1 Candidatus Brachybacterium merdavium | reverse complement strand
GGCGCTCCAGCGCGGCGTCCTTCTCGAGGTGCTTGCGGTATTCGTCGAGCGTGGTGGCGCCGATGGTCTGCAGCTCACCGCGGGCCAGCATGGGCTTGAGGATGCTGGCGGCATCGATCGCGCCCTCGGCTGCACCCGCACCCACCAAGGTGTGGATCTCGTCGATGAACAGGATGATGTCCCCGCGCGTGCGGATCTCCTTGAGGACCTTCTTCAGCCGCTCCTCGAAGTCACCGCGGTAACGGGATCCGGCCACCAGGGACCCCAGGTCCAGGGTGTAGATCTGCTTGTCCTTGAGGGTCTCCGGCACGTCACCGGCGACGACGGACTGCGCGAGCCCCTCGACGACAGCGCTCTTGCCGACCCCCGGCTCGCCGATCAGCACCGGGTTGTTCTTGGTGCGCCGCGAGAGCACCTGCATGACGCGCTCGGCCTCGTGGTCACGGCCGATGACCGGGTCGAGATTCCCGTCCCGGGCGGCCTGCGTGAGGTTCGTGCCGAACTGGTCGAGCACGAGCGAGCCGGCAGGCTGCCCCTCGGCGGGGCCGCCGGCCGTCGCCGGCTCCTTGCCCTGGTAGCCCGACAGGCGCTCGATGACCTCCTGGCGCACGGCCGCGGGCTCGGCCTTGAGGCGGGAGAGCACCTTGACGGCTGTGCCCTCTCCCTCGCGCAGCAGACCCAGCAGGATGTGCTCGGTGCCGATGTAGTTGTGCCCCAGCTGGAGCGCCTCGCGCAGGCTGAGCTCGAGCACCTTCTTCGCGCGCGGCGTGAAGGGGATGTGCCCCGAGGGGGTCTGGTTGCCCTCGCCGATGATGTCGCGGACCTGCTCACGGACCGCGTCCAGGGTGACACCGAGGGCCTCGAGGGCCTTGGCGCCGACGCCTTCGGCCTCGTGGATCAGACCCAGCAGGATGTGCTCGGTGCCGATGTAGTTGTGGTTGAGCAGCCGGGCCTCGTCCTGTGCCAGGACGACGACGCGGCGGGCGCGATCGGTGAAGCGTTCGAACATGGTCCTCCCCCGTCCGATGGTGGTGATGTATCGAGACTACGCGCCTGCGCCCCGGAGTCATCCCCTGTTCGCCGCGGGCGTGACGCTGCTTCACTTCCCCGCCGCGGGCCGTACAGTGGCGTCCGTCACATCCGGGTGCCCTGCCCGGCCCTCTAGCACCGTTCAGCGAGGAGCACCCCATGGGCGCCATCGTCGGAGGCATCATCCTTTTCGTCCTCGGAGCGATCTCGCGCTTCGCCCTGGAGTTCGACCTGCCCGGCTTCGATGCCGCCGCGCTCGGGACCATCCTGATGGTCGCCGGTGCCGTCCTGTTCGTCGTCGGTCTGCTGCTGACGCTCCGATCACGGCGCACCGTGGTCGACACCCGCCAGGATGCGGCCGGTTCCGTCTCCGAGCACCGGGACCCGCCGCCCACTGCGTGAGGACCGTTCGACTAGGATCCAGGGAGCTGTGACCAGCGCGGAGGAGGTCCCGCTGGCTGAGGGAGGGGTCCGATGTCGATCGTGCATGCCGTCACCGATCGGGCGATCGATGCGATCAAGCAGATGATCATCGACGGATCCCTCGCCCCCGGCGACCGGTTGCCCCCGGAGAAGGAGCTGGCCGAACGGGTCGGGGTCAGCCGCAACTCGCTGCGGGAGGCGGTCAAGGCCCTGTCGGTCATCCGGGTGCTGGACGTCCGCCAGGGGGATGGCACCTACGTCACCTCCCTGGCTCCCAACCTCCTGGTCGAGGCACTCGGCTTCGTGCTGGACCTCCACCAGGGCTCCGGTGAAGGAGATGTGCTGGAGGTGCGGCGGCTGCTCGAGCCCACGGCCGTCGAGCAGGCCTGCCCGCACCTGTCCGAGCAGGATTTCGCCCGTCTCGAGCAGCTGATGGTGGATCTGACCGAGCACTCCACGGTCGAGGATCTGGTCGAGGCCGACATCGCGTTCCACCAGCTGATCAACAGCCGCTGCCCCAATGCGTACCTGACCTCGATGTTGGAGGGTCTGGCCAGCGCCACCGCCCGGGCTCGGGTGTGGAGGGGGCTGACCGAGGATCATGCCGTGGACCGGACCCTGTCCGAGCACCGACGGATCCTGGATGCCCTGCGCGCCGGGCGCGGTGACCTGGCTCGGGTGCATGCCGCCGCACACATCGGTGGGGTGGAGAGCTGGATCCAGAAGGGCGCCGACGGGGTCTGAGCCCCGCGCGTCAGGCGACCTCGCCCGGTCGGCGGTAGATGCGCTCGGCGGTCCCGGACAGGATCTGCGCCCGCTCGCTGTCGGGCAGCTCGGCGAGCAGCGTGAGCAGCGCGTCCGTGCCCGATCTCAGATCGAAGGGCCGCGGGGCGATGGGCCAGTCGCTGCCGAACAGCAGGCGGTGCGGCCCGAAGGCCTCCAGGGCGAGCTCGACGGCCCGCCGCAGCTCTGCCGCGTCCTGGTACCCGGTGCCGCTGGTGGACAGCCCGGACAGCTTCGCGACGGTGCGGGGCCGTGCGGCGAAGGCGCGCAGCTGCCCTTCCCAGCGGTCCATCCCCGGCTCGTCGCCCAGCGGAGGTTTGCCCAGGTGATCGAGCACCACGGTGAGGTCCTCGACGTCTTCGGCCACGCGGGCCGCCTGGGCCAGGTGACGCGGGAAGGCGTCGGGCACGTCCAGCGCGAGCCCGCGCTCGGCGAGCACCGACAGGGAGGCGCGCACCGTCGGTCGATCCAGGAATCCGGGGTCGGGATCGTCGTGGACGAGGTGACGGGCCCCCACCACCCGCCGGCTGCGCGCCGGGTCCTGGAGGATCTCGACGGTCGCGTCAGGATCGTCCAGGGGCAGCCAGGCGACCACGTCCGCCCGGTCCACCGGGGAGGGTTCCGCCTCGATCCCTGCGGCCCGCTCCTGCAGGGCGCAGGTGTCGGCGAGGGTGTCGTCGGCCTGTACGAGGATCACACGCCGCACGCCGAGTTCGGCGTGCACGTCCGCGGTGTCCTCCCAGCGTGCATCGTGCCGCAGTCTCTCGGGTGCCCCGGACAGCCAGGCGTAGCCGCCTCCGCCCAGGTCCCACAGGTGCAGGTGGGCGTCGGTGACCGGCAGGGCCCGGCCGGCCGGGTCCGCCTCGCCGGAGGTGCGGCCGGTGCTCTCAGCCATCGACCTGCTCCCACAGCTTCTCGGGCACCTGGCGCTGCATGCGGGTGATGTTCTGCCGCACCTGCTGGCAGGTGCGCATCCCCAGCACCACCGAGGTGATCGCGGGGTGGCGCAGGGGGTACTGCACGGCCAGGTCGGGCAGCTGGACCCCGTGGTCGGCAGCCAGGCGGGCGAGGTCCCGGGCGGTGTCCAGCAGTTCGGCTGGAGCCTGGGCGTATTCGTAGCGGGCATCCTCGCCGACCTCGGGTCGGGCCAGGATTCCGGAGTTGAACACGGAGACGGCGACCGCCTGCACGCCGTGCTCGAGGCAGGCCGGCAGCAGCTCCTCGGCCGCGGGCTGCTCGAGCAGGGTGTAGCGGCCGGAGACCATGGCCACGTCGATCAGTCCGGTGCGCACCGCCCGGGTGAGCACCGTCGCGTCCTTGGAGCCGACGCCCACTCCGCGCACCAGCCCCTCCTCGCGCATGGCCGCCAGGGTCGGCAGCGCCTCCTCGAAGGCCTGCTGGGTGGGCCCCTCCTCGGGGTCGTGCAGGTACAGGATGTCCACCCCGTCCATGCCGAGCCGCTCGAGCGACTCGCGGTGACTGCGCCGGATGCCCTCCTCGCTCATGTCCCAGCTGCGCACATGGTGGTTCGGCACCGCGAACCCATGCTCCATGTCATCGCCGTCCCCGGGTCCGGGCAGCAGCAGGCGGCCGACCTTCGTGGAGACCAGGTACTGCTCGCGCGGATACGCTGCCAGCAACGATCCCAGGCGGCGTTCGCTGGTTCCGATGCCGTAGTGCGGAGCCGTGTCGAACAGGCGGATGCCGCCGTCCCAGGCCGCCTGCACCGCGCCGCGCGCCTCCTCGTCGGTGGTGGTGCGGTACAGGTTGCCCAGCTGGGCCGCACCGAAACCCAGGGGCGGGAGCTGCTCGATCATCTGCTCCCCTCCTGCACGGCCGCGTCGCCCGCCGGCGGTTGGGCGGGCAGGGACCACACATGCTCGATGCCGTCGTCGGCGCCCTCGTAGGAGTCGGCGACCTCGAGGAACTGGTTGATGTGCTCCTGCCAGCGCTGATTCGCCGGGTCCTCGGCGAGCTGGCGGCGCATGGCCCGGTAATCCTCCACCTCGAGCAGATGGAACAGGTCGCGGCCGTCGCGCCAGATCCGCCAGGAGCGCACCCCGGCGCGACGCAGCGCCGGGTCGAGGTCGTCCGGGATCTGGCGGTGCTCGCGTACGTAGTCGGCCTCTCTGCCCTCGGCGATGCGGGTGTGCAGGGCGATGGTCTGCATCGTTCTCATTCCTGGATGTCGATGGCGGTGGTGTCAGCGGATCCGGGGCCGGTGGGTGGTGCGGTGCCGTTCTCGTCGAGGCGCACCTCGAGGACCGGCAGCAGCACCGCGGGGCGACGGATCGGCAGGGAGAAGGTGACCACATCCTCGCCGATCCCGCGGACCGTGGTGTGGGATCCCCTCTCCTGCGGATCGATGGTGGTGTGGGTGACCTCGGAGCCGTCGTGGAGGAGGCGGGCGAAGCGCACCTTCCCCGCCAGTCCGCGCACATGCAGGTGACGCATGGGCCAGGTCGCGAGGTGGATGAACAGCCGCGCGCCCTTCTGCGTGAGGATCGCGCCCGGCGGCGCCTCGACCCCGAGCGCGGGGTCCACGGGCCCGGCCCCCTGGACGGATCCATGATGCAGCGTCATCCACTCACCGATCGCCGCGAGCGCCTCGGTGTCCTCGCGGCGCAGTCCGCCCCTGCCGTCGGGCCCGATGTTCAGCAGCAGGTTGCCGCCCGTGGCGACGGTGTCCACCAGCATGCGCAGCAGCAGCTCCGGGGACTTGAACTCGAGGTTGTCCCGGTCATACCCCCAGGAGCCGTTGGTGGTGTGGCAGGCCTCCCAGCGCACTGGACGGTCGTGCTCATCGCGCATCGGTTCGGCGGGCTGGTACTGCTCGGGGGTGACCAGGTCGCCGGGGATGCCGAGGCGGTCGTTGACCAGGCAGGTGGGCTGGAGCTCGCGCACCATCGCCAGCAGCCCCTCGGAGTCCCAGTCCTGTGGCCCCTTCCCGTCGTCCCCGGGGTAGGTGAAGTCGAAGAACATGTAGTCGACCTGACCGTAGTTCGTGAGCAGTTCGCGCACCTGAGCGTGGAGGTGGGCGCGGTAGCGAGGGAAGTCGCGAGCGGCATTGAGCTCAGCGACATCGTCGCGATCGCGCAGAGGGTGGAGCTCGTCGATCGTGAAGTCCGGGTGATGCCAGTCGATCAGGGAGTGATAGAAGCCGACCCGCAGGCCCTCGTCACGCATCGCCTCGACGAACTCGCGCACCAGGTCACGGCCGCAGGCGGTGACGGAGCTGTAGTCGGTCAGGGCACTGTCGAACAGGCTGAACCCCTCGTGGTGCTTGGTGGTCAGGACCGCGTAGCGCATCCCGGCCTGCCGCGCGGTGCGGGCGATCAGGCGGGCATCGAAGCGGTCGGGCTCGAAGAACTCGGCGTAGCGGCTGTAGTCCTCGTCGCTGCGCCGCTCCCAGGTCATCGACCACTCGTGACGGGCCACGATCGAGTACAGCCCGAAGTGGACGAACAGTCCGAAGCGCGCGGCATCGAACCAGGCGTGCGGGTGCTCCGCCACCGGGGCGGCCTCAGGCGATCGCGACATGGTCCTGCTCCACCCAGATCTCGCCGCCGGGGAAGAGGTGCCGGTCCATGGACTCGGGGTGCATGCGTGCGCTGGAGCCGGGAGCGTCCGGCGCCCGGTAGGACCCCTCGTCGATGATCACGGGATCCTCGAAGTGCTCGTGGAGGTGGTCGACGTACTCGATGAAACGCTGCGGGTGGTCACCCGCGACGGCGGCGGCGTCGAAGAAGGCGTAGTGCTGGACCAGCTCGCACAGCCCCACTCCCCCGGCGTGCGGGCACACCGGCACCCCGAACTTGGCGGCCAGCAGCAGGATCGCGATGTTCTCGTTCACGCCGCCGACGCGGGTGGCGTCGAGCTGGAGGACGTCGACGGCCTCTGCCTGCAGGAGCTGCTTGGCGATGATCCGACTCTGCATCTGCTCCCCGGTTGCGACCGGCAGCGGGGCCACGGCCCGGCGGATCGCCGCATGGCCGAGCACGTCGTCGGGGCTGGTGGGTTCCTCGATCCAGGCGGGCTGGTACGGCGCCATCCGCTGCAGCCAGGTGATCGCATCGGCGACGTCCCAGCGCTGATTGGCGTCCATGGCGATCGGATAGCCATCCCCCATCTCCTCGCGGGCGATGCGCATGCGGCGCGCATCGTCCTCCACATCGGCGCCGACCTTGAGCTTGACCATCTCGAACCCCTCGGCCCGCGCCTCGCGCAGCAGGCGCACCAGCTTCTCATCGTCGTAGCCGAGCCAGCCCGGCGAAGTGGTGTAAGCCCGGATGCCGCCTGCACGCAGGGCGGCGATCCGCTCGGCCCTGCCCGGCTCGGCACCTCGCAGGATCTCCAGCGCCTCCTGGCGGGTCAGGGCATCGGAGAGGTAGCGGAAGTCGACCAGATCGACGATCTGCTCGGGAGTGAGCTCGGCCAGCAGCAGCCACAGCGGCTTGCCCTCTCGGCGGGCGCGCAGGTCCCAGGCGGCGTTGACCACCGCGCCGATCGCCATGTGCATCACGCCCTTCTCGGGCCCCAGCCAGCGCAGCTGGGAGTCGCCGATCAGCTGCGCTGACAATGCCCCCAGATCGGCGAGCGTGTCCTCGACGTCCCGGCCGATGAGATGGCCGGACAGCGCGCTGATCGCCGCGCTCTGCACATCGTTGCCGCGGCCGATGGTGAAGACCAGACCGTAACCGGCGTCACCATCACTGGTGACCAGCTCGACGTAGGCCGCCGAGTAGTCGGGATCGGGGTTCATGGCATCCGAGCCGTCCAGGTCGCGGGAGGTCGGGAAGCGGATGTCGCTCACCCGCAGTTCGGTGAAGGTGGACATGGGCGCCTTTCATCCAGCTGTCGGGCAGAGCCCACAGTCATCCGATGTTTGATCCGACGATACGGCGCTCCGGTGGGATGCGCAATCCGCCGTCAGGCTGCCCGCTCGCTCTGCAACCGTAGTGGTCGGATCTCTCGGTGTGCCTTGGCGGCGGGCCCTGACAGCCTGCTGCCCCGGTGCAGGAGATGCACCGGGGCAGCCGGGCTCACCGCCGAGCGGTGCCGAGGGCCGTGGTCGGACCTACGGGCCGACGGCAGAGGGCAGCCAGGTGCTGAGCGCGGGGAAGACGGTGATCAGCAGCAACACCAGCAGCATCGGGACGAAGAAGGGCAGCACACCCCTGATGACCCGGGTGACCGGGATCTGCGTCACCGAGGACAGGACGAACAGCACCAGCCCCACCGGTGGGGTGAGCAGTCCGATCATCAGGTTGAAGATGACCATCACCGCGAAGTGGGTCCCATCGATGCCGAAGATGTCGGCGATCGGGGCCAGCACCGGGACCATGATCAAGATCGCCGCGGTCGGCTCGAGGATCGCTCCGACCACCAGCAGCAGGATGTTGACCAGCAACAGGAACACCAGCGGGCGGTCGGTGATCTGCAGGATGACCTCGGTGAGCACCTGCGGAGCCTGCTCGCGCGCCAGCACCCATCCGAACAACGCGGCGCTGGTAACGATCACCAGCACGCTGCCGGTGGTCTCCACCGTGGAGGCCGCCACCCGGCCGAGGTTCTTGAAGGTGAGGTTCCGGTAGCAGATGGCCAGGATCGCCACGTAGGCCACGCCCAGTGCGGAGGCCTCGGTGGGGGTGACGATCCCCGAGAGAATGCCGCCCAGGATGATCACCGCGGCACCGGCCACAGGCAGCGCCTTGGCCACATCACGCACCCGCCTGCCCATCGGCGGCTTCTCCAGCCGCAGGTGCTCGCGCCGGCGGGTCAGGAGCCAGACCATCACGCACAGCACCACCACCAGCAGCAGGGCCGGCACGATGCCGGCCATGAAGAGGCTGGAGACCGACAGACCGGCCGTGACCGCATAGATGATGGCCGGGATGCTGGGCGGGATCATCGGGGCGATCAGCGAGGCGGCACCGGTGATGCCCAGGGAGAACCCTTCGGGGTAGCCGCGCTTCTTCATCGCCGGCACCTGGATGCGGCCCATCGCCGCCGCGTCGGAGATCGCCGCTCCGCTCATCCAGGAGAAGCCGAAGGAGGTGGCGATGTTGACGTAGCCCAGCGAGCCCCGCACGTGCCCGATGGCCGAGGTGGCCGCATCGAAGAGGCGGTCGGTGGCGCCGGAGACGTTGGCGATGTTGCCCAGCAGGATGAACATCGGCACCGCGAGGATCGCGAAGTCGAAGACGCCCGAGGCGGTCTGCTGGGCGGCCAGACCGGCCGTGGCGGTGTCGTCGAGGACGATGTAGACGATCGAGGGGATCAGCAGGGCCATCCAGACCGGCACCCGCATGGCGAGCAGCACGAGCAGTGCCGCGAACATGATCAGCAGGACCACGGCGTCACAGTCCTTCCATGGCGGCGGCCTTCTCGACCGCGTCCGGGATCTCGTCGGGATGGCGCAGGTACAACACGACGTTGAGCACCGTGTGGCCGAGGATCATCAGATACCCCACCAGCACCGAGGCGTACAGCAGCGGGGTCGGCAGGGAGGTGGCCGTCATCTGCAGACCGCCGGTCAGCAGCATCAGCGAGACGGCGGCGAAGATCATGTACAGCGCACCGGCCGCGACCAGCACCATCGCCACGATCTGGGTCGCCGTGGCGAGCTTCTTGGGCAGGTACACCGCGAGCAGGTCGACGGCGATGTGGGCGTTGCGCGAGGCCACGAACCCGGCACCGAGGAAGGTCAGCCAGACCACCATCAGGCGGGCCAGCTCCTCGCTCCAGGACAGCGGCGTGTTCAGCACGTACCGCGTGAAGACCTGGAAGATGATCATCGCGAAGATCGCCAACAGCAGGCCGCCGGCCACGAAGCGCTCGGCATCGATCAACCATCGGTAGACGGGATACTTGCGCTCGTAGTGGTCGCGCTCGATGTAGGTGTCCAGCGGGGGGACCTGGCCGTCACGGGCCCCCTCGACGGGTTTCGGGGACTGCATGCTCATTGCACGGACTCCTGGATCTCGAGGTAGAGATCGCCCCAGGGCACCTGTGAGGGCAGCTCTTCGGCGATCAGCTCCTGGAAGGCCTCGACGTCGACCTCGTCATTGATGACGATGGCCTCGTCCTCCTCCCATTCGGCGAGGGTCTCCTCCTCCTGCGCGACGATGCAGTCGCGGGTGGCGACCCGGGCCTCCTCGAGGGCTGCCTCGAATCCGGCCCGCTCGTCCTCGTCCAGCGCCTCGGTCACGAACTGCTCGGAGGCGACGATGTGGATGCCCTGCACCGAGTGCGCGGTGAGGTTGATGTACTCCTGGACCTCCTGGAAGTTCTGCGCCGCGATGGTGGGGATCGGGTTCTCCTGGGCGTCGATGGCCCCCTGCTGCAGGCCCAGGTAGGCCTCGCTCAGGGCCATCGGGGTGGCGTTGCCGCCCATGATCGCGAAGTTGGTCAGGTACAGCGGGGCATCGGGCGTGCGGATCTTCAGCCCCCGGAGGTCCTCAGGGGTGTTGATCGGCTGGTTGGAGGTCATGTGCCGGGTCCCGTAATACCAGGTGCTGGTCACGCGCAGGCCGGTCTCCTCGGCGACCTCGTCGTAGAGCTCGGCCAGGATCGGCCCGGTGGTGGCCTCGTCGAACTCATCGACGTCGGTGAAGATGAAGGCGCCGTCGAGGACCTCGGCGTCCTTGTGCCACACACCCAGGAAGGAGGGGCCGACCACGGCGAGCTCCAGGCCGCCGGTGGCGACCTGCTCGGTGGTCTCGGCCTCCGAGCCGATCTGCGCGGAGGGATAGCTCTCGACGTGGATGCCGTCGTCGGCGAGCTCCTCCGTGAGGGTGGCCACGCCGCAGGTCTCCACGGGATGGGTCGGCTCATAGGGGTGGGCGAAGCGGATCACCCGGGCGTCGGGGTCGACCTCGGCGGCCTTGATGGCGCTGGTGTCCACCGGTTCCATCAGTCCGCAGCCCGCCAGAGCCAGGACGGAGACGGTGGAGGCCAGCACGGTGCGGGCGCGACGACGCCGGGAGCCGGCCTCGTGCTTCGGCCGCGCGGGATCGAGCGGGGTCGCTGTGGACATCACGAAGTCCCTTCTTCGAGAGGTGCGGGGAACTGCGCGCCACGGACGGCGGCGAGCTCACGCAGCTGGGCGACGGTGGAGGGGGCGAGCTCGACGCTGTGCGCCGCGGCCCGCAGTCTGGAGGACTCGAGATCACCCGGCGCCATCACCTCCGCGGCGGGGTGGGAGGCGCGGACCTCCTGCTGGAGCTCCTCGACCTTGCGGCGGACCTGATCGGGGTCTCCGAAGGCGGCGATGTCGAGGGCGAGCAGCAGATGCCCGGTGTTCATCTGGGAGGAGGGGTCCTGCCAGATGTCCACGGTGCGGAAGGCGAAGGCGGCGCTGCTCAGAGCGGCCGACAGGCCTTCGATGAGGACGGCGACGCCGGAGCCCTTGTGGCCGCCGAAGGGCAGCAGGGCGCCGCCGTCGAGGACGGCGCCGGGATCGATGGTCCCCTCCCCGGTCGCATCGACGGCCCAGTCCGCGGGGATGGTCTGGCCCTCCTGATGGGCGGCGACGACCTTGCCGTAGGCGCCGGCGGTGGTGGCGAGGTCCACGATCAGCGGGGACGGCCCCGCCGAGGGCAGGGCGATGCTCAGGGGGTTGGTGCCAAGGATGGGGCGGGAACCGCCGAACGGCGCGGCGACCGGGCCGGTCGTGGAGGTCAGGATGCCGGCCAGGCCCTGTTCGGCCAACTGCTCCATCCAGAACCGTCCCGCCCCGAAGTGCGTGGACCCCTGGACCGCGACACCGGCCATCCCGTGGGTGGCGGCGGCCGAGCCCGCGATCTCGACGGCCTGCTGCATGGCAACCTGCCCGAAGGTGGACCCGGCCTCGAGCACCGTGACCGCGCCGTGCTCGCGCACCACGCGCGGGCGGGCAGTGGCGTCGATGCCACCGGCCTCCATGGCGCGCAGGTACAGCGGCAGGCGCAACAGTCCATGGGAGAAGATGCCGGCGCGGTCGGCATCCACGAGGGAATGTGCGACGAGCTCGGCGTCCGCGTCACCGGCTCCGGCCGCGGCGAGCAGGTCGCGGGAGAAGTCGCGCAGGGCGGCGACGTCGTACTGGGGTGACGCCATCGTCACGGTCCTTTCGCTATAGGAAGTAGGGACCTCTGGGGCAGGCCCACGATATAGGCGAGTGTGATGAAGGACAAGCGAGAGCTCGGTATTCCTCCGATGACTGCAGCCGAATGACCGGAGTTTCCAGCAGATGGAACCCGAAAGACGACGTTGACCTCCGATGCCACACCAAAGACTCCACAGCATAGCTCGGAGGAATCGAGGGGCGCGGTCGCAACGCTCGGACCGCCGCCACCGGGCCGTCCCGAGGAGGCCCGCCCTTCCGCCCGGGCAGGTCATATGGGATCGGTGCGCGGCGGTGTGCGATGGTCCAGCTCCGCTCGATCTCCGGTGCTCCTGATCCGGATAGTGTGACCGCATGAACGAGACCCGAGTCCCGGCTGGCCCGGAGCGGAACCCGGTCTGGGTGACCCGGTTGAGCGAGCTGATCGACCGGCTCTACCTGGTGATCCGGGTCAACGCGGTGTGGTGGATGCTCAGCCTGCTGGGCCTGATGGTGGCGGGCGTGGGCCCGGCGTCCTGCGCCGCGGCGGAGGCCTTCATCGCCGCCCGCCACGGAGAGCGGGTGCGGGTGCTGCCACTGATGTGGGCCACCTACCAGGACGCCTTCGGGCCCGCGAACCTGCGGATGCTGCCGCTGCTGGTGGTCCAGGCCGGGTCGCTGTCGATGCTGTGGCTGATGGCCACCGGCGCGCTGGAGGACCCGGTGCCCTCGGCGATCCTGGGCAGCCTGGCGGCCGTCAGCGCCGGCTGGGCCACCTCGAGCCTGGCCACGATCGCCACCTCGCCCCGGGTGCGCCGACAGGACCTGCTGGTGACCTGGCGTCTGGCCCTTCTGCTGCCAGGGGTGCTGCTGCTGCGGGCGATCTCCCTGGTGGTGCTGTTGACGGTCTGGCTGCTGCTGTGCAGCCTCGCCTGGCCGATGGCGCTGCTGCTGGGTGCGGGGGTCGCGATCAACATCGCGGTGGCCATGTTCGCCTACCGGATCCGCGCCCTCCTCGAGGATCTGCACGCCCAGCAGGGCGCCGCCGTCTGATCAGACCCGGCCGGCGCAGCGACATCCCGTCGAGGGCGATACCCTGGTGGACACCGGCGCCCGGCCCCGCGCGACGCAGCGTGCCCCGGGCCGTGGCGACGAACTCGCGAGCTGGAACGGAGAGACATGGCAGACCCCAGGGTGGACGTGACCCGCGCCGATGCGGTGCTGATCGGTGGAGGAGTCGCCAGTGCCACACTGGCGGCGTTGCTCAGCGAACTCGAGCCGAGCTGGACCATCGAGGTCCTCGAGAAGCTCGACGATCTCGGCCAGGAGTCCAGCGAAGGTTGGAACAACGCGGGCACCGGGCACAGCGCGCTGTGCGAGCTGAACTACACGCCGCAGGACGTCGACGGCTCCGTGAGCCCCGCCAAGGCGATCACCATCAACGAACAGTTCCAGATCTCGCGCCAGTTCTGGGCGCACCTGGTGGAGAACGACCGCATCGGCGATCCCTCCGACTTCATCCACTCCGTGCCGCACATGAGCTTCGTGCACGGGATCGAGAACGTCGACTACCTGCGCCGCCGTCATGAGGCCCTGACGGCCAACCCGCTGTTCGACCGGATGGAGTTCACCAGCGAGCACGCGCAGCTGGCCGAGTGGGCACCGCTGGTGGCCGAGGGCCGCCCGGTCACCGAGACCATCGCCGCCACTCACTCCCGTGACGGCACCGATGTCGATTTCGGAGCCCTGACCCGCCGGCTGTTCGGCTACGCCGAGCAGGTGGGCACGACCATCTCCACGGGGCGGGAGGTCACGGACCTGCGCCGGATGGGCACCGACTGGGGCGTGATGTCCCGGTCGACCACCACCGGTGAGGTGCACGTGGTACGTGCCCCGGTGGTGTTCGTCGGGGCGGGCGGGGCCGCGCTGCCCCTGCTGCAGAAGTCGGGCATCGATGAGATCCGTGGTTTCGGCGGCTTCCCGATCTCCGGGCAGTGGCTGCGCTGCACCGATCCCGAGATCATCGCCCGGCATGACGCGAAGGTCTACGGGAAGGCCGCCGTCGGCGCGCCCCCGATGAGCGTTCCCCACCTGGACACCCGTTATGTCGGAGGGCAGCGTTCGCTGATGTTCGGGCCCTATGCGGGCTGGTCGCCGAAGTTCCTGAAGTCCGGCCGTTACACCGACCTGTTCGCCTCGATCAAGCCCTCGAACCTGACCCAGATGATGGCTGTCGCCCCACCCAACCTGGACCTGATGGTCTACCTGGGCAGCCAGCTGGTGTCCACCCACCAGCAGCGCTTCGAGGCGCTGCTGGAGTACATGCCCTCGGCCCGCCCGGAGGACTGGGAGCCGGTCACCGCCGGCCAGCGCGTGCAGGTCATCGCCCCCGATGCCGACAAGCACGGGGTGCTGCAGTTCGGCACCCAGCTGATCACCGCCGCCGACGGATCCATCGGCGGCATGCTGGGCGCCTCCCCCGGCGCCTCCACGGCCACCAACATCATGCTGAACATGCTGCAGTCGATGTTCCCCGAGCGGGTCGACGACTGGCGGCCGACCATCGCCCAGCTCGCTCCCAGCTGGGGCGCCCCGCTGTCCGACGATCCGCGTGCCGCCCACGAGTCCCTCGAGCGCACCGCCGCCGCGCTGGGGCTCGAGCACTCCTGACTCGAGCCCTCCCGAGCAGCACCGCACCGCGGTGAGGAACGGAAGAGATAGATCCAATGCGCATCTCGCTGATGACGACCTGCCTGGTCGACGTGATGGCCCCCGATGTCGCCCGCTCCACGGTGCGGCTGCTGGAGCGCCTGGGCCACGAGGTGGTGTTCGACAAACGCCAGACCTGCTGCGGCCAGATGCACACCAACACGGGGTACTACTCCGAGGCCGCCCCGGTGGTGCGCAGCTTCGTCGACACCTACGAGCCCGCCCTCGACAGCGTCGACGCGATCGTGATGCCCTCGGGCTCCTGCGCCGGCTGCGTGCGCCAGCAGCACCGGCTGGTGGCCCGGCACCAGGACGACGCCGAGCTCGAGCAGCGCGTGGAGACGGTGGCCGCGAAGACCTATGAGCTGTCCGAGCTGCTGGTGGATGTCCTGAAGGTCACCGATGTGGGGGCCTACTTCCCCCACACGGTCACCTACCACCCCACCTGCCATTCGATGCGGGTGCTGAAGGTGGGGCCGCGTCCCCTGAAGCTGCTGCGCGCGGTCGAGGGCATCGAGGTGGTCAACCTCCCCGAGTCCGACTCCTGCTGCGGCTTCGGCGGCACCTTCGCGGTCAAGAACGACGCGACCTCGGACGCGATGGTCACCGACAAGGCCGCCAACGTGGTTTCCAGCGGGGCCGACTTCGTAGTGGCCGGCGACGCCTCCTGCCTGATGAACATCGGAGGCAAGCTGGGCCGCACCGGGGCGGCCCCGCAGTCGATCCATCTCGCGCAGATCCTCGCCGCGACCCGGGAGGAACCCTTCGTCCCGTCCGAGACCATCCTGGGGAGGGCCTCATGAGCACCGTCGACCTCGGCATCCCCACCGTCCGCCCCCAGCACGCCTCACCTTCCTCGCAGCTGCGCGGCGATCGCGGCTTCCCCGAAGCGGCCCGCGCCGACCTGTCGGACCCGACCCTGCGGGGCAACCTGCGCCACGCCACCAGCACCATCAAGGGGAAACGGGCCTCCGCGGTCCGCGAGGTCCGTGACTGGCAGAAGCTGCGCAGCGCCGGCAGCGCCCTGAAATGGCAGGTCACCGACCACCTGCCGGAGATGCTCGAGCAGCTCGAGGAGTCCGTCACTGCGGCCGGCGGAGTGGTCCACTGGGCCCGCGACGCCGAGGAGGCGGGAGACATCGTCACCCGCCTCGCGCTCGAGCGCGAGGCCCGCGAGGTCCTCAAGGTCAAGTCGATGGCGACCCAGGAGATCGGGCTGAACGAGACCCTGGCCCATGCCGGCATCCAGGCCATCGAGTCCGACCTGGCCGAGCTGATCGTCCAGCTGGCCGGGGACACCCCCAGCCACATCCTGGTGCCCGCGATCCACCGCAACCGCACCGAGATCCGCGAGATCTTCCTGCGGGCGATGCCGGACCTGGACGAGTCGCTCACAGACGACCCTTCCGAGCTGGCCGACGCCGCCCGCCGCTTCCTGCGGGAGAAGTTCCTGGACATGTCGGAGGCGGTGGCGGTCTCGGGGGCGAACTTCGCGGTCGCCGAGACCGGCACCATGGTGGTCGTCGAATCGGAGGGCAACGGGCGTATGTGCCTGACCCTGCCCAGGACCCTGATCTCCGTGGTCGGGATCGAGAAGGTCGTGCCCAGCTTCCAGGACCTCGAGGTGTTCTTGCAGCTGCTGCCACGTTCCTCGACCGGTGAGCGCATGAACCCCTACACCACGCTGTTCACCGGGGTCACCCCCGGCGACGGCCCCCAGGAGTTCCATCTGGTGCTGCTGGACAACGGTCGCTCCGCGGTGCTCCAGGACCCCGAGGGCCGCAGCGCGCTGCATTGCATCCGCTGTTCGGCCTGCCTGAACTCCTGCCCCGTCTACGAGCGCACCGGCGGCCACGCCTACGGCTCGACCTACCCCGGGCCGATCGGGGCGATCCTCTCCCCCCAGATGACCGGGATGCACGGGCCCGACGATCCCAACTCCACGCTCCCCTACGCCTCGAGCCTGTGCGGGGCCTGCTACGACGTGTGCCCGGTGAAGATCAACATCCCCGAGATCCTGGTGCACCTGCGCGCCAAGGACGTCGATCAGCGCCGCGAGCAGCGCGGCCAGTTCCGCGGCACCTGGGACGTGGCCATGAAGGGTGCCTCCACACTCATGTCCTCCCCACGCGCCTATGACGCGGCCGTGCGGTCGGCGGGCCCGCTGTCGAAGATGATGCCCGGCACCAACATCGGCAGGCTGCCCGGGGCGCTGCCCCTGGTGCCCGGCTGGACCGACCACCGCGACCTGCCCAAACCCGGGCAGTCCTTCCGGTCCTGGTGGGACTCCCGGGAGCAGCCCGAGCCCGCCCGGTCCGACGCCGAGCCGGAGCCCAGCGACAGCGAGGACCAGGAATGACCGCGCGGTCCCGGCAGCGCCCTGCCCGCACCGCGGGGATGAGCGCGAAGGAGGAGATCCTGGCCCGGTTGCGCACCGCACTGGACGTCCCGCGCCCTGACGAGATCACCACCGCCGAGGACATCCCCCGCGACTACCAGCGCGCCGACCACAAGCAGGAGACGTCGACGGATCCCACGAAGATCCGCAACCTGCTGGTCAGGCGCCTGGAGGACTACACCGCGGTGGTGCACCGCACCACCTCGAGCCAGGCCCCCGCCGCGATCGCGACGGCCCTGGGCGACGCCGAGCAGGTGGTTGTCCCCACCGCTCTGCCGCCGGAGTGGACTCGTGAGCTGAACGCGCGCGTGGTGCCCGATGCCGGCTCCCTGGGCCCCCGTGAGCTGAACGGGATCGATGCCGTGCTCACCGGCTGCCACACGGCGATCGCATCGACCGGCACCATCGTGCTGGGCGGGGACGAACGCAGCGGGCGGCGTGCGATCAGCCTGGTGCCCGATCACCACGTGATCGTGGTCGACGCCGCCCTGGCCGACCAGGTCGTCCTGGGCGTGCCCAAGGGCATCGAGCGGATGAACACCGACCCCGCCGCCGCCTGGACGATGATCTCCGGCCCCAGCGCCACCAGCGACATCGAGCTCGACCGGGTCGAGGGGGTGCACGGTCCACGCCGACTGGATGTCGTGCTGATCGAACCGGACCCCGAGCCGCAGGAGCCGGAGGAACCAGCCCCGAATACCGACCCCCAGGAGACGAGGACCGCATGACCGACAGCACCGACGGCGCCGAGAGCCCCGCGAGCAGGAAGAGCACCAAGAGCGCGGAGAGCACACGGACTGCCGGTATCCCCAGCCCCGCGCTCGTCCGCGACCGCGGCGACCTGCTGACCCTGTCCGCCGGCCCGTACAGCGCCGAGATCTCCACCGTGGGCGCGATCGTGGAGTCCTTGACGATCGGGGGACGTGACCTGCTGGTGCGAAACCCCGAGCAGGGTCCGATGGCCTTCTACCGCGGGGCGATCGTCGCGCCGTGGCCCAACCGGATCGGCGACGGCCTCTACACCTGGGACGGCCAGGAGATCCAGGCGCCGCTCACCGAGGTCGAGCGCGGCAACGCCCTGCACGGGCTGATCTCCTTCCAGGCCTTCACCCCGGCGACCGTCGGCGATGACGAGGTCATCCTGCGCACGGAGCTGTACCCCTCCCCCGGCTACCCCTTCCACCTGCTGGTGACGGTCCATCACTCGCTGGACCCCGAGGAAGGGCTCATCACCACCGTCACGGCTCGGAACCTCGGCACCCAGGACGCGCCCTACGGAGTCTGCCCCCACCCCTATCTCGTGGCCGGGCCGGAGAACCTGGACGAGTGGTCGCTGCAGGTGCAGACGGGCACCGTGCTGACCGTCACCGAGGATCGGTTGCTGCCGACCGGGACCGCTCCGGTCGAGCCCGGCAGCGAGTTCGACTTCTCCGCCCCACGGAGGATCGGGACGCTGTTCATCGACCACGCCTTCACCGATCTGGCCCGTGACGAGGAGGGGCAGCTGCTGGTGCGGGTCACCGCGCCCGGCGGCACCGGCGTGGAGATGTGCGCGGGACCGGAGTGCGGCTGGCTGCAGATCCACACGGGCGACCGCCCCGAGCCGGAGAACCACCGTAGGGGCCTGGCCGTGGAGCCCATGACCTGTCCGCCCGATGCCTTCCGCAGCGGAACCGATGTGGTCCGCCTGCGTCCGCAGGCGGAGCACAGCGCCTCGTGGGCGATCCGCGGCTGGTGAGCTGAGGGCCGCCCCCGGGCATGATCGAGGCCCGTCGCCACAAATGGCGACGGGCCTCGGGGTCATGCGGTGGCGCGGGGATCTCGCCCGGCGCAGGGTGCTCAGGCGCCGTGAGCGTCCTCGTACGCCTTGCGGATGGTTCCGGAGATGCGGCCGCGGTCAGGGACGTCGTAGCCCTGCCCGCGGGCCCACTCACGGATGCGTGCGGAGTCTCCGGAGCTCCTGCGGGCGCCGCCGGTGCCCCGGGTGCGACGGCCGCCCACGCGGCGCGCCTTCTCGACCCAGGTGGCCAGGTCGGAGCGCAGCTGAGCTGCGTTCTCCTCGGACAGGTCGATCTCGTAGGCGACGCCGTCGAGGGCGAAGCTCACGGTCTCGTCCGCCTTGGTGCCATCGGTATCATCGATGAGCTCCACATAGGTCTTTCGTGCCATGAGGGTGCTCCCATACTGGTCTGGATAATGCAATCTTCGTGAAGATCCGGCTGAACCGGCGCACCCAGTATCGATGAACGTTCCAGGAATATCAATCCGCTGTGGATAAGCAATCCTGGTCATCGGATTTTTCCTCGGCCTGCCGGGCCAGGTAAGCCGCCTCGGCCTCACGCTCGGCCCTGCGCTCCCCGCGATCGGCCCGCATAATCGCGCGCATCACGAACCAGAACAGCAGACCAACACCGATCGACGGGATGAGAGCACTGGCCTCCCACAGGAATCCATCACCCATCTCACACCTCCGGCTTCACCAGCGGGAAAAGTATTGTCTCGCGGATACCCAGCCCGGTCAATGCCATGAGCAGTCGATCCATGCCCATTCCCATCCCGCCCGTCGGGGGCAGGGCGAACTCCATCGCCTCCAGGAAGTCCTCGTCCAGGCGCATCGCCTCGTCGTCGCCCTGGGCCGCCAGCTGCGCCTGCTGCTCGAAGCGTTCGCGCTGGATGACCGGGTCGACCAGCTCGGAGTAGCCGGTGGCGAGCTCGAACCCCCGCACGTACAGGTCCCACTTCTCCACCACGCCGGGGGTGGTGCGGTGGTCGCGCACCAGGGGGCTGGTCTCGACCGGGAAGTCCCGCACGAAGGTGGGGGCGTGCAGATGGTCGCTCACACGATCCTCGAACAGCTCCTCGACGAGCTTCCCGTGCCCGTACTTGGGATGTTCGAGGTCGAGGCCGAGGGACCGCGCGATCTCACGCAGTCGATGAGGCGTTGTTTCCGGGGTGATCTCCTCCCCCAGGGATTCCGAGAGGGAACCGTAAACCGTGATCGATTCCCACTCGCCCGAGAGATCATATTCGCTCCCGTCAGCCAGGGTCACGAGCTGAGAGCCCGTGGCCTGCTCCGCGGATTCCTGGACGAGAGCCCGAGTGAGATCGGCGATGGTGTTGTAATCGCCGTATGCCTCATAGGCCTCGAGCATCGCGAACTCGGGGGAATGAGTGGAATCCGCGCCTTCGTTGCGGAAGTTGCGGTTGATCTCGAACACCTTCTCGAGTCCGCCGACGGCGGCCCGCTTGAGGTACAGCTCCGGGGCGATCCGCAGGAACAGGTCCAGGTCGAAGGCGTTCATGTGCGTGACGAACGGCCGCGCCGAGGCTCCCGAGGGGATCACCTGCAGCATGGGCGTCTCGATCTCGAGGAAGTCACGCCGCTGGAAGGAATCGCGCAGGGCGCGCATCACCTCGGAGCGCAGGCGGACATTGTCCCGCGCCTGCTGGCGCACGATCAGGTCCACGTAGCGTCGACGCACCTGGGACTCCTCGGACAGCCCGGCGTGCAGCACCGGCAGCGGGCGCACCGCCTTGGCGGCCATCTGCCAGGTGTCGGCGAAGACACTGAGCTCCCCCCGCCGCGAGGCACCGACCCGGCCGTGGAAGAAGACGTGGTCACCGAGGTCCACATCGGCCTTGAGCGCCGTCAGGCGCTCCTCGCCGACGATGGCCAGGGACAGCATGATCTGCAGGCGCTGCCCGGCACCGTCCTGGATGGTCACGAAAGCGAGCTTGCCGGTGTTGCGCTGGAAGACGACCCGGCCGGCCACCCCCACCACATCGTCCGTCTCCTGCCCGGCCTCCAGGTGCCCGTACGTCGAGCGCACCTCGGCGATGGTGGAGGTCACCGGCACGGCGACCGGGTAGGGTTCCTCACCGCGCTCGAGCAGCCGCTCCCGCTTGGACATGCGGACCGCGATCTGGTCGGAGGTGTCCAGGTCATCGGAGCCAGGGAGGTTCTCAGTCATGGGGGCGATTGTCTCAGACCGGGCCGGGAAGAGGCGGTCTGCCGGGGGCAGCTGTCACCCGGGCCACAACCGGGCGCGACGCCCGCCGACCCAGCGCGTCGTGCCCGCCGCCTCAGGGCGTGGACAGGCGGATCTCGGCCGCGTCCAGCAGCCGGGTGCCCTCGACGTGAGCGGCCAGCACCACCAGGGTCTCACCGCGGTGCGAGGACTCGATCGGTTCGAGGGTGATGGGATCGACCGCGAGCGCGTAGTCCCATTCCACCTCCCGGCGCTCCTGCGCGGACCGGAGGGTGGCCAGCACGGCGCCGGCCGACGGCGCGGCCCGTTCGACCTCGTCCAGGGTGTGCCTCAGGGCCAGCGCCTGGTCGCGGCCCGTCGCGGACAGGTATGCGTTGCGGCTGGAGCGGGCCAGGCCCGAGGGCTCGCGCTGGATGTCGACCTTCTCGATCCGCACGGGCAGGTCGAGATCGGCGACGAGCCGCTCGATGATCGCCAGCTGCTGGGCGTCCTTGCGGCCGAACACGGCGAGGTCCGGGGAGGTGAGCAGCAGCAGTTTGGTGACCACCGTGACCACACCGTCGAAGTGGCCGGGGCGAGCGGCACCCTCCAGGACGGTGCCGGCCCGGCCCGCGCTGACGGAGACGGTGGGCGGCCACGCCGGGTACATCTCGCGGGTGTCGGGGGCGAAGACCAGGTCGACCAGTCCCTCGACCTGGTCGAGGTCCGCGTCGAGGTCACGCGGGTAGGCCTCGAAGTCCTCCCCGGGACCGAACTGGAGGGGGTTGACGAAGTCGGTGAGGATCACATGGTCGGCGACCTGCCGGGCACGCTCGACCAGGGATAGGTGGCCGTCGTGGAGGGCCCCCATGGTCATCACCACGGCCACCGTCCCCTCCAGTGCCGCGCGGTGGCGGCGCAGGGACTGCTTGGTGCTGACCAGCGTGGTGGTCCGGTTCATCGCTCCTCCGTCTGCGTGGGCTCGTCCAGCAGCGCACGGATCCGCCGCTGGGTGTCGGGGGGCAGGCCCGCTCTGCTCAGGGCCGCTCGGGCCAGGGCCCGGTAGGTGGTGGCGGTGTCCCCGGTGCGGCCCTGCTCTCCGGTCGCATCCAGGTCGTCCAGCGCCTCCAGGTGGGCGGTGATGGTGCCGGCGTCCCCTCGCACGACCGGTCCGGTCAGGGCCTTGGCGCCGCGGCGCAGCGATTCCTCGAGCGCTGCCTCGAGCAGGGGCCGCAGGTAGGCTCCCGGATCCTCGATGCCGAGGCGGGACAGGGCCTCCAGGGTCTGGTCCACGAGGACCACCAGGTGGTTCGCACCGTGGGCCAGGGCTGCGTGGTAGAGCGGCCGGTCCCCCTCGGGCAGCACCACGGATTCCCCGCCCAGCTCGACCACCAGCGCGGCGGCCACCGGCAGGAAGGTGGGGTCGGCGGTGATCGCCATGGGACAGCCCACCAGGCGGGCCAGGTCATCCCGGGTCCCGGTAAAGGTCATGGCGGGATGGATCGCGAGCGTTGCACTGCCGACCGCTGCCAGCGGGGCCAGCACGTCGGTGCCGTAGCGTCCGGAGGTGTGGACCACCAGCTGTCCGCCCGGGGACAGTCCGGTGGCGGCGATGCCGGCGACCAGGGGACCCAGCTGATCGTCCGGCACGGCCAGCAGCAGCATCTCGCTGCGCTCGATGATGTCGGCGACCTCCAGCAGCGGGACCCCGGGCAGCAGCTGCTCGGCGCGGGCGACGGAGGCGTCCGAGACGGCGTAGGTGCCGGTGATCGCGTGCCCCTCGGAGCGCAGGGCGGCTGCCAGCACGGCGCCGACCCGTCCGGCCCCGATCACTCCGATGCCCAGGCGCGGGGCGGTCATCGGCCGGCTCCGGCGGCGAGGGCCGGCTGCGGCCAGCTGTCACGCTCGCGATAGCGGCGGAGGGTGGCGGCATCGCGTGCCAGCACCGACTCCAGCTCGAGGG
This sequence comes from Candidatus Brachybacterium merdavium, assembly GCA_019118275.1. GTDB lineage: Bacteria > Actinomycetota > Actinomycetes > Actinomycetales > Dermabacteraceae > Brachybacterium > Brachybacterium merdavium. Next base: position 12,253 of record DWZH01000032.1, on the reverse strand, counting down.
CTGCCGTGCGGGGCAGGGCGCTCAGGGTGGCGGTGTGACCGGCCACCCCGACCTTGAGGTCCAGCACGCCCAGGCGGCGGGAGAGGGGGCCGTCCTCGACGGTCAGGGCCTGGATGCGGTCGCGGGGGATGATCTCCAGCTGGCGGGCGAGGATGCCGCTGCGGTGGATCAGCGCCCCGGGCAGCAGCACGGTCACCCGGGTGCGGCGGCTGACCCAGAACAGGGGGTGGGGTGCGTGCACCCCGTCGATGTCCCGGGCCCGGGTGGTGAGCAGCCGTTCGAGGGCGGCGAGGTCGTCGCTGGTGCCGAGCGGCGCGGCGAGGTGTCCGATGGTCAGGGCCAGCTCCTCGCGGGTGCCGACGGGCAGTGCGTTCTCCGCACCGTTCTCGCCGCTGTCGTCGATGCCTGCGACGGTGACGGTCACCGCGGTCCAGCCGGGGCCGCGCCACAGCAGGGGGCGTTTGAGGTGGAAGCGCTGGATGCGCCCGGTGGCGATGTTGTCGGTGCGGGTGTTGAGCAGTCCGCGCCGCATCCTCAGCCCCCGGTCGGTGAGGCGGGAGACGAATCCCCAGCCGGCCTCGATGCGGCCCAGCACGTACTTGGGGATCGCGATGAAGGCGGGCACCAGGGCGACGAGGACGGGGATCGAGACGCCCTCCTGCCAGATCGACACCCCGATCGCCACGGCGACGCCGAGGAGGCCGGCGACGGAGCCGATCACGAAATCGGCGTCGCGCAGCAGCGAGCGCACGAGCCGCCCGGTGGGGATCTCGGCGATGGGCTCGCCCTCGGTGAGGCCGTCGGGGAGCAGCTCGTGGAGCGGTCCCCTCGTCGGCGGCGCCTGGGACTGCTCGTCGGCCGGTTCGCGAGCCCCCCGCACATGCGGCCCCTCGTCTTCGGTGCCGGTCACCTGGGCCTCTGCGTGGCCTGCGCCGAGTGAGCCCGCGGGCGGCGGCGCGGCGCCCGCGACCTGCTCCTCCCCCTCCCGGGAGGCCCCGTCCGGGTCGCGGCGCTCGAGCGCGACGACCTGCAGGATCGCCACCCGCAGCTGCTCGGCGTGGGCGGCCTTGATGTACTCGATGTCCAGGTAGGACTCTCCCCCGCCGGCGACCTCGATGCGGACCTTCGCCAGCCCCAGGAGCCGGGCCAGCAGGGGCCGCTCGACCGAGACCGACTCGATGCGTGCGCGGGGCGCGAACTCGCGGGACTTGCTGATCACTCCCTTGCGGATCGACACCCCCTCGTCGTCGACCGCGTAGGTCATGAACAGCCACGACAGGAAGGAGAAGACGACGGCGATGATCACCGCAGCCACCAGCAGGCCGGCCCCGATCAGCGCGCGGGTGATCGTGAAGTCCTCGATCAGGCGGGCGATGTTCTGGGCGGTGATGACGGCGATGACGCCGACGACGATCTTCCACCCGGTCACCAGCGGGGTGATGGGGTGGGTGCGCCGGTGGGCGGTCGTCGCGGGACGCGGGGGAGGGATCGTGGGCGGGGTCGGCTGCGCAGTGCTCACAGCGCCGCCATCTTCTCGATGCCGCGCTCGGTCACCAGGCGGCGCAGCCGCTCGGCCTCCTCCTTGGGCAGCCCCGGCAGAGTGACCGTGGAACCGGCGGCCGCGGTGGACATGGTCAGCTTGGCCAGTCCGTAGCGGCGGTCCACCGGTCCCTCGTCGATCTTCGCCGACTGGATGCGGCCGTAGGGGATGGTCGAGACCTCGCGGAACAGGATCCCGCTGGCGATGGTGAGCTCCTCGGCCCCGTCGCGGTAGCCCAGCGCTCTCACCCGGCGCGGGGTCAGGGCCAGGCCCTGGACCACCAGGACCAGGGGCACGATACCGATCAGAGCGATCCACCACCAACCGGTCAGCGCGGTCAGGACGATCGCTGCGATCACCATCGCCAGCCCGATCACGTATCCGGGGATGCCGGCCACGTAGCGCGAGGAGATCAGTCGGGCGGAGACCGGTCGCATGCCCTCGGCGCCCAGCCTGCCCGGGCCGTCGCTGAGCCGCGGCGCGGGCGCGGGCATCGCGGGGTCGGGGTGCGATGGGGACGGCGCCGGGGAGGGGGCGCGGGGGCGCGACGTCGAGGCGGGGTCCGGGTCGGGCCGCTCGGTGGGGTCGGGGGCTGAGCTCATGGGGACCATCGTGTCATCTCGGTGGCTGCGGCCCGCACCTGCGGAGGTCCGCGGTGGGTCGACGTCGGTCGCAGGCAGGGGCCGGGTTCAACTGCCCGCGCCGGCGCCCTCGGTGCTCTCGGCGCCGCCCTCCCCGTCCCCGGGGGGCAACCTGCCCCAGCGCTCGACGACCACGCCCAGCACGGCCAGGGAGATGCCGGCCAGGGCGGCGGCGCCGGTGGGCAGGACCGCCGTGAGCGGGTCGCCGGTCCCGGTGATCACCAGGAACAGGGTCTGACCGGTGAAGATGCCGCCCACCACGGATCCCGTGTATGCGCAGGCCCGGGCCAGCAACACGGTGCGGAACGCGGTGAGCAGATCCAGCTGGTGGCGCCGGGGTGCCATGGTCGGACGCTCACGCCGCTGCTCGCTCTCGACCATGTAGCGGCGCAGCGGGATCCCGAAGAACAGCAGCACCCCGTTCAGCACCAGCAGCACCAGGGTGGTCAGCCATCCGGCGATCGGCAGCGAATGTCCCCGGGCGGCGAGGGTGTCCATCATCTGCGCCCCGAACCCTGCCCCGAGCAGCACGATCAGTGCCAGCACCGGGATGCTCAGCGCCCTCATGGGGCCGCGTATCCCGTGATCGCGGGGCCTGGACGCAATCCGTCCCGGTCCCCGGCCCGGGCCAGCAGCTCGGCGATGCTCCCGTGGCCGGGCAGCTCCGCTTCGGGCTGGGCGGCGTGCCAGGGGGCCAGGACGAAGGCCCGCTGGTGAGCCCGGGGGTGCGGCAGCGTCAGCTCGGGATCTTCACTGCGGTGAGGGCCGTAGGTGATCACGTCCACGTCCAGGGTGCGCGGCCCCCAGCGCACCAGGCGCTCCCGGTGGGCATCGCGCTCGAGGCGCTGGGCGACGGCGAGCAGATCGAAGGGGCCGAGCGAGGTGTGGACCCCGATCACGGTGTTCAGGAAGGGTCCCTGGTCGTCGGGGCCGCCGACGGGCTGGGTCTCCACCACCGGGCCGGTCCAGGAGACGTCGATCCCGGGCTCGGCGGTCAGCCGCTCGAGCGCCCGGGCCAGATACCCCTCGCGGTCCCCCAGGTTGCTTCCGAGCGCCAGCACGGCGGAAACCTGCGCACCCTCACGGGAGATGGCCAGACGCACATCGCCGACGGGCAGCCCCACCGGCGCGGCCGGTTTGTGGACGACCACGTCGACCCGGCGGACCAGGGGATCGCCGACGCCGCTCAGGATCCGGGCGGCGATCCGCTCGGCGAGGGTCTCGAGCAGGTCGTGGGAGCCGGTGCTGATCTCCGCATGGACATCGGCGACGACATCGGCGTAGTTCACGGTGCGGGAGAGACGATCGGCCCTGCCGGCCGGACCGGTCGACAGCCACAGCGTGACGTCGGCCGAGAACTCCTGGCCCAGCTCCTTCTCCGCGGCCAGGACACCGTGGTGACCCCAGCCGCGGATCCCGGTCACCTCGATGCGATCCAGCTGCGCGCCCGTCATCGCCCCGCCTCCTGCAGCTCACGGCGTCCGCGGCGCAGCCGGTCCCCGACCCGCACTGCGGCCAGGGAGCCGGGGACCTCGTGCACCCGCACCGCCCAGGCGCCCTGCTCGGCGCTGTAGGCGCTGATCGCGGCGGTCGCGGCGTCCCGGTCGACTCCCATGGTGCTGACGAAGCGTTTGCGGGAGGCGCCGATCAGCACGGGCAGCCCGTGGCCGCAGATCAGCTCCCAGCGGGACAGCACCTCCCAGTTCTGTTCCCCGGTCTTGGAGAAGCCCAGCCCGGGATCGACGACCAGGAACCGGTCCTCGACACCTGCCTCACGCAGCGCCTCGAGGCGCTCGGCGAGCTCGGCGGCACTGTCCCGGGCGACGTCCGTGTAGACGGCGAGCTCGTTCATCACGTCGCTGTGGCCGCGCCAGTGCATCGCGATGAACACCGGCGGGGTGCCCAGGCGGGTGCGCAGCCGAGCGGACTGTCGGCCCATGTCCTCGTCGGCCCGACCAGCGGAGACGTCGTTGACGATCAGGGCGCCGGCCTCGACGCTGGCCGCAGCGACCGAGGCGCGCATGGTGTCGACGCTGACCACGACGTCCTCGGCGGCGAGCTCGGCGACCACCGGCACCACCCGGGCCAGCTCCTCCTGCTCATCGACGCGGGGGGCACCGGGCCGGGTGGACTCCCCGCCCACGTCGACGATGCTCGCCCCCTGGGCGATCAGCGTCCGTCCGTGGGCGACCGCGGAGACGGGGTCCTCGTACCGGCCGCCGTCGGAGAAGGAGTCGGGCGTGACGTTCAGGACCCCCATCACGAGGGTGTCGTCACCGGCGAGCCGCGCCGGCAGTCCGTCGGGCCAGGAGCGTGCCATCTCGATCAGCTCCGATTGATGAGGCTCATCGCCTCGGCGCGGGTGCTGGGGCTGTCCCGCAGCATGCCGCGCACCGCGCTGGTGACGGTGCGAGCCCCGTCGGCTCGCACCCCCCGCATGGACATGCACATGTGCTCGGCCTCGATCACCACGATCGCGCCGGAGGCACTGATCTCGTCCATCAGGGCGTCGGCGATCTGCGAGGTGATGCGCTCCTGCACCTGCGGCCGGCGGGCATAGACGTGGACCAGCCGGGCGAGCTTGCTGAGCCCGGTGACCTTTCCCGCGCCGGGGATGTAGCCCACGTGGGCGATCCCGAAGAACGGCAGCAGGTGATGCTCGCACATGGAGTGGAAGCCGATATCGCGCACCAGCACCAACTCCTGGTGGTCGATGTCGAAGGTGGTTGCCAGCGGCTCCTGGGCGTCCTGGTCCAGGCCGAAGAACACCTCCTGGTACATCCGGGCCACCCGGGCGGGCGTGTCCTGCAGGCCTTCGCGGTCTGGGTCCTCGCCGATCGCGGCGAGGATCTCCCGGACCGCGGCCTGCACGCGCGGCTGATCGACAGGCATGTCAGACTCCCGTCCCGCCCGGGCCACCCTCGCGCGGGGCCCCGGGGATCTCGGGGTCGTCCCCACCAGGGTGGGGCAGCTCGGGCGGATTGGGCTGCATCGGCTCGCCCGCGTCGTGCTCCTCCGTACCGGTGGCGGTGGTGGTGCCGCCCACCTTCGGCGCCTCGAGCGTGGGCCGCTCGCTGCTGGAGGTCCACACCTCGCGCAGAGGACGCTTCCTGACGTCGGCGAAGATCTCGGCCAGGTCGTGCTCGTTCAGGGTCTCCCGCTCGAGCAGCTCGGCGACCAGGCGATCGAGCACGTGCCGGTTCTCCACGATCACCGCCCAGGCCTCGTCCAAGGCGTTGTCGAGCAGAGCCCGCACCTCCTTGTCGATGAGGGAGGCGGTCTCGGCGCTGAAGCGGGGTGCCTGACCCTGCTGCATGCCCACGAAGACCTCGTCCTGGTCGCCGGACAGCGCGATCTGGCCCACGGAGGAGGTCATCCCCAGCTGCATGACCATGGTGCGGGCGATCTTCGTGGCCTGCTGCAGGTCGTTGCTGGGGCCGGTGGTCACGTCGTGGAAGATGCTCTCCTCCACGGCGTAGCCGCCCATCGCGTAGGCCAGACGGTCCAGCAGCTCGTTGCGGGACTGGTAGTTGCGGTCCTGGGTGGGCACGACCATGGTGTAGCCACCGGCCTGGCCGCGCGGGAGGATGGTCACCTTGGTGACCGGCGCGGAGTTGTTCAGCGCCGCCGCCACCAGTGCGTGGCCGCCCTCGTGGTAGGCGGTCATCTGGCGCTCGCGCTCGGTCATCACCTTGGAGTAGCGCTGGGGTCCCATGGAGACGCGGTCGATGGCCTCGTCCAGGGCGCGGTTGTCGATGATCTGGTTGTGCGAGCGGGCCGTCAGCAGCGCGGCCTCGTTGAGCACGTTGGCCAGGTCCGCACCGGACATGCCGATGGTGCGGCGCGCCACGGCCTCGAGGTCGACGTCGTGGGCGAACGGCTTGCCCTTGGCGTGCACGCGCAGGATGTGCAGGCGGCCCTTGAGATCGGGGGCCTGCACGGCGATCTGGCGGTCGAAGCGGCCCGGACGCAGCAGGGCGGGGTCCAGGATGTCCACGCGGTTGGTGGCGGCGATGAGGATGACGTTCTCGTTGTCCTCGAACCCGTCCATCTCCACCAGCATCTGGTTCAGGGTCTGTTCGCGCTCGTCGTGCCCACCGCCCATGCCGGCCCCGCGGTGGCGGCCGACGGCGTTGATCTCGTCGATGAAGATGATCGCCGGGGAGTTCTCCTTGGCGGTGTTGAACAGGTCGCGCACGCGGCTCGCGCCGACACCCACGAACATCTCCACGAAGTCCGAGCCGGAGATGGAGTAGAAGGGCACGTTCGCCTCGCCGGCGACAGCCTTGGCCAGCAGGGTCTTGCCGGTGCCGGGCGGGCCGTACAGCAGCACGCCCTTGGGGATCTTGGCGCCCACGGCCTGGTAGCGGCCCGGATCGACGAGGAACTGCTTGATCTCGTCGAGCTCCTCGACGGCCTCCTCGGCCCCGGCGACGTCCGCGAAGGTGACCTTGGGAGCCTCTTTGTTGAACAGCTTCGCCTTGGACTTGCCGAACTGCATCGCCTTGCCGCCGCCCTGGGCGTTCATGATCAGGAACCAGAACAGGCCGATGAAGATCAGCAGGGGCAGGAAGGACAGCAGCAGGGTGGACCACCAGGAGCTGGTGGCGATCTCGTCGGTGTAGCCCTTGGCCGGCGCGTTCTCCTCGACCGCCTGGACGACGGCCTCGGCGCGCGCGTCGACATAGGCGAAGCGCACCTCGGTGCCCTTGCTCTCCTCGCCGTCGACGAACTCCTCGGTGAGCACCAGGTCCACCCGCTGCTGGTTGCCGCCGGTGATCTTCACCTGCTCGACGGTGTCCCCGGCGAGCAGCTCGAGACCCTGCTGGGTGTCGATCTGCTGGTAGCCGTCACGGCCGAACAGGGAGAACATCGCCATGCCCAGCAGGAGCGCGACGATGATCCACAGCGCGAGTCCGGAGAACGGGCGGCGCTTCCTGCCGCTGGAATTCTTGGCGGAATCTGCCACGGGATCAGTCCTCGTAGACCGAGCGTGCGAGGACGCCCACGTAGGGGAGGTTGCGGTAGTTCTCGGCGTAGTCGAGGCCGTAGCCGATGACGAACTCGTTGGGGATGTCGAAGCCGACGTACTTCACGTCGATCTCGACCCGCGCGGCCTCGGGCTTGCGCAGCAGGGTCGCGATCTCGACGCTCTTGGGCCCGCGCGAGCGGAGGTTCGACAGCAGCCACTTCAGGGTGAGGCCGGAGTCGATGATGTCCTCGACGATCAGCACCTTGCGCCCGGTGATGTCACCGGAGAGGTCCTTGAGGATCCGCACCACGCCGGAGGACTTGGTGCCCGAGCCGTAGGAGGAGACGGCCATCCAGTCCATCTCGACCTTGAGGTCGATCTGGCGCGCCAGATCGGCCATCACCATCACCGCGCCTCGCAGCACGCCGACCAGGACCGGCGGCTCGTCCGCGTAGTCCTCGGCGATCTGCTGGCCGAGCTCGGCGAGCCGATCGCGGATCTGCTGCTCGTCCAGCAACACGCGGTCGACATCGGGGTGGGGGTGCGTCTGGGGCACGCGGATCTCCTCCATGGAACGTGGTGGGGTGCGTCTGCCGCGGCTCACGGATCGAGGCGGCGCCACACCAACAGGCCGTCGCGGCGAGCGACTTCGATCCTACCCGGAACGGACACGGCAGCCTGACCGCGCCATGAGACGATCAGGGCGTCGATCGCGAGCACCTGGCGCCGAAGCAGGGACTTCGTCGTGCCGGGGGTCTCAGGAGCGCGGATTGCGCGGTCAGCGGAACGTGAGGCGTCGCGCAGGATGCGGGTGCGCAGCGGTGCCGCGACCGCGGCCAGCGCGTGCACGTCCAGCAGCAGCAGATCGCCGTCCTCGCGCAGCTCGCCGCCGTCGCGGCGCAGGGAGGCCAGCAGCTCGCGGGCCTCGGCGTCGAGGTGGTCGACGTCCGGGCGCACCAGGTCGGCGGTGCGGGCGAGGTTCTCGTCGATCTGCTCGCCGAGGATCTCGCGCAGCAGGGGCAGGGCGCGGTGGCGCACCCGGGAGCGCAGCAGAGTCTGGTCCGCGTTCATGGGGTCCTCCCACCACTCCAGGTCGTGCAGGCGGCAGATCTCCTCGGTGTCGGCACGGCGCAGGGCGGTGGTCTCGTCGCGCCCGGTGCCCAGGAAGGGACGCAGCAGGGCGCCGCGGGCACGGGGGATCCCGGCCAGGGAGCGGGGGCCGGCGCCGCGGGCCAGTCCCATCAGCACCTGCTCGGCCTGGTCGTCGAGGGTATGCGCCATCAGCAGCGCGAGGCCACCGCGCTCCTCGAGGGCGGTCTCGAGCGCGCGGTGGCGCGCGGTGCGGGCCGCGTTCTCGATCCCACCGGGGGCGTCGGCGTCGACCTCGACGCGCAGCACGTGCGCGCGCAGGCCGAGCCTTTCCGCCTGGGCGGCCGCGCGTTCGGCGATCTGTGCGGAGTCCTCCTGGAGCCCGTGATCCACTATCGCGGCCTCGGTCTCCAGGCCCATCCGGGAGCCCACCCATGCGGTGATCGCCAGCAGCGCGAGGGAGTCCGCTCCCCCGCTGCAGCCCACCAGCAGGCGGGGCGAGAGATGTCCGACGGCGGTGTCGTCAGCGAGAACCTCCAGGCGGGTGGCGAGCGCGGCCCGCACGGCGGTGCGGGCACGGGCGACGACGGGAGGCGGGCCGGCCATCACGGCAGCACCATCTCGGCCGAGACGTGGTCCACGGCGGCGCGGGCGGCCTCGGCATCGGCACCGTCGAAGCCGTGCACCACGATCGAGTAGCCGACGGTGCGGCCGTCGGGCAGCACCGCGACCCCGGCCAGGGTGGCGGCGCCTCCGAGATAGCCGGTCTTTCCTCGCACCAGGCCGGAGGCCGCACGGGTGTCCTCGTCGTCGAAGCGCTCCGCGAGCGTGCCGGACAGCCCGGCGACGGGGATGTCGAAGAGGATCTGCTCGAGGGTGGGCACCTCCCCGGAGGCCACCTGGGCGAGCACCGCGGAGAGCAGCGCGGGCGGCACCCGGTTCTGGCGGGAGAGGCCGGAGCCGTCGTGCAGGGCGAGGGCGTCGAGGGCCTCGGCCGGCACGCCGAGCTCGGCGGCCAGCTCGCGGATCTCCGCCTCGACCGCGGCGGCGGCGCCGGCGGGGGTGGTCGCCTCGCCGCGGGCGAGGGCCACCAGGTGGGCGAGCAGCTCGGAGGTGGTGTTGTCCGAGATCAGCAGCGTGTGGCGCACGATCTCTGCGAGCGGTTCGGAGTGGATCTCGACGGAGGGGGCGGCCTCCGGGGCGGGGCGCTCGCCCACCTCGCCGGTGACCTCGAGCCCGGCCTCCCCCACCAGCTGGGCGAATCGCTCCGCGGCGTCCCCGGCCGGATCGGTGGACTTCGGTCCGTACTGCTGGCCGTCGAGCCATCCGCCGTCCACGGCGAGGGAAGCGGTGGGGGTCACCCAGCCGCCGGCGGCGCCGTTGTTCCCCCAGGCCTCGTTGTGCCCTCCCACGAAGTAGCTGTCGTCGTAGGCCACCTGGACCGTCCCCTCCCCCTGGGCGGTGGCCAGCTCGGCGGCCTGCACGGCGAGATCTCGCAGCTCCTCCTCGCTGAGAGTCATGTCACCGCCGCCCACGAGGGTGATCACGCCGTCCTGGACGGTCGCGCGGGTGGTGAGCACCTCGTCCCCGCTGTACTGGCGCAGCACCGCCGCCGCGGTGAGCAGCTTGAGGGTCGAGGCGGGCACGAGCGCCGTCTCGGAGCTGCGCTGGGCGAGCACGTCCCCGGTGCCGGCATCGACCACGCTGAAGGCGAGGCCGTCGTCGACCACCGGCAGCGAGGCCCACGAGGCCATGCGTTCTTCCAGGTCAGCGCTCTCGACCGGAGCGCTCGCGGGAGACGGCGGGGTCAGCACGTCCTCCGGGGCGAGCCGCTCCCACTCCTCGGCGACGGCCCGGGGGCCGGCCTTCGGTCCCTCCTCGACGGTGCGGACCGTGAGCACCCCGGGGAAGGCGTCGGTGAGGTCTCCGAGCACGTAGAAGCTCGTGGGCACCGCCGCGCACATCACGATCGCGGTGGTGCGCCAGATGCGTTCAGATGCTCTCAGCGCCATGCGCCCCACGATATGGTGTCCGGGTCATTACCAGTGCCCCACGGGGCCGGAGCAACGGAGCGGCTGTCGTGGAATTCGACGTGACCATCGAGATCCCTCGCGGGAATCGGAACAAGTACGAGGTGGACCACCACAACGGTCGCATCCGGCTCGACCGGATGCTCTTCACCGCAACGCGCTACCCCGATGATTACGGCTTCATCGAGGGGACCCTCGGCGAGGACGGCGACCCGCTGGACTGCCTCGTCCTGCTCGAGGAGCCCACCTTCCCGGGCTGCCTGATCCGCTGCCGCGCCCTGGGCATGTTCCGCATGCGCGATGAGGCCGGCGGTGACGACAAGATCGTGGCGGTGCCCGTGGGCGACCGTCGCCAGGTGCGCCGTCAGGAGCTGACCGACGTCTCGGAGTTCCATCGCCTGGAGATCCAGCACTTCTTCGAGGTCTACAAGGACCTCGAGCCGGGCAAGAGCGTCGAGGGGGCGCACTGGGAGGGCCGCAGCGACGCGGAGGCGGAGATCCGCCGCTCCTACCAGCGCGCCGTCGGCACCGAGCACGCCAACGAGTTCACCCAGGAGGTGTGAGGCGCTCCGGGGCCCGCCTGCGGCGTCCCGGAGTCCCTGGCACGAGCGGAGGGCCGTCCCGATCGGGACGGCCCTCCTGCTGTGTGCGCCCGGAGACTGCGCAGGATCTGCACGACGAAGCGCAGGATGGACGCGAGAGGGGCGCGGGATCAGCCCTGCAGCTCGCGGCGCTCGGCCGCGATCTCCCCCTCGAGGGTGGGGCCGTAGGCGAAGATCTCCAGCATCGCCTCGACCACGGACCTCGAGACCGCGCGGGTGCCGATCCCGCCGAGCACGGCACCGATGCCGAAGGGCAGCACTCGCAGCACCCAGAGCCTGCCCGCACGGGAGACCACGCGGCGGCGCACGTAGCGCGAGACCTGCTTGCTGATCAGGCTCGGCAGGAAGCCTCCACCGCCCCCGAGGACGGCCTGCCACTGCAGCCCGTGCTTGCCCATGGTCCTGGCGATGATCCGGGTGCCGCGCTCTCCGCCGAGCACGCCCATCAGCACCAGGCGGCGCGTGGAGGCGTCGGTCATGTCCACTCCGTGGATCTCCGCGGAGGCGAGGGTGAGGAAGGCGCAGGCCTCGGCGAAGGAGATGCCCTCGCCGACGGTGAGGCCCACTGCCGCCACGGTGCCCAGCCCCGGCAGCGCCGCCACGCCACCGACACCCGCGCCGGCGAGGGTGGTCAGGGTGGTGAAGCGCGTGGTGACGTGCTCGAGCAGCTGGCGGTCCGTCGCCTCGGGGTGCTTCCTGCGCAGCGCGGCGACATAGCCGCGCGCGAGCGGCGCCTGCACGCGCAGCGCCGTGTCGATCAGTTCCAGCCAGGGCTCGTCGATCTGCTCGATGAGCCCGCCATCACCCGACAGGGCGTCAGGCGCATGGGGGTCCGGCTGCGGGGTGTACGGGTCGCTCTGGGCCACCGTCGGCTCCGTTCTGTCGATTCGTGAACAGGGTCAAGCTACCGCCTGGACCCGTGCATTCCTGGAGGAGGCGCGGGGCGCGCGAGCGGCCGCGCGGTCAGCCGATGACGACCTCGCCCTCGCCGAGCTCGGTGATCTCGCCGCTGAGGCCCAGCAGGCGCACGGCCTCGCCGAGATCGGCGTAGTGTCCGGAGTAGGCGGCATCGATGTAGGAGCGGGGGACGGCGAGATCGTGGCAGAGGGTCCCGGCCAGGTGGTCGGTCTCGTGCTGGAGGATCCGGGCGGTCCAGCCCAGGTGCTCCTCGTCGACCTCGCGCAGCCCGCCGTCCTCGAGCAGCTCGGTCGCGCGCAGGCGCACCCGGCGCGAGCGCGGCACGATCGACTCCCAGCCGTCGACGGAGAGGCAGCCTTCGAAGGCGTAGACCCGCTCGGTGCCCAGCGGCTCGAGCACCGGGTCCAGCAGGTAGCGCAGTGCGAGCGGCCGCCGTTCGAGCAGGTCGTCGTCGGGGTCCT
>DWZH01000031.1 GCA_019118275.1 Candidatus Brachybacterium merdavium | reverse complement strand
GCCCTGCTGGGGCTGCTGCTGGCCGGACTGATCGGCGGCAACGTGCTGGCCCGCTGGGTGCACGGCGCTCGTGCGATGCGCTGGGTGATCGTGATCGCGATGGTCGGAGCGCTGATCTCGCTGGTGCAGGGACTCGTGCAGCTTTGAGGGGCCGTCCCCGGGCGCGGGCACGAGGCTGCCGCAGGGACGATCCACGCTGCCTCCGACGGCCCCACCGTCTGGTCGGCCGCTCCCGCCCTGCGTGAGCCCCGTGCCGCGACCTCGTCCCCCCGGGGGTGAGGCCCGCACCCAGCACCTGGAATCTACGGCCCGGTGGCCGACAGCGCGATGGGCCGAACTGCCCGGGGAGAACTCCCCATGCAGACGAGGCGCCCGAAGAGACCAGGCTCGCCGCCTTCCCAACGACCGGAATGCACGGTTCGGAACAAATGATCGAACCAATCCCGTCGAGACAGCACGATCAAGGCCCGGACAGCACGATCAAGGTGGCTCGGTCCCGTCGCCGGCCCACGACATTGCCCTTACCTCCGCGCCCCTTGTCCGGGCCACGGCCCCGCTTCACACGCTTGATCACTGTCGTCCGATCCCGTCAGCGCTGGGAGGTTGCCATGACCTCGCCCCTCTCGATTGACCCCTTTGTGCCAGCGACAAGCTGCGTCCCCCTGGTGTCCGCCCCGCTGCGGTCGATGCACCAGGGCCCAACCCGAGCCCGCCAGTGGTAGATCACCACCCACAAACGGAAAGCGCTTGACAAAGTCATCAAATGTCAGGACGATACAGAACACCTGACCGCCCCCGGACGCAATTGCGAAGAGGGGCCCGGCCACGTCGATGACGCGTCGCCCACCTTGGAGGATCCCATGCTCAATCTGAACCGTCGTACCCTGCTCGCCGCTGGCGCCGCTGCGGCGACCGCTCCCGTTATCTCCGCATGTGGTTCCGACTCCTCGGGCTCCGCGGACGGACCGCTGCAGTTCATCCTCTCCGGAGATGGCAACCAGGGAGGCGGCTACGCCGCCATGGCGAAGAAGTACCAAGAGGAAACCGGAGTGGAGGTCGAGATCGTCGACGTCCCCTACGACGACCTGCAGACGAAGGTCCGCAACGCAGCCCAGGCCAACGACCTTCCGGCCATCGCCCGCATGCCCGCCATCGATCCGGTGTGGCTGGAGCGCACGGTCGATCTCGCGGACGTCGCCGCCGAGGCGAACCCGATCGAGGGCATGTACGCGACCGATGACGAGGGCAAGATCCCAGCCCTCCCCAGTGACTTGACGGCAGTCGGAATGTTCCTCAACGCCGACCTCTGGGAGGAAGCCGGGGTGGACTACCCGACATCATTCGATGACAATGTATGGACATGGGACGAGTTCGTGGAGGCCGCCGCATCGGTTCGCGAGGCCACTGACGTCCGGTTCTCGCTCGCAATGGACCGCACCTCCCATCGCCTGACCTCGTTCCTCTACCAGTTCGGGTCGGAAGGCCTGGCGCTGACGGAGGACCTGTCTGAATACTCGGCCAATCAGGCGACGGCACCGGCACTCGAGCGGTTCGTAGAGATGAATGACGATGAGACCATGCCGCGCTCGGTATGGCTGTCCGAAGAGGACCCGAATGCGATGTTCAAGACGGGCCAAGTGGTCGCCTACTACTCCGGCTCCTGGCAGATCGCAGACTTCGTCGAGAACATCGCGGATTTCGATTGGGTGAGCGTTCCGATGCCTGCGCAGCCCGAGACAGCCACGAACTCTGATAGTGCCGCGTACATTGTCGTGTTCGAAGGCACCGGCCAGGAAGATCAAGCTATCGATTTCGTGAAGTGGCTCTACTCCCCTGAAAACTACGCGGAGATCTCCCGCATCGCCGGGTTCCTGCCCGCAATCGAAGGCGTGGACGTGACCTACGATGAACGCCAGGACGACTTCGACCTCTACAACGAGGCGATCGCCAATTCACCCGATTTCATTGGCGAAGTGAAGATGCGCGAGCTCGAGCTTCAGGTCGCAGGTCGATCATCCGACCTCGGAGACGACCCGCTGGTCGAAGAGACAGTCAAGGCCATCGGCGGCGACATCACGGTACAGGAAGCGCTGCAGAATGCTCTGGACCTGCTGAACGAGACCATCGACTGATCATATGTCTGTCATCACCCGCACCCCTCTTCGGCCGAACGCAATCAAGGAGAGAAGACGGCGCGGCGTAGTCGCAGCCATTTTCCTCCTTCCCGCCTTCATACTTTTCTGCCTGTTCTTCGTGGGGCCCGGAGCGCTCGGGCTCTATTATTCCTTCACAGACTACAAGGGGTATGGCATACCCGAATTCATCGGGCTAGATAACTACAAGGGCCTGTTCACTGATGGAGACTTTTACGCGAGTCTGACACGAACATTCCTCTACACCATCGTGACAGTGCCGTTCGGATACATACTCAGTCTTGTGATCAGTGCCCTCGTCGTGTCGAAGTCCGCGAAGGGGGCCACGGTCGCCCAGGTTATCTTCTTCTTTCCGTGGCTGATCTCCCCGATCGTCACCGGCGTGATCTGGCGATGGCTGTTTGGAGAGAACTTCGGACTGGTGAACTACCTGCTGTCGAGCGTTGGGCTGGATCCGATGAAGTGGGCTTCGGACCCCAATCTTGCACTGATCGTGGTGATCCTCGCTGGCTCATGGGGCAGCACAGCGTTCAGCATGCTTCTGTTCATGTCCGCGATCCGCAATATTCCGAACTCCTATCTCGAGGCCGCGTCACTGGACGGTGCGGGGACGATCATCCGCTTCGTGAGGATCACCTGGCCGCTGCTCCGTCCGACGTCATTCATGGTGATCCTGCTCGGCACGATCAATGCCATGAAGGAGTTCGCGATGATCCAATCGCTCAACGGCGGCGGGCCTGGCAAGTCCAACGTGCTGATCGTCCAGTACATCTACGAGACCGGCTTCGAGCGTTCTCAGATCGGATACGCAAGTGCCGTCTCAATGATCCTGATGGTCATCTTGCTGGTCATCGCGCTCATCCAAACGCGTTTCGATAGGAGTGACCTCGATTGAGCACGTCCCCACGCTGGGTCACGCCGACCATCGCCATGTGGGCCCTCGCCCTGTTGTTCCTCATCCCGACTGCATGGTTCCTGCTGAGCTCCTTCAAGCCCGGGAGCGAACTCTTCACGTGGCCGCTCCGGCTCTTTCCCGAGGACTGGACGTTCAGCGGGTACCGAGCCGCCTGGGAGCGCTTCGACTTCAAGACCTACTTCCTGAACACCGCGTTCGTCGCTGTGGTGACCACCGTGTTCACCGTGTTCGTGAGTGCATGCACGGGTTTCGCGCTGGCGAAGTACCGCAACCGCTGGGTGCAGGCATTCTTCCTGTGCATCCTCGCAACCACCATGTTGCCCACCGAGGTCATCATGCCTTCGACGTTCAGCGTGATCCTCGGCCTGGGGCTGTACAACAGCCTGGCCGGCATCATTATCCCGTCGATCATCACGGCGACCGGCATCTTCATGTTCCGCCAGTACTTCATGACGGTGCCGGATGAGCTTCTGCAGGCCGCCCGGATCGACGGGGCCGGTGAGTTCCGCATCTTCTTCACCCTGATGCTGCCCATTGCACGCCCCATCATCGCCGTGCTGGCGATCTTCTCCTTCCAGTGGCGCTGGAACGATTACATCTGGCCCTTGCTCGTCCTGAACGACCAGAAGAAGTACACCCTGCAGCTGGCACTGCGGTCCATCGTCGGCGCAGAGAATATCGACTGGTCGGTGTTGCTGGGCGCCTCCGTGATCTCACTGATCCCGATGATCCTGCTGTTCCTGGTGTTCCGTCGGCAGATCATGAACTCCGACATCAGCTCGGGCTTGAAGGACTGATCTCAGGATGACCGCCATCAACGAAGCACATCGCACCCTTCTGTCTCAAGCCGCCGAGGCAATCCCCGGCCGAGTGCACGACGCGCAGATGATGAGTGGCCACCGCGCGCTGGGGCGGGTCGTGCGGGACGCCGTGGCCCTGCTGATGACAGTTGATCGTTTGGGCGCTGATGATCCCGACGGGCCAGCGAGTTCTGCCTTTAAGACCTGGCTGCCCACTGCGACGTTCTCATCCATCGACGCGGCTTCGACTGTCAGAGCCATACGCCGTGCTCTGGACGCTCTGCACGAACGACAGAGGCCGTCAGGGACGTTCCAAGGAGGCGACAACCTCGACTCGCCACCGGACTCGGCCTTCACGATCAATGATCTCGCCTGGGCCCGCCGCGCCAGCTCCCTCGCCGGAGCAAGCCAGGTTCATCTGCTCGACGCAGTCGGTGCCCCTCTGGACCGTCTGCTCGAAGCAGCCGCTCCTGCCCTCATCAACGGTGGGGTGCATACCCCCAATCATCGCTGGGAGATCTCATCGGCCCTTGCCCAGCTCTGGGAGATCCACGGTGACCCCGCCACGCGCGAGAGGGCGGAGCAGTGGCTGTCCGAGGGCATTGATCTCCAGCCCGATGGGCTCTTCTCCGAGCGCAGCCCCAACTATGCGGCTCGTGTCTCTGTCCCCTCACTCTTGACGCTCGGCAGAATCCTGGACCGTCCCGACCTGATCGCGGGGGCAGACGTCGGCGTACGACGCCAAGCCGATCTCACTGGTCCGGATGGCTTCATCGAGACCCTCGCTTCCCGTCGGCAGGATCAATTCGCCGCCTTCCCCGGCGGGCCGCTGTTCCCGCTGTTCCGGGCCCATTCCGCCCGGACCGGAGATCCCATCACCGCGCGGGCGTCCATGCGAACCGCGTGGCACGCCTCAGCCGACGATCTGCTCACCATGCTCGTGCTGGGCATCGACGATCCGGCAACGCTCGGCCCGCCTGCGGCCCCGGCAGACCCAGCCACCCCGACGGCCCCGGAACTGGTCGAGCTGCAAAACTCCGGTCTCGTCTCCGTGGATCACGGAGAGTCGTCGGCGGTCCTGTTCGGCGGCACCGACACCTCGGAACTGGCTCGAATCGCCTCCGGATCGTCCTCGCAGCCCACCTTCGCACGGTTCCGAGGCACGCGGATCGGTGTGCGCGACCTGCGTCTGTCCAGGAACTTCTTCTCCATGGGTCCATTTCGACCGGACCCGCCGAAGCGAGCGACCGACGCATCGTCGGATCTGACGCGCATGCAGTTCACTCTGCACGAGCGTGTGCAGGCCGAGTACTACCACCCCCTCGACCCGGGCGACCGTCATGAGGATGGTGCCTACTCCCTCGGCTTCAATGGCCGTTTCGTCTCGCCCATGGATTTCGAGCGGCGTCGCACCGATGTGATCGCACTCGACACCAGAGCAGCGGTCGTGCTCGAACCGGGGTCGTTCGACGTGAGCTTCTCTTTCGACGGCCCGGAGCACGCCGTCTGTCTGCTGCTTGCCCTGCACGGGGGCGAGTTCCAAGGGACTCGGCTGGATGAGCGGGGCCGGAACCTGCTCATCGGTGGACCCCGTCTCGCGGAATGCAGCTATGCAGGCCAGGGGGAACGGCTCGTCATCTCGGTGTCCGGTTCCCTCGGCGGACATGGCTTCTATGACCCCGGCGAGGCATACACCTTCCTCGGTGCCACGGACGAACCCGCCGGAGACGTGCTTCTGATCCCCGCGTCCTCCGCGCAGACCCTGCGCCTGCAGTTGCGGCTCAGCTCCGAGCCTGCGCCCTGATCCCGTCCTCCACCAAGCGGGTTTCGCCTACGCCTGTCCTCCAGTCCGCGTTCCACCGGCTTCCCGGGCCACGAATCAGCGTCGTACCCACCGCTATCGAAAGGTTCCGACCATGTCCGCACCTGCCTTCGACGACACTTCGCGCCTCGACGCCGACCGCTCTGTTGCGGACCCGGGCACCACCCCGGATCAAGTCGCGGGCGAGGAAGCCCCCCGGCGCCGTCGTCCGGGGTTGACCCGCCGCGCTCTGTTCCCCATGGCCTTCACAGCCTCGGTCATCGCCGCCTGCGTTCCGCAGGGCCCCACCGAGGACCCAGAGGGCGCGGAGAGCACGACCACAAGCGATCCGGGCCAAGGCGCCGTCCCTGGCGCCGACGCTGTCGATACCGAAGATCCCGAGCCCTTCACCGATGCCCAGATCGACGCCGAGTACCCCTCGGACCGGACCGTCGACTACGTTCCGATGCTGGCAGGATTCACGACTCTGCAGCTCGAGCATCCTGAGGTCCTCGATGACAATCTCGCCAAGACGCTGGAGATCAATCGCGATGCCACCGATGCCGAGGCCGCCGCTGCGGTGGTCGACGAATACGGCGACATGTCGTACACGATGGGAGACGGACTCGGAGAGAAGCTCGGGGAGATCTACCAGAAGGCTGTCGATGCGGGGCGGCTTCCGAAGACCACGAGGCTGATCCACAAGGATGGCGGTCGGGCTCAGAGCGAATCCACGAACCCGTCCAAGGAATTCTTCGACTACGAGCGTCCCTACCAGGTAGCTCCTGACGAGTATGTGCCGCGCGACAAGGAGGGAGGCGATGCTTATGACTCCGAGAGCGGCGCGTACCCCAGCGGTCACACGAACCAGGCGTACTGGCAGGGAACTCTGCTGGCAACACTGCTTCCTGAGCTGGCACCTCAGATCCTGGCCCGTACTGCGGAATCCGGGAACTACCGGGTCGTGATGGCAATGCACTACCCCCTGGACGTGATCGGTGGCCGCATGATGGGCCAGGCATCGATCGCCAAGCGATGGGCCGATGACGAATTCCGCTCCCTCCTCGAGGAAGCCCGCGCTGAACTCCACGCGGTGCTCGAAGCAGACTGCGGCGGCAACCTCTCCGATTTCATCGCGCAAGACTCCGCCTACCTCAGCACCGAGGACGCGAAAGCTCTTTATCGCGAACGACTCACGTATGACTTCCAGCAGGTCGGCGCGGGCGGCGTTCCCATGGATGTCCCGCGGGTCGCTGCGGCGCTCCTCTTGACCAGCCATCCCCGCTTGGACGAATTCCAGCGCATGCGGGTCCTGGAGCTGACGGCCATCGACTCCGGCTACCCGCTGGACCTCAGCATCCACTCCACCTCTTCCTGGCAGCGGATCGATCTATGCGCAGCCATGTCGGCGACCGTGACAGTCGCGGCGGACGGCGAGGTCAGTCTCGGCTGAACGGCCGTCCCGGACCGGCACTTCCCCGCATCCGAGCAGGGAGCGAGATATCAGCTGCCCCCCAATCCACAGTGGTGCAGAAATATGCCTTGCGTGCGAATGAACGCGGACCGGGCTCATCTTCATCAGCCACAACCCGAACCATGCCTACCTGGTCGGAAACCAATTCGTGCTGCTGAAGCACGGCCAACACCGTCGCCGACATGACACGAGACCAGACCAGTCTTCGCGGTCCCGGCCAGGAGACGGCCTGTGGCGCAGACCTTGAGGCCCTCGAGCCCGAATTGGGCGGCACGGCCCCCTCCACGTAAACCGGACGCCGCTCTCCAACCGGGTGCGGACCGAGCCTGGCCCGCACCCGGCCCGGGACGTCAAGGAGCCTCCCGGGCCGAGGGCCGGAGGTCTATCGTGTGGAGCCCCAGCCGC
>DWZH01000030.1 GCA_019118275.1 Candidatus Brachybacterium merdavium | reverse complement strand
AGCTGCTGGGCCAGGCCCGCAAGGTCGTCGTGACCAAGGACGAGACCACCATCGTCGAGGGCGCCGGTGATGCCGAGCGCATCGCCGGCCGCGTCTCGCAGATCCGTCGCGAGATCGAGAACTCCGACTCCGACTACGACCGCGAGAAGCTGCAGGAGCGCCTGGCGAAGTTGGCCGGCGGTGTGGCCGTCATCCGGGCCGGCGCCGCCACCGAGGTCGAGCTCAAGGAGCGCAAGCACCGCATCGAGGACGCGGTGCGCAACGCCAAGGCCGCCGTGGACGAGGGCGTCGTCGCCGGTGGCGGCGTGTCCCTGCTGCAGGCCGGCGCGGACACCTTCGACAAGCTCAGCCTCGAGGGCGACGAGGCCACCGGTGCCAACATCGTCAAGGTCGCTGTCGAGGCCCCGCTCAAGCAGATCGCGGTCAACGCCGGGTTCGAGGGCGGCGTCGTGGCCGAGAAGGTGCGGAGCCTGCCCGTCGGCGAAGGCCTCAACGCCATCACCGGCGCGTACGAGGACCTGATCAAGGCCGGCATCATCGATCCGGTCAAGGTCACCCGCTCGGCGCTGCAGAACGCCGGATCGATCGCCGGGCTGTTCCTGACCACCGAGGCCGTCGTGGCCGACAAGCCCGAGCCCGCCCCGGCGGCCGGCGGCGACGACATGGGCGGCATGGGTGGAATGGGCGGCATGGGCGGCATGATGTGATCAGCGCTCCTCGATGAGCGCCTGATCGCGCCCGCCCGGCGCGACCACCGCACGAGCCCCGCCCCTCGCATCGCGAGGGGCGGGGCTTCGTCATGGGCGGCGCCGGGGCCCTCCCGCTCGTCCTGCCCGAGCTGCTGGACATGACGGAGGCCGTCGACGCGGGCTCGCCACCCGGGATCAGACCAGGAAGATCGGCAGGGTGCCGGGATTGCGGGCATGGACGATGGCCAGGAACACGACCACGTCGAACAGCAGGTGCACGACCAGCACGTACAGCAGCGAGCCGGTCCGGGTGAACAGCCAGCCCTGCAGCAGGGCGAACGGCGCGGTCAGCAGCGGTCCCCAAGCCTGGTAGCCGAGCTCCCAGAGGAAGGAGACGAAGATGACCGCCTGCAGAGCGTTCGCCCAGGCCACGCTGACGTGCCGGCGCAGCAGCGCGAAGCAGGTGCAGATGAAGAACAGCTCGTCCCAGGTGCCCACGAAGTTCACGCCCACGAAGAACCGTCCCAGCTCCCCGGCATCGAGGAGCTGCGGCCAGTTCCGGTACACGCCGGAGGTGAGGAAGTAGAAGGGCAGGATCAGCCACCCCAGCACCGGGACGATGACGATGTAGCCCTTCTCCAGACGGGTCCAGCGCCGCCCGGTCAGCAGCGGGAACCTGATCGCCCGGCGACGGTAGACCAGACGATCCAGCAGCAACGGCACGGTGACGGCGAGCAGGAGCACCGTGCCGATCGTGAGGAACCGGCCCCAGCCGACATCGGCCTTCACCGAGGTGGACGAGACGATCGCGACGCCGATGCCGATCAGCGACAGATCTTTGGCGAGCTCGCGGGAGACCAGCCAGGCGCCGAGCAGGCTGAGCGCGAGCAGCCCGTGCCCCCAACCGGCCAGCTGGAGGGCGAACAGCAGGAACGCGGACAGCGAGACCCCCGCGGCCGGCAGCAGCCCGATCGTGGGCGTGGCAGGACGGTCGGCGGCTGCGAACGCTCGTGTCGCCATGGGCCCAGCATGCCAGCCCCCGAGCCGGCCCGGGACTGTCGCCGGACCCGCCGGGTGCGACAGGATGAAGGCATGATCCTGTCTCCCGCCACCCCGCCCGCGCTGAGCGTGCTGACCCAGAACATCCGCCAGGAGCGGTCCGACACCGCTCCGGGCGCGGCCGACCACTGGGCTGATCGTGCCCCGGTCCTGGCCGACCTGCTGCAGCGGGCCGACGTCGACGTGCTCGGCACCCAGGAGGTGCTGCCTTCCCAGATCCCGGTCCTGGACGAGGCGCTGGGCCACTCCCACCTGCGGCTGGGCTACGGCCGAGATGGCGGCGGCCGGGGAGAGCACAACCTCCTGCTGCTGCGCCGTGAACGCTTCCAAGTGCTCGACTGGGACCAGTTCTGGGTCTCCGAGCAGCCCGAGCACATCGGCTCGGTGGGATGGGACGCCCACTGCCCACGGATCGCGGTCTGGGCAAGGGTGGCTGACCGGGCCAGCGGCCGCGAGCTGGTCTTCGCCGTCACCCACCTGGACCACGCCGGGCACCTGGCCCGCGAGGAGGGCGCCGGCCTGATCGCCCGGCGCCTGCGGGAGGAGGCCGACGGGGTGCCGGTCGCACTGATGGGCGACTTCAACGCCGACAGCGGGGACAGCACCCCGTGGCGGACCCTGCGCGACGCCGGGTACGACGACGCCCGGGAGAGCGCGGCGCGGATCCACGGCGATGACATCGGCACCTTCCCCGACTACGGGCCGGTGACGGGCGAGGGTCCGCGCATCGACTGGATCATGACGTGCGACTTCGAGGTGGAGGCCTACGCCGCCCACGCCCACCGGCTCGACGGCGCTTGGGCGAGCGACCACGCGGGCGTGATGGCAGAGCTGACGCCGGCCTGAGCCCCCGGCCCGGGCCGACGTGGCGGGTCAGTCGCCCAGGCCCCAGGCCTCGGCCAGCAGCTCCAGGGCCTTCAGGCGGTCCGCCGGATCGTAGTAGTAGGCGGTCAGGATCAGCTCGTCGGCGCCCGTGGAGGCGACGATCTCCTCGAGCTGGCGCACCACCGTGGTGGGGGAGCCGACCGCCTTGATCGACAGCGTCTGGTCGACCTTCGAGAGCAAATGCTCGGGGGCGACCTCCTCGATGGGCTTCGGCGGCTGGATCTTCTCCCGCTGGCCGGTGACCACCCCCAGGAACATCTGCTGGAGGGTGGTGAACTGACGCTGAGCCTCCTCATCGGTCTCGGAGACCACGAGGTTCACCCCCACCATGGTGCGGGGCTCATCGATCTGGGCGGACTCGGCGCGGGGGTCGAAGTTCTCCCGGTAGGTCTGCAGGGCGTGCAGATACTGGAACGGCGCGAAGTGGGAAGCGACCGAGAACGGCATCCCCAGCTGCGCGGCGAGCCGGGCACCGTTGGCGGTCGAGCCCAGGATCCACATCGGCACCTCGGTGCCCTTGGCGACCTCCGCCGTGATGGGCAGCTCACCGGTGGGCTCCTCGCGCGACCAGTCGCGCATCTGCTCCACCGCGGCGATGAAGGCCTGCGGCTCCGCGGAGGTGCGGGCCAGCAGCTGCGCGGTCAGCTGATCGGTGCCCGGCGCGCGCCCCAGGCCCAGGTCGATGCGGTCCCCATGGAACTGCACCAGGGTGCCGAACTGCTCGATCACGGCGAGCGGCGAGTGGTTGGGCAGCATGATCCCGCCCGAGCCGACCCGGATCCGCTCGGTTAGCGATGCGGCGCGGTCGATCAGCAACGATGTGGCGGAGGAGGCGAGATTGCTGGTGTTGTGGTGCTCGGCGAACCAGTAGCGCTCAAAGCCGAGGCGGTCGGCGGCCTGGGCGCCCTCCATCGAAGCGGTGATGGCCTCGCGCGTGTTCATGCCTTCGGAGATCGAGACCAGATCGAGGATCGACAGGGGGACATGAGGTGCGTTCATGTCGCTCAGGCTATCGATGCGCGCAACGCCCCGGGCCAGCCCTCGGGTGAGAGGTTCTCGACCCCTCAGCAGGGAAGATCCGGACCGGGCCCGGCGTTGATCACGGCATGAGGCTCTCTCTGCTCGATCGCTCCCGCACGCGGCACGGCCTGCCGCAGGCGGCGGCTCTGCCCCAGAGCGTGGACCGTGCGATCTGGGCGGAGCAGGCCGGCTACCACCGGTTCTGGGTGGCCGAGCATCATGCGGTGCCCGGCATCGCCAGCGGCGGCCCGGCGGTGCTGCTGGCCGCGGTCGGTGCCCGCACCGACGCGATCCGGCTCGGCTCCGGCGGGGTGATGTTGCCCAGTCACCGGCCGCTCGTGGTCGCCGAGCAGTTCCTGATGCTCGAGGCGCTGCACCCCGGCCGCGTGGACCTGGGCGTGGGACGGTCGCTCGGCTTCACCGAGCCGGTGCGTCGGGCCCTGGGAAGGCTCGAGGCGAGCCCCGAGGAGTTCGCGCAGGAGATCACCGAGGTCCGCGCCCACCTCGAGGGCTCGGCATCGGTGACCGCGCAGCCCGGTGGCACCGACGCCCCGCCGCTGTTCGTGCTCGCCACCGGCACCGGCCTGCAGACCGCCGCAGCGCTGGGACTGCCCGCGGTGATCGGCGGACCGATCCTGGACGCGGACGAGCTGCCCGAGCTGATGGCACGGTACCGGCGCGACTTCCGTCCCCACCGGGGCAGCGCCCCGGAGGTGATCGCCTCGGTCGACGCGCTGATCGCCGACACCGACCAGGAGGCCCGTGACCTCGCGCTGCCGGAGGTGTGGGCCATGGCCCGCTCCCGCACCACCGGAGTGTTCGAGCAGCTCGAGCCCGTCGAGCGGATCCGGCGCGAGGACTGGAGCGAGAAGGAGACCCGCCGGGTAGAGAAGGGCGTGGCCGCCGCGGTCGCGGGCACGGTCGACACCGTCCGCCGACGGATCGAGCAGATCGTCGAGCGCTCCGGAGCCGCAGAGATCCTGTCGACGGGCTCGACCTATGACCGCGAGGCGCTCGCCGATTCCGACCGTCGGCTGGCGGAGCTGCTGCGCTGACCGCGTCAGGACGGACCGTGGTCAGTACCCGGGACGATACGTCGCCTGAGCGGCCTGCTGAGCCTGCTGAGCCTGCGCGCGGAGCTTCTCATTATGGTTCGAGGCCGCGAGGCAGCCCCAGATGATGGACACGGGCCACGTCAGCAGCCCGACGAAGGGGGCCAGTCCCACCGTGAAGGCTCCGAAGCCGAGGGTCGCCATCGTCAGGAGGAACGACAGGACAAGGGCGATCACGACCAGCCCGGTGGCTACTGCGATCATGACCAGGGCCCCGGTGACCGTGGAGTAGAACATGCCGAAGCAGCCGAAGAAGAACGTCAGCACGAAGGCGACCCCGACGCTCTTCGGCGCCTGGACGACATAGATGTTCGTCGGCGCCCCGTAGCCCGCTCCTGGTGCCGGTGCGTCGGCCCGCCCGGGCGACAGCGGATCCTGCGACCGTCCGGCGGGGTCGTAGGCACCAGCGGGCACGATCTGTCCGGAGACCGCCGGTGGATGCGCCCCGCTTTCGGGCACATCACCGTCCAGCCGGTGTGAGGCCTGCGGGCCATACGGTGAGTCGGTCATGGATCTCCCCCTCTGTGGCACGCTCGGAGCATGCGGCGCCGGTTCGGCAAGGTCGCCAGTGCCATCCTAGGAGCGAGCCCGGACGTTCGGACCAGAAAGGCGATGTTCGGGCGT
>DWZH01000029.1 GCA_019118275.1 Candidatus Brachybacterium merdavium | reverse complement strand
GAGCCGCCTACCAGAATCGAACTGGTGACCTATTCATTACGAGTGAATCGCTCTACCGACTGAGCTAAGGCGGCGTTCCCGCCGGTCAGACGGCGGACCGGACCACTGTAGAGGAACGAGTGGGGCGGGCGCAAAGCGACTGGACGAGCGTCACGTCACGTCCGCCCGCGGGCCGACCCGTCAGCAGGTCAGGCCCTCCTCGGGGACGGTGTCCTCCAGAAGGTAGGCATCCACGTGCTGCTCGATGCAGCCGCCCGAGCGGCCGTAGGCGGTATGCCCGTCACCGTCATAGGTCAGCAGCACCGCATCATCGAGCTGCTCGGCCATGTTCTGGGACCACTCGTAGGGCGTGGCCGGGTCACGGGTGGTGCCGATGACCACGATGGGCCCGGCGCCCTCGGCCGAGATCGGGGCGGGCTCACGCAGCGGCTGAACGGGCCACTGCGCGCAGGAAGCGCCGCTGTGACCCATGGAGGGACCGAAGGTGGGGAACTCCTCGGCCAGACGCTCGGCCTCCTGCTGCTGCCACTGCTCGTCGACGACGCCCGGATGGTCCAGGCAGTTGACGGCGCTGATCGCGTACTGGGAGTTGTCGGCGTAGGTGCCATCGCTGTTGCGGCCGGCCGAGATGTCGGAGAACTGCAGCAGCTGAGCACCATCGCCCTCCATGGCGGCCGACAGTCCCTCCCGCCCGAGCTGCCAGTAGGCGTCGTCGTACAGCACCATCAGCACGGCTGAACGAGCCAGCGCCCCGGTCAGCGGTCGCTGCGGGTCCCCGGTGTCCAAGGGCTCGGCGTCGACGCTGTCGAAGAAGGCGTGCAGCTGCTGCTTGGCGTCGGCGAGCTCCCCCTTGAAGGGACACTGATCCCCGCGCTCGAGGCAGTCGGCCAGGAAGGACTCGGTGGCCTGCTCGAAGCCCTCGGCCTGGCCGGCGCTCATCTCGTCGGCGGTGACCGTGGGGTCCAGGGCGGCGTCGAGCACGAAGCGGCCCACCCGCTCGGGGTAGAGATCGGCATAGGTGGCACCGAGGTAGGTGCCGTAGGAGAAACCGAAGTAGTCCAGCTGCTCGGAGTCGACTGCGGCGCGCAGCACGTCCAGGTCACGCGCGACCGAGAAGGTGTCCAGGTAGGGCAGCACCTCCCCGGAGTTGGCCTCGCAGGCCTGGGCGACGCGCTCCAACTCGTCGGCAGCCTCGGTGGTGCCCGGCTCCACGGTCGAGGCGCGGTACTCGTCGGTCTCCTCGTCGCTCAGGCACTCGATGCCGGCCGAGCGGCTGACCCCGCGCGGATCGAAGCCGACCAGGTCGTAGGACTGCTGGATCTCCGGGGAGAAGAGGTAGGAGGCCGAGCCCGCGAAGTCCACGCCGGAGCTGCCGGGCCCGCCGGGGTTCAGCAGCAGGGAGCCGGTGGCCTCCCCCTGCGCGGGCTGCCGGGCGACGGCGAGGTCGATGTCACCGGCGTCCGGGTCGTCCCACACCAGCGGGACGGTCACAGTGCCGCACTGCATCTCGATGGACGGATCGTACTGCTCGACGTCCTCGCAGGGCCCCCACTCGATGTCCTGCTCGTAGTAGGCGGCGTAGGCCGCATCCTCCGCGGGATCGGTGGGCAGCTCCTGGGCGGCGGAGGTGCCCACCGGGGCGAGCTCGGGGCCCCCCTGCTGCCCGTCCTGTCCGTCACCGTCGTCCTGTCCGGTCGCGGAATCGTCGCCGGGGGCGGGCTCGTCCTCGCCGAACGGGACGCAGCCGGTGGCCAGCAGGGTCAGGGCGGCGGCTGCGGCCGCCAGTCTCGCCAGCTGGCGGCGGGACAGGGATGCCAGATGCATCAGGTCTCCTTCGGGGCGGTGGCGCGTGGCGTTCGGGATCGCGATGGCCGGGCCGGTGGTCGGCGAGGGACCCACGGGCACCGAGCCCGGCCATCCTAATGTCGGCCCGGCCCCCGGGGTCGCTCAGCCGACCTCGCGGCGGTTCCAGCGCCAGACGCCGAGGGCGGCCGGCAGGAGCACCGTCAGGGCCAGCGGAAGCAGCTCGAACGCTCCGGCCCGTCCGTCGCCGAGCGCGACCGCGGCCCCCGGGAGATCGACGGCCCGCACCACGTCGATGAACAGCTCCGAGCCGGTGAGCGTGGCCAGGGGAACGGCGGTCGCCGTGAGGAACGGGATGCCGATCGCGGAGAGCAGGCCGAGCACCGAGGACTGGGTCAGCAGTCCCATGGCCAATGAGATCAGCAGGTAGGAGCCCAGCGTGGCCAGCTGGGTGGTCATCACGCCCTCCATGGAGGAGAAGTCGGCGCCCTGACCCAGCAGCTCTCCACCGATCCAGGTGGTGACCGCGGCCAGGGCGATGGCCAGGGCGACCACCCCGGCGGTCACGACGCTGGCGGCCAGGGTCTTGGACAGCAGCACCGCGTTGCGCGAGGGCCGCTGCAGCAGGGTGAACTGGATGGAGCGGTCGCTCCACTCCCCCGCGGTGATCAGCACGGCGATGGCGGGGATGATCAGGCTCAGTGGGAGGGACAGAGCGATGACGGTCGTCTCCACGTCGACGACCTCCTCGGGCAGCACCAGCGGGACCAGCAGCCCGCCGAGAGCGGCGAAGGCGAGCAGGGCCAGCAGGGAGACGGTCATCAGGATGGCGGTGGCGCGGGTGTCGAAGTAGGCGCGGAGGTCGAGGTCGGGTCTCATCGGGGGCTCCTCAGAAGATGGCGGCCGGGACGGGCTCGGCGTCGTGGGGGCCGGCAGCCGGGTCGGTCTGGCCGGTGAGGGCGAAGAACACGTCCTCGAGGCCGCCGGAGTCGGCGGCTCCCAGCGCGGTCAGCACGATCTGCTCGCGCACGGCCAGACGGCCGACGTCCACCGGGGCCAGGGACACTGCCAGCTGCTGCTCGGCGCGCTGCTCGTAGGCGATGCCGTGGCGGTCCAGCGCCGCGCGCAGGGCGGCAGGGTCCTCGGCGCCCACGCGGGTGCCCGCCTCGGAGGTGAGCTCGTCCAGCATGCCCTCGCGGACCAGGCGGCCATCGGCGATCACCACCAGGCGGTCGACGGTGGCCTGGACCTCGCGCAGCTGATGACTGGACAGCAGGACGGTGCCCCCGGCGTCGGCGAAGGAGCGCAGCAGTCGGCGCATCCAGCGGATCCCCTCGGGGTCCAGGCCGTTGGCGGGCTCGTCGAGGACCAGCACCTCGGGGTCGCCCATCAGAGCCACCCCGATGCCCAGGCGTTGGCGCATGCCGTAGGAGTAGCCGCCGACCCGCTTGGCACCGGCGTCCCGCAACCCCACGAGCTCGAGGACCTCCCCGGCCCGGGCGGCGGGCATGCCGATCGCACGCCCGGTCAGGCGCAGGGTCTCCAGGCCCGTGCGGCCGCGGTGCAGCGCGGTCGCATCCAGCATCACGCCGATGGTGCGAGCGGGATGGTCGAGCTCGCGGTACGGCCGGGAGCCGACCAGGGCCTGGCCGGCGTCGGCCTCGGCGAGCCCGGTCAGGATGCGCAGGGTGGTGGACTTGCCGGCGCCGTTGGGGCCGAGGAACCCGGTCACGGAGCCGGGCGTGCACGAGAAGGTGAGGTCATCGACGGCGACGCGCGAGCCGTAGCGCTTGGTCAGGCCGCGCACGTCGAGGGCTGCGGTGGTTCTGGGCGCTTTGGTCATGGCTCCACGGTGCGGCGGGCAGGCGGTGCCCGGAATCGACCGGGGGTCTCACCGGGGCCCGACGATCGTCGGGGCTTCGGACCCGCGGGAGCCGACCTCCGGCTCGGGAGGGCGGGCGGCAGGGCGCGGTTACAGTGACGACGTGGATGAACTCGGGCGGCCCGTGCAACGGGCATGGCAGGACCTGCTGATCCTGGCCGCGGTCCTGTCTGAAGTCGTGCTGACCGTGCTGTTCGACTCGGGCTCCGGTGGGCTGTGGCGCGGGGGCCTGATGGCTCTGCTGGCCGGGGCATTGCTGTGGCGGCATCAGCACTGGCGCTGGTTGCTGCCGGTGGTGCTCGCCGTCAATGCGCTCACCGCTTCCCTGTCGATCCTGGTGATCGCCGTCTACTGCTATGCCACCCGCAGCCAGGGCCGTCTGCGAACCCTGCTGGTGGGGGTGCTGGCGGTGGCCGCCATCGCCACGTCCCTGCTGGCCACCGATCCGTCGCAGGCACCGATCGGAGTGGGGGCGTCGGCCCTGACCGTGACCGCGGCGGTGGCGACCGGGATGTACACGGGAACGCGGCGCATCCTGCTGGCGCAGCTGCAGCAGCGCGCCGAGCAGGCCGAGTCGGGTCGGGCCGTGGCCCAGGAGCAGGCCCGCCGCGCCGAGCGCACTCGCATCGCCCGGGAGATGCACGACATCGTCGCCCACAAGATCTCCCTGGTGGCCATGCATGCCGGCGCGCTCGAGGTGAACCCCCAGCTCGAGCGGGCCCAGGTGCAGGAATCGGCCGCGCTGATCCGGGAGACGGCCACCACGGCCCTGTCCGAGCTGCGGGAGGTGCTGGGTGTGCTGCGCGGCGATGGCGAGGACGCCCCGCTGGCGCCGCAGCCGACCTGGGAGGATGTGCGCAAGCTGGTGACCGTCTCCCAGGCGGCGGGGATCACCGTGGAGCTGTTCGATTTCATCGACGACCCGGTCCCCGATCAGCTCGCTCGCACCGCCTACCGGGTCGTGCAGGAAGGGCTGACCAACATCCACAAGCACGCCCGTCACACCAAGTCCCGGGTGGCGCTCATCGGGGAGGTCGGGACCGAGCTGGTGATCGAGGTCAGTAATGTACTCCCCAAGGGGTTCACGACGGACCTGCCCGGCGCCCGGATGGGACTGTCGGGGATCGAGACCCGGGTGATGCACGCCGGCGGCACGATCACGTCAGGCCCCACCGATGACGGACGCTTCGAAGTGAGGGCGGTGATCCCGTGGCCGACGACAACGTGACGCGCGTGGGACTGATCGATGACGACTCCCTGGTGCGCGCCGGGCTGGCGATGATCCTGGGCGCCGACCCCGGCATCGAGGTGGTCGGTCAGGGCGATGACGGCAACGAGGCGGTGACCCTGGTGCAGAAGCACCGCCCCGACGTGCTGCTGATGGACGTGCGCATGCCCGGGCTGGACGGCATCGCGGCCACCACAGCGGTCTCGGCCCTGCCCAACCCACCCAAGATCATCATGCTCACCACCTTCGACATGGACGAATACGTGTTCCAGGCCCTCGAGGCCGGGGCCAGCGGCTTCCTGCTCAAGGACACCCCGCCCCAGGACCTGGCACGGGCCGTGCACGTGGTCGCCGGCGGTGACGCGATGCTCTCCCCCACCATCACCCGGCGCATGCTCTCGCACTTCTCCGACGCCAACCCGGGCTCCCGCCAGGAGCAGCACCCCGGTCTGGATCAGCTCACCGACCGCGAGACCGAGGTGCTCGGCGCGGTCGGGGCAGGGCTGTCGAACGCCCAGATCGGGATGCGGCTGTTCATGAGCGAGGCGACCGTGAAGGCGCACGTGTCGAAGATCTTCGCGAAGCTGGACTGCAGCAACCGGGTCCAGATCGCGATCATCGCTCACGAGTCCGGGCTCAGCGACATCGACGCCGAACCGGGCGCCTGAGCCGGGGGCTTCGGGCTCCGGGTCAGGGGTCCCCGGCTACGGCTCAGCCGGACCCACGTCAAGGGCTCAGCCCCAGCCGAGCTCGTGCAGGCGCTGGTCGCTTATCCCGAACAGATGGCCGACCTCGTGCAGCACGGTCACCGCGATCTCTTCGACCAGGTGCTGACGGTCGCGGGCCAGCCGCTGCAGGGGACCGCGGAAGATCAGGATCCGATCGGGTTCCGCGAAGCCCTGGAAGACGCTGCGCTGGTCCAGCGGGATCCCTTGGTACAGGCCCAGCAGCTCCATGCCGTGGGTCTGCGGATCAGGTTCCTCCTCGATCAGGATCGCGACGTTGGCGTGGGCGATGGCCTCGGCGATCTGGTCGGGAAGTGAGTCCAGGGCGTCATTGACGGCTTCCTCGAACTCCTCGCGGCTGATCTCGATCATGCTCCATGGAACCACGGCCGAGCGAGCAGGGCACGGGCCGCCTGCCGGAGGCCACCCCCCGAGTCGCTCGGACGCCCACGATTCGGTGGCCGAGCGGGCCGGCTGCCGTGCAGGTGAACAGAACAGCTGCTGAGCGGGTGAGCGGGACAGCTGCCGTACGGGTGAGCGGGACGGCTGCTGTGCGGGACGGCCCAGCTCATGTCGGATACGCCGCATCGTGGCGTCATGGCCGTGCCCGCGAGCCTGCGCACCGGTATGCTCTTCGTCGGGCAGACCGCTGCCCGGGCCCCCATCGTCTAGCGGCCCAGGACACCGGCCTTTCACGCCGGCGACACGGGTTCGAATCCCGTTGGGGGTACTCCCCTCCTCCGCGCCCGGGCGGCGCAGAGGTGGTGGCCCAAGGTGCGAGACGGCTCACAGCGAAAGGGGCCGTGAGCCCCGCGAACATCCGGTAGAGTTATATAGGTCGGTGCGCTGAGCGGATCGACACGCAAGGCCCTGTAGCTCAGTTGGTTAGAGTGCCGCCCTGTCACGGCGGAGGTCGCCGGTTCAAGCCCGGTCAGGGTCGCCCCTCACGAAGGCCCCGGAACCATGGTTCCGGGGCCTTCGTCGTGCGTGCCCGTCGGCCCGAAGACCGCCACGGGGGTCGAACCCCAAGGCCCGGGGAATCCGTCCCGGTGCGAGGGCCGGCCATGGGGTCTACGCTCGAAGGATGAGCACCCCGACCGTCAATCGCCGGATCCTCCTCGCCTCCCGCCCCCACGGCGAGCCCGCCGCCACCGACTTCCAGCACGACGAGACCACCGTCCCCTCGCCTGGTCCTGGCCAGGTGCTGCTGCGCACCCTGTACCTCTCGCTGGACCCGTACGTGCGGGGCCGGATGAGCGCGGCGCGGTCCTATGCCGCCCCGATGGAGGTCGGCGACGTGATCGTCGGCGGCACCGTCTCCGAGGTGGTCGAGTCCGCCACGGACGACTTCTCCCCCGGGGAGGTGGTGCTGTCCTACGGAGGCTGGCAGGAGTACAGCCTCGAGCCGGCCGAGGGTCTGCGCCGGCTCGATCCCGAGGTGGCGCCGGTCAGCACCGCGCTGGGGGTGCTCGGCATGCCGGGCTTCACCGCCTATGCGGGCCTGCTCGAGATCGGCCGGCCCCAGCCCGGTGAGACCGTGGCCGTCGCCGCCGCGACCGGGCCGGTCGGCTCGGCGGTCGGCCAGATCGCCAAGGCCAAGGGCGCCCGCACCATCGGTATCGCCGGCGGCCCCCGCAAGGTGGAGCACCTGCGTGAGCTCGGCTTCGATGAGGCGATCGATCACCGGGAACCGGCCCTGGCCGAGCGGCTGGAGGAGGCCGCCCCGGGCGGGATCGACGTGTACTTCGAGAACGTCGGCGGACCGGTCTGGGACGCGGTGCTGCCCCAGCTGAACGAGTTCGCCCGGGTACCGGTGTGCGGCCTGGCCGCGAACTACAACGCCACCGAGCTGCCCGAGGGCCCGGACCGCACCGGCCAGCTGATGGCGTCGGTGCTCGCCAAGAGCCTCACCCTGCGCGGCTTCATCCAGCGCGAGTTCGCCCAGACCCATTTCGAGGACTTCCTGGCCGACATGAGCGCCTGGGTGCGCTCCGGGGAGGTCCGCTACCGCGAGGACATCACCGAGGGACTGGACCGGGCGCCCGAGACCTTCGTCGGGATGCTCCGCGGTGACAACTTCGGCAAGACCCTGATCAAGGTCAGCTGAAGAGGCCCGCCGACCCGCCGCCCCCTCGATTCGGCAGCCCGCCGACCCGTCGGCCGGTCTGCCGGCATCGGGCGGGCCGGGTCCAGGGCCGGCCCGTGGTGTGCCTTACAACGATCGGGTCCGGTTGGGCGGGAAGATCACCGGCTGGTACTCTGATCACCGGTCGTTCCGACGACCGCGGCTCTGTAGCTCAGTTGGTAGAGCGTTCGACTGAAAATCGAAAGGTCACCGGATCGACGCCGGTCGGAGCCACTGAGGCCCCCGCGCAGCTTCAATGTCGCGGGGGTTCTTTCATCCCGGGACCTGAGAGCAGGCAGGCCGCGCCGCGCGGACATCGAGGCGCGCACACTCAGCCGACCAGGAACTCCACGACAGCTCCCTCCGCGTGGCCGAGCAGGGTGCGCGGCTGGACCAGCTCGTCGTCATCGGTGACCGGCGCCAGATGACCGCCGGCCCCTCCCGTCCTCCCGGCTCATGCGACCCCCCAGCCCACAGCGCTCATGGGCCGACGGCGGCCCCGCTCCTGTTCCCGTACCAGAGAACTTCGAGCCGGCGCAGAGCTCGGGGCCCTTGGGAACCGTGCTGCGGGCGAGGCCTCGTCCTCGCGGCGGCGCTTCGCCCCTCCCTCATCCCTCCCGTCACCCCTCATCGTCCCCGTAGAGTGTGATCTGCCCCTCGAACCTTCCTGGAGGACGACGATGTCAGCCGAGAACCCGGACCTCGCGATCGCCCAGCAGGCGACGCTGGAGCCGATCACCACGATCGCCGAGCGGGCGGGCATCCCCGCCCATGCCCTGATCCCCTACGGCTCCTACAAGGCTAAGGTCGACGTGCGACGGATGACCGGCACCGACACCCGCTCGAAGCTCGTGCTGGTCTCGGCCATGTCCCCCACCCCGGCGGGCGAGGGCAAGTCCACCACCACCGTCGGTCTCGCGGACGCCTTCTCCCTGCAGGGCCACCGCACCATGGTCGCGCTGCGCGAACCGGCGCTGGGCCCCATCATGGGCATCAAGGGCGGCGCCACCGGCGGCGGCCACGCACAGGTGGTCCCGATGGAGGACATCAATCTGCACTTCACCGGAGACTTCCACGCGATCCAGATCGCCAACAACACCCTCGCGGCCCTGATCGACAATCACATCCATCAGGGCAATGAGCTGGGCATCGACCCGCGCCGCATCCAGTGGAAGCGGGTGGTGGACGTCAATGACCGGGCCCTGCGCGAGGCCGTGATCGGCCTGGGCGGGCCCACCCAGGGCACCCCCCGGCAGGACGGTTTCGACATCGTGGTCGCCTCCGAGATCATGGCGATCCTGTGCCTGGCCACGGACCTGGCTGACCTCGAACGCCGCATCGGCGCCATCGTGGTCGGCTTCACCTACGACCGCTCCCCCGTGTCGGTGGCCGATCTCGGAGTGGCCGGGGCGATCACCTTGCTGCTCAAGGACGCGTTGCTGCCCAACCTGGTGCAGACCCTGGGCGGCACCCCCGCTCTCGTGCACGGCGGGCCTTTCGCCAATATCGCCCACGGCTGCAACTCCCTGGCCGCCACGCGCCTGGCGCAGTCCCTGTCGGAGATCACGGTGACCGAGGCCGGTTTCGGCTCCGACCTCGGAGCGGAGAAGTTCCTGGACATCAAGGCCCGCCTGGGCGGCCTCTCCCCCGACGCCGCCGTGGTGGTGGCCACGGTGCGGGCGCTGAAGATGCACGGCGGGGTCGCGAAGGCGGACCTGGAGGACGAGGACGTCGAGGCCGCACTGGCCGGCACCACGAACCTCGCCCGCCACGTGGACAACCTGCGCAAGTTCGGGATCGAGCCGGTGATCGCCCTGAACCGCTTCCCCACCGACACCGAGGCCGAGCTCGAGGCGGTGCTGGAGTGGGCGCGTGCCAACGGTTTCAAGGCCGCGCTGTCGGAGGTCTGGGCGAAGGGCGGCGAGGGCGGGCTGGCCGTGGCCGAGCAGGTGCTGGCCGCGCTCGACGAGGGGGCCGACTTCCGTCACCTCTACGATCCCGCCGGCGGGGTCGAGGAGTCCCTGCGGACCCTGGCCCGGGAGGTCTACGGGGCCGACGACGTGGTCCTCGAGGGCCGCGCCCCCGCCCAGCTGCGGATGCTGCGCAGGAACGGCTGGGACTCGCTGCCGGTGTGCGTGGCCAAGACCCAGTACTCCCTCTCCGACGACCCGGCGCTGCTGGGCGCCCCCACCGGGCACGTGCTGCATGTGCGCGATCTGGTGCCCAAGATCGGGGCGGGCTTCGTGGTGGCGTTGACCGGCACCATCATGACCATGCCCGGGCTTCCCAAGCAGCCGGCCGCCCTGCACATGGGGGTCACCGCCGAAGGCGAGTCCTACGGGCTGTTCTGACGGGGCGGCGCTCGCTGCGACCGGTTCCTGGGCCGCGTCCGGCACCGGCTCCCGCTCCGTGGCGAGGTGCGGCCGGGACCGGTGCAGCCCTGGAGGTCAGGGCCGGGGATCGCGCTCGGCGACCTCCTCCGCCTCCCGCTCGGTCTCATCCTCGAGGTCCACGTCCAGGCTGTCGATATCGACCCCCGCGGTGCCCACGGCCTCGGGCTCGTCCCAGTTGCGGTTGGTCATGGCCCGGGCGGCGGCCTCGGGGTGGACCACGTTCTCGGGGAAGCGGTCCTCGGCGTCATGCGCCATGCCCTCGTGGTCGTCGAGGAATCCGTCCTCGTCGTCGTCATCGTCATCGTCATCGGCGTCCGCCAGGCGGTCGCTGAGCTCATCGAAGGCATAGTCTCCGCCGCGCACGAAACCGCGCCGGAAAGCGGCGCGGCCCACCATCACGCTCGCCACCGGGACCGTGCCCATCTGGGCCAACAGCACCACCAGCAGGAAACCGGCCAGCGACCAGGACTGCGCGACGAGCGCGACCCCGGTGAACACGAACATGAGGCCCAGGGTCTGAGGCTTGGAGGCGGCGTGGATTCGCATCAGCACTCCGTCGAAGCGGTTCAGGCCGACCGCGGCCACCACGGCGAGCAGCAGACCGGCACCGATCAGCACGGTGGCGATGATCTCCAGGGCGCTCATCGCTGCTCCTCCCTCCCGTCCTCGGCCGGGAGCTCCTCATGCACGTTCAGCTCCGCCCCCTCCTCCTCGGCATCGGAGGTGGTGGTGGGGCCGACCACGTTGGCGGGCCACCGCTCGTCGTCGTCACCGTTGTCGAAGTGGATCGCGTCCAGCGGGCCGGTGCCGGTGCCAGGCTCGCCATCACGGCTGGGGCGATAGCCCGGGGGCCGGACCTCGCGCGCCACGAAGCGGGCGAAGGTGACGGTGCCGATGAAGGCGAGTCCGGTCATGCTCAGCATCGCCGGGCCGGCCCAGTTCGCTTTGGCATGGGCGGTGTACAGCGCCATGCCCAGCACGACCAGCACCAGCAGCGAGTCGGTCGACACGGCACGATCGAGGATCGTGGGTCCGACGATCATGCGATAGACGACGGTCAGGGTGGTCAGGGACAGGATCACCCCGTAGATGATCAGGACGGTCTCGAAGGGGGTCATAGCAGTCCGGCCTCCTCGAGCAGCTCGCGGCGCCCGATCGCCCACAGCAGCCGGTGCTCCTGCTCCACGGAGCGTTGACGTGCGAGCTCGACCTCCTCGGGCGTGCCGGCCCCGATCACGTGCAGGAAGATCGTGCCGGTGGCGCGCTGCGCTTCGACCACCACGGAGCCGGGGATCAGGGTGCACAGGATCCCCGTGCCGGTGAGGAAGAAGTCCGAGCGGGAGGACATCTTCACCGCCACCACCGAGCTGGGCGGCTGCGGGGCGGGCCGGATCGCCCACCAGCCCACTTCGATCGCGGATCGGACCAGGTCGAACACGAAGTGTGCGAGGAAGTAGGCGAAGCGCAACGGTCGCAGCGTGAGCTCATGGCCCATGGGCGGCATCGGGAACA
Organism: Candidatus Brachybacterium merdavium; assembly: GCA_019118275.1. Lineage (GTDB taxonomy): Bacteria > Actinomycetota > Actinomycetes > Actinomycetales > Dermabacteraceae > Brachybacterium > Brachybacterium merdavium. Next base: position 42,982 of record DWZH01000029.1, on the reverse strand, counting down.
GCACGAACACCAGGATCGCGGCCAGCAGGCCGCCCAGGATGTTCTTCAGGTCCACGCCGCCCCACAGCAGGCACCAGAACGCCACGGCGCCCAGCAGCCACACGAGGTTGTGGGGCAGTTCCTGCAGTCGGCGTCTCATCGCTCCTCCACCTTCTGCCCCTCCTCGTCGATGCGGTAGACCAGGTCACCGGCAGCCTCGTCATCGAGGACCGCGCCGACGTAGGGGGTGCGCTCGAGCACGGACTGCGCGGCTTCATCGGCGTAGGTCATGATCGGGCCGGCCGCCACGGTCAGCACCAGGGAGAAGGCGATCATGGCCGCGGTCGCCCCGGACATCACCTTCGGGGTGGGCCGTTCGTTGTCGAACATCTCCTGGCCGGGTTCCTGCCAGAAGGCCCGGTTCCAGATCTTGGCGATCGCGTACAGGGTCAGCAGGCTGGTGACGACACTGGCCCCGATGAGGATCCAGCCGGCGGTCGTGGAGTACTCCACGCCCGCCTCGATCAGCCCGACCTTGCCGATGAAGCCGGAGAACGGCGGGATCCCGGCGAGGTTCATGGCCGGGACGAAGAACAGGATCGCGATCAGCGGGGCGAGCTTGGCCAATCCCCCCAGGCGGATCAGGTTGGTGGTGCCGCCGCGGTGCTCGATCAGGCCGGCGGCCAGGAACAGGGTGGACTGAACGGTGATGTGGTGGGCGACGTAGAAGATCGTGGCGGCCATGCCCAGCTGCGAGCTCATCCCGATGCCGAACAGCATGTACCCCATGTGCGAGACCAGGGTGAAGGACAGCACTCGCTTCAGATCGACCTGCGCGACCGCGCCCAGGATCCCGATGATCAGGCTCAGCGCCGCGGCGGCCAACAGCAGGTTGGAGATCTGGGAGGCCGGGAACAGCAGGGTCTCCAGGCGCAGAATCGCGTAGATCCCGACCTTGGTCAGCAGGCCGGCGAACACGGCGGTGACCGGCGCGGGGGCGGTCGGGTAGGAGTCGGGCAGCCAGGCGCTGAGCGGGAAGATCGCGGCCTTGATCGCGAAGGCGACCAGCAGCACCAGTTCGAGCACCATGCGGGTGCCGGAGTCGAGCCCGTCCAGGCGCACGGCCAGCTCAGCCAGATTCACGGTGCCGGTCGCGGCGTACACGGCCGCCACCCCGGCCAGGAACACCACCGAGCTGAGCAGGGAGACGATGACGTAGGTGGTGGCGGCGCGGATCCGGCTGGCGGAGCCGCCGAGGGTCAGCAGCACGTAGCTCGCCGCCAACAGCAGCTCGAAGCCGACGTAGAGGTTGAACAGGTCGCCCGCGAGGAAGGCCATGGACACGCCCGCGACCAGGCCCAGGTAGGTGGGGTGGTAGATGGCCACCGGGGTGCGGGCGGAGTTCTCGCTGACCGTCTGCGCACTGGAGTAGATCAGCACCGAGAGCGTCACGAAGTTGGAGACCACCAGCATCAAGGCGGTGAGCCGGTCCGCGACCAGCACGATCCCCAGCTGGGGGGTCCAGTTCCCGATCTGCAGGACCAGCACGCCCTCCTGGGTGACGTGGTACCCCAGGATCAGTGCGACGGTGAAGATCGCCACCAGGGTCAGGATCGCCATCCAGAGCTGGATGCGCGCGTAGTGGCGCATCAGCAGCGTGATGCCGGCGCCGCCCAGGGGCAGCAGCACCGGGAGGGCGAGCAGCAGTTCCATGCTCAGGTCTCCTCCTCGCCCTCGGCGTGCTCCTGGTCGATCTCCGTGGCCGGGCCGGCCCCCGGGGCGTCGGCGGCGTGCGAGTCGCGCTCGCCCCGCCCCGGGGCGGTCCGGGGGCGCCGTCTCCTGCGCTCCGGCCCGGGTTCCCCCTCGTCGGCCTCCGTGTGGTCGGGCGGGACGTCCTCGGCGCTGGAGAGGTCCGAGCCGAGCTCATCGTCCTCCTCGGCCGGGGTGAATCCCTGGGAGTGCATCAGCGCTCCCCGCCGGATCTCCTCCGTCAGGGCCTGCGACCAGGGCAGTTGCTCGGAGTCCTCGGTCCGGCGGCGGCTGCGGCGCAGCACGCGGCGGTCCTCGACGTCATCGGGGACCTCGTCGTGGCCGAACAGCTGCCAGGCCCGGTAGGCCAAGGCGGTGACCAGGGCGGTCACGCCCAGGGAGATCACGATGGCGGTCAGCACCATCGCGAACGGCAAGGGGTCGGTCATCGAGTCGGGATCGTCGCTGCCCTCGAAGGGGGGTGTGCCGAGCGGGCCCGCCGCGATGATGAACAGCAGGTTGACCCCGTTTCCGAGCATCACGAAGCCCAGCACGATGCGGGTCAGGGTCCGCTCGAGGAACAGGTACACGCCGCAGGCGATCAGGACGCCGGCGGTCAGCAGCAGGGCGAGACTAACGTGCATCGGATTCCGCCTCCTGTTGCTGATCGATCTGGGCGCCCAGGGAGCGCAGGAAGTCGAGCATCACGCCGACCACGACCAGGTAGACGCCGAAATCGAAGAGCAGGGCACTGGGGAAGTGCAGCTCCCCGAGCAGCGGCACGTGCAGGACGGGGGTAGCGCTGGCGAAGACGGTTCCGCCGAACAGCAACGGCAGCACGCCGGCGGTGACGGCGATGACCATCCCCGAACCGAGCACGAAGCCCGCCTGGACCGGTGCGGCCTCGGACAGCTCGTAGCGTCCGCCGGCGAGGTAGCGCAGCACCAGGGCGAGGCCGGCGACCAGGCCACCGACGAAGCCGCCCCCGGGCTCGTTGTGCCCGGCCATCAGCAGGAACAGCGAGAACGTCATCATCAGGGGGAAGGCGATGCGGGTGACGACCTCGAGGATCACCATGCGCCGTTCGGGAGCCAGGGTCAGGCCCGCCGACAGCCAGGTGCGCCATCGGTTGCCGCCGGCGACGTCATCGGGCCGGGCGTCGAAGTCCAGCACGTTCTTAGGCAGGTCGGTGTCGGGCCGGCGGTGCCAGATGGAGACACCCTCGTCCAGGTCACGCACGCGGGAGATGCTCTGTTCGCGACGGGTGACGAAGATCAGGGAGGCCACGCCCGTGGCGACCACCAGCAGCACCGAGATCTCCCCGAGGGTGTCCCAGACACGGGCGTCGACCAGGGTCACGTTGACCACGTTGTGGCCGCCGCCGACCTCGTAGGCGGGTTCGATCAGGCCGCGCCCCAGGGCCTCGCGGTAGCGGGCGTCGGCCGCGTACAGCGCGGTGCCGCACAGCACCACGGCGGTCGAGATGGCGATCCCCCAGCGGCCCCAGGCCCCGATGCGCAGGGGCCGACGGGAGAAGTGGATGGGCAGGCGCCGCAGCACCAGCACCAGCACCACGGTCATCGCGGTCTCCACCAGCACCTGCGTGGTCGCCACGTCGGGGGCACCGGCGACCAGGAACAGCAGCGCCACCACGTAGCCCGTGACCGAGATCAGGAACACCGCGCGCAGGCGCCGGCGGGAGCGTGCCGCCCCCACCGCCGCCAGCGCCGCGACCGGCAGCACCAGCAGCTCGACGGGATGTTCGAAGAGCACCAGGTTGGTCGGCACCGGCGTCTGGGTCAGGGCCACCGGCACGGTCAGGCCGATCAGGACCAGCAGCATCATGCCCAGGGTGTAGGGCAGCGAACCGCGCTGGAAGAGCGGGGTGACCACGACCGCCAGGGCGTCCAGGCCGCGCATGATGCGGCGGAACAGCCGTTCGGAGTCGGTCCACTCCTGCAGGGCCTCCCGACCCCAGGTCTGCGGGGAGATCGTGCGCTGCAGCTTCGCGAACGGCCGGGCCAGCACGCACAGCACAGCACCCAGAGCCAGGGTCAGGGCCGACAACAGCAGCGGCACGCCCACGTGCGGGACCACCACCAGCTCGGTGGCGCCGCCGTTCGTCTCGGGCATGATCCCGGAGAAGCCGCGCAGGATCTCCTCGACCGGAGCGGCGACCACGGGCAGCGCCACGGAACCGGCCGCCACGACGGCCGGCGGCAGCCAGAACAGCACCGAGATCGCGGGCTTCTCCACGGGTGGGGCGCCGGGGGCCGTCCCGAACGCGCCGGCCGCGAACCGCCAGGAGTAGGCCACCGTCAGGACGGAGCCCGCCACCAGGATGAACAGGATGATCCGCTGCCAGCCGCCGCCGTACCACAGCGCGGTGTACAGCGACTCCTTGGCGACGAAGCCGAACAGCGGCGGGACCGCCGCCATGGACGCGGCCGAGATCAGCCCGATCACGGTCACCACCGGGGCGACCTTCCACACCCCCGACAGCACCCGCAGGTCACGGGTGCCGAACTTCTTGTCGATGACGCCCACGACCATGAACAGCGGGGCCTTGAACAAGGAGTGGGCGATCAGCATCGCCAGCCCTGCCAGCAGCGCATCATGGGTGGCCAGCCCCGCCACGGCGGACAGGAACCCGAGCTGGGAGACGGTGCCGTAGGCGAGCAGCAGTTTGATGTCGGTCTGGCGCAGGGCCCGCCAGCCGCCCAGCAGCATCGTGGCCGCCCCGAAGACGGCGATCAGCACGCTGATGGTCTCCATGTGGGTCAGCGCCGGAGCCATCCGCAGGATCAGGTACACACCGGCCTTGACCATCGCGGCGGCGTGCAGGTACGCGGAGACCGGGGTGGGGGCGGCCATGGCACCGGGCAGCCAGAAGTGGGTGGGCACCAGCGCGGACTTCGTCATCGCCCCGGCCAGCACCAGCAGCATCGCGACGATCAGGTAGGGGTCGGCGTCGGCCCAGATGCCGGAGGCCATGATGTCCGACAGCAGCATGGAGCCCGCCGCGTGGGCGAACATCAGCAGCCCCACCAGCATCGCCAGTCCTCCGGCGGTGGTGGAGATCAGCGCGTTCATCGCTGCCCGGCGTGAGGACTGCTTGTCCTGGTAATGGCCGATCAACAGGTAGGAGAAGACGGTGGTCAGCTCCCAGAAGGTGTAGAGCACCATCACGTCGTCGGCCAGGACCAGCCCGATCATCGCGCCCGCGAAGGCGGTCAGCACACCGGCGAAGCGTCCCAGCCCCGGTTCGGTGTCCTGGAAGTAGCGTGCGCAGTACAGCAGCACGATCGCCCCGATGCCGGTGGCGATCATCGCCATCACCCAGCTCAGGGTGTCCAGGCGGAAGGCCAGGTCGATGCCGAAGATGGGGATCCAGGGGACCGAGACCTCGAGCGGGGTCTCGGCCAGTGCCCCGGGATCGAGGGTGGCCAGCCAGACCGTGGATGCTCCGGGGGCCAGCGCCAGGAGGAAGAACGCATTGCGGCCCATCGCCCGAACCAGGACCGGCCCCACCAGAGCGGCCACCAGATGGGCGAGGAGCATCGTGTACATACGGTCTCCGTCCATGGGGTCCGGGGCGGGGAAGGGGCCTCGGGTATTCTACGGGAGTGGTGAAGGCTTTCCTGAAGATCAGTCAGCGGCTGTGGGAGATGTCCCCCCGGCGCTCCTCCGTAGAGTGAGAGCATGGCCGTCACCTCGGACCCCCCGTCCCCAGCGTCTTCCGCCCCGCCCCACCTGGACCGTCGCTCGCTGCGCCGGGCCGTCGCCTCCTTCGCCCTGTGGGACGGGGGGATGTCGGCCTTCAACTCCGTGATCCTCACCTTCGTGTTCGCGACCTATGTCGCCAGCGCGGTCGCGTCCGAGGGCGCGGTCGGTGGGGAGGCCGTCAAGGCGGCCCAGGACCACGGCTCGCAGGTGCTGACCACCTGGCAGTCCATCGGCGCGGTCGCAGTCGCGCTGCTGGCCCCGCTGCTGGGAAACCTCGCCGACCGAGGTGGTGCCCGCAACGCCCTGCTGCGCATCACCACCATCGCCACCATCGTGGTGATCGCCCTGATGCCGCTGGTGGCGTTGGATTCCGACTATCTGCTGCTGGGTGCGATCCTGATCGCCCTGGCGGTGGTGTTCAGCGAGCTCGCCGGGGTGTTCGTCAACTCCGTGCTGCCGGAGATCTCCACCCCCGCCAACCGCGGGCGCGTGTCCGGGACGGCCTGGGCGGTGGGCTACTGGGGCTCGATCGTGTGCCTGGGCATGGTGCTGGTGCTGTTCGTGATGCCCGGCACCGGGATCCTGGGGATCACCGGCGACGACGGCTGGAACCTGCGCGCGATCCCGATCTTCGTGGCGATCTGGATCCTGATCGGCACCCTGCCCCTGATGCTGTGGGCCCCTCGGCACCCGGCCACCGATCCCGATCTGAGATGGAACCCCTGGCAGGGGTACGTGAGCATCGTCAAACGCGTGATCCGGGCCTTCCGGGAGGAGCCGGTCATGCTGCAGTACCTGGTGGCCTCGGCGATCTATCGCGACGGGCTGGGGGCGGTGTTCTCGATCGCCGGGGTGCTCGCCGCCAACGCCTACGGCTTCTCGACGGTCGGGATCATCATGTTCGGCATCGCCGCGAACCTCGTGGCCGGCTTCGGGGTGTTCCTGGGCGGGCGCGTCGACGACAAGGTCGGTCCCCGACCGGTGATCATCGCCGGCTGTCTGGGGATCATCGTGCTGGGCCTGGTGGTGCTGTTCTTCGGTTCCGTGGCGGTGTTCTGGGCGGCGGGTCTGGCGATCTGCCTGTTCGTCGGACCCGTGCAGTCGGCCTCGCGGAACCTGCTGACCCGCCTGTCCCGTCCGGGGCGCGAGACCGAGAACTTCGGGCTGTATGCGACCACCGGGCGGGCCCTGGGCTTCTTGGGCACAGGTGCCTTCGCGCTGGTGGTGTGGATCGCCTCGGACACGCGGGCCGGGATCCTGGGCATCGTGCTGGTGATGGCGCTGGGCCTGCTGGCCTTCCTGCCCATCAAGCTCGGTGCGGCCGGACGCGCGGCGAACGCCTGACTCTGCGGCCCTGCGCGACCGGGCGCGGTGCGGCTCAGGCCAGATCGGCGGGGTCGACCAGGAAGCCCTCGAGATCCACGACGTAGCCGCCGACCGTCTCCACCAGCAGCCCTGCGATCAAGCCGATGCGCCGGTAGACCTGGGACCAGCGCTGGGAGGTCTCGGCGTCCGGGGCCTCCAGCGCGTCCTCCTCCTCATCGGCCGGCAGATGCACCAGGTGGTAGTCCGCGGCGCCGTCGATCCAGCTGAGCCTGGCCAGCGCCGTGGGGCGGGAGGAACGGCCCACCCGCAGTGAGATCTCCTCCTCGCCCTCGAGCGGAACGGTCACGCTGTACCCGTTGCGCGGGGTGCCCTCGGGGACTTGGTCGAGCTCGGCGTCGGGCTCCAGGGGCGCCAGCAGCTGCGCGAGCGATTCCGGGGCCAGGGCATGGGGGCTGACCACGGTCAGGTCCCGCACGTGGAAGGGGTGCGGTTCCAGTCGGGACCCGGAATCGGTGACCACGGCCCCGTACAGGCGCCGGCCCAGCGACCAGGTCAGGTCCAGTGCCCGTCGTTCCGCGCCGAAGGGGATGCCGTCGGGGAAGGCGCGGCCGTAGCCGTGGGAGTCCCCCAGCCCCTCGGGAGCGGGCAGCTCGCGCTCGCGCGGGGTGTCCAGCGTCCAGCGGCCGGCGCCACGGGGGCCGGTGTCGGGAAGCAGCCGGGCGTCATCGCCGATCTCGATGCCGCCGTCCTCACGCAGCTCGGCGTCCGGGCGCACGTTGCCCACCATGGTCAGGACGTCGGCCGGGGCGGTGTCGCGCGGCAGCTGCAGCCGGTGCGTGGTGCGGGCGGCGCCGGTTTCGGGCGGGGTGGGGTCGGTACGGTCGGCGGGGGTGATGATCTGGTCGGTCACTGTGTCCTTCGCGGGGGTTCTCACCGGGGGTCACCGTCCACGGGGATCCGGGTGCGGTGGAAGTTCAGGGCCGAGCGGGAGGCGGTGGGGCCACGCTGCCCGAGATAGCGATTGAGGTTGCCGGCGCTGCCATAGGGGTTCTCGGAGATGCTGGAGAGCTGGAAGAAGCACAGCTGACCGATCTTCATGCCGGGCCACAGCGCCACCGGGAGGGTCGCCATGTTCGACAGCTCCAGGGTGATGTGCCCGGAGAACCCGGGGTCGATGAAACCGGCCGTGGAGTGGGTCAGCAGGCCCAGGCGCCCCAGGGAGCTCTTGCCCTCCAGCCGAGCGGCGACGTCGTCGGGCAGCGTGATCTGCTCGTAGGTGGAGGCGAGCACGAACTCGCCCGGGTGGAGCATGTACGGCTCCTCGGGGTCGACCTGGACCTCGCGAGTGAGGTCGGCCTGCTCGGTGGCGGGGTCGATCATGGCGTACTTGTGGTTGTCGAAGAGCCGGAAGTAGCGGTCCAGGCGCACATCCACGGAGGCGGGCTGGATCATCTGGGCGTCGAAGGGCTCGAGGCCCACTCGTCCGGCATCGACCTGGGCCCGGATGTCTCGATCGCTCAGCAGCACGGCGCCCAGCCTAGCTGGCCTCCCCCGGGGGCGACAGGTGGTCCTGTCCGGTACGGCGCGGCGGCGTCCGGCCGGTGCGGCGCCGGGCGCGGCTCGTGCGTCGCGGTGGGTTCGGCCCGGGGCATTGCAGTGGCTTGGCCCGGTCCCCGCCGGTTCGCACGGCCGGGCGACAGGAGGTATGCTGGTCGTCGTTCCCCCGGGCGTCGAGGCGTCCCGGAGGTGCCGGCCTCAAGGGCGCAGGCACCGCGGACACGTACGCGGGTGTAGTTCAATGGTAGAACTTCAGCTTCCCAAGCTGACAGCGCGGGTTCGATTCCCGTCACCCGCTCGAGATGGAAACCCCAGGTCACAGACCTGGGGTTTCGTCATTCCCGGCGGGAGCGGTCCGGCCGGCAGATCCAGGGGCCGACGGCGCCGGACCACATACGACGGCGACGGCTCAGGCCGGGCGCGACGCCGCCGGCTCCGGCACTGCGATCCGCCACCTCTCTTCTGGTCGGCCTGCCGCGCCCCTCACCTCGTCGGACTCGTCCTCCGAGCCGGTGTCGTGGAGGGCCGTCCTCGAGTAGCCCAGCTCACCGGCTCGCGCGACCATTGCCCGAAGGCTTTGCCGAGGTGCAACAATGCGGCATGCCCAAGATCATCGGAGGGTCGCTCGAGGAGCACCGTGAGCGCACGCGCGTGAAGATCTTCTCCGCGCTCGACAAGCTGCTGGAGACCCAGGATTTCGAGTCGATCACCTTTTCTGCCATCGCCGGGGCTGCCGAGGTCGGGCGCACGGCGATGTACAACCATTTCCCCGACAAGGACACGCTCCTGGTCGAGTACGCGATCCATGAGACCGCTGACTACATCTCCCAGCTCAAGGCCGGGATCGATGGTGCGGCCTCGCCGCGGGAGGCCGTGGCGGCGTACGTGCGCACCCAGCTCGATCTCACGGTCAGTTTCCACATGCCCCACTCGATGAGCCGCAACTCGTTGACCGAGGAGACGGCCTCGCGGATGCGTGAGCACGTGGTGATGATCGAGGACGTGCTGCGTCAGATCGTGCGCGAGGGTGTGGCCTCCGGGGACTTCGCATCCGACCTGGACGTCGACTCGACCGTGCGGATCATCAATGCGCTGCTGGTCGGATCGACCGCCCGGCGCTTCTCCCGGCCCGCGCTGGAGCGCTTCGTGCTGCGGGGGCTCGGCGCCGACTGCTGAGGCGGCCGGGCCTCCCGGTCGCCGCCCTCCCTGCGCGTCGCGTCGGGTTATCAGGGGGACGGGTCCCTTCGAGTCGCCGAGCAGGCAGACTGCACTCGCAGTCCAACGCCGGGCGCCGGGCCGGGCACAGAGCCAGGCGCCGGGCCGGTCAGTCCTGTGAGGCGTCCTGGTCGGCTTGATCCGCGCGGCGGCGGCCCTTGCGCCGGCGCCGGGACGGCTTCGGGGCCGGGGCGGCCCCGTCATCGCTGCCCTCGTCGTCCTCGTCGACCTCCCAGTTCATCGCCTCGAGGGTGCCCTCCTGCTCCTCCTCGCGGGCGAACAGGGGGCGGGAGATGGCTCCGATCTCGTCCTCCAGGTCGACCTCCGGGGCGGTCGCGGCGATCACCCAGCACGTGGTCATCACCACCAGCGCCACCACGGCCACTCCCCAGCGCAGGTACATGCTGGTGCCGTCGGTGACCATGCCGATGGCCGCGCTCACCGACAGCGTCGTGAGCAGCGACGTCGACAGCAGCAGCGGCAGCGCCACCGAACCCACGGCCGAGCGCAGCACACCGGTCAGCACCGCTCCGCCGAGGGCACCGGAGTGGCCCCAGGAGCCCGGTCCGCCGTAGCGGCCGGTGGAGATCAGATCGGCGGCCCCCTCGAGGGCGGTCGCCGACCCCAGGGCCCACAGCCCCAGCGCGGCGGCGGAGATCACCCCACCGATCAGCAGGCCGGGCAGCGCGGCCGGTCCCAGACCGAAGCCGGCCACGAGCGGCATCAGCACGACCACCACCACGGGGGCGAGGACCGCACGACGCGTCGCCTCGGGTGTCTCGTTCAGCAGCACCCGGTCCTGGCCCTCGAGCATCCCGGCGCGGGTGTCGACCACGGCGAGCGCGCCGGACCGGCGGGAGGCGTCCAGCAGGGAGGCGGTCACCAGCAGCACGGTCACCGCGCCCAGCGCCACGCCGCCCAGCAGGGGCAGTGACATGGGGGTCACGGCGTGCAGGGCGCGGTCCTCCCACACGGTCTCGGTGCGCGGTGCGGACTGCAGCGAGGACACGACGGTGCCGACGACGGCCAGGGCGGGAAGCACGGCGGTCAGCAGCAGCACCACCCGGGGCCCGATCGCGGCCGAGGTGCCGGCGTCGCGCAGACCGCGTTCGACCTCCGCACCGTCCACCAGGGACGGGGCGGCCAGGGAGGCGGCGAAGCCGGCCACGACCACCAGTGCGCCCAGGCCCGAGTAGGCCAGCAGCGCCAGGGCCAGGTTCGGCACCCCGGCGCTGAGCACGCTGAGCACCGTGGCGATCAGGATCAGCAGCCCCACTGCACCCGCGGCGATCAGGGCGGTGGAGCCGAGACCCGCGGCGGTGCCCAGTGCACCGCCGGTGCGGCTGGTGCGAGCGGCCCGCAGCACGGTCCCGCCCTGCCGGTCGCCGATCCCGGCGGCCAGCAGCACGGCAGCCAGGGCGGCCAGGACGCCCAGGCCGAGCGCTCCGGCGGCCACCGCGCTCGGGGAGACGGTGTACAGGGTCAGCAGGTCGAGGAAGACGCTGGCGTCACGGGAGTCGTCGGTCGCGGAGATCCACTGCGACATGTCCGCCACGGCCTCCTCGATCTGCGGCTCCATCTGCTCGCGGGGCATGGGTTCGGAGCCGGCGATGGCGGGATCGGTGAAGTTGGCCATGCCGGCGTGCTCGAAGCGCAGGTCCTTGTAGGTGCGCGGCAGCCATAGAGCGGCGGCGGCCACCATGCCTGCCCCGCCCAGCACGGCGGCCGACAGTCCTCCCAGTCGCAGCGCCCCGGTCTCGTGCCCGGGCCGGCCCACGTGCGGGATCACGGCGACGACGGCGGCGGCGAGCATCGCCACGCCCAGCCCCAGCAGCACCACCAAGACGCCCTCGGCCGCCAGCACGGGGACCCCGAGCAGGACGCCGGCCCCGGCCAGCGCGGTGGTCACGGCGACGAGGTCGGCGCTGAGCGCTCCCCCGCGACGGAACATGCGTGCGGCCCGCAGATGGGGGGTGCCGAGGTTACCGGCGTCGTCGGCCTCCAGTTCGTGCTCGTCGGTGCCGACCAGGAGCGTGGCGGAGGCGGCGGCGGTGTCGACGGGCGCCGAGCAGGCGCGGATGGCCAGCGCGGAGATCGCGGCGCCCCCGGCCAGGGAGATCAGGGACCAGCCGGCGCCCTCCTGGAGGAACCAGACCACGATGGCGATCGGCAGCACGGCGACTCCCAGCGCACCGGCCACGGTCAGCGCTCCCAGGCGGGCGATCAGGGCCGGCCGGCGGTCGGCGGCCACGCCCAGCACCGCCAGCTGCACCGCGATGCCGCGCCACGCGGCCAGGGGGCCCAGCAGCAGGCCGACCAGCATCATCGCCGAACGCATGATCCGCTCATCGGTGGTGCCGGATGCCAGGTACAGCAGCACCAGGGCCGGCAGTCCCACCCACAGGATGATCGAGCCCGCCGAGGCCAGGTGCACGCCCAGGCGTCGGCCCAGGGTCTCGTCGACGTCCTCGGAGTCCTCGTCGCGTCGCAGCCTGCTGGGCACGATCGCGCCCGCCACGAGGGCGGCGATGGACAGGCCCGCAAGGACCAGGAGGGTCACGGCGATATCGTCGCCGAGGGGGAACTGGGTGATGAGATCCACGGTCACGCTTCCGTCGGGGCTGACTGAGGGAGCCTGGGGCCCGGCCGCCTGTGCGGGGCGAGCGGGCGGATGCTCAGGCGAGCAGGGACAGGTCCAGCTCGGTGGGGGCCCCGTCGACGATGCGGATCGGGACGCCCCAGTCCTGCTGGTGCATGTGGCAGGCAGGGAACTCCACGGCCGGATCGGCGTCGCAGGAGGCGGCGCGGGCACTGATGTGCAGCACCCCCTCACGGTAGACCGGGTCCAGGTCCACGGTGCGCTCGAGGTCGGTGGACACGCCGCCGCCGTCCTGCAGCATGCCTGCGGGAGTCGCGGAGATGGTCACCTGGGTGGAGGGGCCCAGGGAGTCGTCGAGCTTGTGGCCCTCCGGCGGGGTGAACAGCACTCGCACCCGGATCGGGCCGGGCCCGATCTCGGTGACCGGCCGTTCGGAGCGCTGGGCGCCCTGGTCGATGATCCGCTCGGCGGCCTTGGCCACCGGCACCCAGGTCACCCGGTGCGCGCCGGATTCGACGACCACCAGCTGTCCGATGCCGTCGATCGGGGGGCCGACGATCGCGTCCGAGGGTTCGTCGAGGTCCAGCGCCACCGAGACCACGCTGACGCCGCCGTCCTCCGCGCCGCTCTCGTCGATCAGGCGGATGGCGCCGTTGTAGGTGTCGGCCACCGCGATACGGCCGTCGGGCAGGGCGGTCACCCCCAGCGGATGCTGCAGGCGGGCGTCGGCGGCGGGCCCGTCGACGTGGCCGAAGTCGAACAGGCCCTCACCGACCAGGGTGGTGACCTGCATGTCGTGCGGGTCGAGCACGCGCACGGCGGAGGTCTCGGAGTCGGCGACCACGATGCGGCCGTCGGGCAGCTCGTCGAGACCGGAGGGCTGCGCCCACCAGGAGGTGACGACCGGGCCGTCGACCAGGCCCTCCTGGGTGGTGCCGGCCAGGACCATCAGGTTGCCGGTGACGGGGTCGAAGGTCCAGATCTGGTGGATGCCGGCCATGGCGATCACCGCCCGGTCCAGCACGTGCGACCAGCACAGGTCCCACGGGGTGGACAGGTCGAAGGAGCGGGCGTCGCCTTCGCCGCGGGGCAGTTCGCTGCCCTGCATCCACTGCCTGCCGGTGCCGGCGACCGTGGTCACCTCGGTGGCGGTGCGTGAGCGCAGCAGGCGGTCCTGCCCGATCTTGACCCCCCGCAGCAGGTGGCCGGCGGTGTCGGCGACCAGGAGGTCGTAGCCGACCTCGGCGGCGACGTCCTGCGGCAGGGCCAGGACCCCGTTGGGCTCGGCGAACTGGGCGGTCTCGTGGTCCCCGTCGGCGTGGCCGCGCCGGCCGGTGCCGATCACCTCGTCGATGGTGGCGCCATCGGTCTCGAAGACGACCAGCCGGTGCTGTCCGGCGTCGGAGACGACCAGGCGTCCGTCGTGCAGCGGGGTGAGCTTGGAGGGGAAGCGCAGGGTCTGCGGGACCCGCTCGGCCAGGACGGTGGGTGCGGGGCTGCGGCGCAGCGAGCCGTCGGCCTCGCCCTCGGCGACCAGCTTGCCGACCAGGGCGTCGAGGTTGGCGGCGTGCCCCTCCCCCGAGAGGTTGCCGGCGATGCGGCCATGGGTGTCCAGGACCATCAGGGTCGGCCAGGCACGAGCGCCGTACTCGGTCCACGTGGTCAGCTCGGGGTCGTCGATGACCGGGTGGCTCACCTCGTAGCGCTCGATGTTGGCGGCCAGGGCCTCCGGGTCCTTCTCGAACTCGAACTTCGGGGAGTGGACGCCGATGACGACCAGCTCCTGGTCCCACTTCTCCTCCAACGGCCGCAGCTCGTCGAGCACGTGCAGGCAGTTCACGCAGCAGAAGGTCCAGAAGTCCAGCAGCACGATCTTGCCGCGCAGGTCCTCGAGGTCGAGGTCGACCCCGCCGGTGTTCAGCCAGCCGCGTCCGCGCAGCGCGGATCCGCGGGCGCGGGCTGTCAGGGGTTGGGCAGCGTCGGCAGAGGAACTCATGGGCCCCAGTGAACACTGTGTCGGCGAGTGGGGGCCAGTCCGGGTGACATGTGCGGGCATCCGCGGGGCGCCCGGAGGCCGCGGATGGCGCCCCGTGGCGGGCCGCTCCCCCAGGTCACCAGGTCGCGATCCAGGCCGCGAGACCCGGGTCCAGCAGGGAGTCCAGGACCAGCTCGGCGGCCGAGACGGGGGCTCCCGGCGTGGGCACGGCGATCAGGGCCAGTCCGGCCTCGCGGGCGGCGCGGGCGCCGGTGCCGGAGTCCTCGAAAGCGAGGGTGTCGGCGGCGTCGTGGCCCAGGGCGCGAGCAGCGGCGGCGTACATGTCGGGCGCGGGCTTGGGCCGTTCGACGGTGTCGGAGGCCTCCAGCACCGCCAGGTGCTGGCGCAGCCCGCCGGCGGTGAGTTTGTCCTCGAGGGAGGCCAGCCAGGAGTTGGAGGCGCAGCCCAGAGGGACACGGGCCGCGGTCAGCTCGATGACCTCCAGCGCCCCGGGCATCAGGCGGATCCCGCCCGACAGCTCGCGGTCGAAGGCGGTGTGCAGATCCGACAGGATCTGTACGGCGGTGCTGTCCGATCGGGTGGCGATGATCTCGGCGGCGCTCTCGATGGTCGAGCCGTGCAGCCCGGCGTCGTCCTCCTCACGGAGCCTCGCGCCGTGGGCCGCGACGACGGCGTCCTGCGCGCGCTGCCAGACCACCTCGGTGTCCAGCAGCAGACCGTCGCAGTCGAAGACCACGGCCTTCGGGGTCCAGTCCCCGAAGGCCTCATGGAAGCATTCAAGGCTGGTGGAGCCCGTCGAACCGGTGGAGCCGGTGGAGCCCGTCGAACCGGTGGAGCCGGTGGGGCCGACGGGACCGGCAGGGCCGCGGCGGGCCGTGCCCGGGACCCTGCCCGGGGTCGTGCGCCCGGTCACCGTCGCACCTCCCAGCCGGCGATCCATTCCTGCAGCACCGGGTCCTCGAGGGTGTCGAGACGGCGGTGGGCGCGCGGTCGCTGCCCTTCCAGGGAGGGCACCGTGATCAGCTGCAGGCCCGCCTCGACGGCCGCGCTCGCCCCGGTCTCGGAGTCCTCGAAGCCCAGGCTCTGCGCGGGGTCGGCGCCGAGCAGCCGGGCGGCGTGCAGGTAGATGTCGGGGGCGGGCTTGGGGGCGGTGATGTCCTCGACGGCGACGTGCGCGTCGACCACGTCCACCAGGCCGGTGGCGGCGAGCTTGTGGTCGAGCATCTCGCGTGGGGAGTTCGAGGCGATCGCCACCGGCCGCTTGGCGGCCACGGCCCGCACGGTCTCCAGCCCGCCCGGCAGCGGGACCAGCCCGTCGCGGTCCCGCAGGCCCTCACGGTGGGCGGCCAGCAGCTCGTCGCCCACCAGCTGGGGGTCCTTGCCGACCAGTGCACCGATCGCGGTGACCACGACCTCGGCGGCCCGGCCCGTGATCTCCCGACGGGTGGCGGCGTCCATCCTCACGTCGTGCATCGCCAGGTAGGCGTCCTGCACGCGGATCCACTCGGCCTCGGTGTCGACCAGCAGCCCGTCGAAGTCGAAGACGACGGCGGACGGGGACCAGGCGGGTGGCCAGGTGTCCAGCGGAGAGGGAGGCAGCGGGGCGGGTTCAGAGCTCATGATGACCCCAGCGTATCCAGGTCGCCGCCCGTGCCCGTGAGTGCGGCCGCGCGGGCTCTCCCCGGCCCGTGCGGGCGCGCACCGGACCTGCGCGGCGGCCCGCCGGCTGCGCGCGTGCCCGGGCGGGCGACCGATCGGACGGCGCGCGCCGCATCCGGCCGGCCCGGCCCCGGGTCTCACCCGGAGACGGCGGCCAGCCCGCGCTCGATGTCGGCGAGGATGTCGTCGATGTGCTCGATGCCCACCGACAGGCGCACGAAACCGGGCTCGATGCCGGCGGCGCGATGCTCCGCCTCGGTCAGCTGCGAGTGGGTGGTGGAGGCGGGGTGGATGACCAGGCTGCGCACGTCACCGATGTTGGCCACGTGCGAGTGCAGGGTCAGGGCGTCGACGAAGCGGCGCCCGGCCTCCAGACCGCCCGGCAGCACGAAGCCCAGCACGCTGCCGGCGCCGCGGGGCAGATACTTCTGCGCGGTCGCATAGTACGGGGAGGAGGGCAGGGACGCCCAGGTCACCTCACCCACCCGCTCATCGGCCTCGAGGAACTCGGCGACGGTGCGGGCATTGTCGAGGTGACGCTCCATGCGCAGGTGCAGCGTCTCCAGGCCCTGTCCGATCAGGAAGGCGTTGAAGGGGGAGATCGCCGGTCCGAGGTCGCGCAGCAGGGTGACGCGGGCGCGGGTCGCGAACGGTGCCGGCACCTGAGAGAAGACGAGTCCGTTGTAGGACTCGTCGGGCTCGGTGAACTGCGGGTACTTGTCCCCGTGGGCGGCGAAGTCGAAGCTGCCGCCGTCGACCAGCACCCCCGCGATGGAGGTGCCGTGGCCGCCCAGGAACTTGGTCGCGGAGTGCACCACGATGTCGGCCCCGTGCTCGATGGGACGCAGCAGGAACGGGGTGGCCACGGTGTTGTCGACGATCAGCGGGACCCCCGCCTCATGGGCGACGTCGGCGATGGCACGCAGATCGGGGATGTCGTGCTTGGGGTTGGGGATCGACTCGACGAAGAAGGCGCGGGTGGTCTCGTCGGCCGCGGCCCGCCAGGACTCGGGATCGGTGGGGTCCTCGATCCACTGCGGGGTGATGCCCAGGCGCGGCAAGGTGTGCTTGAACAGGTTGAAGCTGCCGCCGTACAGGCTCGGGGACACGGCGATCGAGCTGCCGGCACCGGCCAGGTTCAGGATCGCCAGGGTGATGGCGCTCTGCCCGGAGGCCAGCAGCAGTCCGGCCGCCCCGCCCTCGAGCGCGGCCACGCGATCCTCGACGGCCGACTGGGTGGGGTTGGTGATCCGGCTGTAGATCGGACCGGCCTCGGTGAGCGCGAAGCGGTCGGCCGCCGACTCCGCGGTGGGGAACACGAAGCTGGTGGTCTGGTGGATCGGCAGAGCCCGCGACCCGGCATCGGAGTCGGGCTCCTGGCCGGCGTGGACGGTGAGGGTCTCGAACTTCAGCGGCTGATCGGCCATGGTGCTCCTCCTGGAAGTCAGGTCTGCGCCAGCGTGCCCGAGGCAGGCGCGGGATTCGAAGATCATGAACGCGTATGACACGCCTGCTCAGTCCAGATGCAGCACCTCGCCCTGCCAGCGGCGGCGCAGCCAGCGGTCGTGGGAGGCTATCAGCAGCGTCCCGCCCCAGTCCGCCAGGGCGGCCTCGAGGCGGGTGGCGGTGACCAGGGCCAGATGGTTGGTGGGCTCATCGAGCACCAGCAGCTCCGGGGGGTCCAGCAGCACGGCGGCCAGCATCACGCGGCGCAGCTGACCGCGCGAGAGCAGCTCCAGGGGCCGGTCCAGATCGCGCGGGTGGACCAGGCCGAACAGCTCGGGCACCGCGCCGTCGGATCCCGGCCGCCCCTCTCCCCCGCGCGCCCGCTGCAGGTGGGCGCGGACGGTGCGGCCGGGGACGGGATGGTCGTCCTGGCCGAGGTGGCCGATGCGCAGCCCGCGAGGCCGGGAGACGGATCCCCCGTCGGCCGCCAGGCGCCCGGTCAGCACGTCCAGCAGGGTGGACTTGCCCGAGCCGTTCGCCCCGGTGATCAGCAGCTGCTGCCCGGCCGAGAGCGACAGCGACACCGGTGCGAGCCGGCCCTGGACGCGGACCTCCCGCGCACTCACCAGCACGGTCCCGGTCGAGCCTGCCGCGCCTCGGGGGGCAGGGGGCAGCTGCGTGAGATGCAGCGGCGCGGGAGGCTTGCGCACCTGTTCCTGCTCGAGCTGGGCCAGGCGTGCTCGGGACTCGCGCACGTGGCGTCTGACCCGGGTCGCGTTGCGGTCGGCGTGGAACTTCCGGGCCATCCGCACCTCGGCGCGGGCGGCGCTCTGCCGGCCCCCGTCGTAGGAGTCCCGCACCGCCTGCCGCAGCTTCTTCAGCTCCTCCTGCTCCTCCTGGAAGCGGTGCTCCCAGCGCTCCCGGGCCTCGAAGCGAGCCAGCAGGTAGTCGCTGAACCCACCCGTGTAGGCCGTCACCCCGCCAACGGGCCGAGCCAGCGGGGCCTCGGCGGGGTCGAGATCCAGCTGGGCGCGGGTGGCCTCGTCGAGGAAGGCGCGGTCATGGCTGGCGATCAGCACCGGGCCCGGGTGGCTCGTGATCGCGCCGGTGAGGAAGGCGGCGCCCTCGTCGTCGAGGTGATTGGTGGGCTCGTCCAGCAGCCAGGTGGTGGGGCGGCCGATCAGCAGGTGCGCGAGCGCGAGGCGCTCGCGCTGTCCGCCGCTGATCTCCGTGAGCCGGGTACCGGGGCCCAGCCCCGCCAGGCCGAGGGCGGCCAGCACCATCTCGGCGCGGGAGTCGGCGTTCCAGGCATCGGCCAGGGTGGCCTCGGCCAGCAGCTGGTCGTAGCGGCGCACCGCCTGCGGGGTCGGCGTCGCCTCACCGGGCCCGGTCCCGGCGGCGAGCGCCTCTCCGGCCGCGGCCAGCTGCTGCTCCAGGCGCCGGGAGTGCGAGAGCGCCTCCGATACCACCTCGCCCACCGTCGCCTGGACGGGGAAGGGCAGGCCCTGGTGGAGCAGGCCGACGGGCCCCGGCGCGCTCACGGTCCCGGCCGAGGGCTCGAGCCGTCCCGCCAGCACCTGCAGCAGGGTGGACTTGCCGCTGCCGTTCTCCCCGAGCAGGCCGGTGGGCCGGCCCGCGGGAACCACCAGCGAGATGTCGGTCAGGACCCGGCGGTCCGGGAAGGAGAAGGACAGGCCATCGGCCCGTAGGTGCAGCGCGGCGGTGCCGCTGCCGGGGGCGGGTGTCTCGAGCGAAGGGGTGCGTGCGGGCATGGATCAGCTCCTGGTCACGGGGCGGCGGGACGGGGCTGATCACAGACGCATGGGAAGACCGTAGGGCCCGGGCCGGACCGGTGTCGAGGTGATTACGGGGCCGACGGGTGCTCGGCGCCGGGCTCGGGCCTCAGACGGGGTCGGTGTTCGTGCGCAGAGCCGCGACGGCCGCACGGATCCCTGCCGGGTCGCCGTGGCGTCGCGAGTCGCGCGGGTGCTCGGCCACCGCGCGGGCGGCGTCCTGGACGTCGGCCCCTGCCAGCAGGGCCACCAGGGCGGTGCGCAGATGGCCGTCCGCGGCCTCGAGCACCTCGGCGGCATGGGCGGGCTCGGCGCCGGTGGCCTGCACGAGCATCCGCACGGTGCGGCCGACCAGCTTGGCGTTGGTGGCGCGTACATCGATCATCAGGTTCCCGTAGGTGGTGCCCAAGCGCACCATGGTCGCCGTGGACAGGGCGTTCAAGGTCAGCTTCTGAGCGGTGCCGGCCTTCATCCGGGTCGATCCGGTGAGCACCTCGGGGCCGACGTCCAGCAGGATCGCGTGGTCGGCGGCCGGGGCCAGCTCGGCCTCGGGGTTGGCGGAGATCAGGGCGGTGGGCAGGCCCGCGTCCCGGGCGGCACGGAGCGCGCCGCCGACGAAGGGGGTGCGGCCGCTGGCCGCCAGGCCGATCACCACATCGTGGTCCCCGCAGACCCGCCGCACCAGCTCGGCGCCGGCCCCGGCATCGTCCTCGGCGCCCTCGGCCGCCTCGACGAAGGCGCTGGGCCCGCCGGCCAGATGGGCGGTGACCATGGACTCGTCGGCGTTGAAGGTCGGGGCGAGCTCGACCGCGTCGAGAACGCCCAGTCGCCCGGAGGTGCCGGCACCGATGTAGTGGACCGTGCCGCCCGCCTCGATCGCCTGCACGCACTGCTCGACCAGCTCGGCGATCACCGCCGACCGTGCCCGCACCGCGGCGGCGACCTTCGCGTCCTCATCGAGGATCAGCTCCACGGCCCCGCGGGCATCGAGGGCGTCGAGCTCGGCGCTGGCGGGGTTGCGCTCCTCGGTCGGGGAGACGAGGTCGACCAGGTTCGAGGGGGAGCGACCCGAGGAGCCGTCCGGAAAGCGGTCGCGGCCGGATTCGGCGGACGGTCCGGGCTGCGAGGTCGCCTCGTCGGGGCGGAGGTTGTTCACGGTCGCTCCAAAGGTCGCGGATCGGCGGTCGGCGGCCACGCCGCTCCCGGATCACCGGTGATCACCGTCGAGCCGCGGCAGGACCGCTCGGCCCAGCGTAACGACAGGGGACGGGCCTGGGCGTACGATCCCGATATGCCCGATACGGACAGCCCTCACCCCACGCCCCCCGCTGTGGTGATCGCCGGCGACATCGGCGCGACCAGTTCCCGCATCCAGGTGGCTCGCGCCGAGGGAGAGCGGGGCCTGCTCGCCGAGGCCGACGGTCCCGGGGCCAATCTGCGATCCTCGGGCCCCCAGGCCCTGGACCACCTGGCCCAAACGGTCCGTCGGGCCCTGGCCGATGCCGCTGCCCGCCTCGAGGTGCCACCACGGATCGCGGCCGTGGCCCTGGGGGTCTCCGGGGCCGGCCCCTCCCATGCCGCGCAGGTGCGGGACCTGATCACCGGGCGGCTCGCCGAGCTGGGCATCGATCCGGCCTCGGTCCAGGTCGGCGACGATCTGCGCACCGCCTTCCTGAGCGGCGGCGTGGGCGATGACGGGATCCTGCTGCTCTCGGGCACCGGCGCGGTGACGGTGCTGTTCCGGGGCCGTGAAGGGGTGGCCCGGCGCGACGGGATGGGCTGGCTGCTGGGCGACATCGGCTCCGCGGTCTGGCTGGGCCGGCGCACCCTGCAGGCGGTCGCGGCCGACCTCGACCAGCGGGGACGGCGCACGGTGCTGACCGAACGCGTGGGCGAGATGCTGGATCTGGACCTGCGGGCGGGCCGGACCCCGCCGTCCCCGACCGGCGATGTGCGCCAGGACCTGATCCGGGCCCTGGACGAGCTCGCCCCCGCCTCCTCCCCCGCGGCGCTGGGTCGTTTC
Source organism: Candidatus Brachybacterium merdavium (assembly GCA_019118275.1). Lineage (GTDB taxonomy): Bacteria > Actinomycetota > Actinomycetes > Actinomycetales > Dermabacteraceae > Brachybacterium > Brachybacterium merdavium. The sequence goes on along the minus strand of DWZH01000029.1, from coordinate 21,914 downwards.
GCGCCGCTGCCGGGAACCGTGCCCGAGGACCCCGCGGCGCGCGAGATCCTCGACACCGCCACCCGTCACTTCACCGACACGGTGCGGGCGCTGGATCCGCAGCTGACGTTGCCGGTGGTGCTGGCCGGTTCGGTCCTGGCCTCCCCCGGGCCGATCCACGACGAGGTGGTGATCGGGCTCGAGGCCGACGGCCGCGAGCACCGCACCGCCGCCAGCGGCCTGCCCGGGGCGCTGCTGCTGGCCCGCGAGGCCGCCGCAGCCGCCGGCACCAGTGGGACCGAGCAGCGGTGACCGGACCCGGACCACAGACCGCGCGGCCGGTGATGACCACCGCGGCCGAGTGCCTCGCCGATGACGCCCACGGCCAGGGGCCCGCGCAGCCGAGGAGCCCCGGCCCCACCGTCGGGGTATCGGTGATCGCGGTCGTCGGCTGAGCGGGCCGACCGCGCCGACGACGACTAGGATGGCCCTCGTCCGCCCGCCGCTGAGCCGGGTGCCAGGGGGAACGCTCCCGGCCCCGCGCCGCCCGATCCGGAAGGCCTCATCGATGCCTGAGCTCCACGACCAGGTCCCCACCCGCGAGAAGGTGCTGATCATCGGCGCGGGGCCGGCCGGTCTCGCCGCCGCCGCCGCCCTGAAGGCCCTGGAGGTCCCCTTCGACCTGGTCGACCGCGCCGCCCACGTCGGCGGGATCTGGGACGTGGAGCGCGAGGACACCCCGGTGTGGCCGGCGATGGAGATGGTCTCCTCGACCGCCTTCACCCAGTACGAGGACCTGGTGCAGCCCGTGTCCTTCCCCGACTTCCTGTCCCCCGGTCAGATGGGCAAGTACCTGCGGGCCTATGCCGCTCGCCACGACCTGACCGCGCACTTCCGGCCCCGCACCGAGGTGCGCTCGGCCCGTCCCTTCGGCCAGGGGGTGTGGGAGGTGGAGATGTCCACCGGTGAGATCGGGATCTACGCCGCGGTGATCTCCGCCCACGGCATCTCCGAGCGGCCTCACCGGCCCGCCTGGGCCGACGACGTGCCGGAATCCGTGACCGTGCTGCACGCCAAGGAGTGGACCGGCCCGGACGGGCTGGAGGGCAAGCGGGTGCTGGTGGTCGGTGCCGGACAGTCCGGGGCCGACATCGCCGTCGATGCCGCTCGCCGCGCCCTCGAGGTGCGCTGGGCGATGCGCAGCGGCCACTGGGTGGTGCCGCGCCACATCGGCTCGATGCCCGGCGACGTCGCCGCCTCCCGCGAGCCGGCCGTGCTGGGGCAGCTGAACCAGAAGATCGCCGAGACCGTGATCTCCCGCGCCGCCGGGGACCCGGCCTCGGCCGGGCTGCCGCGGCCGAGGCAGGGACTGCTCGAGGACGAGATGATCGTCTCCGACGATCTGCTGGACCGGGTCCGCGAGGGCCGCATCACCCCGACCGGTGCGGTGACGGGGGTCCGCGCCGACGGCTCCCTGGTGTACGCCGAGGACGAGGGCGCCGGCTACGCGCCCGATGTGATCATCCTGGCCACCGGGTACGAGACCGGCGCCGACCACCTGCCCGAGGAGGTCATCCCGCGTACCTCCACCGGGGAGCTGGACCTGTTCCTGGGGGCGTTCCCCCGGGGGCGTGATGACCTGATCGTCCTGGGTCAGCATCGCGTGACCGGAGGCGTGCTGCCGATCCTGGTCGAGCAGGCCGACATCGCCGCCTACCTGCTGCGCGGGGTGCGTGACGGCTCCCCCGCCGTGGAGCGGTTCCGGCGGCTGCGCGGGGCGGGCGACGCCGCGGCGCTCCCGCCTCAGGCGCCTCGCGGCGGCCTGCTGGGCCGGGTGAGCGGCGCCCTGGGCACGGCCGCCTCCGCGCGCCGGCCGGTCTCGGCGATCCGCCCCGGTGACGGCCAGCTGGTGCCCTTCGCCGATCGTGATCAGCTCCTGGAGCGCCTGCGCAGCGTGCGCTGCCTGTTCACCTGACCGCACGCTGATCACTCTGACCTGCGGCGGATCCGGCGCCGCCGGAGCAGGATCACCCAGACCCCCGGACCAGGATCATCCGGGCCCGGCGGCGCCGGATCACCCGGGCCGGCGCCGCAGCAGGGGCGCCGCGACGGCGGCGCTGCTCAGGGCCAGGGCGATCACGATCCACCCGCCGAGGTGCTGATCGGCGAGCGCATCGCGCATCCAGTCCCGGCCGGTCACCCCGAACCAGCTGGCGGCGATCAGCAGGTCGGTGCTGGCCAGCATGATGCCGGCGCCCACCAGGAGCAGCAGCGGCGCGGCCACCACCGGCAGCGGGCGCTGTGAGGCGCGCACCGCCAGGACGCTCAGCACGCCGCCCCCCAGCGCCAGGCCCTGCAGCGCCAGGTGCAGGGAGTGGGCGTCCATCGCCGGGATCAGCAGCGGTCCGGCGTAGATCGCGATCAGCAGCAGCACGGGCGCGGCCGCCACCAGCGCGGCCAGCCACCAGCGCGGCCCGAGCACGGCTCTGGCCCGGGCGGGCACCGGGGTGATGCTGCCCAGCAGGGCGCCCGCCACGACCATCAGCAGCAGATGCTGGGCCAGGTGCACCGAGATCAGTACCTTGGCGTAGACGTTCAGGGCGCCGTTGGTGGCCAGCAGCAGCGCCGCGCAGCCCAGGAGCAGCCGGATCGTCGCGGAGCGGTCGCGGGCCGGGCCCTGCGGACGCCACCAGATCAGCATGAGCACGCAGGCCAGCGCGATCCCCATCGGATCCGGGCGCCACTGGGTGGCCACGGTCAGCAGGTCCGGCTCCGGGGGCAGCGGATACCCGGTCAGGACCGAGGCGGGGCTGCCCTCCGGGGTGACGACCTCCGCCGGGGGCGGGGAGGAGCTCATCGCCGCGGCCAGCGCCACCGCCAAGCCCAGCAGCACCAGTTCCAGCAGGGCCAGCTGCCGGTAGGTGCCCACCGCGGCCGCTGCGGGGGCACCGGCCGCCGCGGATTCGTCGAAACCGGTGGCGATCTGGCGGCGCTGCAAGGCCCCCAGCCCACCCAGCGCGATCAGCAGCACCGCCTTGGCCACCCCGAGCTGCACGTAAGGGCTGGTCAGCACCTCGCCGGGAGTGTTCATGCGCACCGCCAGTGCCCAGACGCCGCTCAGCGCCAGCGCGATCCAGCAGATCAGCGCCAGATGGGAGTAGCCGCGCACCACCCGCCCGTTGTCGCGGGAGCTGGCCGGCAGCAGCTGCAGCACGGCCAGCCCGCCCAGCCAGATCCCCACCGCCAGCAGGTGCACGAACATCGTGGAGGTGGCGACCTCATGGGTCTCGTCCCCCGCGGCATGGCCGGTCATCGCGCTGGCGAAGCCCACCATCGCGATCGCGACCGCCACGATGCGGGCCACGGTGACCGAGGACCCGGTCACGGCGATGGTGGTCGCCGTCGCAGAGACCACCAATGCCAGCACCAGCCAGATCCCCAGGTCGGTGCCGAGGAAGACGTTCAGGTCCGATCCGAAGCGCTCGGAGCCGACGGCCTGCCCGGTGGCCACGGCATACGAGAACGCCAGGGAGGCGCCCCGGGCCAGCGTGGTCACGGCCGCGGCGATCGCCACGAGGGTCATCGCGCGGGTGCGGTCGCCCGGCTCGCGCAGCAGCCAGCCGGCCAGGACCGACCCGCCCAGGGCCACTGCCACGGCGAGATCGGCGATCAACGCCGAGACGGGGGCGCCCCGGCGTGCGATCAGACCGGCGTCGCGCAGCACCACGTTGCTGCCTCCGGCGGCGTCGGCGGCGAGCACGGCGATCAGGGCCAGGACAGCCACCGTCACCGCGGCGGCGCCGAGCAGCAGCGGCGAGGGGCGAGCGGGCGGGGCCTGCCGGGGCGCGGCCGGCCCCGCTGCGCGTCCGGCGGTGCGGGTGCTGTGGTCGGGGGCGCTCATGTGCCGATCACCAGTCCGATCCACAGCATGGCCATGCCCACCCCGATGCTCAGCAGCAGGTAGCCGATGGCGACCGCGGTCGCTCCCGCCCGCACCAGTTCGATGATGTCCATCGCTGCGGTGGACATCGTCGACAGTCCCCCGCACACTCCGGCCGCGAGCAGCAGGTAGATCAGCTCCCCGGACCCGGTGGCCGAGCCGGTCATGGCCACGACGATCCCCAGCAGGAAGCAGGCGACCATATTGGCGAGGACGGTCAGCCAGGGCGCGATCCGCACCGCGTCGACACGGGAGCGGTGGTGGACGACCAACCGCCGGCCGTACTCGGCGATCGCCCAGCGCCCCAGCGATCCGATCGCCCCGCCGATCGCGACCAGCAGCACCGCCAGCGTCAGCATGCCGGCGCTCATCGGGTCTCCTCGCTCTGCTCGGGATCGGATCTGTCGTCGGGGCTGTCAGGGGCCTCGAGATCCTCGGGACCCTCGACGTGCTCGTGACCCTCAGGGGGCTCGTGACCCTCGGGGACGCCGTCGACGCCGTGGCTCCCGGAGGCTTCGACGGCCTCGGCGGCGTGGACGGTGCCGTGGGCGCCGCCGGTCGCAGCGCTGCCGCGGGCCGGCTGGGCGCTGGCCGTCCCCGGCCGTTCCGCGCGACGGCCAGCCGAGTCCTCGCGCCGACCCGCCGAGTCCTCGCGTCGGCGGGCCAGGCGGCGGCCCAGCACGAATCCGGTCAGCACCGCGCCCAGGCACAGCACGACGGTGGCCACCGCGTAGCCGAGGGCCGGGATCGGGAACTCCGCGCCGATCATGGCCGAGCCCTCCAGGACCACGGAGGACATGGTGGTGAAGCCTCCGCACAGTCCCGTGCCCAGCAGCGGCCGCATCCAGGGCCGGCCGGGACGGATCTCCAGCGCCCCGACCAGGGCGCCCAGACCCAGGCAGCCGATCAGGTTGACCCACAGCGTCGCCCAGGGCACCTCGACCAGCGTGGGGGTGGTGACCGCGGGCATCGACAGGGTCACGATCAGGCGCAGCGCCGCGCCGACGCCGCCGCCTGCGGCGACCAGCAGCGCGGTCTGCCAGGTGGACAGGCGCGGCCGTGAGGGACCGCGGTCGGTGGGGTCGTCCTCCTGGAGGTCGGAGAACCTCAGGGCGGCCATCTCGGCCGTGCGCATCCGCGGGTCCTCGCGGCGCGCAGGGGGATGGTCAGGGAGCGCAGTCACCGGATCAGGGTACCGACGCCGTGCCCCCAGCTCTCCCAGCCTCCTCGGTGCTCATCCCCAGACCAGTCCCAGGGCCGGGTCCTCCAGCACCGCGGAGATGTCGCGGAGCAGCTCCGAGCCCAGGGCCCCGTCGATCAGCCGGTGGTCGAAGCTCAGGGCGAGCTGGGCGATCTGGCGGGGCACGACCTGGCCGTCCACCACCCAGGGCTTCTCCTTGATCGCACCGACCCCCAGGATCACCGACTCGCCTGGGTTCAGGATCGGGGTGCCGGAGTCGATGCCGAACACGCCGAAGTTGGTGATGGTGATGGTTCCCTCACGGGTGTCGGACAGCGCGGTGCGGCCCGCCCGGGCGGTCTTGGCCAGATCGTCGATCCCCTCGGCCAGCTCGCGCAGCGTCATCAGATGCGCGTCCTTGACATTGGGCACGATCAGACCGCGCGGGGTGGCCGCGGCGATGCCGAGGTTCACGAAGTGCTTGTAGACGATCTCGCCGGCCTTCTCGTCCCAGGACGCGTTGACCTCGGGGTTGCGGCGGATCGCCACCAGCAGCGCCTTGGCGATCACCACCAGCGGGCTGATCTTCACGTCCTGCCATTCGCGGGAGGCCCGCAGCTGGTCGATGATCTTCGTGGTGGCGGTCATGTCGATCTCGTTGAACACCGTCACGTGGGGGGCGGTGAAGGCCGAGGCCACCATCGCCTCCGCGGTGCGTTTGCGCACCGAGCGGATCGGGACCCGGGTGGTGCGCTCATCGCTGGTGACTCCGGCGAAGGGCTGGTCCCGAGTGGTCTTCATGGCGCCTCCCAGTCCCTCGGGCGCCTGCGGCGACTCCTCGGGGAAGTAGTGGGCGTCCGGGGCGGCGGTGTCCCCGGAGTAGGCCCGCTGCTGCGCGGCCAGCACGTCCTCGCGGGTGACCGTGCCTCCCGGGCCGGTGGCCAGGATGTCGGCCAGCGCGACGCCGAGATCCCGGGCGAGCTTGCGTACGGGGGGCTTGGCCAGGATCCGGTCGATGGGCACCTGCGCGGTGTCGTCCTGTGCGGGCAGGCGGCGCCGGCGGCGCCGCGGGCCCTGCTCCCTCGAGCCGTAGCCGACCAGGTTCTTCGGCTCCGCGTCCGCGGCCTCCGCCGCCGTATCCTCACCCTCGCCCGTGGCCGCCGCGGCGGGGGTGTCCCCGTCGCCGGCCGGGGCGGCGCTGGCGGTCTCGGAGTCACCGGTGACCTCCTCACCGACGGGCACGTCGGGCTCTTCGGGGGCAGGGGCCGGGCCGCCGGCGGTGTCGACCTCGAGCAGCGGGGTGCCTACCGGCACCTCGTCGCCGACGGCGATCAGGATCGCGGTGACGGTGCCGCCGACGTGGCTGGGCAGCTCGACCGCGGACTTGGCGGTCTCGACCTCGATCACCGCGTCGTTGATGGCGATGGTGTCGCCTACCGAGACCTTGATGTCGATGATCTCGGCCTCGGTCAGGCCCTCACCGGGGTCGGTGAGTTTGATCTGGACGATCGACGATGACGAAGGGCTCTGGCTCATGGCAGTGATCCTTTCACGCGGGGCGCGACCGTCAGTGCTCGAGGGCCCGGTCGACGGCGTCGAGCACCCGGTCGAGGTCGGGGAGGTAGGCGTGCTCCATCCGCGCCGGCGGGTAGGGGGCGTGGTAGCCGCCCACGCGCAGCACCGGCGCCTCGAGGTGGTAGAAGCACTGTTCGGTCACGCGCGCGGCGATCTCCCCGCCGAGGCCGCCCAGCACGGGGGCCTCGTGGACGATCACCAGCCGGCCGGTGCGCTGGACCGACTCGATGATGGTCGGGAAGTCGACCGGGGACAGGGAGCGGGCGTCGATGACCTCCAGGTCGGTGCCCTCCTCCGCCGCTGCCTCGGCGGACTCCATCGCCAGCGGGACCGAGGGGCCCCAGGCCAGCAGGGTGGCGTCGGTGCCGGGTCGCAGCACCCGGGCCTGCCAAGGCGAGAGCTCGGGCCGCTGGTCGGGGTCGACATCGCCCTTGAGCCAGTAGCGGCGCTTGGGTTCGAGCATGATCACCGGGTCGTCGGTCTCGATGGCCTGGCGGGTCATCCAGTAGGCGTCCTGGCTGTCGCCCGGGGCGAGGATGCGCAGGCCCGCGGTGTGGGCGAACAGCGCCTCGGGGCTCTCGGAGTGGTGTTCGACCGCGCCGATGCCGCCGCCGTGGGGGATGCGGATGACGATCGGCATCCTCACCCGGCCCTGGGTGCGGTAGTGCATCTTGGCCAGCTGAGTGGTGATCTGGCTGTAGGCGGGGAAGACGAAGCCGTCGAACTGGATCTCGACCACGGGTCGGTAGCCGCGCACGGCCAGTCCGACGGCGGTGCCGACGATCCCGGCCTCGGCCAGCGGGGTGTCGACCACGCGCAGATCCCCGAACTCGGCGTGGAGCCCGTCGGTGACGCGGAAGACGCCCCCCAGGACCCCGATGTCCTCACCCATCATCATCACGCGGTCGTCGGCGCGCATGGCATCGCGCAGGCCGGCGGTGATGGCCTTGGCGATCGGCAGGGTGGTGGAGCTCATCGGCCCGCCTCCTGGTCGGTGGGGTCGTCGAACTGCGCGATGTAGTTCCGATAGTCCTCACGGTCGGCGTCGACGATCGGATGCGGCTCGGAGTAGACGTGCTCGAACATGCCCTCCGGGTCCGGGTCCTCCATGCCGTGGATGTGGTGGTGCAGCTGCATGGCCAGGTCGTGTCCCTCCTCGTCGCAGCGGGCGATGAAGTCCTCGTCGATCTCGTCGAGCTGCTCGAGGTGCCGGCGCAGCCGCAGGATCGGATCCTTCTCGGCCCATTCCTGCTCTTCTTCCGAGGGGCGGTAGCGGGAAGCGTCGTCGCTGGTGGTGTGCGCGGCCATCCGGTAGGTGACGGACTCGATGAAGAAGGGCCCCTCCCCTGCGCGGGCGGCGTCCAGCGCCGTGCGCACCGCGGCGAGCACGGCCAGCACGTCATTGCCGTCCACCTGCACCGAGGGGATGCCCCAGCCGCGGGAGCGCTGCGCGAGCGGCACCCGGGACTGCACGGAGGTGGGCACGGAGATCGCCCACTGGTTGTTCTGCGTGTAGAACACCACCGGCGACCGGTAGGAGGCGGCGAAGGTGAAGGACTCGGCGACCTCGCCCTCGCTCGAGGCGCCGTCGCCGAACAGTGCCATCACGGCGGTGTCGGTGCGCTGGTCGCCGGTGCCGACCACGCCGTCGCGCTGCAGGCCCATCGCGTACCCGACGGCATGGGGCGCCTGGGCGCCGAGCACGATCATGTAGGGGTGGGTGCGCAGCTCGTTGGGGTCCCAGCCGCCGTGGGAGATGCCGCGGAACATCTCCAGCAGGCGCCAGGGCTCGACGCCTCGGGCCCAGGCGATGCCGTGCTCGCGGTAGGTGGGCACCAGGTAGTCCTGCTCACGGGCGGCGTGGCCGGCACCGATCTGCGCGGCCTCCTGGCCCAGGGCGCTGGCCCACAGGCCCAGCTGCCCCTGCCGTTGCAGGCTGGTGGCCTCGAGGTCGGCGGCGCGGATCATCACCATGTCGCGGTAGTAGCCGCGCAGCCGCTCCGGGGAGTCGAGGGGGCCGCTGTCCGCGTCCTCGTCGGAGCCGACACCGGAGCCGCCGTTGCCCTGGAGCACGGCGTCGAACTCGGCGTCGGGGGTGCGGGTGCCGTCGGGGGCGAGGAGCTGGATCATCGGCTCCTGGTCCGCGACGGGCGGGATGGTCGTCGAGAAGGCACTCACGCCGACGAGCGTAACCTACGGTCCCGTAAGGAAGGAAGGAGACCGCGCCGCTCCGCTCGTCGCCCCCATCGACGGGGATGCTCACGACCGGTCCCGTGCCGTGGATCGGCCGTGGGCATCCCCGTTCACGCCCCACGGCGCGATTCGAGGACGTCCCGGGTGCGGCGCAGGGCCTCGCGGCCGTGGTCGGGCAGGGCCGAGGTGACCGCTATCAACAGGCAGTCGGCGATGGTCAGCTGGGCGATGCGCGAGGAGGTCGCCCCGGAGCGGAAGGAGGGCTCCCGGGAGGCGGTCAGCAGCACCAGGTCGCTGCTCTGGGCCAGGGCGCTGGCCGGCGAGCCGGTGACGGCGATCAGCGGGATCCGCTCCTCGGCCGCGATCGCCGCCGCGTCCAGCACGTCCTCGGTGCGGCCGGAGTCGGAGACCACCACCAGGCAGTCTCCCGGCCCCAGGGCGCTCACCGCGGGCAGGGCGTCGTGCACGCTGACCAGGGCCTGGGCGGACAGCCCCAGGCGGGTGAGCTTGTACTGCAGATCCAGGGCGGCCAGTCCCGAGGCGCCCATGCCCAGCAGCACGATGCGGCGCGCCGAGGTCAGGAGCCCTGCGGCTCGCTGCAGGACGTCCATGTCCAGCAGCCGCACCGTGTCCCTCACGGCCCGGGCATCGGCGGCGGCGATCTTGGCGACGCTGGTGGGCAGGGGGTCGGCGGGGTCGATGTCGCCGGGGAAGGCCAGCTCCCCCTCATGGCTGATCGCGCGGGCGGCCTCCTCCAGCAGGGCCGAGCGGAAGGCGCGGTAGCCGCTGTAGCCCAGGTCGTGCGCGAAGTTCACCACCGAGGCCTGGGAGCAGCCGGCGGCGTCGGCGACCTGGTCGATGGTCAGCCGGGCGGCCGCGGCCGGGTCGGCCAGGACCACGTCGGCGATGCGGGCCTGGACCGGTCTGAGGTCATCGCGCCGCCCGCTGATCATCTGCAGGACGGCGCTCATCGGGTCGGCTCGGGCAGCATCGCGGCGACGGCGGCGCGCATCATCGTGCGGCCCGCCCCGTGGGCCAGCAGCATCCGGCGGTGGTCGGGGGCGGCATCGGGCACGCCCAGGTGGACCACCACGGTATCGGGTCGGGCCCGCAGCAGCTCCTGCAGGCGCCGGCCCTCCTGGAGGTCGCTGCGGGGCAGCCGGGTGAGGGCGATGACCTGCGGGGCGGCCTGGATCTGGGCGGGGTACTGGGGCGTCTCGGCGCGCAGTCCGCGTTCGAGCAGAGCGGCGACCAGCTGCTGGGGACGCGCCCCGGAGGCGTGCTCGGCGCCGGCACGCACATCGACCACGGTCACCGGGCGCAGGTCCAGCCGGGCGTGGCGGCCACGGACGGCCCGGGCGGCGCCCCCCGCCCCCAGCTCCTCGGCGCGGGTGATGGCGTCCTCCAGCCCGCCGGCCGGGACGACGCGTCGCCGCACCCGCAGGCGGCGGCAGCGGGCGCGCGTCTCCTCGGCTCGCTCGCGCAGGATCTCGCGCGGCAGCCGTCCGGAGGCGACGGCCTCGACCAGGGCGTCGTGCGCCTCGCGCAACATCTGCTGGTCGTCGCGCCGGATGGAGGTGCCCAGGCACAGCAGGTGGGCGCCGGCCTCGACGGCTCGTACGACGGCCTCCTCGTAGCCGGGGCTCTCGGCGACCGCCGCCATGTCCAGGGCGTCGGTGATCACCAGGCCCCGGTAGGTGCCGCCGGCCGCCTCGTCCAGCAGGGCGCGCGCCCAGGCGGAGAGGGAGGCCGGGCCCTCACCGAGGGCGGGCACCAGCACATGGGCGGTCATCACCGCGTCCAGCCAGGGCACGATCGCCCAGGGCGCGAGGTGGTCGCGCTCGAACTCGCCTCTGTCGAGGGTGATCAGCGGCAGCGAGGTGTGGGAGTCGGTATCGGTGGCGCCGTGACCGGGGAAGTGCTTGGCGCAGGAGCCCAGGCCCGCCTCGGTCAGCCCCGAGGCGAAGGCGCGGGCGTGGTGGGCGACACGGTCGGGATCGTCGCCGAAGGCGCGGGTGCCGATGACGGGGTTGGCCGGATCGGTGGACACATCCAGCACCGGGGCCAGGTCCAGGTCGATGTCGCAGGCGGCCAGGATCGCGCCCAGCGCATGGCCGGTGTGGCGGGTCAGCTCGGTGTCGTCGACCTCCCCGAGCGCCCAGGCGGTGGGGAGGGAGGAGCCGGTGGCGGCCTGGAGCCGGGTGACGTCCCCGCCCTCCTCGTCGATTGCCACCAGGCAGTCCTCGGCGCGGGCGTGGACGGCCCGGGCGAGCCCCTGGGCGGTGACCACGTCGGGGGTGTTGTGGCCGAACAGGATCACCGAGGCCAGGCCGGCGTCGAGCACCTCGCCCAGCCACGGCGGCAGCGTGGTGCCGGTGAAGGGTGCCATCAGCACGCCGAGCGCGTCGGCGTCCCAGGAGGTGGGGTGCATGCCTCAGCCCTTCACGGCCCCGGCGGTGATCCCCTGGGCGAGGTTGCGCTGGACCAGCACGAAGAAGATCACGACAGGCAGGGTGATGATCGTCGAGGCCGCCATGATCGGCCCCCAGTCCGCGGAGTTCTGGGTGAAGAAGGTCCGCAGGCCCACACCGACGGTGTACTTCGAGCTGTCCTGCATGAAGGTCAGCGCGAAGATGAACTCGTTCCAGGCGGTGATGAAGGAGAACACGGAGGTGGCCACCAACCCGGGGGCCACCAGCGGCAGCAGCACCGAGCGGAACATCCGGAACCAGGTCGCACCGTCGACGTAGGCGGCCTCCTCGAGCTCCCTGGGCACGGCGGCGACGAAGCCGCGCAGGTTCCAGATCGCGAACGGCAGCGAGAACGCCAGGTACACGGTGATCAGGCCCAGGATCGAGTTGAGCATCTGCAGGCTGCGGGCCTGCAGGAACAGCGGGATCACGAGCGCTTCGAGCGGGACCATCTGCACCATCAGCACCATCACCAGCACCTGGGTGCGCAGACGGAAGCGGAACCGGGCCACGGCCACCGCGGCCAGCAGGGCGACCGCGCCGGAGATCAGCACGGTGCCCAGCGCCACGACCACGGAGACCCGCACGTAACGCAGGAAACCGGCGTCGACCAGCACGTATTCGAAGTGGTTCAGGGTGAAGCCCGCGGGCAGCAGCGAGGCTCCGCGCGAGAGCGGGCTGGTGTCCACGGCGGTGGAGATCATCCAGTAGAAGGGGAACAGGCTCAGGCAGATCAGCACCACGACGCCGATCGCCTTCAGGACCTGACCGCGCAGGGTCTGGCGGTTCACAGCTCCTCCTCCTTCATCAGCACCCGGATGTAGATCACCGAGATGACCAGCAGCAGCGAGGTCAGCAGCACCGCGATGGTCGAGCCCATGCCGTACTCGCCCTGGGCGAAGGACTGCGTGTAGGACCACACGCCGAGGTTCATCACCTCCCGGGTGGAGCCGTCCCCGCCGGGCATCAGGTAGATCTGCACGAACACCTTGAAGTCCCAGATGGTCGACAGGATGATGCAGACCGCGAAGATGGGGCGCATGGCGGGCACGGTCACGTTCCAGAACCGTCGCCAGGAGTTCGCGCCGTCGACGGCAGCGGCCTCGTAGCGCTCCTGCGGCACGGTCATCAGCCCGGCCAGCACCGTCACGGCGATGAAGGGGAACCCGTGGTAGACGACGTTGATGGTGGCGATGCCGTAGAAGGTCAACCGGTTGGTGAACCAGTTGACCGAGCCCGGCTGCATCAGTCCCATCGAGTCCAGGGTGGAGATCACCAGCCCGGACTGGGGGTCGAACAGCCACACGAAGATGTAGGTGCCGGTCAGGGCGGGAACGGCCCAGGCGACCATGATCGCGGTGGTGCACAGCACGCGCCAGGTGGCGCCGAGGGTGTTGAGGAACAGGGCGACCACGGTGCCCACGATCATCGTCAGCGTCACGCACACGAGCGCGAAGCCGACGGTGTTGGGAAGCACCGTCTTCCACAGGAACGGGTCGGTGAGCACCTGGACGTAGTTGTCCAGGCCGATGTAGTCGTTGGTGCCCTGCAGCAGGTTGCGCAGCTCGTAGTCCTGCAGGGACAGGTTCAGCACACGGATCAGCGGCCACAGCAGCAGCACGGCCAGCAGCACCAGGGCCGGGGAGAGCAGCAGCCAGGGGGCGGCGGTGCGCCGCATGCGCCGACCGGGCGGGACGGTGCGACGGACCATCTCCGTCGCACCGTCGGGGCGGATCGGGGGCTGTGTCATTCTCCGAAGAAGCCGTCCATCTCCTCCGCGGCGGTGTCCGCCGCGTCCTGGGCGGAGGTGCCGCCGAGCACCGAGGAGATCATCGTGCCCAGCGTCTTGGCGCCCTCGATCTTGCCCCAGGCCGGGGTGACCGGCACGGACTTGCCACCGTCGAGCATCTGGGTTGCGAAGACCTGGGTGAGCTCGTCACCGGCGTCGACGACCTCGTTCAGCGCCTCCTCGGTGCCGGGGAAGTAGTTGGTCTCCTCGGCCCAGCGGGTGGCGAACTCACCGGTGGTGACCAGTTTGATCAGCTCGAAGGCCAGTTCCGGCTCCTGCGTCTCGGTGAAGCGGCACATCAGCGAGCCCCCCAGGAAGGACGGCGCCACGGCACTGTCCTTGGCGGGCAGCGTGAAGGCGACCAGCTTGTCGGCCAGCTCCGGGTTGTCGGCACGGATGGTGGCCGGGACCCAGGAGCCGGTGATGAACATCGGCACGGTCTCCTGGAGGAACTCGGCGAGCGTGTCGGTCTCCAGCCAGGTGTTCGCGGCGGAGGTCGAGGAGTCGTGCTCGAGTGCCAGGTCGGTGTACCACTCCAGGCCTTCGACCGCCTCGGGCTGATTGATGGCCGCGGTCCAGCTGCCACCGTCCTCGGTGGCGATCTCGCCGCCCGCGCCCCACACGAAGGGCATGGCCGCGAAGATGCTGCCGCCCTGGATCGGGAAGGGGATCCAGTCGGAGTTGTGCTCCTCGAGCGTGGTGATCATGGACAGCAGGTCGTCCCAGCTCTCGGGCTGTTCGTTGACCCCCGCCTCGTCGAGCATCTCGCCGTTGGCGAGGATGGAGCGCACGCCCGCATACCAGGGCATGCCGTACATGCGGCCTTCGAGGGTGCCCGCTTCGGCCAGGCCCTCGATCAGCCCCTCGGCCAGGCCGTCGGCCTCGATGTCGTCGGTGAGGTCGTCGATGCCGCCGGCGTCGGCGAACTCGGGCACCCAGGTGGTGCCGACCTCGGCGACGTCGGGGCCGGTCCCTCCGGCCATGGCGGTGACGAATTTGTCGTGGGCGCCGTCCCAGGGCTGGACCTGGACATCGAGGGTGGCACCGGTCTGCTCGGTGAAGGCCTCGCTCAGCGCGGTGACGTACTCGCTGGTGTTGGCGTTGGTGCCCTCCATCAGCCACATGGTGATGGTCTTGCCTTCTCCGTCGACCTCCCCGCCGCCGTCATCGCCTCCGCAGGCGGACAGGGCCAGGGCGGCCGAACCTGCCGCTCCCGCGGCGAGGACTTGGCGTCGAGCGATCATGATGACTCCTTCGTCGGTTCTCGGCCGCGGCCGCGGATCCCGCGACCCTACCGGTGAGAAAACTTCACTCCATTGCCTGACGGTATTGAAGTTATCACCTACAGAGCCGGACTCAACACCTCGGGGACACCGATGCCGGACCGTGATACCGCCTCCGCGCCCAGCGCCGGATGGTCGGGGTGGTGCTGCGACTGTTGGCGGAGGCGGCGATCATGCCCTGGCGCAGGCGGCGATCCTTTGCCGCGCATGGAGCACGACGGCGGGCCGGACGGCCCGCCGTCGCACTCCGGGCGGTGCGGCGGCGGCCCGCTCAGCTCTCGAGCAGCTGTTCGAGCGCGGCGATATCCAGCGGGGCCTGTGCGGCGTCGAGGTCCTGGACCGGCAGCGGGCAGTCACCGAGGTCGTGGATCGGAAGCCGCTCGCCGCCGTTGCGCATCGACTGGTGGGCGATCACGCCGGGCAGGGTGTAGCGGGCGGCCTGCCAGGCGTTGACGGCGGGCTGCATGCCGTCGACCACGGCGCGGGCGAAGTCGTCGACCAGGAAGTGGTGGGCGCCCTCGTGGCCGTTGGGCAGCCCCTGGAACTCCTTGGGCAACCGCTCCTGATGGTGGGCCGGGGCGGCCCCGGCGACGAACGCCTCCCGTAGGGCCGGGGCGACATCGGCCAGCCGCGGATCATCCAGGCTCATGGTCGAGCCGGTGGCGATCAGCTCGGTCACGTCCAGCACCCGCTCCTTGTCGTGCCAGTAGGTCACGTCGATGGTCTCCTCGAAGGAGGAGGCCTCCCCGAAGAAGCGGAAGCGGGACTCACGCTTGTGGGAGGGGTAGCCCACGCGGCGCAGCTCATTGGTGCGGAAGGCGCCGCCGTTGTCCATCTCGAACAGGGCGAAGGCGTTGGAGACGTCGTTGTCGAACATCGACACGTCCTTGTCGAACACCCCGTCGCCGCGGCTGTCGGGGCGGCCGATCGCCGAGACCGACACGGCGTGGTTGTCGATCACGCCCAGCACGCCACCGATGGAGTGGGTGGGGTACAGCAGCGGCGGGTAGGAGGCGGTGGCCTTCCAGCCCTCACCGCCGGAGTACTTGTAGGCGTCGTAGAAGCCCAGGTCCATGTCGTGGACGTAGTCGCCCTCGGCGTAGAAGACCTCCCCGAACACGCCCTGGCGATGCAGGCGGCGGGCCAGCACGACCGCGGAGTTGTACTGGCTGGTCTCGCCCATCATGTACACCAGACCGGTGCGCTGGACCTCTTCGGTGATCTGGCGGATCTCCTCCTCCTCGATCGCCATGGGCACCGCCGAATACACGTGCTTGCCGGCGCGCAGGGCGGCCAGGGCGTGCTCGCCGTGGGTCCAGCGCTGGGTGAACACCGCGATCGCGTCGACATCGGAGACCAGCAGCTCCTCGAAGGTGTCGAGGCGGCCCGCGAAGCGCATCCCCTTGGCCTCCAGGGCGTCGATGCGATCGGGGACGGAGTCGACCGCGTAGACCGCCTCGATGTCCGGGTGGGCGGCGAAGAGTTCGGCGAAATGCGAACCGAACTGGCCGATGCCGACGATCCCCAACGTGAACGACATACTTCCTCCTTGAAATTAATTGGTGCGGTGGAACGCTACGGCAGATCGGCGCGCGACGGCAAGCCCAATCAGATACGGCGCCAGCGGCCGTCGCGGAACACCTCCCGCCAGGGCGGCACCAGCTCGCCGCGCGCGGCCATCCGCCGACGCAGCCGGCGGCGGCTGACCAGCATCCCGGTGATGCCCAGCAGCAGGATCGGGATCTGCACGGCGAAGGCGATCCGGAAAGCCTCCAGGTCGTAGTCGCCGTCCGGCCGCAGCAGGTCCAGGATCATGCCGATCAGCAGGATGGTCACCAGGGCCGCCAGGAATCCTCCCATCAGCACCACGCCGGTGGCGGTGCCCAGGCGATGCTTGGCCAGGTCGGTGCGGGGGAAGTCGAAGCCGACGTTGGAGCCGGGCCCGCCGATCGACAAGCCCGCCACCAGGATCAGCAACAGCCACATCGGGGCCGGGCCGGGCCACAGCACCAGGGCCACCAGCGGCACCAGGATGGTGGCGATGATCAGCAGCACCAGCGTGGAGCGGCGCAACGGATGGCGTTGGGTGAGCGCCCCGATCACCGGCCCCCCGACGATGCCCACCACCACCAGGAAGCTCATCACGGAGGAGGCGGCCGGCCGGCTGAGCCCCTCCCCCGCCGTCAGGTACGGGTAGCCCCACATCATCGAGAAGGCGATGCCCGGGAACCCCGAGGACAGATGCGTGAAGAAGCCCAGCTGGGTAGCGGGATGGCGCACGATCCGGCCGACGACCTGCGGGATCCGCCACGGGTTCTGCTTGGTGCGGGGCCGCGGGATGCCGGGCGGGGTGGCCCGCACCACCAGCACCGCCAGCAGCGCGGCCACAGCGCTGACCCCGGCCGCCGCCCCGAAGGCCGTGGACCAGCCGGCCACGGCCAGCAGAGCCACGAAGGGCACCGCGGAGGCGATCTGCCCCACCTGGCCCAGGATCGCGGTCACCTGGGTGAGGATCGGCACCCGCGTGGCGGGGAACCAGGCGGGGACCAGCCGGATCGCGCTGGAGAAGGTCAGCGCATCGCCTGCACCCACGACGATGCGTGCCGCGATCGCCACGGCCGCGGCGTCGGTCCCGGCGATCAGCAGCTGGCCGGTCGCCATCAGCGCAGCCCCGGCAGTGATGGTCACCCGGGAGCCGTAGCGGTCCAGCAGCAGTCCGGCCGGGACCTGCGCCAGGGCGTAGACCAGCAGCTGGACGACCACGAAGGTGGACACGATGGTGGCCGAGGCCTGGAAGCGCTCGGTGGCCTCGAGCCCGGCCACCCCCATGGTGGTGCGCTGCATCACCGCGACCGAATACGCCATGATCGCCGCGCACCACACCACGTAGGCTCGCGCGCCCCCGAGTCTGGGGACAGGCGTGCTGAGGGTGCTCATGATCATCCTTCGTGCTGGTCGGGCCGGATCGCGCCACCGAGGCTATCCGGGCTCGGCATCTGCCCGGTAGCGGTGTCCGCCGCTTGCCGTCGCCCGCGGGGCCAGGGTCACCAAGAGAGGCCGGCGCGAGCCCCCATCGGCAGCGAGGGGTACAAGGGGTTACCGGCCGGAAGTGGACCAAAGGCGGATGTCGCAGGTGCGCACAGGCGCTTCGGTGGGGGCATGCACCCTCTCGCCCAGCACCGGACCCTGGCCCACCTCACCGACTGCGCCGGGTACCTGGCGGTCTCCGCCGCGACGATCCCGCTGGGCGTCGCGATCGTCACCACCACGGACCTGGGCCGCAGGCCGGCCTTCGCCCACCTGATCAGCATGGTTCCCCCGGCGATCGCCACCGTGCTCGCCGCCCGCGCCGAATCCGGTCCCCTCCGCGCCACCTGGGGCAAGCGCCGTCAGGGCCTGCAGGTCACCGGCACCGACGGCTCGACCCTCACCGTCGGCCGGGCGCTCGGCCGCAACGCCGCCAAGATCTTCGTGCCATGGCAGCTGGGGCACGCCTCGGCGATCGGGGCCGCGTGGGAAGGGTTCCGGAAGCGGGATCCGCTGACCTGGGCCAGCACCGTCACCGTCTACACGCTGATCGGCCTGTACGCGTGGACGGGGCTGCGCGGCTCGGGACGCGGGGTGCACGATCTGCTTGCCGACAGCGAGGTCGTCGCGGCCCGCGCGACCCCTTTCCGGGGCTGACCAGAGCCCTGACGCCGTCGACATCCGGCGGCGTCCTCGTCCTAGGGTGGGGGCGCCGCGGGCATGCGGTGAACGCCACAGATCAGGAGCATCGAGATGAGGATCCTCGTCATCGGGGCGACGGGAAGCATCGGTTCGGTCGCGGCGACCACGCTCGCTGAGCGCGGTCATGAGGTCATCCGCGCCTCACGCTCCTCGCCGGTCTCCGTCGACATCACCGACCCCGCCTCGATCGCTGGGCTCTTCACCCGGGTGGGTGAGGTGGACGGGGTGGTCGTGGCCTCCGGTGCGGTGCCCTTCCAGCCGCTGACGGATCTGGACGGCGAGGACTACCTCGCCGCCCTGACCGGCAAGACCCTCCCCCAGATCGAGGTGGTCCGCCAGGGGATCGAGCACGTGCGCGACGGCGGTTCGATCACGCTGACCACGGGGGTGCTCGCCCGGGAGCCGATCGCCACGGGCGCGGCGGCGGCGATGGCCAACGGGGCCCTGGAGTCGTTCGTGATCGGTGCAGCGGCCGAAGCGCCCCGGGGCCTCCGCATCAACGCGGTCTCACCGAACGTGCTGGCCAACTCCCCGCATTTCCACGACCTGTTCCCCGGTCAGCGTCCGGTCAACGATGAGGAGGTCGGCCGCGCCTTCGTACTCTCGGTCGAGGGGCTCGTCAGCGGCCGCACCATCACGGTGTGAGCGTCGCGGCGCGCGTCACGTCCGCCACTGTCCGGCGATGGTGACCAGCAGATCGTTGGCCTCGCGCTCGGCGATGGTGGCGCGCACCCCGTCGGCCCCATAACCGCGCAGCACCAGGCCGCGCCGATCGGCGTGGTCGAGGAACTCCGCGCTGTCCGTGCCGAGCGGGAAGTACACGAAGTTGCCCTGCGAGACGGGCAGATCCCAGCCCTGCTCGGCGAGCGCGGTCACCACCCGGGTCCGCTCCCCGCGGATCCAGGCCGCCCGCTCGTCGAGCTCGCCGGCGACCGTCTCGTCCAGGCTCGCCAGCGCGGCGGCCTGTGCGGGCACGCTGGCCCCGAAGGGCACCGTGACCTGACCCAGCGCCCGGGCCAAGCGGGGGTGGGCGATCGCGTATCCCAGGCGCAGCCCGGCCATCCCCTGCAGTTTGGAGAAGGTGCGCAGCAGGGCCACGTTGCCGTGCTCGCGGAACAGGCGCGCGGTCTCAGCGGCCGTCTCCGGGTCGTGGAACTCGCGGTAGGCCTCGTCGATCGCCACCACCACGTGGTCCGGGACCTGGGCCAGGAACTCCTCCAGCTGCGCGGTCGACAGCGACGGACCCGTGGGGTTGTTGGGGGTGCACAGCAGGATCAGCCGGGTCCGCTCCGTGATCGCGGCGGCCATGGCCTCCAGATCGTGCTCGAAGCGGTCGGTCAACGGGACCTGCACGGGGACGCCGCCGTGGGAGCCGACCAGGATCGGGTAGGCCTCGAAGGAGCGCCAGGCGAAGATCACCTCGTCCCCGGGGTCGACCAGTGCCCGCACCAGGTCCCCGGTGACCGCGACCGAGCCGGTGGACAGGGCGATCTGGGCGGGCTCCACGTCGTGCTGCGCGCCGAGGGCGGTGCGCAGCTCCTGGGCGGACATATCGGGATAGCGGTGCGCGTTCTCGAGTGCCGCGACCACGGCGTCGCGCACCGCGGCGGGCGGCGGGAAAGGCGACTCGTTGGAGGAGGCCTTGTAGCGGACCATGCCGTCGTCGGCGGCCGGCTTCCCGGCGACGTAGGCGGGCAGGGCCGACAGCGCGGAGCGCACACGGATGTTCTCAGCAGGCATGGCGCCAGCGTATTCCTCAGGCGAGCAGGGCGAGGATCTCGTCCGCGACCAGGTCCGGCTCGGTGAAGGGCACCAGATGACCCGAGCGCCACGCCCGGACGTGGCGACCACCGGGATGAGCGCCTGCGCTGGCCGAATGGGCCTGGATGAGCTGCTCGCGCACGGTACGGTCCCCTCCTCCGGCCAAGCATCCGGACACGACGGTCAGGGGCACCGCCCCCAGATCGAGGGGATCCAGACGCAGGGAGCGCAGGCCCCGGATCACGTGGGCGTTCTCCGCGACCATCGTGCGCGCCGCGGTGAGGGTGGAGGCGTCGCCCGCGGCGCAGGAACGGTAGGGCTCGGGAAGGGCGGCACCCTGTGCGTGAAGGAGGGGCCGCAGCAGTCCGCAGCGCGCAAGGACCTGTAGCATCGGCCCCTGGAGGGCCCT
This sequence comes from Candidatus Brachybacterium merdavium, assembly GCA_019118275.1. Taxonomy (GTDB): domain Bacteria; phylum Actinomycetota; class Actinomycetes; order Actinomycetales; family Dermabacteraceae; genus Brachybacterium; species Brachybacterium merdavium. The sequence goes on along the minus strand of DWZH01000029.1, from coordinate 1,605 downwards.
CTGGACCCGCATCGCCCGGGAGAAGTACAGCTCGGCGTGCTCGTCGGCGGGGTCGACCAGGACGAGACCGGTGAGAGACCGGCGGCCAGCCCCATGGCGGGCATCGGGGCCGTCCCGCAGGGACCCGGCTGCCTCCATCAGCCGCGCGGCGGCCAGGCGGGCGAGCGGTCCGCCCCAGCTGTGACCGGCCAACACCAGCCGGGAGTGGTCGACGGCGCCGACCACCGCCAGGAGGTCATCGGCCAGCCGGGACAGGTCGCGCGCACCGGGGCCCGGGTCGGACCGTCCGTATCCAGCCCGGTCGTAGGCCACGACCCGGCAATGCGGGGCGAGGTGCTCCATCACCGGTCCCCAGGTGAGAGCCGCCGCGCCGAGCCCCGCCTCGAGGACAACCAGGTCGGTGCCGGTGCCGGCGACGACGGCGCGCAGCTGCCGACCGTCGGTCGTGGCCACCCACTGCTCCGACAGCTCAGAAAGGGCCCGCCGACGCTCGTCACCGTCCATGTCACCGTTCACGCTCGAATTCTGACACGCAACAGGACCTCGGACCTTGCCCTCACGGTGCCCCGCCCCAGGCCGGAGTGCTTGACTATGCCCATGCGACTACTCGGAAACCTCATCGTCACCGGTCTCGCCCTGTGGTTGACGGCGCTGATCCTGCCCGGCATGCACCTGGGGCAGGACGCGGCGCCGGTCCTGACCCAGATCCTCACCATCGCCGTGATCGCCCTGATCCTCTCGGTGATCAATGCGATCATCCGACCGATCCTGTCCTTCCTGGCGATGCCGATCACGTGCCTGACCCTGGGCCTATTCCAGCTGGTCATCAACACCCTGATGCTGCTGCTGGCCGGATGGGTCTCCGGGCTGTTCGGACTGACCCTGGAGTTCGACACCTTCTGGTGGGCGCTGCTGGCCGGCGTGATCATCGGTCTGCTGTCGGCGATCTTCGAGGGGGTCACCGGGGTCGGGGACCGCGCCCGGGACTGAGCGCTTCCGGCTCGTGGCCCGCCCCGCGGGACGCCGAACCCCGAGACCATGAGGCATGAGCCGTCTCCGGGCAGATGCTGCCCTCGACCTCTCTCGCCTCCGCGCGTCTCTGGACACCCGGCCCGTGCCGCCCGTGTGCCGCACCCGGCGGTGCTCGGGTACCAGCGGCCGGGGCTCCGAGAGCGGGCCGACGGGATCCCGCGGCCCCGGGTGCTGGTGCTCGCGAACGTCAGCGATCATCCCGCCCACGTGCCGGCGGAGACCCTCTCCGGGTTCCAGACCGCCGCCCCTGATCTCCTCACCGATACCGGGGTCGACCTGCGCGAGGGGATGGAGCTGCCGGCCCACGCCGGGGTGTGGCTGCGGGTGACCCCGTCCCCGGTGGGCACCTGAGCGGGCGCGGGAAGCTGCGGGCCACAGCGCGGCCCCTGAACGGGGCTGGGGACCGTGCGGCCGGTGATGGAACAATGGACCCATGGCTCATTCCTTCGCGGACATCTCCCCGCAGATCGCCCTGACCCCGCTCGACGGCCGCTACCGCGCACAGACCGCGCCGCTGGTCGACCACCTCTCCGAGGCGGCGCTGAACCGCTCCCGCCTGGTGGTGGAGACCGA
>DWZH01000028.1 GCA_019118275.1 Candidatus Brachybacterium merdavium | reverse complement strand
CAGGGCTGCTCGAGCGCACTGGCAGTGTTCGATCGGGCACTAGCGCCAAGCAATCGGTTGCAGTAGCGTCATGGAGCGAGTGCAGACGTCGGCCAGCCAATGGAGGAGCCACCATGACCGCACCCCGCTCGGATACCCGTGCCCCCGCCCGCCCGCTGCGGACCGCCCTGATCGGCGGCGCCGTCGCCGCTCTGATGATGAGCCCGCTGGCCGCCTCCGCGGACCACGGACCAGAGTCCGCGGAGCAGACCGCCGCGTCGGGAGAGGTGACCGACCTCGGGGTCGCGATGTCCTCGATCAACGTACGGCTGTCCGCGGTCGGCGAGCTGGCCGATGGCACACCGGTGGGCTACCTCTTCTCCGACGGCAACCCCGTCAGCCTCGAGGTCGTCGACCTGCGCACCGGGGACCTGCTCGACCAGCACCGGATCGATCCGTACACCGTGGCCTCCTCCATCGCAGTCGCCGAGGACGGGACCGTGTACCTCAGCGTGCGCAGCCCCAATGACGCCACCCTGTGGAAGTACTCTCCCGATGCGCAGGAGCTGGAGGAGATCGCCACCGGGATCGCCGGGGAGGAGATGCTGCGCACCCTCGATATCGACGGCGACACCCTCTACGGCACCACGTATCCCGACGCCAACGCCTTCGCCATGGACCTGGCGACCGAGGAGATCACCGAGTACGGCCGGATCGCCCCCGAGGGCGATTACGCCTGGGGCCTCGACGCCGAGGACGGCGAGGTCTGGGTCGGGGCCGGCACCCCGGCGCAGCTGGTCACCCTCGATCCGGAGGCCGGCAGCACCGACCCGGTCGAGCTGCCCGACGCCGTCGCGGAGAGCGGTGACTTCGTCCAGCGGATCGAGACCTACGGCGAGGACCTGCGCGTGGTGTCCCACCGCGCCGTCGACGGCGCCAGCGCGCACCTGCACGATGGCACCGACTGGATCGGGACCGTGGATACCACCGGGATGTGGTCCTACACCGAGGACACTGCGGACGGCTCCTTCTTCTACCTCTCCACCGACGAGGACGACCCCCTGTGGTCCTACGACGTCGAGGCCCGCGAGGCCACCGCGGTGGACCTGTCCGGCTCCGGCATCGAGGACGAGCTCGGCGGCACCAGCCAGATGTTCCTGGCCCAGCTCGGCGCCGACGACTTCCCCGGCACGAGCGTCGTCGGGATCCGGCCCGATGGAAAGATCTGGCGCTACAACCTCGAGACCGGCCACGGCGACGTCCTGGCCACCGACATCGAGGGAGCGCCCGCGACCACGATGTCCTTGGCGCCCGGGGGAGATGGTCAGGTCTACGTCGGCGCTTATCTCAGCTCGGGCGTGATGGCCCGCATCGACCCGCAGACCGGCGAGATCGAGCAGCTCAACGGTCCCGAGCAGGCCGACGCCATCACCGCCCACGGCCCCGACACCTTCATCGGCACCTACCCCGACGCCGGGGTGTTCCGGGCCGACGGCCAGGCCGACTGGGACTGGGGCACGAACCCCGAGCAGATGCTCGAGCTCGGCCGGGAAGCCACCGGCCAGGACCGACCCCGCCACATGATCAGCGCCGGCGAGCACGTCGCCATCGCCACCATCCCCGACTACGGGGAACTGGGAGGCGGGCTCACCCTGCTCGACCCGCAGACCGGCGAGCACGAGTTCACCCGCGACATCGTGGCCGATCAGAGCGTGACGGATCTGGCGTACGCGGACGGCGTCGTCTACGCCGGCACGTCGATCCACGGCGGCCTGGACTCCACGCCGACAGCGGAGACCGCCGAGGTGTTCGCCTGGCACGTGGAGGAGGGCCTGCAGGCCAGCGTCCCGATCCCCGGAGCCGAGATCATCCACAGCCTCACCGTCGATGGCGAGGGGCGCCTGTGGGCCATGGCCGATACCGGCGCGCTGATCGAGCTCGATCCCGCGACCCTCGAGGAGGTGCGCACGATCGACACCGGCATCACCCACGACAACGTCTGGGGCAGCTCCGCGTCTCTGACCCTGCACCCGGACAGCGGGCTGCTGTACGGCAACGCCGGAAACTCCCTGTTCAGCGTGGACCCCGGGAGCGGGGACGTGTCGGTCCTGGTCGACAGCGGAGTGAAGCTCTCCACGGTGGCCGGCTCCGAGGTGTTCTTCGCCGACGAGACCAACGTGTACCGCTATCAGCCCAAGAGCTCGCAGTGCGATGAGGAGATCAGCGGCTCGCACCGCGGTCCGCTGACGATCGAGGAGGGCACCACCTGCATCACCGATGCCGACATCCGCGGACCGGTTTCTGTCTCCGACGGCGCCGGGCTCGTGCTGGCCGATTCGGACCTCAAGGGCCCGCTGCGCATCCACGGCGCAGCTGACGTCTCGTTGACAGAGAGCACGATCAGCGGCCCGGTGGACATCACGTCGGTGACCGGTGCGGTGACCCTGACCGGGAACACGATCAACGGCCCGCTCTCGTGCTCCGGCAATGAGCTCGACCCCACGGGAGGCGATAACGACGTGCGCGGACCGGCCAAGGGCCAGTGCGCTGACCTCACGGCCGGGTGAGGTGCCGGCTCCCTGGGCCAGCGACGCCCACGATCTGCGGCGCGGGAACGCTGCGTCCTGAGCTCGTCGGTCCCCGGGTCGCCAGCGGGCTGCCGAACTGAGGTGCTGTGGTCGCGGTGCCAGACCCCTGTCGGGGCGTTCACTGCGTTGCGTATCCGCAACCCTCTTAACGTTCGGACAGGGAGGGCGACCGGCTCATGCCACCCCGGCAAAAGGCGACCGGCTGACGACACCCTCTGGAAGAAGGCGATCGCCCGCCGCCTCCCTCCGGAAGCAGGCGACCGGCTGACGCCACCCTCCGGGAGAAGGTGCCCAGGGGCGTCGGGGCGTCATCTGGCGAGCACGACACGCTCGGCAACGGCACATTCCCACGGCACGTTCCCACGGCGCGCTCCGACGGCACACTCTGGCCGAGAGCCGCCCACTCGGCCCCGGGCACCACCGGCGCTGCTCAGGCGAAGGGCTGGGAGACCGCATCGAGCGTGGAGACCTCCTCGGCGGTCAGCTCGAGGCGTGAGGCGGCGATCAGGGCGGGCACCTGCTCGGCGGTGGAGGCCGAGGCGATCGGGGCGGTCACGCCCTTGGCGAGCAGCCACGCCAGGGCCACGCTGGTGATCGCGGCACCGTGGGCGGTGGCCACGCTCTCCAGCGCGTCGATGACCGCGAGGCTCTCGTCGGTGACCAGGGACTGGGCCATGCCCTTGCGAGCACGGCCCTCCAGATCCGCGGCGGAGCGGTACTTGCCGGTGAGCACGCCGGAGGCCAGCGCGAAATAGGGGAAGACGGCCACGTCGAACTCGCGGGCGATCGGTCCGTAGGCGTTCTCGAACTCGGCCCGGTGCAGCAGGTTGTACTGCGGCTGGATCGCCACCGGAACGGTCAGGCTCTCGCGCCGCGCGGTCTCGAACCACTCGCGCATGCGCTCGGGGGAGAAGTTCGACAGCGCGAGGTGGCGCACGCGGCCGGACTCGACGAGCCCGTGGAAGGTGCGGACCTGATCGGCGATGGCCACGGACTCGTCGTCGAAGTGCAGGTAGTACAGGTCGATCACGTCGGTCTGCAGCCGCTGCAGAGATTCCGCGAGGGCCGCCTCCACGTTCGCGGCCTCGAGGCCCTTACGATCCGGCTTGGAGCTCACCTTGGTGGCGATGACCAGCTGGTCGCGGTTGCCGCGCTCGGCCATCCACTGGCCCAGGACCGTCTCCGACTCACCTCCGTTATGGCCCTCGACCCAGGCCGAGTAGCCGTCGGCGGTGTCGATGAAGTTGCCTCCCGCGGCGACGTAGGCGTCCAGCACCGCGAAGGAGGTCTCGCGGTCCGAGGTCCACCCGAAGGTGTTGCCGCCCAGGTTCAGGGGGAACACGTCGAGATCGGTGCGGGGGATGAGTGTCATGAATACTCCTTGTGAAACGGGGGCCATGCGGCCGCGAGATGCGGCCGGGAGCGCGGCGGGGAGCCGAGCGAGAGCGGCAGGGGCTTCTCGGAGACCGAGGGCGCCAGGCCGCGTCAGCCGGTAGGGACTGCTCTCCCGAGTCTTTTAGCTGAGTCGCGCATCTGCAACTCTCAGGACGAAGCGGCGGGAATCACTTCCGAGACCGGCATGATCTCACCCCTCGGCACCTGCGGGCCGCAGCCCTCGGCGTCTGGGGGATGCAGCGCTCGTCAGAGCATCACGTGCCCATCGTTCCGCCCGAACCGCGCCACGTCGGCGGAGGCCAGCAGTTCGCGGTCGCTCGCGGACCAGGCGTGCCCGCCGTTCTCGCCGTGGCGCATCTGGGTGAAGTTGAAGCGGTCGGCGGAGTAGACGCGGCCGCCGGCCTCGCTCACGGCGGCCAGGAACCCGGTGTCCTCCCCGCGGGAGACGTCCGCGAAGGGGTGGGCACGGAACACCTCGCGTCCCGCGGTGATCGTCGGCCCCATCACCCGGTCGGTGAAGCGGTGCTCCATCCACGGGAACCGCAGCAGCGTCGCGTCGGTGCCTGCCAGGTGCATGTAGTGGGCGTGCTTGCCGACCACGTCGGCCCCGGAGAACTCGCGAGCGCGCAGCAGATCATGCAGGTAGAACTCGCCGTACAGATCGTCGTCATCCATCTTGGCGCAGACCTGCCCCTCGGCCCGCTCCACCGCGGCGTTCAGGCAGGCCCCGAGGCTCCAGCTGCCCGGGGCCTCGATCATCACCACGTTCTCGATCCTCAGGTCGCGGGCGCGCGCGGGGACCTCGGCCGGGGCCTCGAAGCCGTGGGTGATCAGCAGCAGCTGCCGCTCCACACCGGTCTGCTGCGCCACCTGGTCCACCAGATGGTCCAGCTGGGCGGGGCGGTTGGTGGCGGCCATGACGCTGACGGCCGGCAGACCGGACCCGCCCACCAGGCCCATGGCACCGGCCCTGTCCGCGAGGCCCACGGCCTCCAGCACCTGCCGAGCGCGGTGGGCATAGGTGTGCTCGTGCCAGATCCTCCGCTGCGCCCGGTGCACGGTCCGGTCGCGCAGCTCGCGTGAGCGCACCAGGGCACGCACCACGTGGGCGGCGTCCTTGCGGGAGGTGACCTGGGGGACCTCGTCGGCCGAGAAGAACTCGCCGATCGCCGGTGAGGGCGCCGATACCACCGGGGTGCCCGAGGCGGTGATCTCGAAGATCCGCCGTGCACACATCGAGGGGCTGGTGACCACGGAGTTCACGTTGAGGAACACCTTGTACGCCTTGTAGGCGGTCAGCATCCGGTCGTAGGGGAGCGAGCCGACCACGCGATCCGCGAGCTCGCCGGGGAACTGGTAGCGCTCATCGTCGCCCAGGAAGCGCGAGAAGATCTCCAGGCCCGTATCCATGCGGGCCGAGGCGTCCAGCGCCCCGCCCAGCAGGACCTCCATCTGCTCGCGGCGCTCCGGGAACTTGTGCGCGAAGTACATGCCCGCGAACGCCACGTCCCGCTCCTGGTGGCCGTGCTGAGGACGGACCGGGTTGTGCACCGCGGGCTGCGCGGCGAAGGGCAGCACCGCGATGTTCTCGTGGCCCAGCTCCTCGCGGTATCGGGGCAGCAGCGTCACGTCCGTGGTGAACACCTGGTCGAACAGCCGCGCGGTGGCCACGAAATCCTCGAAGTGGGGAGGGTCCTCCTTGTTCCAGAACACCGTCGGGATCCCGGCGTCCCGGCAGTGGGCGACCAGTTCGCGCAACGGTGCGCTCGGGGCGCTCGGTGCGGTCAGATGGTACTGCCAGGCGTCGGAGTTGCCGTGCCAGGCCGACTCCACCAGCAGCAGGTCCACGGGCTGCTCGGCGAGCTGCTCGCGCCAGCGGCTCGGGATGAGAGGCAGGGTCTCGAACTCGTAGGACCAGGCCAGCTTCGAGAAATCGTCCAGGATCACCGCTACCCGCAGTCCCTCGAAGTGCGGGTCCCGCTGGGCGCGCTTGGCCGGCGGGAAGGAGAGCTTTCCGTCGGCCTGGCGGCTGCCCTGTCCATCACCCATGCCGTAGGAGGCGGTACGGCGGCGTCTCCGCCACGTGCGCAGCTGCGAGATCCCGCCTTTGCGCAGGTGCCACAGGGCGGTGCGGGCGGTGCGCAGGGAAGGGAGCGGGGACGGCCCGGACATCGGCACCTCCGGTCGGCAGGACAGGACCTGCACATCGTAGGCCGCAGCCGGATCGCGCAGGCCCCCAGCGAATGCCGCGCCGCCGGGGTCCGGTCCGCCTCGGGTGTTACGCCGCCGGGGCGCGGCCCACCAACGGGGTCACGCCGCGGGGGTCCGGCCCGCCTCGGGTGCTACGCCGCCGGGGCGCGGCCCGCCCAGCCTCGGCGGACGCGCCCTGCGCCGCCCCTCGGGAGAGCCCGCGGCCTGGCAGGACCCGCTTACTCCGCGCTGATCAGCTTCCCGCTCCTGGCGACCTCCGGGTCCGTGCACGAGGCCAGGTTGAAGCAGCAGGGGCGACGACTGCCATTGCGCAGCTTGTCGATCGAGACCTCCACGCGGCGCGCACGGGTGTCGGGATTCCTGGTGGATCCCACCCAGCGCACCCACTCCCAGCGCGCCATCGGCGTGATCGACTCCCAGGTCTGCGCGAGGTCCGGGGCGGCCTCCAGGGCTGCGCTCAGATCCTCGGGCACATCGGGTTCCGGCCAGGTCGAGGCGGTGGTGAAGGTGAAGGCCAGGACCTCGGTCTCGCGCAGCTGCGACGTGTCGGGCAGGGCAGCATCGAGGGAGACCCAGTGGCCCATGCGCCCGTCGGGCTCGAGCACCGTTCGGACCTGGTGACCGTCCAGCTCCCCGGTGACCGCGACCTGCCCGCGCGAGGGCAGCTGGGCGCTCGCGTCCTGGGGGAGGGGCAGGATCCACCGGGCACCGATCGAGCGGATAGCGGCCTTGCCGGTGAGCGTGACGGGGGACTTCGTGGCCATGGCGTCGCTCCTGAGGTGAATTGGCCAGCTGTGTGGGTACGAAGGATTCTATGACCGCGTACCCGTCCTCGTATACGGACCGGACCACCAGGTTCCTGGCGCCATGTGCGGCGCGCCGAGGCAGGCCTCGGTGTCCACCTGGGCAGGCCCGGGCGCCTACTCGGGGCGGGCCCCGGCCCCTACCTGGGCCCTGCGTTCCTCGCCACAGTCGCTCCAGGCCAGCGCGCTCCGGAGCCGTCTCGACGTACCCTGTGCGCTACGCCCGGATGCGTGACGGACCACCGGCCGCGCGCCTGCCGCCCGCATCGCCCCGCCCGTGCCCCGCCCCTCGAGGAGCCCCGTGCCCGACCAGCCCGCTGACGCACCTCAGGTGCGCGTGACCGTCTACGGCAGCTGCGTCGCACGCGACACCATGGACCTCGCCGGCTCCGAGCGCTTCGAGGTGGTCTGCTACATCGCCCGCCAGTCCCTGCTCTCGGCCGACCACGACGCCTCAGCCATGTTCCCCGCCGACGTCCGGATCGACTCCCACTTCCAGCGCCGCATGATGACCGGCGACTTCGCCGGCGATCTCGACGAGCGCCTGGTGGGCGCGGCGGGGGAGACCGATGTGCTGCTGTGGGACCTGGCCGATGAGCGCCACGGGGTGCACGTGTTCGACGACGGCGCCGTCGTCACCCGCAGCATCGACCTGGTGCGTGCCCCTGAGGCGCTTACCGCCGTCGAGGACGCCCGTCACGTGCCGTTCGGCACCGATGAGCACTTCGAGCTGTGGGCCCCGCGCGCCGAGCAGCTGCGCGGCCGGCTGGTCGAGCTGGAACTGTTCGACAAGGCCCTGGTGCTGCAGGTGCCGTGGGCGCTGGTGACCGTCGACGGCAAGCACACCCCGCAGAGCATGGGCACCACCGCGATGGAGGCCAATGAGGCCTACCGCCGCTATTACGAGCACCTGCGCGGCCTGGGGTTCCGGGTCCTGGAGCTGCAGCCGCTGGGCGTGCTGGCCGATCCCGAGCACCGCTGGGGCCTGGCCCCCTTCCACTACACCCAGGACGTCTACGAGGAGATCGTCGGCCGGATCCTCGCGGACCTGCCGGCGAAGGTCACCGGCGAAGAGGCCTGAGCCCCCGCCCCAGCGGCGCCGACGCGGGCCGAGGGGCCCTGGTCACGAGCTGGGGAGGGAGGTGCCGCCTCAGCGCTGAGCGAGCGCCGGCCGCCCGTCTTCGAGGGCCGTGGCCAGCGCGCCCTCGAAGGCCTGGATGGTGGCGGCGATGTCGGCGTCGGTATGGGCGGTGGAGATGTACCAGCGACCACCGGGCAGGGTGAAGATGCCGCGGCGCAGCAGCTGGACCAGCAACCGGTCGTAGAAGGCCTGGTCGGCGGCCAGGAAATCTTCGAAGTCGCGGGAGCCCGGGACACCGACGATGCACTGGACCACCGGCCCCACCTGGTTGACCGTCGCCGCCACGTCCTGGGCGGCCAGAGCCCGGGCGAAGCCGGAAGCGAGGTCGCGGCCGTGACGCTCGAAGCCCTCATAGACCCCGGGCTCATCGAGCGCTTCCAAGGTGGCCTTGGCGGCCGCGAGCACGACCGGGTTGCCGTTGTAGGTGCCGGCGTGCACGATTCCGGCGGTGGTCGCATCCAGCAACTCGGCCGTGCCCGCGACCGCCGCGAGCGGATACCCGCCGGCGACGGCCTTGGCCAGTGTCACCAGATCGGGCACCACCCCGTAGAGCTCGGCCGCCCCGCCGCGGGACATCCGGAACCCGGTGATCACCTCGTCGAACACCAGCACCGTGCCGGTCTCGTCGCACAGCTGCCGCAGGCCCTCCAGGAACCCCTCAGGTGGGGCGATCACCCCGGAGTTGCACAGCACCGGCTCGCAGAACAGCGCCGCGAACTGCCGGGTGCGCAGCAGCTCGGCCACCGCCTCCAAATCGCCCCAGGGAGCGATCGCGGCCTCCTGCAGGGCGCGGGGCAGCTGACCCCGGCTGCCCAGGCCCAGCTCGCCATCGGGCCCGGGGCGGTATCCCAGCAGCATCGTGTCGGTCCACCCGTGGTAGTGGCCGCCGAACTTCACGAACCGGTCCCGGCCGGTGGCACCGCGCGCCACCCGCAGCGCGACCTGGGAGGCCTCCGATCCGGTGTTGGACCACAGCACCCGCTGCGCCCCGGGCACGCGCTCGATGACCATCTCGGCCACCTCTGCCTCCAGCAGGTGTCCGGCGCCGTAGGTCGCCCCGTGCGGCAGCTGCGCGGCCACGGCCCGGGTGAGGCCCTCATGCCCGTGGCCCAGGATCACCGGCCCCCAGCCGAGCACGTAGTCCAGGTAGCTGTTGCCGTCCAGATCCCTCAGGCGCGGACCGGCGCCGCCCTCGAAGAACAGCGGATGCGGGGGCATCGCGGACCGCAGACCGGTCGAGATCCCGCCGGGCAGGGAACGCTTCGTGCGCTCCCAGGCCTCATGCGAGCGCGGCCAGGAGTCGATCAGGCCGCCTGCTCCTTCGGTGGCGGTCGCTGCATCGTCCGTGGGGACCGCTGCATCGTCCGTGGTTGCCACTGCATCGTTCACGTTGCTGCCCTCTTCATCGAGTTGCCCACGCTATTCTGGTGGTTAGAACGGCTGTTCCAGTGAGTGAACTCTAAGGTGAGCGTGCACCGCGGTCAAAGGGTGCTTTTTCCGGAGGCTGGCGTCAGTCGGTCCTCCTCTCTGTCCGGGCGTTAAGAGAATTGCGGATACGCAACTCTCTTAACGCCCGGACAGGGGTCCCCGGCCGCACCTCCGCACCTCCGCACCTCCGCACCTCCGCACCTCCGCACATCAGCACCCCAGCAGCCCAGCCTGAGTGCACTCCAGCGCTTCAGCCCGATGGCGTCCCAGCAGCCCAGCCTGAGCGCACTCCAGCAGCCCAGCCTGACCGCGCTGTAGCAGCCCAGTCTGACCGCGCTCCAGCGCCTCAGCCCGGCAGCGGGCGAGGCGCGGGGAGGACGCGGGGAGGACGCGGGGAGGATGCGGGCGGATGCCCCGAACGATGTCACTCACGCAGCGCGCGGACGATCTCCTCGGCCGCACGTCGCAGCTGTTGCGCGACGTGCCGGACCTCGCGGGCCGGCAGGCGCCCGGCCGGGGCGCTGACGCTGATCGCAGCCGGGACGGGCAGGCCAGAAAGGGGCACCGCCACACAGCGGCCGGCGAGCTGATTCTCCTGGTCATCGACCCCGTAGCCCTGCTCGCGCACCGTCTCCAGCTCCGCGAGGTAGGCGTTCGGGTCGGTGATCGTCGACTCGGTGAAGGCGGGCAGGCCGTGCTGGGACAGCATCGCCCGCACCTGCGCCTCGGGCAGGGCCGCGCACATCGCCTTGCCCAGCGCCGTGGCATGGACCGGGCCCCGTTCGCCCACCCGGGCCGCCAGCCGCATCATCTGCGGCGACTCGCACACCACCGCGTGCACCACCGTCGAGCCCTCCAGCAGGCCCAGGTTCGTGGTCTCGCCCATCCGGTCGCGCAGCGCCGCCAGCACCGGCTCGGCGGCCTCCTGCAGCTGCGCCAGGCCCTGGGCGTCCGGCGAACGGAATGCCGGCCCCAGCTGGTACTCGCCCCCACCGGCGGAGCGTTCCACGTAGCGTCGGGCCTCGAGCGCGGCGAGGTAGCGGAAGGTGGAGCTCTTGGGCAACTCGGCGGCCGCTGCCACCTCCGGCAGCGAGACCGGGCGGCCGGCCTCGGCCAGGGCGTCCAGGATGTCGCAGACCCTGTCCACCGCCCGGATCGGATACGCCGCATGCGGCGCCGGCATCTGTTCCATGAGGTGAAACAGTAGCGGGCCGGCGCAACCCGGTGGCATCCGGCGGCAGTGCCAGGAGCGGTACCCGAACCAGCGGGCGCTCGCTGCCCATGGCCACGCCTTCCTCGCCCCTCTGTCGAGTCTGTCGGGCCTGTCGGGGCCGACGACCATCTGTTCGCGAAGAAGACCATGTCTAACTGGAAAGTGACCTGTGAGCACCGGTGAGCCGAGGACGAGACGAAAGGAGAGTTGCCGTGAGCACCTCCGAACGCGGGTTCGGCAGGAGGGTGTGTCCTCAGAGGCGGTGAGCACCAGCGTGCTGCAAAAGTACACCTCCGGCCCACGCATCGAGGTCTCTTCGGAGCAGCGTCGCTGACTCCGCCCGTCACTGATGGTGCAGGTCACCTCGCTGATACTGCGTCTGGGGCGTTAGCCTGCCTCTATGCCTCTTCTGCTCCAGCGCTCCAGCGCGCCCGCGTCCCGGCCTGATCCGCAGTGAAGGACTCGGCTCTGCGCGCCCCGGGCATGCCTCTGCTCGTGGCCATGACGCTTCTGGGATTCTCCGGGTACGCCGCTCTGCTGCCGGTTGCTCCCCTATGGGCGGTCCACGGCGGCGCCGGCTCCATGGGGGCCGGGCTGGTCAACGGCGTGCTGATGCTGTTCACGGTCCTCACCCAGCTGGTCGTGCCCGCCTCGCTGCGTCGCTTCGGCTGGGCCCCGGTGCTGGCCGCGGGGATGCTGCTGCTGGGCCTGCCGGCAGCTGCCTTCGCCCTCAGCGATGACCTCATATCGGTGCTCGCGCTGTCGGCGGTGCGGGGCCTGGGCTTCGGAGTGCTCACCGTGACCGGCAGCGCCCTGGTCGCCGAACTGGTCGAACCGGCCCGGCGTGGTCAGGCGATCGGTGTGTACGGGCTGGCGGTCGCCGGTCCGCAGGTGCTGTTCATCTCCGGCGGGCCCTGGATCGTCGAGAATCTCGGATTCGGGCTGATCTTCGCCATCGGCGTGCTGCCAGCGGTGGGCGTGGTGCCCGCGATCATGCTGGGTCGCAGAGCCGAGCGTGTCCCCAGCACGGGCGAGCGCGCTCCCTATCTGCAGCTGCTGCGCCCGATGGTGCTGCTGCTGGGGGTCACCCTGGCCGGAGGCGCCCTGATCACCTTCATGGCCCCGATGAGCGACAGCGCGGGCCTGAGCACGCTGGCCCTGCTGTGCATGACGGTGTTCGCGGCCTTCGCCCGGTGGCGGGCCGGGACGTTGTCGGACCGCTTCGGCCCCCACGTGTTCATCTGGCCGCTGGTGCTGGTCACTGCCGCTGGCATGGCCGTGATGGCCTGGGCCGTGCGCGATCCCCACGCCACCGTGGCGCCGGCCCTGCTGCTGGGGGCCACGTTGGTGGGCATCAGCTACGGCGCCCTGCAGAACCTCACCCTGGTGGTGGCCTTCCGGGCCGTCAGCCGTCCCCACTACGGCTCGGCCAGCGCGGTGTGGAACATCGGCTTTGACACCGGGACAGGGCTGGGCTCGGTGATGATCGGCATGATCGCAGGAGGCTCTTCCTTCCCGATCGCCCTGCTGGTCGGGGGAGCGTTCTCCCTGTTGACCCTGCCGCTCGCGCTGCGCCGACCACAGCCGGCGCGCGAGGCCTGAGCCCGAGCACCACCTGCCGAACCGCAGGCGCTGCGATGGTCGACGCCCTCGACGCCCTCGACGCACCCGACGCCCTCGAGGCGATCGTCGTGGCCCGCCGTCACGGCGTCCCGGGCGACCGGGCCGGTGGCGCGATGAACAGCTCCTCGTTCGCCGGGACACCGAGCTGCTCAGCTCCGTGGTCATCCCGGTAGCTCCACTGGAAGGGCAGACCCTGGGCGGTGTCGATCTCGGGGCCGTTCATCAGCTGGAAATGCACATGGGGATCGGAGGAGTTGCCGGAGTTCCCGCATTCGGCGAGCACCTCACCGGCCACGACGCGGTCACCCGGCGCCACGCGCAGGGAGCCCCGCCGCAGATGCGCCAGCACCGCCACGGGGCCGCCGCCGCTCTCGCTGCCATCTGTCTCGAGGCGATCCGTGTCGCCGTCCGGCTCGCCTCGGTCACTCTCGCGCTCGCCCGGCTCGCCGAGGCCCCTCTCGCCGCGTTCCGTGTCGTCGTCCGCCTGGATCAGCAGGTAGTTGCCCAGCAGGTGCCGGGGCGCCCCGAGGCTGCGCACGAAGCTCTCCACCAGCAGGTAGATCAGTCCCAGCGGTGACAGTCGCGTGAGATGGTCACGGCTCCTGCTCCGGGCCTGGAGCACCACCCCGTCGAAGGGGGCCAGCACCGGCTGCCCGAAGGAGGGGAAGGTTCCGGGGCGGCGCATCGGTGGCCAGACCCAGTCCAGGGCGCGCGGCGGGGAACCGACCGGTTCATGGGTGATGTCGATGGCGTAGGTCTGGGCCAGGCCGTGAGTGTGGGAGGGGACCTTGGAGGCCGGGGAGTTCAGGCCGCGCCAGCGACCTGTCACCGGCACCAGGATCTGGAACGGGGGAGGGTCCTGCCGCGGCCGCTGCCGGCGCACCTTCAGCAGCTGACCGGCCACGCCGAGCACGATGAGCAGCACGCCGAGCAGGTAGGCGGGCCCGATCCCGAGATCGAGCTGGACCGCCGCGATGACCAGAACGGCCCCGATCGCGACCGCGGGACCGGCCAGGGTGAACAGGATGCGCACGGGTACCCCTCGGGTGGTGTCGGTTGTCCGGGCCTGAGGCCGGTCATCGGGCCGCCGCCTCGGCACGAACGTCATCGACGTCGCGGCGAGCAGCCCCGGGGCGATGTCGCCACCGGCCCCGCGGGAACGGCCGGCCTCGATCCTACGCTCGGCGACTGGGGAGGGCCGGCCGCGCAGATCCACATATGGCTTGCCCGCGCGGACCCACGTGTGAGCCAATGGGCGGCTGCACCCAGCGTCACTCCTCAGTGACGCCATGACGCGCCCCGGGGTGCGGCTTGAGAATGACCTCGAAGGAGAGCTGCCATGCAGACCATCGATCTGCTGGTGATCGCCGCCTATCTGATCGCCACCGCCTGGCTGGGCCTGAAGCTCAGCGGCAGGCAGACCGGCCTGAAGGACTACTTCCTGGGCGGACGCAACCTGCCCTGGTGGGCGGTGTGCCTGTCGGTGGTGGCCACCGAGACCAGTGCCCTGACCGTCATCGGCATCCCGGTGATGAGCTACCTGGGTGACCTCTCCTACCTGCAGCTGGGGCTGGGCTACATCCTGGGCCGCGTGATCGTCGCCTTCTTCATGTTGCCGCGCTACTACGACGGGGAGATGGTCACCGCCTACGCCTACCTGGGCAAACGCTTCGGGCGCAGCACCCAGACCACCGCCGGGATCACCTTCCTGTTCACCCGCCTGCTCGCCGACGGGATCCGCGTGCTGGCCGCCGCGATCCCGCTGAAGGTGATCCTCGACGGGCTGGGCGTGGAGCTGAGCTACTTCACCATCACCGTGATCCTGTCGGTGGTCACGATCCTGTACACCTTCATCGGTGGGATCACCGCCGTGGTCTGGGTGGACGTGGTCCAGATGCTGCTGTACGTCGCCGGCGGCATCATCGCGATCATCGTGGTCGCCGGCACCACCGGCATCGGCTGGCTGGGCGAGGCCGCCGAGGCCGGGAAGACGCAGATCTTCGTGTTCGCCGACAACCCGCTCAGCGGCGAGAACTCCTTCCTCGCCTCCCTGCTGGGCGGCGCGGTGTTCGCGATGGCCTCCCACGGCTCCGACCAGCTCGTGGTCCAGCGCCTGCTGGCCTGCCGCTCCAAGGTCGAAGCGCAGAAGGCGATCATCGCCTCCGGAGTGGTCGTGCTCGTGCAGTTCGCGATCTTCCTGGTGGTGGGGCTGGCCCTGTGGGGCTACTACCAGGGCATGGCTCCGAGCGATCTGGGCCTGACACGCGATGACGAGATCTTCCCGCTGTTCATCATCGAGGCCCTGCCCGCGGGATTGTCGGGCCTGCTGCTGGCCGGCATCCTGGCCGCCGCGATGTCCACGCTGTCCTCCTCGCTGTCGGCGCTGTCGTCCTCGACGGTCACCGACGTCGTCGGCCGCCTGCGCCGGGCCCCGATGACCGATGAGCAGGGACTGCGGGTCGGCCGCTGGGCGACCATCGGCTGGGGCCTGGCGTTCATCGCCCCGGCCACGATATTCCGCTCCGACGAGGGCAACATCGTGGTGCTCGCCCTGGGCGTGGCCGGCATCACCTACGGCGGGTTGCTCGGCGCCTTCGTGTTCGGCATCGTCAACCGGCGGGCTCGCTCCGCCGACGCCAACATCGCCTTCGTCGTGGCGGTGGCCGTCAACGCCTTCTTCTTCGCGATGGAGAACTACGTGGTCGGCGAGGTGTGGGTGGCCTGGCAGTGGTACCCGCTGCTGGGCGTGCTCGTCACCTTCGCCATCGGCGGGCTGCTGTCCCTGCGCCACCCGGCCCAGCCCGCCACCACGGGGGCCGGTCCCGCGGAGCACCGCAGCAGCTGAGCCCAGCCAGCAGCGGCTGATCTCAAGCAGCGGCCGATCCCAGCCAGCAACTGCTGAGCCCAGGTAGATGCCGCTGACCTCAGTGAGCAGCTGCTGAGCCCAGGCAGATGCAGCGGGTGATCACGGCGCTGATCCGGTCGTCCTTCGCCGGGTGGCAATGGCCAGGAGCCACCTGCGATCGTCGGTCGAGTTGCGCGGTCTCAAGGGAGAGGCCTTCTAGACGGCCCGGCCGCGAAGAGCCGCCCTCAGAAGGGTGGGAGGAGTATGCGAAACAGTGCGTTCTCGGCCGCTTCGACGTCGGCTCGCGAGCCGCAGAAGCCGTCCATGAGCGCTTGAGCAGGGGAAGCGTAGCGGATGCCCTGGTCGGTCACCGTGCCTTCCAGCTCGAGTCCCTGAGCGCCGATCAGATGCATGCCCAGGCCCGTCGGCGACTCCTCCCAGCCTTGATGGATGGCGACGGCCGACGGGTCGTGCACGTAGATCGTCGGAGCCGTCAAGGCGGGAGTATCAGGCGCGCGGGGCGGGGCGATGAGGCCTGAGACCGCGTAGCCGAATCCGGCTTCGTCGATACGCAGTGCAAGCTCTCTCCACTGGCGACGATCGCCCACGGACAGGCGCTGCACCTTCCGAAGCGCGAGCGTCGAGGTGACGCCGGCAACGGTCGGAATCTTCATGAGATCGTCGATGTGGGGATTGCTCCTGAGCCACTTCGCCCGGCGCCATCGCTCCAACCAGGCCTGCACGGCCTCTGGGGCGATATCTGAGCGTCGAGCGTCCAGTTCGACCTCGTCGAGAGACTCGAGGTCGAACTCTTCCACGGGATCCCTGCCGCCCTCGGCGGTGCTGAGGATGTGCTCGAGAACGATGCGGCCAGCCAGCGCTGCCGAGGCGTCTCCCGTCGGGACGATGCTGTCTGCACTGATGAGGAAGCCGGTCGACTCGAGGATGCGAGTGAGTGTCCCCCACGTGGGGTCCAGAGTGCCCTTCTCGATGCGGCTGATGGTGGAGGGGCTCAGCTGCACGAGTCGAGCCATCTCCGCGCGGCTGATCCAGAGCATCCTCCGTATGCCCAGGAGGATCGCCGATGCGTCCATGTCGCGTTCGCCTCTCTGCGGTCCGTGCTCCGCGACGTCCGTGCCGCCGTCCAAGTGGTGGGGCACGGCCGCGCACGCAGGATGCGGTGCGCGGCCACGCGGCCAGCTCGAGTGCGGCCAGCTCGTGTGCGGTTAGCTGGTGTGCGGCCAGCTCGTGTGCCGCTGTACGGCCAGCTGGTGGCGGCCGTACGGCCGTGCGGCCGTGTGGGCGGTTACGTTCGGTGCCGTCGGGTGGTAGGAGGGAGCGTACCTGTCTCGGCGTTAAGAGGCTTGCGTATACGCAACTCTCTTAGTCTCGCGACAGCGACCCTCTGCGCCCTTAGTCTCGCGACGGCGACCCTCGGCGCCCGCATGAGAGCCGATGGGTCTGGTTGCAGTAATCTCCGCGCTCGCATGAGCACGGGTGAGTCTGAGTCCGGCGGTAGGAACCTCCGCGTCCGGTGCTGGCCGGGGCTGATATCCGTGCCGGTGGCCCAGGCTCAATCTGTCAGCGGGCCGACGGGCCGGTGCGGAACCGCTCGCGGTAGCGATCGAAGTCCCATGCGTCCTGATCGTCGGTGCCGTCCAGGAAGTCGGTCGCGGCCTGGCGACCCTTGGTGTACAGCTGCTCCCGCTCGGCGTCGGAGAGGTCGAACTGGGACGGGCGCACCGCGTCGGTGTCGATGAAGATCGTGCGGGCCACGGCGTGGCTGGCCTCGATGTGCATCCGGTCGTAGAAGCCGGTCACCGTGTCCACTACCGCCTTGCCGAAGGACAGCGGTCCCGAGATCCGGTTCTCGACCCCGAAATCCGTCTCCGGACGAGCCGACAGCTTGATCCCGAAGGTCGGCCACCTCGGGACCTCGTCGGCTGGGCGGTCGAAGACCGAGACCGGGAAGTTCGACAACAGCCCGCCATCGACCAGCCAGGCCGGCTTCCCATAGGCGTTCTTCCACTTCACGGGACGGAAGAAAAATGGGATCGAGGTCGAAGCCCGCACTGCGTCGACCACCCGAAGCTGTCCTGGGGCGGCACCGAAGGCGTCGGCGTCGGTGGGCAGGAACCGCAGCCGCCCGGAGGTCAGGTCCGAGGCGGTCACCACCAGGCGGTACCGGTGCGGCTGCGGCTGCGCGGTGGTCGGGATCTGTGTACCAGGGGACCGTGGGGTCGGGGTCTGCGCAGTAGGGGACGATGTGGCCGGAGTCTGCGTGGCCGGGGTCCCCACAGGGGCCATCGGCTGTGAGGGCGCCGTCGTGTCCTCGGGGTCGCGGTAGAGCAAGTCCGCAAAGGTGCCCGTGCGGCCTGGTGCGCCGTGGGAAGCCAGCTGCTCCTCGAGCCACGCGGTCAGATACCTGCCGCGATGGATCCCGTTGTGCAACAGGATGGACAGTCCCTTGCCGATCAGCGGACGGGTCCACCAGGGACCGTCCTCGAAGCGCCGGTAGTCGGTCTCTCGCAGGATCTCGACGATCGTGGCGGCCGGGATCCCGGCCGTGGCCAGGGCCGCGGCGATCGAGCCGGCCGAGGAGCCCGCCGCCCGGTTCACGCGGTAGCCGCGCTCCTCGAGCACCTCGAGGGCGCCCGCCAAGGCGATCCCCTTGACGCCGCCGCCCTCCATCACCAGGTCCATGCGCTGGGTCCGGTCGGACGCGGGAGCGGGCGGGTCGGACAGAGGGGAGGTCATAGCGAAAGAGTAGGGGAGCGGTGCGAGCCGTGAGGACGAGGCCTCGCAGCGGCGGGTCCCACGGCGCTGAGCTTCAGCCGCACCGAGATCCGGCAGCACCAAGAAGCAGCAGCGACGAGGCCCAGCAGCGCCAAGGCCCAGCAGCGACGGGGACCAGCAGCGACAAGACTCAGCAGCGCGAAGGACCAGCAGGGACGAGGCCCTGCCGACAGGAAGGGCCCGCCGGGACGGATCCCGGCGAGCCCTTCCTGTGGTCGCCTCCTCGGGCCCGGCGGGGTTGTTCCGCAGGACCGGGAGGACCGGGAAGTCCGGTTACCGGGCGCTCAGAGGTTGTCGACCGCGTACTGAGCCTGGTCCTCGGTGAACTGGTCCCCGTACTCGGAGGACAGCTGGTCGCGGATCGCATCCGGGGACATCGCCATCTCGTCCTGGTAGACCTTCGCCGATTCCAGGGCGTTCTGGTTCCAGTCCGCATCGATGGTGTCGATGGCGTACTGGGCCTGGTCCTCGGTGAACTGGTCGCCGTACTCGGAGATCAGCTGGTCGAAGATACCCTGTTTGGACATGTGCATCATGTCGGAGTAGACCTCCGCCGACTCCAGGGCGTTCTGGTTCCAGTCCGCATCGATGGTGTCCACGGCGTACTGGGCGGCCTCCTCGGAGAACTGACCGCCGTACTCGGAGACGAGCTGGTCGAAGATCCCCTGCTTGGACATGTACATGGTCTCGGCGTAGCTCTCCGCCTGACTCAGGGCTGAACGGTGCTCGGCCGGGACCTCGGAGCCCTCCTCAGCCTCGTCCGCGTCCTCCTCCGCGGCAGCATC
>DWZH01000027.1 GCA_019118275.1 Candidatus Brachybacterium merdavium | reverse complement strand
GCCCACTGGTCCGGGGTGTCGTCCTCGTAGTAGATCGCCTCGACGGGGCAGACCGGCTCGCAGGCACCGCAGTCCACGCACTCGTCGGGCTGGATGTACAGCATCCGGTTGCCCTCGTAGATGCAGTCCACGGGGCACTCGTCCACACAGGACCGGTCCTTCACGTCGACGCAGGGCAGGGCGATGACGTACGTCATGTGCAGCTTCCTTCCGCCGGGGATCGTCGCCACCCATTGTCTCACCCCCACCGGCGGGGCGGCGACCGGCGGGTACCCCGGCACCGGGACGTGAGCGGAGGAACAGCGTACGGCGGTCACGCGATGGCCTTCCAGACGGTAGCGTCGGTCAGCCAGGCGCCGCCTGCAGGGCGGCCCCACCCGTTCTCGGAAGGAGTCGCCGTGGGCATCCGCGACGAGCACCGCAAGCGCGCCGGCTGGGCGCCGTTCCTGGAGGTCGGCAAGCGCGTGGTGCTGCGCTACGCGATCGATCGCGAGACCTCCCCGCACGGCGAGTCGATGACCGACGCGCTGGGCACGATCCTGGCCACCGACGACCAGGTCGTGACGGTGATGACCAAGCGCGGCCAGGTCCGTGTGCCGCGGGTGCTGGTCATCGCCTCGAAGGAGGTTCCGCCGGCTCCGGTGCGGCGCGCAGCGTCAGACGCGCCCTGATCACGTAGTCGACCGCGGTGAGCACGTGCATCCCCACGCCGATCCACAGCAGGGTCTGCGCGGCGGGGACCAGCCCCGGCGCCCAGGCGGAGGCGGCCGTGATCGCGAAGACCGCGGACATCAGCACGACGGTGCGGACCTTGCCGAGCAGGGACACAGCGATCCGGCCGCCCAGGGCCGCTCCGGTGGCCAGCACCACCATGGCGACATCGGCCAGCACGATCAGTGCCAGGGCGAGCCACGGCAGCAGCCCGATCAGCGCCAGGGTGAGGACGATCGCGGCCAACCCGATGCGGTCGGCGATCGGGTCCAGGATCGCGCCGCTGCGGCTGGTCTGATCCAGTGCCCGGGCGAGCAGGCCGTCGACCCAGTCGGTCGAGGCCCACACCAGCAGCAGGATCACGTCGAGGGGATCCGGGCCGCCATCGGCCAGCATCCAGCACACCGGCGCCAGCAGCAGGAAGCGCAGCAGGGTGACGGCATTGGGGATGGTGGCCCAGTCCGGGCGCCCGGTGGCCGGCCTCGCGTCGTCGGCCTGCCTCGCGTCATCCATCATTCGTCCTTCCCCCCTCTCGCGGTGCCGACCAGATCAGTCCCGGCTCACGTATCCGCTCCCGCGCCACCGGGCTCAGCGCCGACGCAGACGAACCGCCGTGATCGCTGCGGCGACGAGGAAGGGGATGCCCAGCCCCAGTCCCTGCACGATCCAGCCGGAGTACTGGGCCTGCTCGCCGATCACGGCGGGCATCAGCACCCCGCCGCCGACGCCGCGGCCCATCAGCGGCATCGCCAGGATGCCCCATAGGGAGCCCAGCACCACCAGGGGGAGCCGGGACCCGGTCGCCGAGTAGAGGAACACGCAGGTGACGATCTGGAAGGCGGCACCGAAGAGCAGCCCCACCGGCCAGTCGACCCCCAGCAGCTCGAGCTGGACCCGGTGGGTGGCGACGAGCAGCGCCACCGAGATCACCGCGAGCACGATCGCCATCGCCACCTGGGCGAGGCGGGCAGCCCGGGACTCGGTGTCGACGCGCCGGGGGGCGCTGCCGCCGCCCGAGCTCACAGCCCGGCCTTGGCTCGCGACCTCGCCCTCGAGCGCTCGTTCGGGTCGAGGATGACCTTGCGGATGCGCACGGTGGTCGGGGTGACCTCGACGCACTCGTCCTCGCCGGCGAACTCGAGGGACTCCTCGAGGGTGAGCCTGCGCGGCGGGACCAGGTTCTCGAAGGAGTCGGAGGAGGCCGCCCGCATGTTCGTCAGCTTCTTCTCCTTGGTGATGTTCACGTCCATGTCCTCGTGGCGGGCGTTCTCGCCTACCACCTGGCCCTGGTACACCTCGCTGGTGGGCTCGACGAAGAAGGAGCCGCGCTCCTGGAGGTTCATCATCGCGAAGGGGGTCACGGCCCCGGCGCGGTCCGCGACCAGGGAACCAGTGGAGCGGAACTCGATCGGACCCATCCACGGCTGGTGGCCGTCGGCGTAGGAGGAGGCGATGCCATTGCCGCGGGTCTCGGTCATGAAGCGGGTGCGGAAGCCGATGAGGCCGCGCGCGGGCACCAGGAACTCCATGCGCACCCAGCCGGAGCCGTGGTTGCTCATGGTCTCCATGCGGCCCTTGCGGGAGGCCATCAGCTGGGTGACGGTGCCCAGGTACTCCTCGGGCACGTCGATGGACATGCGCTCGACGGGCTCGTGGACGGTGCCGTCGATGACGCGGGTGAGGACCTTGGGTTTGCCGACGGTCAGCTCGAAGCCCTCGCGGCGCATCTGCTCGACCAGGATGGCCAGGGCCAGCTCGCCGCGGCCCTGTACCTCCCAGGAGTCGGGACGTTCGGTGGGCAGGACCTTCAGGGACACGTTGCCGACCAGCTCGGCGTCCAGACGATCCTTGACCTGCCGGGCGGTGAGCTTGTGGCCCTTGGCGTTCTTGCCGGCCAGCGGTGAGGTGTTGATGCCGATGGTCATGGAGATCGAGGGGTCGTCGATCTCGATCAGCGGCAGCGGCCGCGGATCGGCGGCGTCGGCGAGGGTCTCGCCGATCATGATGTCGGGGATGCCGGCAACGGCGACGATGTCACCGGGGCGCGCGGTGCGGGTCATCTGCTCGCGGGCCAGGCCCTTGGTCTCCAGCAGCTCGGTGATCTTCACCGTCCTGGTCTCGCCGTGCCGGGTGCACCAGGCGACCTGCTGCCCCTTCGTCAGCTCGCCGCTCTTGATCCGCAACAGGGCCAGACGGCCCAGGAACGGGGAGGCGTCGAGGTTGGTCACGTGCGCCTGCAGGGGGATCTCGTCGTCGTAGGAGGGGGCCGGGATCGACTCGATGATGGTCCGGAACAGGGCCTCGACGTTCTCTTCCTCGGGGAGGATGCCGTCGGCGGGCTTGGTGGTCGAGGCGCGACCGGCCTTGCCGGAGGCGTAGACGACGGGGACGTCCAGAACGGCATCGAGGTCGAGGTCCTCCATCTCCTCGGCGAGGTCGGAGGCCAGGCCCAGCAGCAGATCGGTGGCCTCTCCGACGACGTCGTCGATGCGGGCGTCGGGCCGGTCGACCTTGTTGACCACCAGGATCACGGGCAACCGGGCCGCCAGGGCCTTGCGCAGCACGAAGCGGGTCTGGGGCAGGGGGCCCTCGGAGGAGTCGACCAGCAGCACCACCCCATCGACCATGGACAGCCCCCGCTCGACCTCACCGCCGAAGTCGGCGTGGCCAGGCGTGTCGATCACGTTGATGGTGATGCCCTCGTCCTCACCGATCGCCGCGGCAGTGGGACCGGTGTAGCGGATCGCCGTGTTCTTGGCGAGGATCGTGATGCCCTTCTCGCGCTCCAGCTCGCCGGAGTCCATCGCCCGTTCCTCGTGCTTGCCGCGTTCACCCAGGGCGCCGCCCTGGCTGAGCATGGCGTCGACGAGGGTGGTCTTGCCGTGGTCGACGTGGGCGACGATGGCGACGTTTCGCAGGTCGTTGCGGTGGCGAAGTGTCATGCGGGGGCTGCTCGTTTCAGCGTCGGAGAGGTCCCGGAGCGCCGGGCCGTGCAGAGTCTATCGACCGAGGCCCTCCGGGGGAGCCCTGCAGTGATGACCTGCACCCGCGCGGAGCGTCGTTCGTCACCTGCGCCGCGGCGATCAGGTGGCTCGCCCCGGGCGGGATCTCGGTCCGGCGGGGCTCCTCAGACCAGTCCGCCGGTGGTGTACGGCTCGTCGTCCTCCCCGGGGCCCGGGACATCGCCGGCGCCATCGGTGTCTGCCACCTCGGCCTCGGTGGTGGGCTCCTGTGCCTCCTCCAGGGCTCCGAGCGCGTCGGATCCGGCCAGTTCGATGCTGCGGCCGGGGATCGCATCCAGCAGACGCCGGGTGTACTCCTGCTGCGGGTCGGTGAAGACCTGCTCGGTGGCCGCATGCTCGACGACCCTGCCGCTCTCCATCACGATCACGTCATCGGCGATCTGCCGCACCACCGCGAGGTCGTGGGTGATGAACAGGTAGGACAGGCCCAGCTCGCCCTGGAGGTCGTTGAGCAGCTCGAGCACCTGCGCCTGGACCAGGACGTCCAGGGCGGAGACGGCCTCGTCGCAGATCACCACCTCCGGGTCGAGCGCGAGGGCGCGGGCGATCGCCACCCGTTGGCGCTGACCGCCGGAGAGCTCATTGGGGTAGCGGTCCATCACACCGGTGGGCAGGGCGACCTTGTCCAGCAGGTCGCGCACCCGGGCGATGCGCTCCTTGCGGGTACCGATCCGATGCAGCCGCAGCGGTTCCTCGATGGTGCGGAAGATCGAGTAGGTGGGGTCGATCGTGCCGTAGGGGTTCTGGAAGATCGGCTGGACCCTGCGGCGCAGCGCGAACTGGTCGCGGTCGGTCATCGTCGCCAGGTCCTGTCCGTCGAAGCGGACGTGACCGGACGTCGGCTGGAGCAGTCGCAGCACCATCTGGGCGACGGTGGACTTCCCCGATCCGGACTCTCCGACGATGGCGCTGGTGGTGCCGCGCCGCAGCCGGAAGGAGACGTCGTCGACCGCGGTGAAGGGTGTGGGCCTGACCCAGGGGGCCCGGCCGCGGATAGAGAACACCTTGGTGAGGTTCTCGACCACGATCACGTCGTCCCCGTCGTCGTGGGTCTCCGCGGCCGGCCCGGTCACAGAGGTGCCCTCGCCCGCCGCATCGTCCTCGAGCTGGTCCCGGGCGGCTCCCTCCGCTTCGCGCCGGATCTCGGCCCGCGCCTGGCCCGAGACCAGGCGGCGGCTGGCGAGCGACGGTGCCGCCGCGATCAGCCGCTGGGTGTACGGATGCTGCGGATGCTGGAGCAGCTCGAGCGCGGGGCCGGACTCGACCACGTGGCCGCGGTACATCACGACCAGGTGCTGGGCACGCTCGGCGGCGAGGCCCAGATCGTGGGTGATCAGCAGCACCGCCGCGCCGAGGGTGCCGGTGAGGTGGTCGAGGTGGTCGAGGATCTGGCGCTGGACCGTCACGTCCAGCGCACTGGTGGGCTCGTCGGCGATCAGCAGGGACGGGCGAGCGGCCAGGCCCATCGCGATCAGGGCGCGCTGACGCATCCCGCCGGAGAACTCGTGCGGGTACTGGTTCGCACGCTCCTCGGGATCTGGCAGCCCGGCCTCGGCCAGCAGCTCGATCACGCGCCGATCGGCCTCCTTGCCCTTCGCGACACCGTTGGCGACCAGGGTCTCCTTGATCTGGAAGCCGACCCGCCACAGAGGGTTGAGGTTGCTCATCGGGTCCTGCGGGACCAGACCGATCTCGCTGCCACGCAGCGCCAGGATCTCCTTGCCGCTGGAGCGGGAGATGTCGCGGCCCTGGAAGTCGATGCGCCCGCCGGTGATGGCGCCGTTGCGCGGCAGCAGCTGGGAGATGGCCATCGCGGTGGTGGACTTGCCCGAGCCGGACTCCCCCACGATCGCGACGGTCTGGCCGGCGTAGACGCACAGGTTCGCCCCGCGCACGGCGGGCACCGTACCGGTCGAGGTGGTGAAGGTGACGTCCAGGTCGCGGATGTCCAGCAGCGGCGCGGTGGTGCCCGCCGGGGAGGTGGCGTCTGCGGGGGTCCGGGTCATCGCTTCTTGGCCTTCGGGTCGAGGACGTCACGGACGGCGTCGCCCATCATGATGAAGCTCAGCACCGTGATGGCGAGGGCGCCGGCCGGGTAGAACAGCAGGCTGGGACGGTCCCGCAGGGCCGACTGCGCCTTGGAGATGTCCATGCCCCAGGAGACGGAGGCATCGGGCAGGCCGACCCCCAGGAACGACAGGGTCGCCTCGACCACGATGTAGACGCCGAGGTTCACGGTCGCGGTGACGATCACGGGAGCGACTGCATTGGGGACGATGTGCCGGGACAGGTTGGTCCTTCGTCCCGCCCCGAGGGCGGTGGCAGCGGTGACGAACTCGGCGTTCTTCACGCTCATCACGGACGATCGCGCGATCCGGGCGATCGCGGTCCAGCCGAAGACGATCATCACCGCCACCAGCAGCAGCACACCGGCCTGTTGCTTGAACAGCTGCATGATCACGATGGCGCCCAGCACCAGCGGGATCGCGAAGAAGATGTCGGTCAGCCGCGACAGGACTGCGTCGAACCAGCCGCCGAAGTAGCCTCCGATCGCCCCGATGATCCCGCCCAGGATCACCACTCCGATCGTGGTGAGCACGCCCACGCTGACCGAGGCGCGGGCACCGTAGATCACGCGCGCATAGACATCGCAGCCCTGCTGGTCGAAGCCGAAGGGGTGCCCGGCCTGGGGCCCTCCGTAGCTGTTGGCCAGCACGCAGTAGCGTGGGTCCTGACTGGTGAACAGGCTCGGGAACAGCGTGACGAGCAGGATGAAGGCGATCAGCACCCCTGAGATCACGAAAACCGGGTTACGGATCAGGGAGTGCCAGGCCTCGCCCCATAGCGAGCGCGGCTCGGACTCGGTGTCGACGGCGTCGACGGCCCGCAGCGGCACCTCATCGGCCGGAGCGACGAAGTGCTCCTGACCGGGCAGGGCGTCAGGCCTTGGAGACATAGCGGATCCTCGGGTCGAGAAGGGCGTACAGGATGTCGACGACCAGGTTCGCGATCACGAACACTGTCACCAGCAGCGTCACGATCGTGACGACCTTGGTGCTCTCCCCTGCTCGAATGGCGTCGAACAGGTGGAAGCCGATGCCGGGGATGTTGAAGATGGACTCCGTGACGATGGCACCGCCCATGAGCATCCCCAGGTCGATGCCGATGTAGGTGATCACCGGGATCAGCGAGTTGCGCAGCACGTGCGTGGTGATCACCCGGCCGCGGCCGAGGCCCTTGGCGGTGGCGGTGCGCACGTGGTCCTGACTCGCGACCTCCGCGACCTGGGTGCGGGTCAGGCGCAGCACGTAGGCGAAGGAGACGGCCCCCAGCACCATGCCGGGGACCAGTAGGTTCGTCCAGCTCGGATCGCGCCCGACATTGACCGGCATCACCTGCAGCTGCACACCCAGCACGAACTGCGCGACGAAGCCGAGCACGAAGGTGGGCACGGCAATCACCAGCAGGGAGGCCATCAGGAAGGTGGTGTCGATCCAGGTGCCCTTGCGCAGGCCGGAGATGACGCCGGCGAGGATGCCGAAGATCGTCTCGAAGATGATCGCGATGAGCGCCAGGCGGATCGTGATCGGGAACGCGTCGGTGAGCTGGCTGGCGATCGACTGGCCGCGGAACGTCGACCCCAGGTCGCCCTGGAAGATGTTCGCCAGGTACAGGAAGTACTGCACCAGGAACGGCTTGTCGAGGTTGAACTCCTCGCGGAGGCGGATCTGCGCGGCCTCCGGCAGCGGCTTGTCGCCGCCCAGCGCCGCGATCGGGTCGCCCGGCATGAAGAACACCAGGAAGTACACGAGGAACGTCGCGCCGAAGAAGACCGGGATCATCTGCAGCACGCGACGTAGCACGTACCAGGTCATACTCGCACTTCCATCAGGAGGAGAGGGGGCAGGGCGGAGGGGGCGCTACGGCGCCCTTGGGCATCAGGCGAGCTGGGCAGGGACGCGATCGGCACGTCCCGGCCCCGTGCGGCGGATCAGACCTTGGTGATCTGGTGCCACACCGGTTGCCCGTCCCAGCTGAACTCGACGTTCTCGACGGTCTCGGCGGAGCCGCCGGCAGCGTTGTCGAACCACAGCGGGATCGCCGGCAGGTCCTCCAGGAGCAGTTCCTGGGCCTGCCTGGCGAACTCATAGGACTCCTCGTCGTCGGTGGCCGACAGCCCCTGCTGCAGCAAGTCGTCGAACTCGGGATTCATGTAGTCCCCGTCGTTCGAGCCACGGCCCTCGGCCGCAGCCGACGTGTACAGCGCACTGAGGAAGTTGTACATGGAGGGATAGTCAGCCTGCCAACCGGTGCGGAAGGCGCCTTCGATGGTGCGGGAGGTGACGTCGTCCCGCAGAGACTTCAGGTCCGGGTAGGAGTTGCCGGACGCCTCGATGCCGAGCACGTTGCGCAGCGAGTTGCAAACCGCGTCGACCCACTCCTGGTGCCCACCGTCGGCGTTGTACGCCAGGGTGAAGGGTCCCTCGAAGGGCTGCATCTCTTCGGCCTCGGCCCACAACTCCTTCGCGCGCTCCTCGTCGAAGGTCAGCACCTCGCTGCCGGGGATGTCCTCGGAGAAGCCGTTGACCACCGGAGTGGTGAAGTCCGTGGCCGGCGGCCGGGTGCCGGCATAGATGGCCTCGGAGATCTCCTGCCGGTCGATGGCCATGGAAATCGCCTGTCGCCGCAACCTGCCGGCCTCACCGGAGAAGTCCGGGTCCTCCATGTGTATCGTGAAGGTCCAGTCCCCGGCGGCGGGCTGATTGATAGCCCTTTCCCCCAGCTCGCTCTCGAAGGAGCCCAGTGCGCTGGGAGCGAGGTAGTCGATCACGTCGACTCCTCCGGAGAGCAGATCGTTGTATGCGGTCTCCTGGTCCTGGTAGATCACGAAGTCGAGACCATCGTTGGCCGGTGTGCGCGGTCCCGGGTAGTCGGGGTAGGCCTGGAGCTCGCAGTTCTGGTTGTGGTTCCACTCGACCATCTGGTACGGGCCGTTGCCGATCGGCGACTCGCCGAAGGACTCCGGGTCGTCGAAGAAGGCCTGGGGCAGGGGTGAGAAGGCGGTGTAGCCCAGACGGATCGGAAAATCCGCCTGCGGCGAGGACAGGGTGACGGTGAAGGTGAGGTCGTCGACGACCTCGAGGCCGCTCAGGGTCGCCTCGGGGTCTGCGTCCTCGCCGGAGATCTCGTCGTACCCCTCGATCGACTCGAAGAAGGACGTGGCGTACTGGCCGTTAGCACCGTTGGCGGCGTAGTTCCAGGCATCCACGAAGCTCTGAGCGGTGACCGGGTCACCATTGTGGAAGGTCCAGCCGTCGGCGAGGGTGATCGTGTAGTGCTGGCTGTCCTCGGACTCGATCGACTCGGCAACCTCGTTGACCGATTCACCATCGGTGTCGTACGAGATCAGCCCCGAGAAAACGTTCTGCAGGATGCGCCCGCCTCCGACCTCGTTGGTGTTGGTCGGGTGCAGGGGGTTCTGCGGCTCGGATCCGTAGAGCAGGATGACGCCACCACCGTTGCCGCCACCGTCACCGTCGCCGCCGTCATCACCGCTGCAGGCGGCCAGCGTCATCGCTGCGCCTCCCGCCGCGGTGCCGAGCATCATTGATCGTCGCGAGATTGCCATGGGAGCTCCTGGGGAGAAGAAGGGGGTCGAACGTCGTCGGTCGGCGCGAGGTCGGGTCGGTCCTGACACCACCGTGCACAAGCACCAGTGTGACACCAGTGTGCACCGACGGCTGTCAACTGTAATCCACCATTCGATAACAGTTCGTACATCGACCCCGAGACCACCGCTCGCGGCGAGATCGATCCCACGCTCCCCGACACGCTCCGCCGCGAGTCTTCCGACACTGAGCCCCGCGTGCCACGGTGGAGCACCACCGTGATCGATCGAACCCTCCAGGAGCGAGCCATGACTGGTCAGGACACCACCCAGCAGCGCACTGCCGTGGTCACCGGAGCGAGCAGCGGGATCGGCCGCGAGACCGCCGTGCAGCTCGCCGATCTGGGCTGGCGGGTGATCGCCATCGCCCGCAGCGAGGACACCCTGGCCGAGCTCGCCGAGCAGACACCCGGCATCGAGCCCCGACCCGCCGACCTCACCGAGTTCCCCCACCACGGCCTGCTCCCCGAGCGGGTCGATGCGCTGGTCCACGCCGCGGCGATCAGCCCGGTCGGCCGCGTCGAGGAGGCGACGCCCGAGGACTGGTCCTATGCCTTCGCGCTCAACGTGACCGCCGCTGCCGAGCTGGCCAGGCTCGCCCTGCCCGCCCTGCGGGAGAGCCGGGGGACCATCGTGATGCTGAACTCCGGTGCCGGTTTCGTCGAGGTGCCGCGCAACGCCGTCTACGGGGCCACCAAGCATGCCCTGCGGGCCCTGGCCAACAGCCTGCGTGCCGAGGTGGAGGACCACGGGGTGCGTGTGACCTCGATCTTCCCTGGCCCGGCGGACACTCCCCTGTTCACCGGGGACGTCGACCGGGCGGAGCTGATCCGGCCCGCGACCGTCGCCCGCGCCGTCATCGACGCGATCACCGCGAGCGAGGACACCCAGCTGACCGAGATCCGGGTCCGCCCTCGCCGAGAGCTGTCCTGGTGAGCGACGCTGCCCGGGTGCCGGTCCGCATCCCCGTTCCCGCACCGTGAGGCCCACAATGGGTACATGACTGCTATCGATCCCACCACCACCGCCGCCTGGGAGGCGCTCGAGGCGCATGACCGGGAGCTGACCGGCTCGATGCGCGAATGGTTCGCCGACGATCCGCAGCGGGCCGAGCGCTTCAGCCACGCCGCCGCCGACCTGCACGTGGACCTGTCCAAGAACCTGCTGACCGCCGAGACCGTCGAGCTGCTGCTGCAGCTGGCCCGCGAGGTCGGCGTCGAGGAGCGTCGCGAAGCGATGTTCTCCGGCGAGCACATCAACACCACCGAGGATCGCGCCGTGCTGCACACCGCGCTGCGCCGACCCGTGGGCTCCGCCCCCGAGCTGGAGGTCGACGGCCAGAACATCGACCGTGATGTCCACGAGACCCTGCGCCGCGTCTACGACTTCGCGTCCGCGGTGCGCTCGGGGCAGTGGACGGGCGTGACCGGCAAGCGCATCGAGACCGTCGTGAACATCGGCATCGGCGGCTCCGACCTGGGACCGGTGATGGTCTACGAGGCCCTGAAGCCGCTGGCCCAGGAGGGCCTTGCGGCCCGGTTCATCTCCAACATCGACCCCACCGACGCCTACGCCACCACCGAGGATCTCGACCCCGAGACCACCCTGGTGATCGTCGCCTCCAAGACCTTCACCACCCAGGAGACGATCACCAACGCGCGCCTGGTGCGGCAGTGGCTGCTGAGCGGGCTGCGGGAGAACGCGGGCCTGACCGCCGAGCAGGAGCAGGAGGCTGTGGCCAAGCATTTCGCGGCCGTCTCCACCGCGATCGACAAGGTCGAGGCATTCGGGATCGACGCCGACAACACCTTCGGTTTCTGGGACTGGGTGGGTGGCCGCTACAGCGTGGACTCCGCGATCGGAACCGTGCTGGCCACCGTGCTGGGCCCCGATAACTTCGAGGAGCTGCTGGCCGGATTCCATGCGATGGACGAGCACTTCCGCACCGCGCCCGCCGAGCAGAACGTGCCGCTGCTGATGGGCCTCATCAACGTGTGGAACGTGAACTTCCAGGGCGCCGAGACGCATGCGGTGCTCCCCTACTCGCAGTACCTGCACCGCTTCCCCGCCTACCTCCAGCAGCTGACCATGGAGTCCAACGGCAAGTCGGTGCGCTGGGACGGCTCCCTGGTCACCCACGACACCGGCGAGGTGTTCTGGGGCGAGCCCGGCACCAATGGCCAGCACGCCTTCTACCAGCTGATCCACCAGGGCACCCGGATCGTCCCGGCGGACTTCATCGCCTTCGCCCGGCCCGACCACCCGCTGGCCGACGGCGAGCAGGACGTCCACGAGCTGCTGCTGGCGAACTTCTTCGCCCAGACCAAGGCACTGGCCTTCGGCAAGACCGCCGAAGAGGTTCGGGCCGAAGGCACCGAGGGTGCCCTGGTCGCCGCCCGTGAGTTCTCCGGCGACCGCCCGACCACCTCGATCATGGCCCCGGCCCTGACCCCCGCGGTGCTGGGCCAGCTGATCGCGCTGTACGAGCACATCACCTTCGTGCAGGGCGTGGTGTGGGGCATCAACTCCTTCGACCAGTGGGGCGTGGAGCTGGGCAAGCAGCTGGCCAAGGGACTGGCGGGAGCGGTAGGCGGCGACGAGCAAGCGATCGCGGCCGAGGACTCCTCGACCTCCGCGCTGATCCGCTACTATCGCAGCCACCGCAGCTGAACGCGCTCCCCCGGCCCGCCCCCGTGCTCCTCCTCGGAACGCGGGGGCGGGTCGCGTGGATCGATGGAACAATGTGCGGGCCGGACCATATTCCGACTGAGGGGGACCAATGGAAGTACTGCTACCGATCCTGGTCGTCGGCGGCGTATTCGTCGTCGTCATCCTGCTGATCGCGCTGCTGGTGCTGCTGCGCAGCTACCGCATCGCCCCACCGAACGAGGCGATGATCATCACCGGCCGCGGCAACAAGGCCGGTGACGTCGACCTGGAGACCGGCGGCGCCCGCATCATCATCGGCGGCCGCGCGATCGTGCGCCCGATCTTCGAGCGCGCCTTCATGCTGAGCCTGTCCTCGCGCCAGATCCCGGTCGAGGTCGACGGCTACTCCATGAACGGCATCTTCCTGCGTCTGCGTGGCGTTGCCCAGGTGAAGGTCGGCGGCAACCTCGGCGACGTCCGCAAGGCCGCCCAGCGCTTCCTGGACCAGCAGAATCAGATCGACAACTACACCCAGGAGATCCTCTCGGGCACGCTGCGCGCCGTCGTCGGGACGCTGTCGGTCGAGCAGATCATCCGCGACCGCGCCTCCTTCGCCTCCCAGGTCCAGGCCGAGGCCGAGCACTCGATGAACAACCAGGGCCTGGTCATCGACACCTTCCAGATCTCCGCGATCGAGGACGACGGCTCCTACCTGCGCGACTGGGGCCGCCCCGAAGCCGCCTTGGTGGCCAAGACCGCGGCCATCGCGGAGTCGGACGCGGGACGCGAGGCCACCGAAGCGTCGAACCTCAACCTGCAGGCGGAGGCGGAGTCCAAGCAGAAGCTGGAGATCCGTGCCGCCGAGATCAAGGAGGAGACCGACGCCCGGCAGGCCGTCG
This sequence comes from Candidatus Brachybacterium merdavium, assembly GCA_019118275.1. GTDB lineage: Bacteria > Actinomycetota > Actinomycetes > Actinomycetales > Dermabacteraceae > Brachybacterium > Brachybacterium merdavium. Next base: position 8,667 of record DWZH01000027.1, on the reverse strand, counting down.
CCGACGCCTCCGGACCCCTGGCCCGCGCCGCCCAGCAGCAGAAGATCATCGAGCAGGAAGAGCTCATCGCGGTCCGCAACAACGACCTGCGCGAGAAGCAGCTGGTCGCCGAGGTCCACAAGCCGGCCGAGGCCCAGCGCTACGCCGAGCAGCAGGACGCGGACTCCAAGAAGTACGCGCGCATCGCCGAGTCGGAGGCCCAGCTGACCGACGAGCGCAACCGCGCCGAGTCCCGCAAGGTCACCGCCGATGCGGAAGCCCATGCCATCGAGTCCCGCGGTCGGGCCGAGGCGGAGATCGAGCTGCAGCGTCGCTCGAAGGACGCCGAGGCGGTCCGGCTCGAGGGTCAGGCCGAGGCCGACTCCCTGCGGGCCAAGGGTGAGGCCGAAGCGTCCGCCATCCTGGCCAAGGGCGACGCGGAGGCGGAGACCACCCGCGCCCGCGCCGAGGCCTACAAGCAGTTCAACGACGCCGCGGTCCTCGCCCAGGTGCTCGAGGTGCTGCCGAACGTGGCCAACGAGCTGGCCTCGCCGTACTCGAACATCGAGAACCTGTCGGTGTTCTCCACCGACGGCGAGGCGAAGATCGGCCAGAACATCTCGGTCGGTCTGGCCCAGGTGATGGACATGGTCAAGTCGACCACCGGGGTGGACTTCCAGGACACCCTGCAGCGCGCCGCCGAGGGCGGGCGCGAGGTCCGCGCCGAGTCCGATGCCGGGTCGCCACAGCGGGGCACCGTTCCCGCAGCGGTCGACCAGGACGAGGACACGGACGACACCGGCGAGGACGCGGCAGCCAGCATCTGAGCTGCCGGGTGGTCCCGCCACATCCGCCGCCCCGGTCTCTCCGCACGGAGGGCCGGGGCGGCTGCATGTGTACGGTGCGGCCGCTGTGCCGCCCGGACCGTCTGTCGCCCGGACCGTCAGAGACGTCCGCGCCTGCGCAGGGCCGCTTCGGACCGTAGAGTTGGGGCGGCGGCTCGCTCGTGCCGGCTCGTCCCGGCTCGTCCTGGCCACCTGGCCACGCCGCCGCCCCACCGATGCCCGCGCCGATGCCCGCGCCGACTGGTTCCCGACGGAAGTGAGCTCCTCCCATGAAGATCGGAATTCTGACCTCCGGTGGCGACTGCCCCGGACTGAACGCGGTCATCCGCGGCGCCGTGATCAAGGGCGACAAGCTCTTCGAGGACGAGTTCATCGGGTACAAGGACGGCTGGCGCGGTGTGATCGACAGCGACTACATGACCCTGCCACGCCGCCGGGTGCGCGGCATCGGCCGCATCGGCGGCACCATCCTGGGAACCTCCCGCTCGAACCCCTTCGCCGACGGTGAGGACGGCGCCGAGATCGTGCGCCGCCACATGGATGACAACGACGTGGACGGGATCATCGCGATCGGCGGGGACGGCACGCTGTACACCGCCAATCGCCTGTTCGAGGCGGGGATCCCCGTGGTCGGCGTCCCCAAGACGGTCGACAACGACCTGGACGCCACCGACTACACCTTCGGCTTCAACACGGCCGTGGAGGTCGCCACCGAGGCGCTGGACCGGCTGCGCATGACCGGGGACTCCCACCACCGCTGCATGGTCGCCGAGGTGATGGGCCGATCGGTCGGCTGGATCGCCCTGCACTCGGGGATGGCGGCCGGGGCGCACGTGATCTGCCTGCCCGAGTTCCCCCTGACGATCGGGGAGATCTGCCAGTACGTGAAGTCCGCCTTCGATCGCGGGCGCGCCCCGCTGGTGGTCGTGGCCGAGGGCTACGTGCCCTCCGACGCCCCCGCCGGCTTCATGGACTACGACCTCGACGAGTTCGGCCGACCCCGCTTCGGCGGGATCGCCCAGGTGCTGGCCCCGCTGATCGAGGAGCGGCTGGGCATCGAGTCGCGTGCCACCGTGCTGGGACACATCCAGCGCGGCGGCCAGCCGATCGGCTACGACCGGGTGCTCGCCACCCGGCTCGGCACCTCGGCCGTGGACCTCGTCCACACCGGTGGCTTCGGCCGCATGGTGGCGCTGCGCGGCACCGAGATCGTCGACGTGCCGCTGACCGAGGCGATCGACAGCCTCAAGACGGTCCCCCGCCCCCGCTGGGACGAGGCCCGGATCCTGTTCGGCTGATCCTCTCCAGTCACAGCGGCGGCCGGGACTCGCCGATCTCGCCGAGCAACGCCTTGGCGTAGGAGGAATGCACCGACTCCTCGTCGGAGGGGTGGTACATCCCGGCACGCACGTCCCGTGACAGCCTCTCCAGCTCGCTGCGCCGGAAGTAGTGGGAGCCGCCCGACGCCCGCAGCACCTGGTCGACGGCGGCGATCGCGGCTTCGGTGGAGCGTGACTTCACGCCCGAGAAGTGCAGGAACCAGCGCGGCCCGTGATCGATGACCCCCGGACCGGTCTCGCCGGTGCCGAGGGCGTCGAGATCGGCGATCAGCTTCTCGATCTGCAGGATGGCGCCGTCGACCCCGATCGCGGCGTCGGCCAGGCGCCAGCGGGTGTCGGGATCGTCGGCGTGGACGATGCCGCGGGTGACATTGCGGCGGGTGGTGGCGACTTCGGCGGCGACCTGGATGGCCCGCTCCGCGATGCCGGTGTACACCGAGGCGATCAGCAGCTCGAAGGCCCCGAAGATCCCCATCACGAAGGGATCGGAGTTGGGGCCGACGGGTGTGACCGTGACCATCCGTTCGGCGGCGATCGGCGCCTCTCGCAGCCGGGTGGTGCGGGACTGGGAGGCGCGCATGCCGTGGGTGTCCCAGTCGTCGAGCACCTCCACAGCACCCGTGCGCTCGAGGATCCCGAACACCAGGCGGGGATTGCGCTCGGTCGGGTCGGCCAGGCGCCCATGGGCCACCATGCGGTCCCACACGGGGGCGAGGGAGGTGAAGATCTTCGTGCCGGTCAGCCGGTAGCCGCCCGCGTCGTCGGCCTCCGCGGCGGTGGAGGCGTCGAAGAGCATGGCCTCGTTCCCGGCCTCGGAGATGCCGAAGGCGAACAGCCGGTCGGCAGCCGCGTCCTCGAGGATCAGCCGGCCGGAGTCCTCCCCGAGCCGATGAGCGTGCAGAGCGGCGGCGGTGACCACGAGGTGCATGTTCATCGACAGGGCCGTGGCCGGGGACGCCTGCGCGAGGCGGCGCTGGATCCGGCTGGCCTGCAGCAGGCTCGCACCGAGACCGCCGAGCTCGGTGGGCACCAGCATCCGCAGGTAGCCGCGAGCGCGAAGATCAGCGAGATCGTCCTCGGGGAAGGTGTTCTCCCGGTCGTGGACCACTGCGCGCTCGCGGAAGGTCGACATCAGGCTGCCGGGCAGGAAGCTCTCCGGGGTGAGAGCGGGATCGTCGGAGTCGGAAGCGTTCATGTCCCCACGGTAGAGGAGCACACCGGAGCAGTGGCGGTTCGAGCCACCACGTATCGACCCCGGCGGAGAGGTCATCCCGTCGGCGCGGCGTCCTCCCCGCCGAGACGGTGGATGGTGGCGACCACCGGCCGATGGTCGGAGGCCCGGGTCCGGGCGACGTCGAGCTCGCCGCCGTGCAACGCCCCGAGCAGCCAGATCGAATCGAGCCGCCGCAGCGGGCGGCGCGCCGGGAAGGTCGCCGGCGTCGACGGGGGCAGCGGCAGTGCCCGGATCAGGGGCGAGACCCTGCGAGGCGCACCTCTGCGACGAGAGCCGGCCCGTGCCCCGGACTCGGTCGCCGCATCCCTCCAGCCGGCCGCCGCGAGCGGAGCGAGCTCCGGTGCACGGGGGTCGGCGTTCATGTCACCGAGCAGCACGGCCGGGCCGTCGAGCTCGTCGGCGCAGCGCACGATGGGCAGGATCTGGGCGAGTCGATGCTCGTGACTCTCGTTGTCCAGATGCGTCACCAGGACATCGAGCGGTGGCCAGCCGGGCGGGACCAGACGTGCACGCAGCACGCTTCGCGACTCGCGAGGCGCCGGATGCGCAGGGTGGCCGGGCAGGGGATGCAGCTCGTGCCCGACGATCTCGTAGCGGCTCAGCAGCGCCAGCCCGTAGCGGCGCCGGCGCTCGCGGCCGGCCGCTGCCGGCAGGTCGATCGTGGCTGCGAAGCACACCTGCAGTCCCAGCATCTGCGCGAGCCGCGCGGCCTGGTCCTCGTAGGCGGATCGCTCTGCGAAGGTGTCGTCGACCTCCTGCAGGCCGATCACGTCGGCCCCCAGCGCGGCGATGGCGGCCGCCGTGCGCGGCAGGTCGAGCCGACCATCGCTCCCGACACCATGGCGGATGTTGTAGCTGGCCACTCTCAGTGTGCTCACGGAGCTCTCACGCCGCCCCCGCATCACACGGTCCGATACCCCCGACGGGTTCACTGCAGGCAGCTGGGTCCCAGCAGCGCCTTCAATGACGCGTACAGGGCGGCCGAGGGGTTGACCGACAGCCGCTTGTCCAGCTGCATCAGCGTGGTACGACCGGGCTCCTGCAGACGCAGGTGCACCTCGCTGCCGCCGGGGTTGTCCTCGAGCACGCCGCGCAGATCCTGGACCACCTGCTCGCTGGCCCGCATCGCGGGCAGGGCGATGGTGACGGGACCGTCGGCCCCTCCCCCGGTCTCGGGGATGGTCATCTCCATCACCCGCAGCTCGGGCATGCCCTTGGAGGTGTCCACGCGCCCCTTCATGGAGACGATCAGGTCCTCGGCGAGCTCACCCGCGACGGTCAGATAGGTGGAGGGGAACAGCAGACAGTCGATCGAGCCCTCGAGGTCCTCGACGGTGGCGATCGCCCACATGTCGCCCTTCTTCGTGGTCTTGCGGGCGAGCGTGGTGATCAGCCCGGCGATGGTGACCATGGTGCCGTCCTCGACGGCGCCATCGTCGGCCAGGGCGCTGATCGACGTCGATGAGTTCTGGGAGATGACGTGCTCCAGCCCGTACAGCGGGTGATCGGAGACGTACAGGCCCAGCATGTCGCGCTCGAAGGCGAGCTTCTCCTTGCGGTCCCACTCGGGCAGGTCCGGGATGGCGATCGTGGCCGCGGATCCCGAGGTGCCCTCGCCCTCTTCCCCGCCGGCGTCGGCGAACACGTCGCCGAACAGGTCGTACTGGCCCTGGGCCTCCTTGCGCTTGACGCCGACGACGGAGTCGACCGCGTCCTCGTGGATGAGAACCAGGGAGCGCCGGTTGGCTCCGAGCGAGTCGAAGGCCCCGCCCTTGATGAGGGATTCGATGGTGCGCTTGTTGCACACGCTCAGCGGCACCTTGTCCAGGAAATCGGTGAAGGAGGTGAAGGCCCCCTTCTCCTTGCGGGTGGCGATGATCTCCTCGACCACGTTCGCGCCGACGTTGCGGATCGCGGACAGGCCGAACCGGATGTCGTCGCCCACGGCGGAGAAGTACAGATCGGATTCGTTGACGTCCGGCGGCAGCACCGTGATGTGCTGGTGGCGGCAGTCCCCCAGGTACAGGCCCAGCCGGTCGCGGTTCTCCTGGCTGGAGGTCAGCAGCGCGGCCATGTATTCGGTGGGATAGTTCGCCTTGAGGTAGCCGGTCCAGTAGGAGACCACACCGTAGGCGGCCGAGTGCGACTTGTTGAAGGCGTAGTCGGAGAAGGGCAGCAGGGTCTCCCACAGCGCGGCGATCGCGGAGTCGGAGTAGCCGTTCTCCTTCATGCCGGCCTCGAAGGAGACGTACTGCTTGTCCAGCTCGGCCTTCTTCTTCTTGCCCATGGCGCGGCGCAGGATGTCCGCCTGTCCCAGGCTGAACCCGGCGACCTTCTGCGCCGTCTGCATCACCTGCTCCTGGTAGACGATCACGCCATAGGTCTCGCCCAGGATCTCCGACAGGGGCTCCTCGAGCTCGGGATGGATCGGGGTGATCTCCTGCAGCCCGTTCTTGCGCAGTGCGTAGTTGGTGTGGGAGCCCATGCCCATCGGGCCGGGCCGGTACAGCGCGGACACGGCGGTGATGTCCCCGAACTGGTCGGGCTTCATCTGCCGCAGCAGGGTGCGCATGCCGGAGCCATCCAGCTGGAACACGCCGAGGGTGTCGCCGCGTTGGAGCAGCTCGTAGGTCTTCTCGTCGTCGAAGGGGAGCGTCTCCAGATCGGGCGCGGTCTTCCCGTTGCGCTCGATGTTGGTGATCGCATCGGAGAGCACGGTGAGGTTGCGCAGCCCCAGGAAGTCCATCTTCAGCAGGCCCAGGTCCTCGCACACGGGGTACTCGAACTGGGTGATGACCTGCCCGTCGGAGGGGCGGCGCATCAACGGGATGATGTCCTTGAGCGGTTCGCTGGACATGATCACGGCGCAGGCGTGCACGCCCCAGCCGCGGGTGAGGCCCTCCAGGCCCATCGCGATGTCCACGACCTTCTGGACGTCGGGGTCCTCCTCGTGGATCTTGCGGAACTCGCCGGCCTCGGCGTAGCGCTTGTCCTCGGGGTCGAAGATCCCCTTGATCGAGATGTCCTTGCCCATCACCGTCGGCGGCAGGGCCTTGGAGAGACGGTCGCCCATGGCGTAGGGGTAGTCCAGGACCCGGGCGGCGTCCTTGAGGGAGTTCTTGGTCTTCATCACGCCGTAGGTGACCACCTGGGCGACACGGTCGTGGCCGTACTTCTCCTCGACGTACTCGATGACCTCACCGCGGCGCCGGTCGTCGAAGTCGACGTCGAAGTCCGGCATGGACACGCGGTCGGGGTTGAGGAACCGCTCGAACAGCAGGCCATGCTCGAGCGGGTCGAGGTCGGTGATGCGCATGGCGTAGGCGACCATCGAGCCGGCGCCGGAGCCACGGCCCGGGCCCACCCGGATGCCCTGCTCCTTGGCCCACTTGATGAAATCGGAGACCACCAGGAAGTAGCCGGGGAACCCCATCTTCAAGATCACGGAGACCTCGTAGTCGGCGCGGGACTGGACCTCGTCGGGGATGCCGGAGGGGTAGCGGTACTCCAGACCGCGCTGGACCTCCTTGACGAACCAGGACTCCTCGTCCTCCCCGGAGGGGGTGGCGAAGTGGGGCATGTAGTTGGCGCCCTCGTCCGCGGTGTGGAACTCCACCTCGCACATCTCGGCGATGCGCAGGGTGTTGTCGCACGCCTCGGGGAACTCCTTGAACAGCTCGCGCATCTCGCGCGCGGACTTCAGGTAGTAGCCGGAGCCGCTGAACTTGAAGCGGTTGGGGTCAGTCATCCGGGATCCCGAGTTGATGCACAGCAGGGTGTCCTGGATCTGGTGGTCGGCTTCGGTGACGTAGTGGAGGTCGTTGGTCGCCACCAGCGGAGCGTTGATCGCCTTGGCGACCTCGAGCAGGTCCTTGGACACCCGCTGCTCGATCGACAGACCGTGGTCCATCAGCTCGATGAAGTAGTTGTCCTTGCCGAACATGTCCTGGTACTCGCCGGCGGCTCTGACCGCCTCCTCGAAATGGCCCAGCCGCAGACGGGTCTGGATCTCCCCGGAGGGGCAGCCGGAGGTGGCGATCAGCCCCTCGGAGTACGTCGAGAGGATCTCGCGGTCCATGCGGGGCCACTTGCCCATCTGCCCGTCCAGGGAGGCGTCCGAGGCGAGCCGGAACAGGTTGTGCATCCCGGCGGTGGTGCGTGAGAGCAGCGTGAGGTGGGTGTAGGCACCGCGGGCGGAGACGTCGTCACCGGCGTCCTGCTGTGCCTTGGTGCCCCACTGCAGCCGGGTGCGGTCGTGGCGGCTGGTCCCGGGAGTCACGTATGCCTCGACCCCGACGATCGGCTTGATGCCGGCCTTGGTCGCGGCGTCGTAGAACTCGTAGGCGCCGAAGAGGTAGCCGTGATCGGTGATCGCGACCGCTTTCTGGCCCTGACGTACGGTTTCGTCGACCAGTTTGTCGATCTTCGCGGCCCCGTCCAGCATCGAATAGTCGGTATGGACATGGAGGTGCACGAAGTCGTCGGACATGCCGACCAGCCTAGTTCGCGGGGCCGACGGTTGGGCGCCGCGCAGGCCGTCGACAAGGTCACGGGAGCGGGCTCGGCGTGTCGGGCGTGTCTCCCTTCGACGCGCCTCCCTCGCGGTGTCACCTGCGAGGTGTCACGTTCGATGCGCCGCCCTCGAGCGGCCCGCAGGTCCGTGTCCCACTGGCCGCCCGTCCGTGGGCGCTCAGGGCCGTGGGCGCTCAGGGAAGAGGCCATCACGCTGAGAGCCAGTCGAGGGGTGGGTTGCCCGCTGGCGCTGCCGGTGCTGCCGGTGCTGCCGACGGCGATTGCCAGGCGCGGCGACTGCCAAGACGTTCAGCACAGCGATCTGCTCGGTACGCGGGGCGCCACCCTCCCACTCCGAATCAGGATCCGACCGGCACGAGTCCGACGGCCCCTATCCACTCGGCTCGGATCCGCCTGCTCGGCATCGACGTACCGGAACTCGGCGCATGTGGAGATCCAGGCATCAGGGATCTGATGACCACTGTTTTATCCACATTCTGGATTGTGATTGTGGGCAAGCAGGAGGTGGGGAGGGGAGAACGAGTCGAAATCGGGTCTTCCTTCCTCTTGGTATCCATATTGTGTGGACAGATCGGCAGTGTCCAGGACCGGTCACCCACCTGTCCTCGAGCTTTTATCCACAGCTTTCGAACAGGTGTTCCATTGGTGGGTTGTGGTGTCTACGGTGGTGCGCAATGAAGTCATCCGAGATGGATGCATGGGATATCGGAAGGGAGGGCCGTAGCGGTGGAGGATC
>DWZH01000026.1 GCA_019118275.1 Candidatus Brachybacterium merdavium | reverse complement strand
TGGACCCGCGTCACATCGCGCGGAGTACCGAACAGTTCGAACCTGTACATATGGGGGACCTCGCACTTGCGGGCGATGATGTCGCCGGCCAAGCAGTAGGCCTCCCCGAAGTTGGTGTTCCCCGCACCGATCACGCCCCGGATGTGCTTCCGGTTGCGTTCGTCATTGAGGAACTTGATGACCTGCTTGGGCACGGCACCGCGGCCGTTGCCCCCGCCATAGGTCGGGACGACAAGGACGTAGTCCTCGTCGACGACGAGGTGCTCATCCTTCGGGTAGAGCGGGATCCGGCGAGCCGGCCTCCCGAGCTTCTCGACGAAGCGGTGGGTATTGCCGGACACCGAGGAGAAGTAGACGAGATCAGCCACGCCGACGCCTCCTGAGCCGGTCAGATCGCGGTGGCCTGGCGCTGTGCGCCGGCTCCTGCGATCGCCTTGATCTTGTCGGGACGGAAGCCGGACCAGTGGTCCTCGGAGGTGATGACCACCGGAGCCTGGACGTAGCCGAGCGCCTTGACCTTCGCGAGGGCGTCGGCGTCCTCGGTGATGTCGACGACGTCGTAGGCCACGCCGGCCTTGTTCAGGGCGCGCTTGGTCGCATCGCACTGCACGCAGAGGGGCTTGGAGTACACGGTGATGTCCACGGGAAGGTGCCTTTCTCGAGGCGCCGCGCCGACGGCGCGAGGAGCGTTTCTCGTACTGGTGGGTCCGGGTGGTCCGAAGACCGTGCCGTTCGCTCCTGGCCCCTCCATGACGCCTGCATCGGTGGCTTTCGATGAGGCAGCCGGTCCCCGGAAGGGCTGGATCGCTGCGGCTCCGCCAACACTACACCTAGTGGTCGGCGCATGGAACGACCACAAGATGTACTGAGTTACAACTCTGTCATCCACAGTGCGGTGTTGACAGGTTGTGGACAGCTCTGGAGGGATGGGGACAACCATCGGATCCCACGCACGAAACCCGAGGAAGGAAGCGATCAGAGACTGTGGATGAGCATCCGCGGTCACCCACCCGGCGGTGGATGACGGTCCTCGGGAGCGTTCCCACGGGGCTCAGAAGCCAGCTCTTTGGGGGCCGGGTCCCGGCGTGTCGTCGGCGTGTCGCACGGTCTGCCCCGGGTGTCGCGCCGCCCGCCGCGCGCGGGCCGGTGTCGCGCATCCGCCCCGCGCGGGCCGCCGGGCGCCCGCCTCGCGGATCGACTCGCGGATCGAATGGTTCCCACACTGCCGGCCCCTCGGGCGTGTCCGTCTGGAAGCACGAGAGCGGGCGCCGAGGAGGTACCCGCCTGACGGCAGGCCATCGGATCCGCCTGAAGGCGAGCGATCGGGACCGTCCGGGCAGGGCATCGGGCGGACCCGGCTGACGTCGGCGCGGGCAGCGCTCGTGAACGTCCGGACGTGAGGTGGGATCGTGCCGGCGCCGGCGTGCTCAGCCTTGTTCGCTGTCGTCCGGGTCCCGGCGCGCAGGGGGTTGCGGGGCCTGCTCCTCCGGCTCGTGGGCTGTGCCTTCCCCGCCGGCGGAGGGCTCGGCGTCCAGGCTCCAGGCATCGACGACCTCGGCGGGAGCCTCCTCGGCCCCGACCGCTGCCCCGGCGGCCGGGATGGCCTCGGTTCCGGCCGACGCCCCGGCGTCGGCAGTCGCCTCGGTCCCGTGCGGCGCATCGGTCTCCGCGCCCACGGCTGTCTCGCTCGCCGTGCCGGTCTCGGGCTCGGGTTCGGCATCCGCGTCCATGGCGGTCCCGGACGCCGAGGCCCCGCCTTCAGCCTCGGCTTCAGCGTTCTCGGCCTCAGCCTCGTCGGGCCCGGGACCAGGTTCGGACTCGGGTTCGGGTTCCAGGGAGCGGCCATCGGCAGCCACGATCGCCTCCAGCACCTCGCGCATCAGGACCACCTGTGCGCGCGCCTCCTCGGTGCCCGCCGCCGGCTCCGTACCGCGCTCGACGAAGCTGTGGAAGGCCTCCCACATCAGCTCGGCCGATCCCTTGGTGGCGGTATGGGAGGTCTCCACCACGACCCCGGCCTTCTTCTCGCGCAAGGAGATGGTCGAGCGCTGGTCCCCGTGGGAGGGCGCGGGCAGCTCCACCTGCATCCGACGGCGCGCGGACAGCACCTGCAGGCGCTCGGAGTACTCGGGAGCGAAGGGCAGGTAGTGCCATACGGCTCGTACCCGCGCCCCGCCCTCGAGCTCGCCGAGGATCTCGATCGAACCGGGGATCACCCCCTTGGGCCAGTGCCGTACCGCGCTGAGCCGGGTGAGCGGGCCGTAGCCGGCTTCGAGCACCGCCAGCTGGTGGGCCACGCCCGTCAGCAGCCCCTTGACGTACAGATCGCGATCGCGCTGCGTGGCGCCTTCCCCCGACCCGGCGACCACGGCCGCCTGCAGCGCCTTACGGCGCTCGGTGCGCACCTCGGTGGGCAGGTCATAGGCCGAGGAGGTCACGCGTGCCCCGCCGAACAGCGGCTGGCTGGCCGGCATCAGCACCTCGTGGTCGATCATCCGCAGGTCCTTGGTGGCGATCTGCTCGTTCATCAGCCGCACCGAGTCGTCGTACTGCTGGGGGTAGGCCATCATCAGCAGCCGCCGACCGGTCATCCGCTCGAAGTCGGCGACCTGTGACACCTCGTCCGCGGAGAACCCCACCGGGGGTTCCGCCAGCACCGGGATCCCCCGCCGCATGAGCGCCAGCAGATCCTCGACATGCAGGCCATCGGTCGACAGCAGCGCGGCATCGACCGAGACGGACTTCGCACGCACCGCCGCCAGCAGATCCGCGACCGTCTCGTAGCGACGCTCCTCCTCGATCCCCCACACCTCGGAGGACTCGCGCCGCCGCCGCGGGGAGTGGTCCACCAGAGCGGTGACGGTGAAACGGTCCCAGCGGCGGCGCAGCACCGGCAGGTGCACGGCCTGGGCCATGGTTCCAGCGCCGATCACGGCAATGTTCAAAGTCTTCGGCATCGGTCGCTCCTCAGGCTCGATGGGGACCGGCGGCTGCTACCGAGCGCGGGCTGCGGGCGCCTCATCGGTCTCCGGCTCCGCACCTGGACGGCGCGTTGCGCAGGGCCTGTTCTACCACACCCGTCCGAACCCGTCGCCGCTCCCATCCGGGGCACCATCAGCGCACGCAGGCGACGACAGCGGCCCTGCCGAGGTCCGCCGGCGAGCCAGTGCAGCGCCGCCACCGGGCCCCGGATCCGGTGGAGCAAGATCACGCTCCCGCGGCGGGCTCGGTGCGCGGGTGTCGCCCCTGGCGGCGATACCCTGGACGCCGACGTCAGACCTTCCGGGAGGATCTCGTGGCCAACCGCTTCTACTTCGGCGCCCGCGCCCTCGTCCGGCCCCTGGTGAAGCTGTTCTGGAACCCGCGGTTCACCGGGTTGGAGAACATCCCCCGCGAGGGCGGATTCATCATCGCCTCCAACCACCTAGCCAATATCGACAGCTTCATCCTGCCGGTCGCCCTGCCCCGTCAGATCCGCTTCGTCGCCAAGGACACGCTGTGGATGCAGAAGGGTCTGCGAGGCCACATCCTGCGCTGGTTCTTCGACGCCGTGGGGTCGGTCCCGGTCGACCGCGATGCCCTGTCCTCCGGCAAGGGCGCGCTGCAGGCGGGACTGGAGATCCTGCGCCAGGGATCAGGTTTCGCGATCTACCCCGAGGGAACCCGCTCCAAGGATGGTCTGCTGCACCCGGGCAAACAGGGAGCGGCCTGGCTGGCCGTCGAATCGGGCTGCCCGGTGATCCCGGTCGGGCTGAAGGGGACCCAGCACCTGCTGACGCGCCGAGGGCTGCGTGAACGGGGGATCGTCACCGTCCGCGTGGGCGCCCCCATCCACCTCGAGGGCATCGATCCCTCCCTGTCCAAAGGGGTCCGCCGGCGCATGCTGAACGCACAGATCATGGACGAGATCCAGAAGCTCTCGGGCCAGCGCCGGGCCGGCGCGAAGACCACGGCGTCCTGAGGACGCGATTCATGGGCCCCACGGCCCGCCACGGCACCGCCGTGGGCCGTAGTATCGGAGCCAGGCGGCGCAGCACCGGGCGTCGCTGCACGGACTTCACCGCAGGAGAGCAAGATGGCCGTCGTCGTCGGATTCATCCCCACCGACGTGGGTTTCAAGGCGCTCGACGCCGCCCGCGAGGAAGCTGAGCTGCGCGGCGGCCCGCTGATCGTGGTCAACGTCGTGCGGGAGGGGGTGGCCGACGATCCACGGCACGCCGACGACGGTGAGCTGGATGTGGCCAACGACCGGCTGCGCGGCTCGATGGTGAGGGTGGAGATCCGCCAGCTGCACACCGACGACGACATCGCCGACGTGCTGCTCGACGTGGTCGACTCCGAGCAGGCCGAACTGCTGGTGCTGGGATTGCGCCGGCAGACGGATCTGGCCCGCCACCTGATGGGGCTGACCGTGCAGAAGCTGCTGCTGTCGGCCCGCAGCGAGGTCCTGGTGGTCTGAGACCGCCCCTCCCCGCGCGGGATGGATGAGCCCGCCCGGCCCCGGCTCGCAGACAGCGAAGCGGCCCGCCCCGATGAGGGACGGGCCGCTTCGTCGTCGACGACGGCTCACGCGCGGCGTGAGCGCTGCACGATCAGTTCAGCGGATCGCCACCGGGCTGCTCGGCGCCCTTGGCGGTGCCGACGGCCAGCTCGATGCGCTCACCAATGGTGGTGTCGATGTTCTTCCAGTACTGCAGCGCCTTGGACAGCACCGGCTCCTCGACCGTGCTCAGCGAACCGGAGACGGTCTCGACCAGGCGATCGCGCTGGGCGTCGTCGAACACCTCGCGCACCAGGATGCCGGGCTGGATGAAGTCGCTGTCCTCGGAGTGGAGGGTGTAGGCGGCGCGCACCAGCTCGCCGTCGGCCTCCCAGCCGTTGTCGACCGGGCCCTGCTCGTCCTGGTAGGCGCGACCGTAGGAGTTCGGCGCGTACACCGGCGCATCCCCGTTGTGCAGGAACTGCATGAACCCCTCCTTGTCGTAGGAGTTCGTGGGGACGATCGGCTGGTTGACCGGCAGCTGGTTGAAGTTGGTGCCGATGCGGTGACGCTGCGCATCCGGGTAGGAGAACACCCGGCCC
>DWZH01000003.1 GCA_019118275.1 Candidatus Brachybacterium merdavium | reverse complement strand
CTTGGTGCCCGCGACAGGATTCGAACCTACGACCTTCTGCTCCGGAGGCAGACGCTCTATCCACTGAGCTACGCGGGCCGACCCCGGCAGTCTAGCAACAGCTGGGCCCTGCTCCGACCCTCAAGGTGCTCCCGACCCGCGGGAGTGAGACAGACCTCATCACGGCAGGGGCAGCTGGGCCCCGTGGAGCACTGCCGAAGGGTCTGCCGCGATACGCAGCCCGCTGGGCTCCGCGCCGGCGCGCACCAGCAGATCGCCGACCGCCGCGATCATGGCGCCGTTGTCGGTGCACAGCCGCGGTGGCGGGATCCGCAGCGTGATCCCGTGGCGGTCACAGTGCTCCTGTGCGACCGCGCGCAGACGGGCGTTCGCCGCCACTCCCCCCACGATCACCAGGGTGTCCAGCTCTCGCTCACGGACGGCACGCACCGACTTGGACACCAGCACGTCGACAACGGCCTGTTCGAAGGAGGCGGCGATGTCGGCCACGGGAACGGACTCCCCGGACCGCTCGATGGTCTCGACGGTCCGCGCGACGGCCGTCTTCAGGCCGGAGAAGGAGAAGGTGAACGGGGCATCTGCCGGCCGCAGCAACGCGCGGGGGAAGCGGAAGGCGGCCGGGTCGCCGTCGACGGCGGCCCGGGAGATCGCTGGGCCGCCGGGATACCCCAGCCCCAGCAGCCGGGCCACCTTGTCGAAGGCCTCTCCCGCAGCGTCGTCCAGGGTGTCGCCGAGATGCTCGATCGGGTCCCGCACGAGGTCGCCGATGGCCAGGATCGAGGTGTGCCCACCGGAGACGATCAGCACGATGCTGTGCGCGGGCAGCGGGCCGTGCTCGAGGATGTCGGCGGCGGCGTGGCCCGCCAGGTGGTGGACGCCGTACAGGGGCACGCCGAGGGACCAGGCCACGGATTTGGCGGCGGCCAGGCCGACATGCACCGCGGTGGCCAGGCCGGGGCCGGAGGTGGCGGCCACGTGGGTGATGTCACCCATCTCGACACCGGCATCGTCGAGGGCGATGCGCAGGGTGGGGACGGCGGATTCGAGGTGGGCCCGAGCCGCGATCTCGGGGACGACTCCCCCGAACTCGGCGTGCTGCGCGGCGCTCGAGGCCAGTCCCTGCCCCAGCAGGCGGCCGTCGCTGACCAGCCCGAAACCGGTCTCGTCGCAGGAGGACTCGACGCCGAGGACGACGGGAGAGGTGGTCACCGCAGGATCGACATCGGGTCGGAGTAGTTGCCTGCCCCATCCATCTTCGCGAAGTGCAGATGGCAGCCGGTGGAGCGGCCGGTGTTGCCGACGTTGCCGATGACCTCGCCGGCCTCGACCGTGGCGCCCACCGAGGTCGCGAAGTCCTGCAGGTGGTAGTAGCCGGTCACCACGCCGTCGCCGTGGTCGACCTTGACGCGGTTTCCAGAGGCACTGGTGAATTCGGTGGCGACCACGGTGCCGGACTTGACCGCCTGGACGGGAGTGCCGCAGGAGGCACCGAAGTCGACGCCCTCGTGCAGCCTCGAGCTTCCCAGGACGGGGTGGGTGCGGTAGCCGTAGCCGGAGGTGATCGGCCCGTCGACCGGCTGGACGTAGCCATCGGTCGCGGCCGCCGCGGCTCCGTCCTCATCGGGCTTGTCGGCCTCCTCGGGCTCCGGCTCGGGCGCCGGAGCCTCGACCTCGATGTCGAAGGGCTCCGTGTCCTCGGCCTCCTCGGAATCCTCCTGGTCGGCGACCGGACTGGTGCGTGCCTGATCGCGGCTGGCTGCTGACTCTGAGTCGCGAGCCTCAGCCTCCGTGTCCTCCGCGGTCTCAGCGGCCGCGTCGTCGAGCTGCGCGGCAGGCAGGGCCACGGCCTCGCGCGGCACGTCAGCTGCCGCGGGAGCCGAAGCGCCGGCGGTCTGCGGCAGCTCCGCCCCCTCCTCGACGCCGGCTGCGGCAGCGGCCAGCGGAGCGGCGATGGTGGCGGTCGCCAGGGCACCCAGCACTCCGACCTTGACCACGCTCGCGGGGAGGGCACCGTCCCGGTGGGTCCCACCCGTGGCCCGGAGCGTGCGCACCTGGGCCCGTCCTTCGGCGCGATGATTCGCCAAGAGATCGACCTGCCTTAGAGATCAGCAACGTGTGTCATGGATTTGTCCGAGCGCGACGCCGGACAAGGGGAAGGACGCGTCGCCGAACAACGGGCCCAAATCTACGGCGCGGCCACCACGCGGGAACAGCAGGCCAACGCGGTCATTGCCAAGTTTTTGCCAGAGTGGCGCGAAGGTTGTCCGATCTTGACGCACGGGCCCCCGTCGGAGCCCCGCACGGTGCCTGTGGGCAGGGCTGATCATGACGTGGGCCTCACAGCTCGCGCATGCTCCGGGGTCTACAGTGGCGCCATGTCGACCCCGGATCAGGCAGATCAGTCCGCGCGCCCGAGGCAGGCAGGGCAGTCAGGCGGCGCCTCGTCGCCCGCCCCCGTCCGGGTGGTGGTGATCGAGGACGAGCCGACCATCACCCGCGCCATCGCGGACCGGCTCACCGCCGAGGGCTGGGAGGTCTCCACCGCCCTCGACGGGCCCTCGGGCGTGCGCACCGTGACCGATGTGCGTCCGGACCTGGTGGTGCTCGATGTGATGCTGCCTGGTTTCGACGGCCTCGAAGTGTGCCGGCGCATCCAGGCCGAGGATCCCGTGCCGGTGCTGATGCTCACCGCCCGCGACGACGAGACCGACATGCTGGTGGGCCTGGGCGTGGGTGCCGACGACTACATGTCCAAACCCTTCTCCATGCGGGAGCTGGTCGCCCGGCTCAAGGCTCTGCTGCGCAGGGTTCGGCGCGCACCCGCCGCGGCCGGCGCCGCCGACGGGGCGGATCCGCAGATGGCCCTGCAGGTCGGGGATCTGGTGATCGACCGAGCGGGCCGACGGGTGATGCGGGCCGGCGTGCCGGCCCACCTCACCCCCACCGAGTTCGACCTGCTGCTGTGCCTGGCCAACGCCCCCGGCACAGTCCTGACCCGTGAGCAGCTGCTGGCCGATGTCTGGGACTGGGTCGACGCCACCGGCACCCGGACCGTGGACTCCCACGTCAAGGCGCTGCGCCGCAAGCTCGGGGCGGATCTGGTGCGCACCGTGCACGGGGTCGGCTACGCCTTGGAGCTCCCCGCGGAGCCCGAGGACGATCCCGTCGCGCCCGGTCAGGCGGGGCCGGGTGGCGCCCTCACATGAGCGAGCAGCTCCCCGGCGACGCCCCGCACCGCGGAACATCGTCCCCAGCGGCTCGTTCCCGGGTGCCCGACCGGCTCGATGTGCGCCCGCTGGACCTCTTCCGCTCCTTCAAGGTCAAGCTCGGGGTGCTGGTGGTGTCGGTGGTGACGGTGGCGGCACTGCTGACGTGGATAAGCATCCGCGCCGGCCTGCAGCCGCTGCTGGCGATCCCGCTGGTGGTGCTCGCCGCCCTGATGTTCACGCAGCTGCTGGCACGGGGAATGACCTCCCCCCTGCGGGAGATGACCGGAGCTGCCCAGGCGATGGCCCGCGGTGACTACACGCAACGGATCCGCGCCAGCAGTCACGACGAGGTCGGACAGCTGGCAGCCGCCTTCTCGACGATGGCCTCCGAGCTCGAACAGACCGACCAGATGCGCCGCGACCTGGTCGCCAATGTCTCCCATGAGCTGCGCACCCCGGTGGCCGGGCTGCGGGCCCAGCTGGAGAACATCGTGGACGGGGTCACCGAGCCGGATCCGACCGCGCTGTCGGTCGCCCTGGCCGAGACCGAGCGGCTCTCCCTGCTGGTCGAGCACCTGTTGGACCTGTCCCGCCTCGACGCGGGCGTCGTCGAGCTGGATCTGGAGCAGATCGCGCTGACGCCCTTCCTCCACGAGGTGGTCGACGCCGCCGCCCTGTCGACCGAGGGCCGCGACGCTCGCTGGATCGTCGACGTCGAGCCCCCCGATCTGAGCGTGACCGCTGATGCCGCCCGCATCCACCAGGTCATCCACAACCTGCTCGAGAACGCCGCCCGGCACTCGCCCGCCGGAGGCAGGATCCAGGTCACCGCCGCGCGCACCGCGGACCAGACGGGGGTGAGCATCCAGGTCCACGACGAGGGGCCGGGGATCGCCCGAGAGGAACGGACCCGGGTCTTCGAACGGTTCCAGCGCGGCGGATCGGCCGATACCTCGGGCGGGACCGGCCTGGGACTGGCGATCGCCCGCTGGGCGGCCGGTCTGCACGGCGGCACCGTCGAGGTGCTGGACGATCCGCGCAGCGAGGCGGCCCGGGACGACCGGTCCTCACTGATCCGGGTGACCCTGCCCGATCAGCCGCCCCAGGGATCCTGACGTGATGTCCCGCACCCGGTGCGCGAGATTCCGCATCCTCACCTCGAGTCGGCGTCCGTGAACACCGTCCCCTCCGTTAGGCTGTCGATATCCGCATCACTCGACCGTGAGAAGGCTGGCGATCTCAGAGTGTCACAGCAGACACAGGACCCGGAGAACCCGGAGTTCGGTCCCAATCAGTGGCTCGTGGACGCACTCCATGAGCAGTGGCAGAAAGATCCCTCGAGCGTCGACCCCAGCTGGGCGGAGTACTTCGCCTCCAGCTCCTCGACGCCCACCCCGGACAGCACTGCCGACGAGCCCTCGGGCCCTCCCGAGGCCGCTTCGGAGCCCGAACCGGCTCCGGCACCCGACCGGGACCCGGGACAGGCAGAGTCCTCTGCCGCCCCTGCCTCCCAGTCACCGTCGACCGCCGACAGCACGGCGTCCACCCAGCCCGCGAAGGAATCCTCGTCCGTGAACGACGCCCCTGCCCAGGCAGACCAAGAACCAGCCGCCCCCTCCCGACCGGAGCCGAGGACCCCGAGGGTCTCGACCACCTCGGACCGTCCGGCGAAGGTGCCCACCACGACGGCGCAGATCCCAGCCGTGGAGCTGCAGGAGCCGGAGGTCGTCAAGCTGCGCGGCCCGGCGAACGCCGTAGTGCGCAACATGGACGAGTCGCTGACCGTCCCCACCGCGACCTCGGTGCGCGACGTCCCGGTCAAGCTGCTGTTCGACAACCGCATCGTCATCAACAACCACCTCAAGCGCAATCGGGCCGGCAAGGTCTCCTTCACCCACCTGATCGGGTGGGCGATGGTCGAGGCCATCACCGAGATCACCGACATGAACAACGGCTTCGACGTCGATGACAAGGGCAAGCCCGTGATGCTGCGTCGCGAGGACGTGAACTTCGGTCTGGCCATCGACATGCCCCGGCCCGACGGTTCCCGCGGCCTGGTGGTACCCAACATCAAGGCCGCCCAGCGCTTCGACTTCCACGGCTTCTGGCAGGCCTACGAGGAGGTCGTCCGCAAGGCCCGGGCCGGCAAGCTGACGATGGACGACTTCTCGCACACCACCGTCGCGCTGACCAATCCGGGCGGTATCGGCACCGTGCACTCGATCCCGCGCCTGATGAAGGGCCAGGGCACGATCGTCGGCGTCGGCGCCATGGACTACCCCGCCCAGTTCCAGGGCTCGAGCCCGACCGCCCTGGCGGACCTGGCTGTCTCCAAGGTCATGACGCTGACCTCGACCTATGACCACCGCATCATCCAGGGCGCTGCCTCCGGCGAGTTCCTCAAGCGGATGGGCGAGAAGCTGCTCGGCAAGGACGGCTTCTTCGACCGGGTCTTCGCCTCGCTGCGGATCCCATACCAGCCGATCCGCTGGGTTCCCGACAACCCTTTCAAGGACTCCAAGTCTGAGCGCCTGGCACGGGTGATGGATCTGATCCACTCCTACCGGGTGCGCGGCCACCTGATGGCGGACACCGATCCCCTCCAGTACCGGGTGCGTCACCATCCCGATCTGGATGTCGAGACCTACGGCCTGACCCTGTGGGACCTGGACCGAATCTTCCCCACCCGGGGCCTGGGCGGCCAGGAGGAGATGCCCCTGCGTGACATCCTCGGGGTGCTCCGCGATGCCTACTGCCGCACCATCGGTGTGGAGTACATGCACATCTCCGACCCGCAGGAGCGGGCGTGGCTGCAGAACGAGATGGAGACCCCGCGCCGGCCGTTCGAGAAGCCCGAGCACACGCACATCATGAATCGCCTCAACGCCGCAGAGGCCTTCGAGACGTTCCTGCAGACGAAGTTCGTGGGCCAGAAGCGCTTCTCGCTCGAAGGCGGCGAGTCGGTGATCCCGATGCTGGACGCCGTGCTGCACGAGGCGGCCCACGACAACCTCGATGAGGTCTGCATCGCCATGGCCCACCGTGGCCGGCTGAACGTGCTGTCGAACCTGGCGGGCAAGAGCTACGGCCAGATCTTCCAGGAGTTCGAGGGCGACTACGGCCCGAATCTCGGCTCGGGTGATGTGAAGTACCACCTGGGGACAGAGGGCACCTACACGGCGCGCGACGGGGAGACGACCAAGGTCTACCTCGCCGCCAACCCCTCCCACCTGGAAGCCGTCAATCCCGTCCTCGAGGGCATCGTGCGCGCCAAGCAGGATCGCCTCGAGCAGGGCAACGAGTTCCCGGTGCTGCCGATCCTGCTGCACGGCGACGCCGCCTTCGCCGGCCAGGGCGTGGTCACCGAGACGCTGAACCTCTCGGAGCTGCGCGGCTACCGCACCGGCGGGACCATCCACGTCATCATCAACAACCAGATCGGCTTCACCACGCTGCCGGACTCCTCCCGGTCCTCGTTCTACTCCACCGACGTGGCCAAGTCGACTCAGCTGCCGATCTTCCATGTCAACGGTGACGATCCCGAGGCCTGCGTCCGAGTGGCCGAGATCGCCTTCCGGTACCGGCAGAAGTTCAAGCGCGACGTGGTCATCGACATGCAGTGCTACCGCCGTCGCGGACACAACGAGGGCGATGACCCCTCGATGACCCAGCCGACGATGTACGCGCTCATCGACCAGAAGCCCAGCGCCCGCAAGCTCTACATGGAGACGCTCGTCGAGCGCGGCGACCTGACCGAGGAGGAGACCGAAGGCCTGGTGCGCAACTTCCAGGAGCACCTGGACGAGGCCTTCGCCGCGACCCGCTCGAGCTCCGAGGCCGACCCGAGGGACAGCGTGCAGGGACTGGATCTGCCCCAGTCCCAGCAGGGCGCCCCGGCCGGGGCCATCGAGGAGACCGCCGTGGACCACAGCGTGCTCGAGCGTATTGGCCAGGCCCACGGGGACGTCCCCGACTCCTTCACCGTGCACCCGAAGCTGAAGAAGGTGATCAACCGGCGGCAGCAGATGTCCAGCGAGGGTGGTATCGACTGGGCCTACGGCGAACTGCTGGCCTTCGGTTCCCTGCTCATGGAGGGCAGGCGCGTGCGCCTGACCGGGCAGGACACCCGGCGCGGCACCTTCGTGCAGCGCCACAGCGTGTTCATCGACAACGAGGACGGGAAGGTGTGGACCCCGCTCGCACACCTGTCCGAGGACCAGGCGCGCTTCAACGTCTACGACTCCTCCCTGTCCGAGTTCGCCGCCCTGGGCTTCGAGTACGGCTATTCCGTCGAGAACCCGGACTCGCTGGTGCTGTGGGAGGCCCAGTTCGGTGACTTCGTCAACGGCGCGCAGACGATCATCGACGAGTTCATCTCTGCCTCCGAGCAGAAGTGGGGCCAGCGCTCCAGCGTGGTGCTGCTGCTACCGCACGGCTACGAGGGGCAGGGCCCCGACCACTCCTCGGCGCGCATCGAACGGTTCCTCCAGCAGTGTGCGGAGGACAACATGCGCGTGGCCATCCCCTCGACCCCGGCCAGCTACTTCCACCTGCTGCGCAAGCAGGCGCTGACGGAGCCGAAGAAGCCACTGATCGTCTTCACCCCGAAGTCGATGCTGCGCAACAAGGCGGCGGTGAGCTCGGTCGAAGACTTCACCAGCGGCCGTTTCCAGCCGGTGCTGCCCGACACCACCACTGATCCCGAGAAGGTGCGGCGGGTGCTGCTGGCCTCCGGGAAGGTCTATTGGGAACTGGTGGCACGCCGGCAGAAGGAGGAACGGACCGATACCGCGATCGTCCGTCTCGAGCAGCTGTACCCGCTGCCCGCCTCCGAGCTCCACGACGTGCTCGAGGCCTATCCCGACGCCGAGCTGGTGTGGGTCCAGGAGGAGCCGCAGAACCAGGGAGCGTGGAGCTTCATGGCGATGAACTTCGCCGTGGAGGTCGGTCGCACCCTCAAGGTGGTGGCCCGTCCCGCCTCGGCCTCTCCGGCGACGGGTTCCGCCGCCACGCACAAGGTCGAGCAGGAGGATTTGCTCGACCGCGCGTTCGAGGTCTGAGCGCCACCGGTGCCTGCCGCAGCGGGTTCTCCGCGATGCGGCAGGCACCGTTACAGTTGACATCTTGTCCCACGCTCAGGAGGTATCGGTGTCCGCAGTGACTCCCCCGGCCCCCCAGGATCCCCAGGCACGGATCCGAATCATCGCCCTCGGCGACCACCTGCTCGCGGGGGTCGGAGACGCCCGCGCGCTGGGCTGGCTCGGCCGCGCCGTCGCCAGTGAGCAGGGGACCCACTGCCGCATCGACATGTTCACCGCAGCGCTTCCCGATGAGACGTCCGCAGAGCTCGCTGAGCGCTGGGACGAGGACGTGCGCCGGCGCACCGACACCGAGGCACGTGCTGCCGGCAACGTCGACCACCGGGTGATCCTCGCACCCGGCCGGGCCGACATCGAAGCCGGCATCTCGCTGGCTCGCTCCCGACTGAACGTCGCCAAGGTGCTGGACGGTCTGGAGCGTCTGCGGCTCCCCGCCTTCGTGGTCGGACCTGCGCCCAGCCGGGATCCCGCCCTGGCGGCCGCGGTCCGCGAGCTCTCCGGTGCCTTCGAGGACGTCTGCTCCCGCCGCCGCATCCCGTACATCGACATGGTGGGCGGGCTCGACGGTCACGAGCAGTGGGTCACCGACGTCGCCCGTTCCCCCGGAGACCATCCGGGACAGATCGGCTACGGCCTGATGGCCTGGCTGGTGCTGCACGGCGGATTCGGCAGCTGGCTGGGCACCTCGTCCTGAGAGTGAGTGTCACCTGCCACGCCGCGATGGCCGGAGCGGCGAGCAGCCGAGGGCCCGGCAGCGGATGTGGCAGAATTGCCGGGTTGCAACGGTGAAGGAAGGAGAGCGTGATGAGCAAGCGTGGACGCAAGCGCAAGGCTCGCCGCAAGAACAACGCGAACCGCGGCAAGCGACCCAACACCTGAGTCGCGGTTCACCGCTTCGGCGATCATCGAAGGCCTCTCCCGTGCAGGGAGAGGCCTTCTTGGTGTCCATGGCATTCTTCCTGTCCATGGTGTGCCCGCGGGCCCACTGTCGGGGCCGCCCGGTCAGATGCAGTGCGACCGCTCGGTCATAAGCCGTCTCACTCCTGGGGAGGCTCCAACCGGGTGCTGGTCACCCGCACGCTCGAGGTCGTCGTCCGCCCCGTCTCGGTGCGCGTGGTCTGCACCGAGCGGTACTCGACAGTGATGCGCTCCCGCAGTGCGCGCGGCGCGGGCTCGGCGCAGCTGCGGCGCACCAGCTCCTTGATGCGGCGCAGGCGCTCCCATTCCTCGGCGCACTCCGGGCATCCCTGGGTGTGCCTGGCCATCCGCTCCACCATCTCACCGGGCAGCTCGCCGTCGAGCGCCTCCTCGAGTCCGTAGCGGAGGTCGCGGGCCTCGCGCGCGGTAGCGTCGTCCTGGGTCATCAGGCCTCCTCCTGCTCCTGGTCGGTGGGATCCCTGCGCAGGTAACCACTGCGCACTGCATAGTCGGAGAGCATCTCCCGCAGCTGCCTGCGACCGCGGTGCAACCGCGACATCACCGTGCCGATCGGGGTGTCCATGATCTCGGCGATCTCCTTGTAGGCGAACCCCTCGACATCGGCGAGGTAGACCGCCATCCGGTAGTCCTCTCGCAGCTCGGCCAGAGCGTCCTTGACCGCCGAGTCCGGGAGCCGGTCCAGCGCCTCGGTCTCCGCCGAACGCAGCCCGCTGCTGGTATGGGACTCCACCTCGGCCAGCTGCCAGTCCTCGACCGTCTCGGTCCAGGACTCCTTCGGCCGGCGCTGCTTCTGCCGGTAGGAGGAGATGTAGGTGTTGGTCATGATCCGGTACATCCAGGCCCGCAGGTTCGTTCCGGGGGTGAACCGGTCGCGTGCCCGGAAGGCCTTCATGAAGGTCTCCTGGACCAGGTCCTCGGCGTCCTGCGGGTTGCGGGTCATCCGCAGCGCACCGCCGTAGAGGGAGTCCAGGTGGGACAGCGCCTCGGCCTCGAAGTCGAAGTTCTCTGCAGCTACCGGGTCGGGGACGACGTGGGTGGGCGCACCGGCGCTCCGGGCGGCGTCGGCGTCGGGAGTGGGCTGGATCTGGGTCATCGACTCCCAACCTACGCCAGACCGCCGCTGCGGGGCCGCATCGATCACCGCTGTGCTCACTGCGCTCGCTCCCCGTTCTCCCGTGCGCCGTTCGAGGACCTCGTCCTCCTGCCACGGTGGGTGCAACGTTGCCGGCATGCAGGATGTTCCCTGCGCGGTAGGCTGGCCCCCGGTGATCCGGGTCATCCGGTCACCGGCCCTGATCGCTTCCGAGAACGTGAGGACACCATGGCCCTGGTCCGTCGCATCGCCCGACCCTTGCTCGCCGCCCCCTTCATCTTCGAAGGAGTGCGCACCGCCCTACGCCCCGAACGCGAGATCGACGTCTGCCCGCAGGCCTTTGAGGCGGTCGACTCCGCGCTCGCCAAGACCAGCGCCCCGGGATTCGTCGACGTCCGTGCCGTCATCCGCGCCAGCGGTGCGGTCGCCGCCGGCGCCGGCATCATGTACGCCACCAACCGCCGCCCGCGGGCGGCGGCTGCCGCCCTGCTGGTGACCACATCCGTGGGCTGGGCCGGACGCCGGCGCATCTGGGAGCTGCGCGGTCAGGAGCGGGTCCAGGAGATCCAGTCGATCCTGAGGGACGCCGGCCTGCTCGGCGGCATGCTGCTGGCCGTCGTCGATCATGACGGCCGCCCCTCCCTCGGCTACCAGGTGAACCAGTTCGTCGAACGCTCACAGAAGAAGGCGCAGCGTAAGCAGCGCGAGCTCGAGAAGAAGACCCAGAAGCTCGGGAAGAAGACCAGGAGCTCCGTGGACTCGGCGCAGCAGAAGCTCGCCGCGCAGCGGGGTTGACGATTTGACGGCTTCCGAGGTGCTGTGGGCCGCACCCGTCGCCCAGAAACCGGTCGATGCGGTGGTGCAGGTCCCCGGTTCGAAGTCCTTGACCGCCCGGTGGATGCTCCTGGCGGCGATCGCGGATGAGCCCTCGCGCCTGCGCGGCGCGCTGGTCTCGCGAGACACCCGTCTGATGGCCGACGCCCTCGAGCGACTCGGCGCAACCCTCCGCTTCGAGGACGCCGAGCTGCAGGTCACGCCGCTCCCGCTGCCCTCACAGCGACCGGCCGAGCCGATCGAGATCGACACGGGCCTGGCCGGCACTGTGATGCGCTTCGTACCGCTGCTGGCGGCGCTCCACCACGGCGAGGTGCGCTTCACCGGGGACGAGGCCGCCCTGGCTCGACCGATGGGTCCGGTGATCCAGGTCCTGCGCGCCCAGGGCGTGCGGGTCACCGAACACGGCGAGGAGGGACGACTGCCGCTGACCGTGCACGGGACCGGGCAGCTGCCCGGCGGGCGCGTGGAGGTCGATGCCTCCGCGTCCAGCCAGTTCGTCTCGAACGCGCTGCTGGTCGCCCCGCGCTGCGAGGCCGACCTCGAGCTGCATCACGTCGGTCCGGTGCTGCCCTCACTGCCGCACATCGATATGACCCTCGACACGCTGCGCGCTGTGGGCGTCACCGCCGAGCACCGGGTCGGACCGGACGGCGGCCACAGCTGGACCGTCTCCCGCGGCGCGATCCGCCCCTCCCGGGTCGTGGTCGAGCCGGATTTGTCGAACGCGGGTCCGTTCCTGGCCGCGGCCGTGGCCACCGGCGGCACCGTCGCGGTCGCCGACTGGCCGGAGCTGACCACCCAGCCCGGTGACGCCTACCGCGATCTGCTCAGCCGGATGGGCGCGAAGGTGTGGCGGGAGGGCGAGACCGTCTGCGTACGCGGCGGGGGTGCGATCCACGGGATCGACGCCGACATGTCGGCGATGGGAGAGCTGGTCCCGACCATCGCGGCGCTCGCGGCGCTCGCGGACTCCCCGACCCGACTGCGCGGGGTGGGGCACCTCCGCGGGCACGAGACCGACCGGTTGCAGGCCCTGTCGACCGAGCTGACGAAGGTCGGCGCCCGCACCATCGAGCACGAGGACGGTCTGGAGATCCACCCGGGCAGCCTGCACGGGACCGAGTTCGAGACCTACGAGGATCACCGGATCGCCACGGCCGCGGCGATCATCGGGCTCAAAGTGCCGGATATGAAGGTGGTCAACATCGGCACCACCGCCAAGACACTCCCCGATTTCGTGGGGATGTGGTTGTCGATGCTCCACGCCCAGGGGCCGGAGGGCGAGCAGCGGTGAGGCGGTCGGTCCGCGACTGGGACGAGTCCGACGTGCGGGTGCGGCCCTCCCGCCGCGGATCTCGCCCCCGCACCAAGGACCGGCCCAAGCACGAGGACGCGATCCCCGCCCGGGTGGTGTCGGTCGACCGCGGCCGGTGGAGGACGGTGGTGGCCGCCGGCACCGCCCAGGAGCGCACCGTGACGGCCATGAGGGCCCGCGAGCTGGGCCGCTCCCCCATCGTCCCCGGCGACCTGGTGGACCTGGTCGGTGACACCTCCGGGACCGAGGGGTCACTGGCACGGATCGTGCGCATCCAGGAGCGCAGCTCCTTCCTGCGCCGCAGCGCCGATGACGACGACTCCACCGAACGGCCGCTGGTCGCCAATGTCGACCTGATGGTGATCGTCACCGCGCTCGCTGATCCGGAACCGCGCGGTGGCATGGTCGACCGCTGCCTGGTCGCCGCGTACGTCGCGGGCATCGACACCCTGCTGGTGCTGACCAAGGCGGATCTGAAGGGCCCGGCGGACTTCCTGCACAGCTATGCCCCGCTGGGCGTGGACCACGTGGTGACGCGGGTACGCGACGACGGCGGGCTGGACGGCCTGGCCGAGCTGCAGCAAAGGCTCGAAGGCCGCATCAGCGTCCTGATCGGTCACTCCGGGGTCGGCAAGTCCACTCTGCTCAATGCACTGGTGCCCGGGACCTCCCGGGCGACCGGGGCCGTCAACGAGACCACCGGCCGCGGCCGCCACACCTCGTCCTCGGCCCTGGCGTTGCAGCTGCCGCACACCGGCGGATGGGTGATCGACACTCCCGGGGTGCGCTCCTTCGGCCTGGGGCACGTGGTCGCCGACGAGCTGCTGGAGGCCTTCCCCGATCTCGCCGAGCTCGCCGAGCACTGCCCGCGCGGATGCTCCCATGACCGGGACGCCCCCGACTGCGCTCTCGACGAGCTGGTCGAGCAGGGCGGGGCGGGCACCGCGGGGCCGACCCGGCTGGCCTCCTACCGGCGGCTGGCCGCCGCGCTGCGCCGCAACGATCCGTGGGACGTCTGAGCCGGACGGCGCCGAGTCGCTGCCCTACGGTGGCCGCGGGGCACTTTAGGCTGGGTCCATGTCCAGCCGCTATGCCGACGATCTGCGCCTCGCCCATGTCCTGGCCGATGCCGTCGATCAGCTCACCATGTCCCGTTTCAAGGCCCAGGATCTCCAGGTCTCCACCAAGCCCGATCTGACCGAGGTCACCGACGCCGATCAGGCGGCCGAGCAGCTGGTGCGCTCCCAGCTGGCGCGCTCGCGGTCCCGTGACCAGGTGATCGGCGAGGAGTTCGGGACCACCGGCTCCTCCGCCCGCCAGTGGGTGATCGACCCGATCGACGGCACCCGCAACTTCGTGCGCGGCGTCCCGGTCTGGGCGACCCTGATCGGTCTGATCGAGGACGGCCAGCCCGTCATCGGGCTGGTGTCCGCCCCGTCCCTGTCGCGGCGCTGGTGGGGCGGTGCCGGGGTCGGCGCCTGGACCGGTTCCCGCATCAACGCCGCCAGTCGATTGACGGTCTCCGGGGTCGACCGGATCGAGGAGGCGTCGCTGTCGTACTCCTCCCTGGGCGGCTGGGCGGATTCGGAGCGTCTGCCGCAGATGCTGAACCTGATGCAGCGCTTCTGGCGCACCCGCGCCTATGGCGACTTCTGGTCGTACATGCTGGTGGCCGAGGGCGCGGTGGACGCCGCCTGCGAACCGGAGCTCGCGCTGCACGACATGGTCGCGCTGGTCCCGATCGTCACGGAGGCGGGCGGCCGCTTCACGTCCCTCGAGGGAGAGGACGGCCCTTTCGGCGGCAACGCCGTGGCCTCCAACGGACTGATCCACGAGGAGGTCCTCACCGCTCTGGCACCGCGCGAGAGCTGAGCTCCGCGTTGTGTCGCGGAGCAGCGGCTCGGGCCCCTCGATGGGACCGCGCCGGCCCGGTGGCCACCGGCGGCACAAGTGGTCTGTCAGCGCCCCGAAATCGGTACACTCGGGGACGCCCAGACCCGAACCGTGAAGGGACCTATACCTCATGACCGTCAAGCGCGTCGCCCTGCTCACCGCCGGGGGTTATGCCCCCTGCCTGTCCTCTGCCGTCGGCGGTTTGATCGAGAGGTACGACGAGCTGGTGCCCGACGTCGAGATCATCGCCTACAAGCACGGCTACTGGGGCCTGCTCTCCGGTGAGAAGATCGTCGTGGACGACGAGGTGCGTGCGAAGGCCGGAGTGCTGCACAACTACGGCGGCTCCCCCATCGGCAACTCCCGCGTCAAGCTCACCAACACCGCCGACCTGGTCAAGCGCGGCCTCATCCAGGAGGGCCAGAATGCCCTGGAGGTCGCCGCGGACCAGCTCAAGGCCGACGGCGTGGACGTGCTGCACACCATCGGCGGCGACGACACCAACACCACTGCCGCCGACTTGGCGAAGTACCTGCAGGACAACGACTACGACCTGCACGTGGTCGGCCTGCCCAAGACGATCGACAACGACATCGTGCCGATCCGCCAGTCGCTGGGGGCGATGAGCGCCGCCGAGCAGTCCAGCGTCTTCGCGCAGAACATCCTCGCCGAGCACGGCTCGAACCCGCGCATGCTCATCGTCCATGAGGTGATGGGCCGTGCCTGCGGGTACCTGACCGCCCAGGCGGCCGAGTACTACCAGAAGTGGCACGCCCAGCAGGAGTGGCTCCCCTCGATCGGCCACCGCGCCGACCGCTGGGACATCCACGCCGTCTTCCTGCCCGAGCTGGCGCTGGACATCGACGCCGAGGCGGAGCGCCTCAAGAAGGTCATGGACGAGACCGGCTGCGTGAACATCTTCCTCTCGGAGGGTGCCGGCATCCCCGAGATCGTCGCCGAGATGCAGGCCCGCGGAGAGGAGCCGGAGAAGGACACCTTCGGTCACGTCAAGATCGACACGATCAACCCCGGCCAGTGGTTCGCGAAGCAGTTCGCCGCCAAGCTCGGCGCGGAGAAGGTCATGGTCCAGAAGTCGGGCTACTTCTCCCGCTCGGCCAAGGCCAACTCCGAGGATCTGCGCCTGATCAAGTCGATGACCGATCTCGCGGTGCAGGTCTCCCTCGAGGGCAGCTCCGGTGTGATCGGCCATGACGAGGGCAACGACGGCCGCCTGCGCGCCATCGAGTTCGAGCGCATCGCCGGCCACAAGCCCTTCGACATCGATCAGCCCTGGTTCGCAGACGTCATGGAGCGCACCGGTCAGGAGATCGTGCCCGCCGCGACGAACTGAGCCGTCACCCGCTGTGGGGACCAACCGGTCCGACGTGCCCGGCTCCGATCCCCGCCGCGAGGACCTGCCCGGTGCCGTGCCACCGGTGAGGACCTGGAGGCGCCTGCTGCGCGCGCTCACCCGTCCCGGGTGGGCGCGCGCCGTGCGTGGCGGCCCCGGGCCGTCGAGCTCGCCGGCCGGCACCGCGCGGCATCTGCTCGACCCCGACCCCGGCCCGCGGGCGAGCGGACTGCGGCATGATCACAGCCCGCTGCGCCCCCGGGGGCCCGAGCACCGGCCCCGACAGGGCCGCCTCGGCGACTGCTGGGTGATCGCCGCGATGCTCGCGATCCATGAGGTCGACCACGGTCGTCTGCCGGCCCTGCTCGAGGGGGCCTCGGACGGGATCATCACCGTGCGACTGCCGGGCACGGATGGGCTTGCCCGCAAGTCGTTGACAGTTGATCAAGCGGCTTGGGCCTGATCAGTGTGTTCTTCAGTCTCGACCTGGCCGTGTTCGATAGCTTTCTCGAACGCGACCGGGCTGGCGTAGTCGAGGCTGGAGT
>DWZH01000025.1 GCA_019118275.1 Candidatus Brachybacterium merdavium | reverse complement strand
AAACTGCTCGGGCGGGACTGACTCCCTGACGCAGGCGCGGGTGCAGCGGGGCTCCCGCCATCTCACCCACGGGCCGGGATGCATTCTGCCCCGGACACGTGTCGGCCCCGGTCCCCATCGATGGGCCGGGGCCGAGTCCTGCACGTGCGGCGATCAGTCCGCCGAACCGGGCGATTGCGGGGAGTTCGGGGAGTTCGGGGAATCCGGGGAATCCGGTGAGTCCGGGGAGTCGGCCGAGACCGGCGACGGCGGTGAATCCGCTGACTGCGCGGGCGCCGGGGCCTGCTTGGTGCTCGAGGACTTCGAGGTGCTGGACTGCTGCGGGGCCGGAGCCGGGGAAGCGGCCGAGACGGCCGAGAGCGGTGAGACCGCGGAGACCGTGGGCGCCGGGCCCGCGGAGGACATCTGCTCCACGGCCGGCAGCTGGTGCGGGGCGTTCCCGGAGCCTTCCAGCTCGGCCTCGGCGTCGCGGAGGGATCCGGCGTCGGCGCCTGCGCCATGCTCCGGGTTTTCGCCGGGCTGCACGGCCCGTTGCTCGCCGCCGACGATCCCCGGTGCCTGCTGAGGACCGTCGGACCCGCCGGCCATCAGGGCGTATGCGACGCCCGGCACCAGGACGGCCGCGGTGGTGCCCGCCGCTACGGTCCAGATCGTCTTCTTTCCCATCGCGTCTCTCCTTTGAAAGGCCCCTCGGGGCGAGCTCGTAGGGTCCTACCTGACCGCCTGCGCATGAGAGCGGCGCCAGACGACGATGAGAGGTCTCTCATCGTCTCTCAGCTATCCCGGGCGGCCCGCCACCATCCGGCCTGACGCTCTGCGACCGCTCGGTGTGCTGGTCCCTGACCGCTCGGTCGGTCGGGTCTGCGGCCGATCGGTCGATCGCTGTCGATCCGCGCCGTGGCAACCGCTTCCCATCCCGTGGTCGCCGGTGGCCTGCGGGAGCGCGGAGCTGAGAGAGTGAGCGTGTCCCGGCCGGCCTCGCCGCGCAGCCGGCACCCACGCCCACAGCCCACAGGACCGATGACCACCCCAGGAGGACCCATGCTCCGGCCCGGAATCTGCTCCGTGACCTACCGCGACCTGCCCCCGGAGGAGATCGTGCCCCTCGCCGCCGAGGCCGGGCTGGAGTGCATCGAGTGGGGCGGTGACGTCCATGTGGCCCCCGGCGTCCCGGACCTGGCCGAGCACACCCGTGTCCGCACCGAGGAGGCCGGTCTGGCGGTCGCCTCGCTCGGCTCCTACCTGCGCTTCATCGGCACCGACGAGCAGCACGCCGCCCGGGCCGAGGTCACCTTGGCCTCCGCCGAGCACCTGGGCGCGCCCCGGATCCGGGTCTGGGCGGGGACGGAGGATTCGGCCGAGGCGAGCGCGGAGCACCGGGAACGGGTCACCCGGCGCCTGCGCGACTTCACCGAGCGCGCCGACAAGCAGGGCATCGAGGTGGGCCTGGAGTTCCATCGCGGCACCCTGACCGACACCGTCGACTCGACCCTGCAGCTGCTCGAGGACGTCGCCCACCCGAACCTGACCACCTACTGGCAGCCCAATGTCGGACTCGACGCGGAGGAGGCGCTCAAGACGCTGCGAGCGGTGCGCTCCTACGTCTCGACCATCCATGTCTTCTCCTGGTGGCCACGGACCGAGCGGCTGCCGCTGTCGGAGCGCTCGGAGCTGTGGCGCGGGGTCTTCGCCGAGCTCGCCGAGTCCGGGCGCGACCACGACGTGCTGCTGGAGTTCGTGCCGGATGACGCCCCGGAGGTGCTCGCCCGCGAGGCCGCCACCCTGCGGC
Organism: Candidatus Brachybacterium merdavium; assembly: GCA_019118275.1. Lineage (GTDB taxonomy): Bacteria > Actinomycetota > Actinomycetes > Actinomycetales > Dermabacteraceae > Brachybacterium > Brachybacterium merdavium. The sequence goes on along the minus strand of DWZH01000025.1, from coordinate 15,156 downwards.
AGCTGATCGATGAGGCCGGGACGGCGGCCCGGTGAAGGCGCTGCTGGCGATGCCCGAGTCCCTGCCCGGGCTGATCTTCGACCCCGCGCAGCTCGAGCGACTCTCGCAGCTGGCCGATGTGGACACCTCGGCTCCGGTGGGTGACTGGGCCTGCGCGGCCGGGACGGATCTGGCTGCCACAGAGGTCGTGATCACCGGCTGGGGCTCTCCGCGGATCGATGCGCAGGTGCTGGCCCGGATGCCGCGGCTGCGGGCGATCGTCCACACCGCCGGGACGGTGCGCTTCGTGGTCTCCGAGGCCGTCTGGGAGCGCGGGGACGTGGTGGTGACCTCGTCCACCGAGGCCAATGCGATCCCGGTCGCGGAGTTCACGCTGGCCCAGATCCTGCTGGCCGGCAAGCGCAGCCTGGCGTTGGAGAGCCGGTACCGGGCCGGCCGCGACGTGCGGTCCGCCGGGGCGGGAGTCGCCGGGACGGGGAACTACGGCTCGGTCGTCGGCCTGATCGGCGCCTCCCGCATCGGCCGACTGGTGGCCGATCTTCTGCGCCCCTTCGACATCGAGGTGCTGATCAGCGATCCCTACGTGGGCGCGACGGAGATCGCAGCCCTGGGCGGCACCAAGGTGGAGCTGGCCGAGCTGTTCTCCCGCAGCGACGTGGTCAGCCTGCACGCCCCGGACGTGCCCTCCACGCAGGGGATGGTCAGCGCGGAGCTGCTCGCGCTGATGCGCGAGGGCACCACCTTCATCAACACCGCCCGCCCGGCCCTGGTCGACGAGCAGGCCCTGCGCCGCGAGCTGCTCTCCGGGCGCCTCAGCGCGGTCCTGGACGTGCACGATCAGCTCCCGGCCGACGATCCGCTGTGGGACCTGGACACGGTCTCGATCACCCCGCACATCGCCGGCTCCCAGGGCAATGAGCTCCACCGGATGGGCGAGTACGCGCTCGAGGAGATCCGCCGCCTGGCCTGCGGCGAGCCGGCCCGCTATCCCGTGGATCCCGCGCTGCTGGACATCACCGCCTGAACCCTCCCGGCCCGATCAGCTGAGCCGCAGATCACCGGCTCGCAGGGCCGCCAGGACCGTATGCTGGAGACATTCCGGACAGCGGTTGCCGACCCGGGTGCCCGGCGGCGCGGAGCCCGACGCCCGCGCCTCGGCAGCCGACCCCACCTTGACGCAGGGAGATGACAGATGCGCGCAGTACGTCTCAGCGACGTCGCACAGGACGCCGGGGTCTCCCTGGCCACGGCGTCGAGGGTGCTCAACGGCTCCTCGCGCGTGCCCGGCAAGGCGGTGGCGGAGAAGGTGCGGCGCTCGGCCGCCAAGCTCGGCTATGTCGCCAATGCGCAGGCGCAGGCCCTGGCCCGCTCCCGCTCCGGGCTGATCGGCCTGGTCGTCCACGACATCTCCGACCCGTACTTCGCGACCTTCGCCCGCTCCATCCAACAGAAGGCCTTCGCCTCGAGGTCCCAGGTGATGCTGACCCAGACCGAGCGCGATCTGTCCACGGAGGCGCAGGCCATCCGTTCCCTGATCGCACAGCAGGTCGACGCGCTGATCCTGGTGGGCACCCACCGCTACGGTCCCGACTCCGACCGCGAGATCATCACCTTGCTGGAGGGGTTCCGCCGCAACGGCGGCAAGGTGGTCTCGATCGGCCAGTCCTACGGGGTCGGGCGCACCATCGCCACCGAGAACATGGCTGCCGCCCAGGAGCTGGCGACCTCGCTGATCGTGGCGGGCCACCGGCGCTTCGCGACCCTGCAGAGCTCGGCCGGCATCCCCTCGGCGGCCGACCGCACCGGCGGGTTCCACGCGGCGCTGGCGGAGTCTGACATCGAGCCGGAGCTGTCGATCAGCGGGACGCTGGACCGCGATGGCGGCCACGCGGTGGCCCGGCAGATCGCCGAGCACCTGGCCGGCTCCTCGCACTCGGCCGAGGAGGGCCCGCTGTGCGTGTTCGCCCCTGCCGATGTGATGGCCCTCGGGGTGATGGGCGAGCTGCGCCGCCTGGGCATCGACGTGCCCGGCCAGGTAGCCGTGGCCGGATTCGGCGGCGTCCCGGACGCGGCCGATGCCTCCCCTTCCCTGACCACCATCGCGCTGCCGCTGGAGAAGATGGCCACCGACGCCGTCGAGTGGGTCCTGCCCCGAGATCATGACGACGCCGAGCCCGACGAGGTCGCGGGCACGGCCGATCCGGCCGAGGGTGAGCTCACCGCCGACGGCGCGGCTGCGCCGGCGGGCAGCGCGAGCGCCGAGGCGTCCAGCGACGAGAGCATTTCCGAGAGCGGCGAGGCCGGCGCGGACGAGCGCGCCGAGATCCGCGTGCGTGGTGACGTGCTGTTGCGCGAGAGCACGGAGCTGGCTCCACGGTCCTGACGACGCGGCCCAGACAAGCGGCACTGAGGATGCGGTCCTGACGATGCCGATCTGAGGATGCGGCCCTGACGGCTCGGCCCTCTCGGGCCGGAGCGCTCCGGCCAGCTCGAGCCGGAGGGTCCGGCCCGCCGTCGCCGAGGGGCCGACCCAGGTTCGCGCCTGAAATGTCCGGATATCGGAGACAATGGGTCATGGCCATCTCATTGACCCTGTTGCTCGGGGAACCGCCCCGACCCGGAACCCTCCTGGCCGAGGTCTCCGAGGAACTCGCCGCCCACGGCGCCGAGGTGACCGTGCGCCTGCCCCGCGATCAGCCTCTGGACGCCGAGGAGCTCGTCGGCCAGAGCCTGGTCGTCCATCGTGGGCTGGGCCCCTCCGGGTCGCGGTTGCTGACCGCCGCGGAGGAACTCGGCATCGAGCTGTGCAATCCGCACTCGGCCGACAGCTTGCTGCGCGACCGCCGATCCTGGCACGCGGCCCTGGACCGCGCCGGCATCGCGGTGCCGCCCTCCATCACCGTGAACCGGTGGCACGAGGTGCTCGATCAGGCCGGCACGGAGCACGTGGTGGCCAAGGCCCTGGCCGGGCCCGGTCGCGGCGCGGGCGTGGTGACGGGGAACCGCGAGACGCTGCCGGGCCGAGCACCCTTCCCCGGCCCGTATCTGGTGGAGCCGCGCCTGCAGGCCGAGGACACCGACCGCAAGCTCTACGTCGCCGGAGACGCGGTGCGCGGTCTGCTCACGCCCTCGACCCTGGAGCATCCGCGCACGACAGCAGGTGAGCCCTTCGTCCCGGACGCCACGCTGGTGGACCTGGCCCGGGAGACGGGCCGGGTGCTGGGCGCCCATCTGCTGGGGGTGGATGTGCTGGACACCCGCAGCGGCCCCGTCGTGGTCGACGTCAACGCCTCCCCCGGCTTCCGGGGCGTCGCCGGCGCCCCCTCGATGGTGGCCGACCATCTGCGCGAGCACGCCTTGCGGGTTGCGGGGTGAGGAGATGGGGCCCGGGGGCTGCTGGGCGACTCAGGGCGCGACCGGCCCCTCCTCGGTGTCGAGATCGACCGTGACAGCAGCACCGTCGGGCCAGATGACGGTCACGAGGCCGTTCGGATCGACGACGACCTCTGGCGCATGCTCCGCCTCGCTCTCGTGTCCACGCAACTCGACCTGCACTGCGACGACGTCCCCTGTACGCAACGGTGCACAGCGCAGCTGCGGAACGGCCATCTCCCGACCGAGCGGGGTGGTGTCCGATTCACGATGCACGCTTGCGTTCCAGGAGCCACGAAGACCCGTCATCGTGCTGATCAGCGCTCCCCCGCCTGCCTGGGCAAGCCTGACGCCAGCTGCTGCCCGGGCCTGCCTGACACCGGCCCTGGCGAGGTCCGCCGTGTGCTGTACTGCCGGGTCTCGCGACGCTGCCTCCTCCTCGAGGGCCCCCTCCCCGGCGAGCGGCCATCCAGCGACGGCGACGGGGTGCCGGGTCGCGCCCTCGGCCCGCACCACTCGGATCTCGGCCGCTCCGCGCACGATGCTCGCCACCGTCAGCACCGCACCGGCAGTGGCGGCTCCCTGGCGCCCATGGCCGTGGTCGGAGTCGCTGGGCTCAGTCTCCACCCAATGGCACTCCTGCCGGGACACTGCTACCGCCACGGTCTGCGGCGGCCCGCTCGCCGGGCTGACGCCGGCGCCGGGCCCGGGCGGATCCTCGGGAGTCTGCCCCGGAAGCGGCGCGGGAACCCGCACGCTGCCGAGAGCCACTCGGTCAAAACCAGTGCGGTGGCTCCAGCCGTACGCGGGATGGACGATGGCGACGATGTTGTCCCCGGGTTCTTCTGCGGCACCCCCAGTGAGGGGTGGGCAGGTCGCCGTCGAGTACCCCATGCGGGCATAGAGTGGCGAGTCGATCAGCAGCTGCCCGGGCAGAGCATGATCGGTGCCGTGGTTGACGACGCGCACGAGCCCGTCGGCCCTCGTGCGCGAGACGATCCAGCCCGGCACTGGGAGCGTCTCGACCGCATCGGTCTTCTCGACAGGCAGCGCCTCCTCGGGAGCGCTCCAGACCGGGTGGTCGCCGGGCAGGATCAGCCCCAGGAAGCCCATGGAGGCCCAGTAGGGGGACCCGGGCCCGGAGTACGACTGCGCCATCCTCGGATACGCGTGGAACCATCCCAACGTGAGGAGGCCGTCACCATCGGGGACACCCCGACGCAGGAAGTGGGCGAGCTCTCCTGACGCGGCCCGTCGGAGCTGACCAGGCGAGAGGCGCGGTGAGCCTCCCTCGGCGAGACCCGCGAGTGCGGCGCCCCAGAAGGGGGCCGCGCTCGCCATCCGGTAGATGAGGCTGCGGCCCTGCATCAGCGGGCCCCCATCGCTGCCCACCAGACCGAGGGCGTCAGCGGTGAAGTGGGCGGCACGCTCACGATGGCGGATGCTGTCGGCCATGGTCACCAGGCCGTCTTCAGCCAGTTGGTCGGTCCCGCGCATGCGCAGCCAGAGGGTGGGCAGGAGTGAGAACGCCCAGGTGTTGTAGTGGTCCACCGCCCTCGTGGGACCGTCCCGGAACCAGCCGCCCTCACGGGCGCAGGACTCGTGCACCGCCAGGTCGCGCTCGAGATCATCGCGCAGCAGGGCCGCATCCGGACCGGTGGCGAAGCGATCGTCGACCGAACGCAGGAACGTCAGCACGATGATCCGGAACCAGACCCAGTTCACCGGAGGGTATGACGTGCCGATCACCTCGGCGAACCAGTCGACGAGCCGACGTCGGGTGCTCTCCTCCAGCCGATCCCAGATCCATGGCCGCGTCAGGTCCAGAGCCAATGCCAGGCAGCAGGCCTCCACCTTCGCCTGCCCACACTCGGTGATCCGGGGCCAGGCATCGCTCCCGCCGGGCTCGACCCCTGCCGCCAAGCCGTCGGCGTAGAACGCGATGTGCCCGGCGGCGTCCTCACCCTGTCGGCCGGCCAGAAGCGCCGCGGCGAGCAGGAATGACCTCGCGAACCCCTCGAGCCCGTCGGAGCTCACCCCGCTGTCGCTGGCAGGTCCTGGGATCCGGATCTGGGCCCCACGTTCCGTGGCATGCGGGCGCAGAGCCAGCAGCAGCTGATCAGCCACCGCCTCCCAGTGCTCTCGCGTGAGGCCGGTCCAGGGAGCTGAGATCGGGTCGAGCGGAGGCAGCGCGAGAGCGGGATGCCGCAGGGGGCGAGGATCGGCGGTCATCTTCACAAACACTCCTGGATATCGTCATCTGGCTCTGGTCACGAGCGTGCCGCATGCCGCTCAACTGGACTCGCGGACCTCGAGCTCGGGCAGCAGCTCGATACGGCGCGGTGTCCACCGCTGACCGACACGTTGCGTCCGAAGTCGCCGGCTGAGCAGCTCTGCGGCCGTGCGCCCCACTTCCTCCTTCGGCGGGGCGACCGCGGTCAGCGGCACCGAGCTGAGCTCGGCGACGACATCGTCATAGGCGATCACGGCGCACTCCTGGGGGATGCTGAGGCCTGCTGCCAGCAGCTCCTGCGTCAGCACCAGAGCGTTCTCGTCGTTATGGATGAGCACGCCGGTGATCCCGTGCTCATCCAGCAGGCGCACCAGCCACTGCGGGTCGGAGTGATCGGGGCGTAGGAAGGCGCCCGAGCCGATGCCGTCGACGCCGACCGCACTGTCGGGACTTCCCGCCCCTGGATCGCTGTCCGGGGAGCTCAGGGCCGTCACCCAGCTCTCGATGACGGAACGCTGCCGCATGATGTCCACGAAGGAGGTGCTGATGCTTCGGGCCGTCGGGCTGTCCTGCCGAGCCAGGAGCAGGATCCGCCGGTGTCCCCCGGCCACGAGATGATCGACGGCGAGTTCCACCCCGTGCCGATGGTCGCTGCGCACCACGTCGAGCGACCTGTAATCGGGGTGGGATCCGAGCTGGCGCTCCATCACGACGGTCGGCAGGTCCAGCTCGGCCAGGAGGGCACGGGAGGCCGCTTCGCTCTCCGGTGTGTTCCACCGAGGCGCCAGCAGCAGTCCGTCGGGGCGCTGGCGCCTGACCAGTTCGAGGACCCGCCGGTCGGAGGTGTCGCTGTGGGGAGCCAGATGCAGCGCCACCCTGTAGCCGGAGCTCTCCAGAGCGCGATGGGCCCCTCGCGTGACCTCGTCGAAGTAGGAGTGCCGCTCCGGGAGGACGATCGCGACCGTGCCCACGGTCGCTCGACTCGGCCTTGCGGAGGGGATACCGCCGGCGCCAGCCACCCATCCGTGCCGGCGTTCCACGACGCCCTCCCCGGCAAGCGCTTCGACATCGCGGCGAGCGGTGATCGCGGAGACGTTCAGCAGCCCGGCCAGACTGGACACTTTGAGCGCGCCGTGCTGATCCACGAGCTCCGCGATCCGGCGTCGTCGCACCTCGACCGAATCTCTCACGTGCCTGCCCTCCTGATTCGTCGACGAGGCTACTGAGTCCCGTGCTCCGTGACCGAGCCGCTCGGGGCTATGACCCCGTGATGACCCCGAGCACCACTACATGATCGAATGATCGAAATCAGCATCGGTAAGCGCTTGACGGCCCGATGATCGTCTCAACATACTCGATCAGCAGCGTTCACCGGAACGCCCTCAGGAGACAGGGAGGTCACCATGTCCGACGCGGTCCGTCGCCGCAGCTTTCTGACGATGGGGCTCGCGGCGCCTGCCCTCGCAGGAGTGAGCGCCTGCAGCGGCGGGCGTGGCTCTTCCCCGGGCCGCCGAGGCTCAGACGGCAGGACCCAAGTCACCTTCTGGTCATCGCTCCGCGGCAGCCACGAGGTGGTCCAGGCGTTCAACGAGTCGCAGGACGACATCGAGGTCGTGTTCAACCAGATCCCCGACGGCGGCTCAGGCGGCTACGCGAACATCCGCAACGCCGCCCGGGCCGGCAACGCCCCGGACGTGATCACCCTCGAATACCCCCAGGTCCCGGAGTTCGTGGTCGACGGGATCGCACGCGACCTCACTGACCTCATGAGCGATGGTCTGCATTCGAAGATCCTGCCCGAGGCCTTGGCTCGGACCACCTATGAGGACCGCATCTACTCGGTGCCCAATGATCTCGAGCCCCTGGTTCTGCATTACCGGCGCGACCTGTTCCAGGAGCGCGGGTACGAGGTCCCGACCACGTGGGCGGAGTTCGCCGAGCTCGGGCGACGCATCCGCGATGAGTCCGACACCGAGCGCATCGCCAATTTCCCCACCAACGGTGGCACCTACTTCGCCGGTTTCGTGCAGCAGTCCGGGGGGCAGTGGTTCGACACCGCGGACGACACCTGGCACGTGGCGATGTCCGACACCGGGACGCAGCAGGTCGCGTCCCTGTGGCAGGAGCTCATCGACGACGACGTCGTGACCATGATGGCCGACGGCGAAGAGTTCGATGCGATGCTCAGCCGGGACCGGATCCTCACGCGGACCTCCGGGGCCTGGGACGCCGGAGCACAGATGTCCGCTCGTCCGGGCCAAGCGGGGCAGTGGGCGATCGCCCCACTCCCCCAGTGGGAAGCCGGGGACGCGCAGCTGGGAGACCATGGCGGATCGACCTTCACCCTCACCTCCGACAGTCGCGAGCCGGAGGCGGCCATGGAGTTCATCGAGTGGCAGGTCTCCCACCCGGACTCGATGCGCGCCCGACTGTCGGCCGGCACCTCGAGCATGTTCCCGGTGGTCGAGGACCTGGTCGACGTCGCCCGGGAGACCTTCGACGACGAGTACTACGACGGCCAGGACATCTACACGCTCTTCTCCGAGGAGGCGCCCAAGGTCCGCGACGACTGGAACTGGGGCCCCCGGATGACAGCCACCCTGCAGCTGATGCAGGACAACTTCGCTCGGGTCCCCGCCACCGACGACACCCTCCTCGATGCCGTCGAGGCATCACAGGCGGGCACCGTGCCCGATCTGCGCGCGCTGGGACTGTCCGTCAGCGAATCCTCGGCATGAGGTCCGGGAAGGAATGGTCGATATGACAACCGAAGTCACGCCGCGCCCGACGGGTCGCGGCTCCCGTGGGGCCAAGCAGAGCGCGCGCCCAGCAACCGTGAGCTCTGGGCGTCGTCAGCGGAACAGGGCCAGCGCCGTGCTGATGGCGCCCTTCTTCCTGCTGCTGGCCATGGTGTTCGTCGCGCCGCTGCTGACGGCCCTGTGGATGAGCTTCTTCGCCCAGGACAGCTCCGGGCTCGGATTCGGCCCCGTGGAGCAGAGCTTCGTGGGCCTGCGCAGTTATACCGCGGTGCTCGGCGACCCCACGTTCATGGGGTCCCTCGGCCTGATCCTGATCTTCTGCCTGGTCTACATCCCGATCGTGACGGCCGGAGCGCTGTCCCTGGCGCTCCTGATGGATTCCGGTCTCGCCAAACTCCGTTCGGTCATGCAGATGGGCCTGTTCCTCCCGCATGCGGTGCCCGGCATCATCGCCGCGATCATCTGGCTGTATCTCTACACCCCCGGTATCAGCCCGATCACCGAGGCACTCGGTTCGCTGAACCTCGAGATCGACTTCCTCAGCGTCAACCTCGCGGTGCCCGCCGTCGTGAACATCGCGGTGTGGACCTCTCTGGGGTACTACTCGGTGATCTTCTTCGCCGCGCTCCAGGCGATCCCCCGTGAGGTGCTCGAGGCCTCGCGGGTCGACGGAGCCGATGCCCTGCGCACCGCGGTGATGGTCAAGGTGCCCATGATCCGTTCATCCGTGGTCATGGTGCTGCTGTTCAGCACCATCTGGACCCTGCAGCTGTTCACCGAGCCCATGCTCCTGAGCCATGCGACACCCGCCATCAACTCGCGATTCTCTCCGTCGATGTACATCTACGACGCAGCTTTCACACGGAACAACTACGGCATCGCTGCGGCCGCCTCGGTGGTCCTGCTGGTCGCCAGCATGCTCATCTCCTACGGCCTGACCCGCTTCAGCGGCCGTCTGCAGAGAGAGGAGGGTCGCTGAGATGACGATCGGACCCACGTCCACCAAGACCGAACCCGCCACGACGCCACCTCGGGATGACGCCGCTCCTGCCCCCGCCGCGCGCCCCACCACGCCGCGGAAGCCGGCCCGGGCACCACTCACGAACCGCCTCGCGGTCAACATCGTGATCGGGGTCTTCGTGATCTACACGCTGGGGCCGGTGCTCTGGCTGTTCTTCGCCGCGGCCTCGGACGCCGACGCACTGTCCGCCGCGGAAGTCTTCAACCTGAAGGACTTCGCGCTGTGGGACAACATCTCCACGCTGTTCACGCTGGAGGACGGCATCTATGGACGCTGGTACGTCAACACGATCATCTACGCCGGTCTGGGTGGGATCATCGCGGCGCTGATCAGTGCCGCCTGCGGGTACGCCTTCGACAAGTACCACTTCCAGCACAAGGAGAAGCTCTTCGGCCTCGTGCTGCTGGCCGTGATGGTGCCGCAGACCGTGCTCGCCCTGCCCCTGTACCTCATCGCCTCGCAGGTCGGGGTCGTGAATACGTTCTGGGCGGTGTTCATCCCCTTGCTGTTCAATCCCTTCGGGGTCTATCTCGGCAGGATCTTCTCGGAAGGCTACGTTCCTGACGAAGTGCTCGACGCTGCGCGAGTGGACGGCACCGGCGAACTGACGATGTTCTTCAAGGTCTCGCTGAAGATGCTCGCGCCCGGCATCATGACCATCTTCCTCTTCCAGCTCACCGCGATCTGGAACAACTTCTTCCTGCCGATGGTCATGCTCACCGATCAGGAGCTCTTCCCGGTGGCGCTGGGCCTGTACAACTGGAACTCGATGGCCACGGTGTCTCCGGAGTACACACTCGTGGTGATCGCCGGCTCACTCCTGGGCCTGCTGCCGCTGGTGCTCGCCTTCATGCTCCTGCAACGCTTCTGGAAGGCCGGGCTGACTGCCGGATCGGTGAAGTGATGACTCGGCCCGCACACCCCCGCACGCTAGGGCCGGATGGCTGTCTGTGCCGGCGGGGCGTCTCGGATCTGCTGGACGGTGAGGGTCGTCGAGCCGTGCGCGAGGCCCGTGCCGCGGTCGAGGGCGGTCAGGCGTAGCCGATGGACGGCCTCGCCCCAGGACTGGGCGAGCAGCGGATCGTCGACCGCTCGTCGCTCGAGGGTCCCGGCGCCGAGGTCACGATCCCAGCGGATCTCGACCAGCGCCTGGGACAGCGCTCGCACCCGCAGCAGGCCCGGCCGGTGGTCGAGGATCTCCCCGGCGATCACGTGGTTCAGCACGACGGCCGGCCCGGGCTGTGGAGCGTCGGTGGGGCCCAGCTCCCAGGTGTCGGTGACCTCGACGATCGGCTGGGGCTGGGTGGCTGCGGCGCGCTGATCGGCCGGTGCCGGCGCCAGGACGGGTTCGCGGCCGGGCAGCTCGAGCGCTGCCCGCCGGCGGTAGGAGCGCACCCCGGCGGCCTCCGGGTAGGCGGGCGCGAGATCCAGCTCGAGGGCCGACGCGGTGACGGTCGCGACGTCGGCGTCGGCAGCCTCGACGATGCCGGCGGTGACGGTCGCGGCTCTCGCCCCGGTCCTGCCTCGCGCGTCGGCGGGGAGGCGCAGCTGGGGTGAGACCGCCTGGGCGCGGTGCTCCGCGCCGATGCCTTGGCCGTGCCCGCGGATCTCGGGCAGGTTGTGCCAGGAGCTGGTCATCGTCCAGATCTCGTAGCGTCGGTCGGTGAAGGTCAGTGCGGTGTAGGTGGGCTGTCCGAGGTCGATCAGCACCGGGGCGCTGTCGACGGCCACCAGGTAGGAGCCGACGTCGAGGTGGTTGTGGGCCTCGTCGTTGTGGCCACCCTTCACTGCGAGCGCAAGACCCAAGGGGTGCCTCTCTGCTTCACGCGCCACCATCACCTGCACCTGGGGCAGCCAGGTCTCCCCGGGGTGCGGCGGCGCGGCACCGGTGCCGTCGGCGCTGGACCATTCGTCATCGGCCAGGGCGGTCAGCACCCGGCCGAGTCCGAGCTCGGGCAGCACCGGCAGCGGCCCGCTGCCACGGTGGGCCAGGGCCTGGGCGAGCACGTCGGGCGCCGCGAGGTGGCGGCCCCAGCGGTGCAGCACGTCCCAGGGCTGCTCGGCCGATGGCCGCGCCGGACCGTCGGCCACGTTCACGAACCAGCCCTGCCCCAGGTCCATGCGCTGGGGGAACCGCAGCAGCTGGCCGATCACGTCGATGCCGGCGAGAGCGTCGCGGGTGAGCAGGCCGCCGCTGGCGGTGATCAGCAGGTCCAGGGCCTCCAGCAGGCGGCAGGCACCGTTCCAGAAGTAGGAGAAGCCCTCATCGATCCCGCCGTCGGCCGGGAAGGAGGCCAGGTAACGGTCCAGCTGGGCCAGGGACAGCGCGAGGATCGCATCGCGATCGGTCCGATCCGCCTCCCGGTCGAGCAGGAACAGGGCGCCGGCGATCAGGTGCTGATGGATCCATCCGGTCCAGTTGTGCGCGGTCCCGTGCAGCCAGTGCCAGTCGCGGCACGAGAGATAGGGCTCGACCACACGGCGCCGGGCCTCGTGGCGCACCCTTTCGCGCAGGCCCGGCACGCGTGCATCGAGCTCCTCCCCCAGGGCGAGGTCGGACCAGGCGATGACCTGCAGGGTCTGGGCGGCACCGAGGTCGACCACCGGCGCGTCAGGGTCGGGGACCACCCAGCCGTGCGCCTCGTGGGACTGCTCATGGGCCACCCAGCACCAGGTCGACAGCTCGCACAGCAGCATCAGCCCGTCGGCCGCCCGGTCGACCCACCGCTGCTGCCCGGTGGCGACGGCAGCGAGCACCGCCTCACCGGTCATGATCCCGAGCCGGCGCACATCGTTTTCGTAGTCGGTGCGCACGCCATCGCGCCAGTAGCGCGTGTACTGCCTCAGCAGCGGGAACGGCAGGGGCTCATCGGCGGCAGCCAGGGCCGGCGCGAGCAGCGCCGCGCGCATCTGCTCGGAGAGCTCGGCGGGCAGGGCCGTCGCGGACCGGGCGCCGTCGAAGGCGCGGGAGAGCTCCGGGGGCAGCGTGGCCCGTGAGGAGGCTTCGGGGCCGACGCCGTGGGGGTCGCCGGGATCGACCTCGAGACCCCACCCTTCCCGCAGCGCTGAGCTCACCTGCGTCCTCATCTCCCCTGCGTCCTCCTCGTCTTCCCCGCGGTCTCCCCCGGAGCTGCCCTTCGGACGCTACCCGGACGCGCCGCCGCCCGGCTGTGTGCGCTGGAGAACCAGCTGCGGCTCTCCAGCGCACATGACCGCACGCGGGGAAGCGGGGCCCGGCCGTGGTGCCCGGTGCGCGCGCACCTCAGGCGTGGGGCAGCACCAGCTGCTGGTAGCGCTCCTTGACGATGCCGATGGCCTCGTGGGCGGGGGTGGCCCAGACGTCCTCGTTGAAGATCTCCACCTCGATGTCGCCGCTGTAGCCGCTCGCGGCGACCATCTTCGTGATGGCGGGGAAGTCGATGAAGCCATCGCCCATGTAGCCGCGGGAGAACAGCGGCTCGGCGGCCAGTGGCAGGTTCCAGTCGCACACCTGGTAGCACAGCAGCCGGTCCGCGGCGGCGGCCCGCTGGATCGCTCCGGCCAGGTTCGGGTCCCACCACACGTGGTAGGTGTCCACGACCACGCCGACGGCCGGGCTGTCGACCTGCTCGGCGATGTCGAGGGCCTGATCGGTGGTCGACAGCACGGCGCGGTCGGCCGCGAACATCGGGTGCATCGGCTCCAGCGAGAGGGTCACGCCCGCGTCCTCGGCGTAGGGGGCCAGGGCCGCGATGTTCTCGGCGACCCGGGCGCGGGCGGCGGCGATGTCCTTGTCCTCGCGGGTGACGCCACCGACGACCATCACCAGGGTCGGTGCTCCCAGGGCGAGGGTCTCATCGATCGCGCGCCGGTTGTCGTCCAGCGCGGCGGTGCGCTCGGCGCCGCCTGCGACCGTGAGGAAGCCGCCGCGGCACAGGCTGGTCACTCGCAGTCCGGCGTCGTCGGCGCGGCGGCGCAGGGCATCGAGCCCGACCTCCTCGACGTCCTGGCGCCACAGGCCGACGGACTCGATGCCGTTCGCTGCGGTGGCCTCGAGGAACTCCTGGATCGGTGTGGTGCGGCAGGTCCAGCGGTTGATGGACAGGCGGGGAGCGCCGTTCGGCGGCACGGTGGGGGCGGCCGGGCGGGCCGACGGGGAGGGCGCGGCGGAGCCGGGCGAAGCGGACGTCGGAGTCATCGGGTGCTCCCTTCGGGGGCGTCGAAGCCGGCCAGGCGCAGCATCGCGTGCCAGCGCTCGGCGGCCAGCTGCGGGTCCTCGAGGTTGCCGGTGGTGGCGGCGAGTTCGATGGTGCGCGAGAGGTGCGGGAGGCTGCGCGCGGCGTGCATGCCGCCCACCATGGTGAAGGCCTGCTGGTGGCCGTTCAGCCAGGCAAGGAAGGCCACCCCGGTCTTGTAGTGGAAGGTGGGGGCGGAGAACACGTGGCGGCCCAGCACCTCGGAGGCGTCGAGGATGCGGCGGGCCTCCTCCGGGTCCCCGGCGTCCAGCGCCTGCACGGCGGCGGACGCTGCGGGGGCGGTCGCGGCGAAGGCGCCGAGCAGGGCGTCGGAGTACTCGCCCCTCACCTGCTCCGCGCCGGGCTCGGTGGTGGCGGTCCCGTCGCCCACGATGAGGTGGGAGAAGTGGAAGTCGTCCCCGGTGAGCATGCGCACGCCCTCCGGGAGGCGCTCGCGCACGGCGATCTCGGCGGCATCGTCCAGCAGGCTCATCTTCACGCCGCGGATCTTCGCGGGGTCGGCCTCGATGATGCGCAGCAGCACATCGGCCGCTGCGGCCGGGTCGTCGCTGCCGAAGTAGCCGCCCAGCTGCGGGTCGAAGACGGTGCCCAGCCAGTGCAGGATCACGGGCGCGGTCGCCTGCTCGAGCACGCGGCGGTAGACGTCCTCGAACTCCTCGGCGCTGGTCGCGGTGCGGGCGAGGTGGCGGCTGGCCATGAGCACGGCCCCGGCACCGGTGGCCTCGGTGGCGCGCAGCTGCTCGAGGTACGCCTCCACGATCTCGTCCAGGCTCAGCGACTGCTCGCTGCGCTGGTCGGTGTTCACGCCGGCGACCACCAGGTCGCTCACCGCGGCGTCGGCGGGGAACACGGCGCTGATCTCGGGGTCGGCGAGCGCGTCGCGGGCGGCGTCGGCCGTGCGGGAGATGAGCTCACGGGTGGCCGCCGGGTCCAGGCCCATGTTGCGCTGGGCGGTGTCCATCGCGTCGGCCACGCCGAGCCCGCGCGACCACATGGTGCGGCGGAAGGCGAGGGTGGCGTCCCAGTCGATGTCCGCGGGAGCGCCGGGGGTGTTGTCCCCGTGCACCTGCGGCACCACGTGCACCGCCGCGTAGACCACGCGGGAGCGCAGTGGCGCGGTGGGGCGGGCGAAGGCGGGCGCCTCGGCGAGCGGGATGCGTCGCAGCGAGCCGTCCTCGTCCACCAGGGTCAGCTGCAGGGAGTCCGTCATGCTCACACCTCCGTCAGCGGGTCGAGCGCGATGCGGCGGCCCTCGGCGGAGCTGGTGAGCCCGGCCTCGGCCAGGCGCACGCCGCGCGCGCCGGAGAGGAAGTCGAAGGGGTACTCGCGGCCCTCGGCGTACGAGGCCAGGAAGTCCTCCCACTGCACCTTGAAGCCGTTGTCGAACTGCTCGTTGTCGGGGACCTCGATCCAGTCGGCGCGGTAGTCGTGCCCGTCCTTGACGTCGGGGTTCCACACCGGCTTCGGGGTGGCCTCGCGGGGCTGGATGCGGGCGCCGTGCAGGCCCACGACGGCGGAGCCCTTCGTGCCGTCGAC
>DWZH01000024.1 GCA_019118275.1 Candidatus Brachybacterium merdavium | reverse complement strand
CCGTAGACCACGCCCTGGTTCAGATCGGTGGCGCGGATGCCCCAGATCTTGCAGGCGAACATGATGTTGTCGCTGTCGTGGACCTTGGTCAGGTGGTAGAAGGAGCCGGGCTGCTTGGGGTAGGGCAGGCGATCCTTGCGGCCCTTGTGCTCGACCTCCAGCCAGCCCTCCTCGATGTCGATGTTGGGCTGGCCGTACTCGCCCATGGTCCCGAGCTTGACCAGGTGGCAGTCGGGGGCGAAGTCCTTGATCGCCCACAGGACGTTCAGGGTCCCCTCGATGTTGTTGCGATGGTTCTCGATCGCGTGCTCACGGTCGATCATCGAGTAGGGGGCGCTGCGGTGCTCGGCGAAGTGCACGAAGGCCTCGGGCTGGGCCTCCTGGAAGACCTCGGCGACGGCCTCGTAGTCGGTCAGGTCGGCGACCTTCACGGCGATGTCCTTGCCGGAGACCTCCTTCCAGGCCGCCACCCGCTCCTGCAGCGGCAGGATCGGGGTCACCGAGTTCGAGCCGAGCTCGTCGTCGATGTCGCGTCGCACCAGGTTGTCGACGATCGTGACCTCGTGCCCCTTCTGCGACAGGTACAGGGCAGTGGGCCAGCCGCAGAATCCGTCTCCGCCGGCGACAACGATCTTCATATCTCGTGAATCCTCCAGGATGGTGCTGTCTCGGCGGGGGTGAGAGTACTCTCGCCGGATTGTGGTTCGTGGTGCCCGCTCTTAACGTAGTCCAGGTCGGGGGCGTCTCAAAGATGATCGACCCCCCTATGGAGAGCGAAGGAACAGGCGATGGACCAGGCGCACGACGACGGGCCCACGGCCCGGCTCCCCGTGGCGGACTCCACCGTATCGGTCTCACCTGAGGCCGCTCCACGGTTTTCCCCCGGGGCCGGGCCCGAGGACTCACCGCAGGCGAGCCCGAACCCCTCACCGCAGGCGAACCCGCAGCCCTCGCTGGCGCCCCGCCCGCTACCGGACACCGCCCGGCGAGTGCTGGTGATGGCGATCGTCAACCGCACCCGCGACTCCTTCTTCGACGAGGGCCGCACCTGGGATCTGGACGCGGCGGTCCTGGCCGGCCGGGAGGCCGCGGCCGACGGGGCCGACATCATCGACGTGGGAGGCGTGAAGTTCGCCCCGGGTGAGCCGCTGCCCGTGGCCGAGGAGATCGACCGGGTGATCCCGGTGATCCGCGCCCTGCGCGAGCAGCTGCCCGGCGACGTACTGCTGTCGGTGGACACCTTCCACGCGGCCGTCGCCCAGGCCGCCATCGAGGTCGGCGTCGACCTCATCAACGACACCACCGGCCTGTCGGACCCCGAGATGGCCCCGACGGTCGCCGCAGGCGGCGCCTCGATCGTGCTCACCCACTCACTGGCCGAGCCGCGCCGCCAGTATCTCCGCCCCCAGTACGACGACGTCGTCGAGGAGGTGCGCGACTACCTGGCCTCCCGCCTCGAGCAGGCCGTGGAGGCCGGTGTCGCCCGCGACCGGATCGTCCTGGACCCGGGGCCGGACCTGAACAAGTCCAGCGTCCAGACCCTGGCGATGATGCGCGAATGGGAGGAGTACACCTCGCTCGGCCTGCCGGTGCTGGGCGCGCTGTCCCGCAAGGACGTGATCGGTGAGTCCCTGGGATTGTCCAAGCAGGACCGGCTGGAGGGGTCCCTGGCCGCCGCAGCCTGGGTGCTGAACAAGGGGGCGCGGATCCTGCGGGTCCACGACGTGTCCGAGACGGTGCGGATGGTGCGGATGCTCGAGGTCCTCGCGGGATGGCGCGAACCGGCCGGGCCGCTGGTGCACAACGCCTGAGGGCAGTGCGAGGTCCGATAGCCTTCCTCGGGTGATGGTCAAACCCGGCACCAGCAGAGCGCGGCTGGTCGCACACCTGCTGCTGAACGGGCCCCGGCATCGCGCGGAGCTGGCCCGGGCACTGTCGATATCTCGCGGGACCACCACCACGATCGTCCAGCAGCTGCTGCAGGAGGGCATCCTGGTG
This sequence comes from Candidatus Brachybacterium merdavium, assembly GCA_019118275.1. Lineage (GTDB taxonomy): Bacteria > Actinomycetota > Actinomycetes > Actinomycetales > Dermabacteraceae > Brachybacterium > Brachybacterium merdavium. The sequence continues at coordinate 51,437 of DWZH01000024.1, read as the reverse complement.
GACGGCGTGGACGGCGTGGACGGCAGCGGGCCGGCCACACACGACGGACCGGCAACCAGCGACAGAGCAGCGAGCGGCAGGCCCGACAGGAGCAGCCGGCCGGCCGGGGAAGGCACCTCCGGAGGCGGTGGGGTGCCCGGCCCGGCGGGGCCGACGGGGCGGACCCGGCTGAAGCAGAAGCTCGGGATCAGCCACCGGCGGGGCGTGTTCGCCCACGTCACGTTCCAGGCGACCGCGAGCATCGTGGCCATCACGGCTCTGGATGGCCGGGTCCTGGCTCACGACGTCCGCGAGCGCCCCTCCCTCCCCCGGGCCGCCGACTGGCTGGAGGTCGCCCACGCCCAGTTCCATGAGCAGCTCGGGCAGCTCGACCTGTCTGCTGACGCCGTCGTCCACCTCCACGCGGCCGTGAACTCCCAGGTCGACCGGCTCACCGGAGAGATCCTCGATGCCGAGGTCGCCGGTCCCTGGAAGGGGACTCAGCCTCATCGGGAGCTGGCCGCATGGGTGCCGCGAGCCGGGCTGTCCTTCGAGAACACCGCTCGCCTGCTGACCCTGGCGGAATCGCTGGTGCTCGGCCGGCAGGAGGGGAGCCTGCTGCGTCTCGAGCTGTCCTGGGGCATCGGCATGGGCCAGGTGTTCAATGGACAGATCGTCACCGGCGTCCATGGTGCCTCCGGGGAGCTCGGCCATGTCAGTATCGATGCGGCCGGCCCGCTCTGCGGCTGCGGACGCCGCGGCTGCCTGTGGCTGTACGCAGGGGCGGGAAAGGTGATCGACCGGGTGAGGACGGTGCTGGGCCCTACCGCGGAGCTGCCGGAGCTCGCCCGGGCTGCGGCCGAGGGGAACAGCACCTGCCGACGCGAACTGTCCAAGGCCGGCGACGCTGTCGGAGAGGCGCTGGCCACGGTGTGCAACCTGCTGGGCCCGGACGTGGTCGCCATCGGAGGCGAGCTGTCCGTCCTCGGGGAGCCCCTGCTGAACGCGATCCGGCAGCGGCTCATGCAGCAGGTTCTCCCGCTGACCGCGCGGCACCTCGAGCTGCTGCTCTCCAGGGTCGGCGACGACCCGGTGCCCATCATCAGCGCTGCCCACACGAGCCTGCTCAACGACGAGGACGTCGTCGCCTCCGCGCTGCATCGGGCGCTCGGACTCCCAGCCCCCGACCCCCGCGCCTGAGCGCGGAGCAGTCGCGCAGCCGCACAACCGAGCCGCCCCGCGCCGCCGGCACCAGCGCCACCGCCGCACCCCGCGCAGGCTCCGACCGTCCACACCTCACCATGTGCCTCGGCTCGATCCCGAAGAGGGACCCAGGCCCGGCCTGCGGTCCGACCACATGTCTTGCAAAGCGGCGCTTGAGGGATTTAGTGTTTGACTTTCGAGCAGTTACGCTCCAAGCGTGAAGGTTTCCAGCCCTCCACGACGAGAACATAGAGGTTCACATGACACGTGGTGCACCGTTGCCCGCGCGCGATTCGACCCGCACATCGCCTGCCCCGAGTCGACGCGATGCCCTCCGCTGGGCCGGGCTGGCCGGTCTGGGCGTGGCCGGTGCCGGCACGCTCGGCGCCTGCGCGAACAGGGCCGAGCCCCCACCCGCCCGGGATCTGATCACCCCGACCACGGTCGACCCGCCACTGGTGGATGGGATGATCACCAGCGACGTCGAACGGGTCGCCCCCATCTACCTGGGATCTCCGCATCCCGACGACTACGTCTCCGCCGTGCCGCAACCACCGGCCGACGGCGGCACCGCCTCGAGCTTCCAGATCCTGTGGGGCCCGCCTGTTCCGGGCCGGGATCGCAACGTGGTGTGGCAGGAGCTCGAGGACCGGCTCGGGGTGGATCGTCTGGATGCCCGGATGGCACCGGACGCGTCCTTCGGTGACCGTCTGGCCACGCTCCTGGCCTCCGGTGAGCTCCCCGACTTCGTCTACATCCAGGACAGCGACCCCAACGCGGTCCGTGCGATCACCGATGGTGCCTTCCTCCCGCTCAACGAGTATCTCGCGGGCGATCAGGTGCTGGAATACCCGAACTTGGCCACGACCGAGGAGCAGGCGTGGATTGATTCCGCCTACGACGGCAACCTCATCGGCGTCCCGATGCCCGCCCCGGCTCGGAACAACCTGGTCGTGCTCCGCTTGGACGCCATGAAAGAGGTCGGCACCGATGAGGTCCCCGACAACGGCGAGGATCTCAAGGACCTGTGGCTCGAGCTCGCCAAGCTCGGTGAGGTCGGGGGCCGGCGGGTATGGGGCCACGGCGCGCTGGAACCCACCACCTTCGAGCCCTTGCACGACCTCGGCCAGGAGTTCCAGCTCGTCGACGGCAGGGTCACCCACAAGTACCTCCTGCCCCAGTACGAGGACCACCTGGCCTACATGCGCGAACTGTGGGCGGGAGGGTTCTTCCATCCCGACTCGCTGGGCCAGGTCGACCCCGAGCTCTTCCAGCAGGGCCAGCAGCTGAACTACGAGGCCTCCTTCGCCGGGTTCTACTGGATCCCCGACCAGGGACGCATCAACGTCTGCCGGCGCGTCGTGCCCGATGCCGAGTTCATCCATTTCGCGATGCCCTCGGTCAACGGTGGCGTGGGACGCCACCAGATCGACAAGGGCTACGGCGGACGCGTCTGCATCCCGGCCGACCGCGGCGACGATCCTGCACGGGTGCGCGAGCTGTTGCGGATCTGCGACTTCTACCGCTCCCCCTTCGGGAGCCGGGAAGCGCTGTTCCTCGAGCAGGGAGTAGAGGGCCGACAGTTCGAGTTCGACGAGGACGGAAACATCACCCAGCTCTCCGGCGCGACCGATGAGGGGAGCGTGACCTGGTTAGGCCTCCAGAAGAACCAGGTCAACCAGCTCCCCCTGATCAACGAGGACCTGCTGGAGAACATCATGACCACGTACGAGCAGAGCACCGAGTCCGGGGAGCTGTCCGCCGTCGACACCCTGATCTCGGGTGAATACGCACGGCAGAACGCCAAACTCACCGAGATCCACCGGGACTTCTTCAACGCCGTCGTCTCCGGGCGCAGACCGGTCTCCGACGTCGACACGTTCCAGCAGGAATGGCTCGACGCCGGAGGCCAGCTGGTGCTGGAGGACTTCGAGGCCATGCTGGACGAAGCGAGCTGAGGACATGACCACTACCACGACTCGTCCCCGCCCTGCGACGTCGCAGGCTCCTGTGCAAACCGACCCCGCTCCCTCCGACACGCGCTCCGGCCGTCTGAAGCGCGCCTTGAAGAAGGAGCGCTGGGCGTACTTCTTCATCCTGCCGGGCCTTCTGTACTTCGTGCTGTTCCACTACGTGCCCCTACTCGGCAACGTGGTCGCCTTCCAGGACTTCTCCCCGTTCCTGGGAATCACCGGATCCGAGTTCGTGGGTCTGGAGAACTTCCTACGGATCGTCACCGATCCCGAGGTGCTGCGCGCCCTGTACAACACCCTGGTGATTGCGTTCCTGCAGGTGTTCTTCGCCTTCCCCGCCCCCATCCTGCTGGCGCTGTTCCTGAACTCACTGGTCTCCGACCGGCTCAAGCGGACCATCCAGACCATCGTCTACCTGCCCCACTTCATCTCCTGGGTGGTGGTCGTGTCGATCTGGCAGAAGATCTTCGACGGTGCCGGGCTGGTCTCGGAGCTGATGTCGCGGGTCGGGGTCGAGGGCCTGAACATCATGGCCAATCCCGAGACGTTCAAGATCTTGGTCACCAGCCAGGTGATCTGGAAAGACGTCGGCTGGGGCACGATCATCTTCTTCGCTGCGATCTCGACCATTCCGCTCGAACGTTATGAGTCGGCAGCCACCGATGGTGCCAACAGCTGGCAGCGCATCCGCCACATCACCTTGCCCGGCATGATGCCCGTCATCTCGATGCTGCTGATCCTGAACGTCGGCACCGCGCTGACCGTCGGCTTCGAGCAGCTCCTGCTGCAGCAGCCCGCCGTCGGCGCGGACGCCGCACAGGTCCTGGACACCTTCGTCTACTTCCGCGGCATCGCCGGCGGCGACTGGGGCGTGGCCGCAGCCGCGGGCCTGGTCAAAGGCGTCATCGCCACAATCTTGATCATCACCGCGAACAAGGTCGCCAAGAAGCTCGGCGGAGAGGGGGTCATCTGATGTCCACCATGACCACATCGGAGGACACGGCCGGAACCACGGTCGCCACGAAGACCGTCACCAAGCGCACCAGCCATAGAACGCCGGGACGGCCGATCTGGCAGGAGGCCCCGTCGGGCCCGGTGCAGGCGCTGAAGGCGCTGCTGATCGGGGCGATCGCCATCGTGATGCTGTACCCGTTCATCTACGTCGTGGCGATGAGCTTCGCCGACCCGGAGTCGGTGTCATCGGGCCAACTGTTCCCGACCGCGTTCTCCGTCGACGCCTACACCTCGATCCTCAGCGGCGGGGTGATCACCCGGGCGTTGCTGGTCTCGGCCGGGATCACTGTGGTGGGCACCCTCCTGTCCACTCTGTTCACGGCGATGCTGGCCTACGGTCTGGTGCGCAGCCGCCACATCCCCGGCGGCAAGGGCATCCTGGTCATGGTGCTGCTGACCATGCTGTTCGGCGCCGGCCTGATCCCGAACTTCATCCTGATGCGGGAGTTGGGCCTGCTGAACTCCTACTGGGCCCTGATCCTGCCGGTGCTTATCTCCCCGTTCAACATGGTGGTGATGCGGGCGTTCTTCATGGGCCTGCCCCAGGAGCTGCTGGAGTCGGCGCGGATCGACGGTGCCTCCGAGCTGCGCGTGTTCCTGCAGATGGTGCTGCCGCTGTCGAAAGCGGTCATCGCGGTGATCGCACTGTTCTACGCCGTGGGGTACTGGAACGTCTTCTTCAACGCGATGATCTATATCCATGACACCGAGAAGTGGCCCATCCAGGTGGTGCTGAACCAGTACGTGGTGCAGAACTCCGACCTCGCCCAGGTCACCAATCCCGATAAGCCGCCGCCCCCCTCGGCGACGGTGCAGAACGCTGTGATCGTTCTGGCCACGGTGCCGATCCTGTGCGTGTACCCCTTCGTTCAGAAGTACTTCACCAAGGGCGTGCTGACCGGAGCGATCAAGGGCTGATGCCCATTGCGGAGGCCGGCTCGCGTCTCCGCACGACCGGGGGCGGCGCCGCGATGCCTCCGGGCCGGCCCGGCCAGTCGGCCCGGCCAGTCGGCCCGGCCAGTCGGCCCGGCCAGTCGCCCCCGCCAGTCGGCCCGGCCCGGGCAGTCAGTCGTTCCCGACCAGCCCGACTAGTCTGCCCGGTCCGGCGCATGGGCCCGCCGCGGCGCCTGGGCGGGCCCGAGCTCCGTGGCCTCGGCGGCGAGCACGCGCGAGCGGCGCGTCAGGCGCCGAGTCCGGCGCAGCCAGATCTCCATCGGGACCGTGACGAGCGGCGGGACCGCTGCGAGCAGCGCGATCAGGGTCACCCACCATCGCCAGCGCAAGGAGATCGCGGCGACGATGGTCACGCCCACGTAGACCATGAACGTCCCGCCGTGCAGCCGGCCGAACAGCCACACCCCGGCTTCGGTGGTGCCGGTGACGTACTTCAGGAACATGCCCACCAGCAGACCGACCCAGGTGAACGCCTCGAGGAAGGCGACCGCGGCGAACAGGCGTCCGATCGGCGCCATCGGGGCCTTGGGCGGCGCCGTCGCCTCCGGGCCGGCGGGATCGGTGTCGCTGGTCGGCGAGGAGGTCATGGCTCTGCTGCTCCAGGTGATCGGGCGGTCAGGGCCGGCTGGCTCGGGACCGCGATGCCCCTGATCGTTCCAGATCCGGCCCCGTAGCGGCCTGCGCAGCCTTCAGCGCGCCTGTGAGATGCGCAACGTCTTGATCTCGAACGGCCGGAAGAAGAGCCGCGCGCCGCCGTCCTCGTCGCGCTCCACGGCGGAACGGAAGGCCGGCGCGCCCGGACCGAAGGGCCGCTCGAGCAGGTCGACCACGGTGACCTCTCCCCCGGCCAAGGCCGGGTCCAGGCTGACCGTCGCCTGCGCGCGGGTGCCTTCGGACTCGTACATCCGCGCCACCAGGTCCCCGGAGCGGTCCTCGGCGAGCTTGATCGTCTCCACCCGCACCGAGGGTGCGTCGACGGAGAGCAGCGGGCCGGCGATCTGCTCGGCCGCGGCGGCCGGGACGCTGCGCTCGGGCAGATTGAGCCGATAGCCCTCCTCGATCGCCTCGCGCACGCCGGCGGCGGGCCGCACCGCCACGCGGAGCCGGTAGCTCCCGCGGTCGGCCCCCGGGTCGGGGTACTCAGGTGCTCGCAGCAGGGTCAGGCGGGCCGTGGTGGTGGTGCCGCCGTCGTCCTCCCGGACGGTGCGCAGCACGTCGTGGCCGTAGGTGGAGTCATTGGCCAGCGCCACCCCGTGGTCCCCCTCGGCCACGTGCACCCAGCGATGCGCGCAGGTCTCGAAGCGCGCATGGTCCCAGCTGGTGTTGACCGGGATCGGCCGATCGATGTGGCCGAACTGGATCTCGCTGCTCAGGTATGCGGCGCGCAGGTCCAGGGGGAAGGCCAGCTTGAGGGCCTTCTTGTGCTCGCGCCAGTCGATGTCGAGGGTGATCTGCAGGGATTCATCGCCGGGGCGCAGCTCGAAGGTCTTCACGATCCGGGATCCGGCTCCGGTGACCCCGTCGGTCGGCGCACCTGCCTCGAGGGAGGTGGAGTAGGTGAAGGACACCCGCACCCCTCCCCCGGCCTCGCTGACATCGACAGCGGTGGGGGCGTCCAGGTCCCGCACCACGTGGCGGTAGAACTCGTCGATGTCCCAGGCGTCCCAGGCGTTGGGGGTATCGCGGTGCAGCTGCAGCAGGGCGCCGCTCTCGCCGGGGGCGATGACCTCCCGGCCGCTGACGCGGTCGGTGAGGGAGATGAGCGCCCCGGTCTCGTCGAGCACGGCGTGCAGCGCCTCGTTCTCGATCCGGGTGCGCGTGCCCGCGCGGATCACCACCACGGCCTCCTGCCCGGTACGGGCCGGAGCGGCGGAGTAGGCGGGCACGCCCCGGCGGGTGACCGGTGCGGTGTTCACCAGGATCTGCGGGGATGGGTCGGCAGGGTCGTCGGCGGCGGAATCTTCGACGACGGGGGCACTGCTGGCAGGGCCCTCGGCGGCAGGCATGCCGGTCGCAGGGCCGTCGGCGGCTGGAGCGCCGGCGGCGGGGCCTCCGTGGGCGGCGTCCGGATCAGGTGCCGGCCCGTCGGTCCCCGGCCCGCCCGTCCCGGGCCAGTCGGCTCCCGGCCCGTCGGTCCCCGGCCCGCCCGTCCCGGGCCAGTCGGTCCCCGGCTCGTCGGCTCCCGGCCCGTCGGCGGCCGTCGTCGTGCCGCTCAGCGCGGCCAGGGCCCCGTCGATGATCGCTCCGGCACGCTCGGCGATGTCCGCGTGGTCGCGCTCGGCCTCACGGTGCACCCAGGCGATCGAGGACCCGGGCAGGATGTCGTGGAACTGGCCCAGCAGGGTCTTCTCCCACAGCTGCTCGAGCTCCTCGTGCAGGTAGGCCGCGCCGACCCGGATCGCGGCCAGGGCGGCGAGGAACTCGGCCTCGTGCAGCAGGTGCTCGCTGCGTCGATTGCCCTGCTTGGTGCCCAGCTGCGCGGAGTAGGTGCCGCGGTGCAGCTCCAGGTACAGCTCACCGTTCCACACCGGGGCATCCGGATACTCGGCCCGGGCCCGTTCGAAGAACTCCTCGGCGGTGCCGAACTCGACCCGGGGCGAACCCTCCAGATCGGCGGCGCGGCGCCCGGCGGCCATCATCTCGCGGGTGGGTCCGCCGCCGCCGTCGCCCCAGCCGAACAGGTCGATCCCGATCGACGAGCGGCCCTTCTCCTTGAAGTTGCGCTCGAAGTAGGCGAGCTCGGGCCCGGACAGCGACCCGTTGTAGGTATCGGCCGGCGGGAAGTGGGTGAAGACGCTGGTGCCGTCGATGCCCTCCCAGCGGAAGGTGTGGTGGGGGAAGGTGTTGGTCTGATTCCAGGAGACCTTCTGGGTCAGGAAGAACTCGTGGCCGGCCAGTGCCGTGATCTGCGGCAGCGCGGCGGAGTAGCCGAAGGAGTCCGGCAGCCAGGTCTCGCGGGTCTCGACCCCGAAGTTGTCCAGGAAGAACCTCTTGCCGGCGATGAACTGGCGGGCCATCGCCTCCGAGCCGGGCAGGTTGGTGTCGGACTCGACCCACATCCCGCCGACGGGCACGAAGCGCCCCGCGGCGACGTGCTCACGGATCCGATCGAACAGCTCGGGGTAGTGGTCCTTGATCCAGCGGTACTGCTGCGCGGAGGAGGCCGAGAAGATCAGCTCCGGATCGCTCTCCAGCAGAGAGCAGACGTTGGAGAAGGTGCGGGCGACCTTGCGGACGGTCTCACGCACCGGCCACAGCCAGGCCGAGTCGATGTGGGCGTGCCCGGTGGCCAGCGCCGTCAGCGCCGAGGAGGCGGCCGGGCGCTCGAGCGCGGGGCGCAGCGCCCCACGGGCGGCAGCGGCGGTGCCGGGCAGGTCATCGGGATCGGCGAGGTCGCACGCGCTCTCCAGGGCACGCAGGATCTCGTGGCGGCGCTGGGAGGTGGCGGGCAGCTCGCCCATCAGCCCGGCGAGCGCCCGGACATCCTGGGCGAGCTCCCAGATCTGCACATCGCGTCGCGCCAGGTGCAGCGCCGTGATCGTGTACAGCTCCTGCTCGGGCAGGGTGTCCGGGTCGCCCAGCGGGGTGGGCCGGAAGCTCCATCCGTTCGTGACGTTCGGGTTCGCGGCGCATTCGAGGTAGAGGTCCAGCTGCTGCCCGGCCTGCACCGGCAGGTGGCGGTTGTGGGGGTTGATCGCCTTGACCGGCACCCCGTCGGGGGTGAACACCAGCGCTTCGGCCTGGAAGCCGGGCTGACCGGTGAAGTCGAGGTCGACGAGCAGCTCGGGCGCGGAGGTCTCGTCGTCAGCCCACTGAGCGGGGACGGTGCCGCTCACGTGCAGCCAGATGGTCGACCAGGCTCTTCCCAGCGGGGCGCCGAGCTCGATCGGCTCCCCCTGGTCGCGCAGCTGGGCGATCGCCTCGCGCGGCGGGATCGGTTCACCGGGCAGGCGCAGGGCTCGCAGGCGCACCGGGGCGGTCTGCTGGTGGATGTGCGGGATCAGGTCGTGCTGGATGAAGCGGCGGATCCGCGCTTCGGTGGTCTCCCTGTCGTCGAACATGAATGAAATGCTCCTCGCGGCGCGCTCGGCGCCGGGCGCTGGGTCGGTCGCGGCCGACGATTCTGTCCTTGGCGCTGCAGGCGGGGCCTGGGCGCCCGTTGAGTCGAGCCTAACCACACAGGTGTCCCGCGTCACCTCGCCGGGCCCGGAGGGCGGCGGCAAGGGTGGAGCTGGAGGCCCGGGTCAGGGGCGGAGCCGGAGATGCGGGGCAGGGGCAGCGGAGGCAGGGCACAGCCGGACTCAGGGGCGTGCGAGCTCCTGCAGGACGGCGTCGCCCAAGCGCGGCATGACCTCGCGGTGCGCCTCGCAGAAGTCGTGGGACGTGCCCATCACCAGGGCGAGATCGGCGATCGGGTCGACCCAGTAGGCGGTCCCGCGCATCCCGAAGTGCCCGAAGGTGCTCTCGCTGTTGGCAGCGCCCGTCCAGTGCGGAGACTTCGCGCCCCGCACCTCGAACCCCAGTCCGAAGGGGTTGGGGTCCTGCTTCCCGAAGCCAGGCATGATGCCCACCAGTTCGGGCAGCTGGGCAGTGGTGGCCTCGCGGTGCCACCTGGTCTCCAGCAGGGTCGGGCGCAGTGTCTCGGCGGCCAGCAGCGCCAGGTCCGCGATCGGGCCGACGGCCCCCACCGAGGGGGAACCGGACCACTCGGTCCCGGTCATCCCCAGCGGGTCGATGACCCTCTCCCGGACCCAGCCGGCGAAGTCTCGCCCGGTGGCGCGCTCGAAGTGGCGGGCGGCCTCGTCGATGCCGTAGTTGGAGTAGTGGCGCCGCAGCCCCGGGGCCTGCAGGGTCCGGGCGGACTCGTAGAAGAGGCCGGAGGCGTGGGTCAGCAGGTGCCGCAGCGTCGCGCCGGGCGGGCCCGCCTCGTCATCGAGCGCCACGCGGTCTTCCTGGAGGGCGATGGCCATCGCGTAGCCGGTCACGGTCTTGGTCACCGAGCGCCAGGGCCGCGGCAGGTGGAGATCTCCGCGCCGTGCCCGCACCCCCTCGGGGCCGATCACGATGGCGGCAGCTTCGAAGCCGAACTCGTCCAGCAGATCCAGGGCGCTCATCGCGCGATCCCCGCGGCCCCGCTCGCACTCGCCCGGCTCGCACCCGCGGGCCGGCCCGGACCCGGCCGGCTCGCACCCGTCGGCCGCGCCGCGGTGCGTCTCGCCCGGCGCGGTGGGGTCATGACCTCCCGCCGAAGCGGGTCAGGATCTCCTCGGTCACGCCGGGCCAGATCCGGATGTGGGTCTTGCCGAAGGGCGCGGAGCCCAGGAAGGCCGCGGTCAGCCGCGCCTGCGGGTCCACCCACAGGAAGGAGCCGGACTGGCCGAAGTGCCCGAAGGTCTGCGGAGAGGAATCGGCACCGGTCCAGTGAGGGTGCTTCTCGCCGCGGATCTCGTAGCCCAGTCCCCAGTCGTTGGGCTCCTGGCGGCCGTAGCCGGGCAGGATCCCGGCCAGTCCCGCGAACTGGACGGTGGTGGCCGCTCGCCACAGCTCCTCGGAGATCAGGGTGGGGGCCAGCAGCTCGCGTCCCACCACCAGCAGGTCGCGGATGCTGCCGCGGTATCCGGCCGCCGGGGAGCCGCTGACCTCCAGGTCCCGCAGCTCCAGCTCCTGGACCACGGTCTGCTCCATCCAGTCCGGGAAGTCGTAGCCGGTGGCCTCCTCGACGTGCGCCGCCAGCACCTCGAAGCCGGTGTTGGAGTAGATGCGCCGCTCCCCCGGGCCGGCCAGCAGCTCCTGCCCGTCGAAGGCGTAGCCGGCGGTGTGAGCCAGCAGGTGACGCACCGTGGCACCCTCCGGCACCGGGGTGGTCACCGACGGCGGGACGTCCACCGCCTCGTCGAGGTCCACCAGTCCGCGCTCGACCGCGATCAGGACGCCGAGGGCGGCGATCGGCTTGGAGACGCTGGCCAGATCCCACAGACGCGCATCGTCGCCCTGGGTGTGCAGGGTCTGCTGGGGATCAGAGACGCCCAGGGCGTACTCGAAATCGACGTCCACGGGGATCGGCGAGGCCGCCCCGGTGGCGGCTCGATCGGTGCCCGAGGACGGATCGGCAGGCTGGTGCAGGCGCTGATGAGACTCCACCAGGCCAATATCGCACAGTTCCCCGGTCCCGATCCGGGGCATCATTGCCCGCTGCAGCAGGCGGTGGGACGATTGCTGCGGACCGCGGTGGGAGGATGTTCCAAACCACGGTGGGACAACAGCGAGACAACCGGCGCGGACGACGACGAGACGCCGCCGCGGACGACGGCCAGAGGACGCTGGGAGACGGCGCCGGGACACGACGCCGGGAGGCGAGGCCGGAACGACGGCGAGCTGGGCTCCCTTCACCGCTCCTGCACGAATTCCTCGCCGCCTCACCGCCTCACCACACGTTCGGTGACCTGGTCACGCGCTACGATCAAGAGGGCAACAGCCTCGTCGCCCGACGGGGCCGGCAACGGCACGACAGCGAAGGACCACCGTGGGGATCTTGGATCGGATCGAGCGCGGACTCGACCGCGGCGTGACGAGCATGTTCTCGCCCGGCCGCGGACAGTTGAAACCTCTGGACCTCGCACAGGGCCTCAAGCGCGAGTGCGACGACCAGATCCAGGTGCTGGACCGCACCCGCACGCTCGCGCCCAATGTCTTCAGCGTCTACCTCCACGCGCAGGACTACGACCGCTTCGCCTCCTGGCAGGACACCCTCGTCGAGGAGCTCGAGCGGGTGCTGATGGAGCACGCCGAGAAGCAGCGCTACATGTTCGTCGGCGGGGTCAGCGTGACCCTCGAGCGCGACGACGAGGTGCGTGCCGGCCGCTTCGAGACCGAGTCCCGCACCGAGCGCGGCTCGGTGGCCCCGGCCACCGGCGCGGCGCAGTCCGGCTCGGGCGGCCACCCGATCGTCGAGATCGACGGGCAGCAGTACCTGCTGACCGGTCCGGTGACCGTGATCGGCCGCGGCGGCGACGCCGACATCATCCTCGAGGACACCGGGGTCTCCCGCCACCACCTCGAGCTGCGCACGGACGGGGCCGAGGGGTCCGGCGCGCTGGTCGCCACCGACCTGGGGTCGACCAACGGCACCTACGTCGACGGACAGCGGATCACCACGCCGGTGAGGCTCCAGGACCGCTCCCTGGTCAAGATAGGCCGCACCCGGCTCACCATCCTGCTGCCGGCCGCCGGCCCGGTCAGCTGGTGAGCGTCCGATGAGCGAACTGACCCTGGTCGCCCTGCGTCTGGGCTTCGTGCTGGCACTGTGGATCTTCGTGATCGCCGTGGTGCTGGTGCTGCGCAACGACCTGTTCGGCACCACCGTGGTCAACCGCTCGAGCAAGGACCCCCGCCGTGAGCAGCGCCCCAGCGCGGGCAGCGGCCCGGCGCCCGATCCGTCCTCCCTGCGCACCGACCCGGCGGTGACCACGACCTCGCTGGTGGTCACCGCCGGTCCTCTGCGCGGCACCTCACTGACCCTGGGCTCGACCCCGATCCTGATCGGACGGGCCCCGGAGTGCACCCTCGTCCTCGACGACGACTACGCCTCCAACCGTCACGCGCGCATCTTCCGCCGTGAGGACGAGTGGCTGGTGGAGGACCTGGGCTCGACCAACGGCACCCTGGTCTCCGGCCGGCACATCGAGGGCTCGGTGCCCTTCCGGCCCGGCGCCCAGGTGCGGATCGGGCGCACCGAGATCGAGCTGAGACGAGGTCCGCGATGAGCTTCGCACTGCGGTATGCCGCCCGTTCCGACGTCGGCCTCGTGCGGTCCAACAACCAGGACTCCGGCTACGCCGGCGGCCACCTGCTGGTGGTGGCCGACGGGATGGGCGGGCACGCCGGCGGCGACGTCGCCTCCTCGGTGGCGATCGGGCACCTGTCCGGTCTGGACTCCGACACCCCGGCCTCCGACATCGTCGCCTCCCTCGAGGAGACCGTGCTCGAGGCCAATCAGGAGATCCTGCGCCGCGCCCGCGACGAGCCGCAGCTGGCCGGTCTGGGCACCACCATCACCGCGCTGCTGCGCGCCGAGGGCAAGTTCGCCCTGGCCCATATCGGAGACTCCCGCGCCTACCTGCTGCGCACTGAGGAGACCGTCCAGATCACCAAGGACCACACCTTCGTCCAGCGCCTGCTGGACGAGGGCCGCCTGACCGAGGAGGAGGCCGAGCGCCATCCCCAGCGCTCGGTGCTGATGCGGGTGCTGGGCGATGTCGACGCCGATCCAGAGCTGGACCTCTCCCTGCGCTCGGCCCACGCCGGGGACCGCTGGATGCTGTGCTCGGACGGGCTGTCGGGCCTGGTCTCGCTGGACACCATCGACGCCACCCTGAAGGGCTTCGAGGACCCGGGCCAGTGCGCCGAGGAGCTGATCCAGCTGGCGCTGAAGGGCGGCGGCCCCGACAACATCACCTGCATCGTCGCCGACGTGGTCGATCTGGACGAGCTGCCGCGCGGCGCCGAGGCACCCTCGACCACACCGCAGATCGTCGGCTCCGCGGCCCGCAACCGCCACGCCCCGACCGCCGCCTCCGGGCCGGCCGCCAAGGCCGCCGCGCTGACGCGGGAGGAGCCCGAGGCCCCCTACGAGGACGAGGACTTCACCGAGGAGGAACCCCCGCGGCGCAGCCCCTGGCCGGCGCTGGTGGCGCTGTTGCTGCTGGTGGCGCTGCTGGGCGGCGTGCTGTGGGCCGGGTACGCCTGGTCGCAGCGACAGTTCTATGTCGGCTCCGACGGCACCCACGTGGTGCTCTACCAGGGACTGTCCCAGGACCTGGGGCCGATCCCGCTGTCCACCCCCCTCGATGTCACCGACATCGAGGTCGAGGACCTGCCCGAGATCACCCGTCAACAGGTCGAGGGCACCCTCTCCGCGCGCGACCGGGAGGCCGCCGAGCAGATCATCCAGCGGCTCGAGGACGCTGCCCGGGCCAACAACCCGCCCGATCCGGCCCTCACGGAGGAGCCCAGCTCTCCCGCCGAGGACACCGCCAGCCCGCGTGAGGACGCCACCGACCCGTCGGCCCCCGGGGAGGGGCCGGGCGGCAGGAGCGGGCTGCCCGAGCGCACCGAGCGCACCGCCACTCCCCCCGATGAGGGCGAGGAGTCGTAGTGGCCACGATCGTCTCCTACACCGCCCGCCCCCGCCGGCTCACCCAGTTCGTGCTGCTGGTCTTCGCCGTGGTGATCGGGCTGACCGCCTACGCCCTGGTAGGGCTGGGGCGGTTCGAGGAGCTGCCCGCGAACCTGACCACGATGGCCATCGCCGCGACGGTCAGCGTGATCGCACTGCAGGTCGCGGTGATGTGGCGGGCCCCCTACGCGGATCCGGTGATCCTGCCGATCGTGGTGCTGCTGAACCTGCTGGGCATCGCGGTGATCGCGAGCGTGGACTCGGCCAACACCCTGTACACCTCGCGCGGTACGGCGGTGGCCGACCGGCAGATGCTGTGGTCGCTGCTGGGGGTGGCGCTGTGCATCGCCGTGCTGATGCTGCTGCGCGACCATCGCTGGCTGCGACGCTACACCTGGATCTTCGCCGTCACCGGCGCGGTCCTGCTGCTGCTGCCACTGATGCCGGGACTGGGCGATGAGCGCAACGGCTCCCGGATCTGGATCTCCATCGGCGGCAACAGCTTCCAGCCCGCCGAGCTGGCGAAGATCGCCTTCGCGGTCTTCTTCGCCGGCTACCTGGTCTCCCGCCGCGACACCCTGGCCCTGGCCGGGCCCAAGGTGCTGGGCATCCACCTGCCGCGCTGGTCGGACTTCGGCCCGATCCTGGTGGCCTGGGCCTTCGCGATGGCGGTGCTGGTGTTCCAGACCGATCTGGGCACCTCCCTGATGTTCTTCGGCCTGTTCGTGGTGATGCTGTACGTGGCCACCGACCGGCTGTCGTGGCTGGTCATCGGCGCGGTCATGTTCCTGCCGCCCGCGGTGTTCGCCGCCACCCAGATGTCGCATGTGCGCACCCGTCTGACCTGCTGGCTGGATCCGATGTCGAACGCGAACTTCAGCACCTGCGGCCAGATCAACGCCGGGCTGTTCGGCCTGGCCAACGGCGGCATCACCGGTGCCGGCCTGGGTGAGGGCCGCCCGAATGTGGTCCCCCACGCCGAATCGGACTTCATCTACGCCTCGCTGGCCGAGGAGCTGGGACTGGTGGGTGCCTTCGCCGTGCTGCTGCTGTACCTGTTGCTGGTGCAGCGGGCGGTGCGCGCCGCGGTGGGCATCTCCGACGGCTTCGGCACCCTGCTGGCCGGGGGCCTGGGCTTCGTGATCGCCCTGCAGGTGTTCGTGGTGGTCGGTGGCCTCACCCGCGTGATCCCCCTGACCGGTCTGACCCTGCCGTTCCTGGCCGCCGGAGGCAGCTCGCTGATCTGCAACTGGATCATCGCCGCGATCCTGGTGCGGCTGTCGGACGCCGCGCGCCGGCCGGCCGCCCGGCAGGTGCCCGGGGGCGCCGCCTCCTCCGGTCCCTCCCCGGTCGCCACGGGGGTGAGCTCATGAACAAGCCGCTGCGTCATGTGTGGCTCGTGGTCAGCGTGCTGTTCGTGCTGCTGTTCACCTCCACCACCTATTTCCAGGTGGTCGCCCAGGAGCGGCTGAACACCGACGGGCGCAACGCGCGCACGATCTACAACGAGTTCGGCCGCCATCGCGGGCCGATCGTGGTGGACGGATCGCCGATCGCCACCTCCGTGGAGTCCGATGACACCTACGGGTACCTGCGCACCTACGACCCGGGATCGATCTACGCCCCGGTCACCGGCTACTACTCAGTGGTCTACGGCTTCTCCGGGATCGAGCGCTCGCTGAACGACACCCTCTCCGGGGAGGCCGATGCCCTGTTCTACCAGCGCATCTCCGACATCCTGTCCGGCCGCTCGGGCACCGGCGCGACGGTCGAGCTGACCCTGGACTCCGCGGCCCAGCAGGCGGCCTGGGACGCGCTGGACGGGCGCCGCGGCTCGGTGGTGGCACTGGATCCGGAGACCGGCGCGGTGCTGGCGATGGTCTCCTCGCCCAGCTACGACCCCAACCGTCTGGCCTCCCACGACACCGCGGCGGTGCAGGACGCATGGTCGGAGCTGAACGAGGATCCCGAACGGCCCCTGACCAACCGCGCCATCGGCGGGGACCTGTACCCGCCCGGTTCGGCCTTCAAGCTGCTGGTGGCCTCTGCGGCCCTCGAATCCGGCGAGTACACCGCCGAGTCGGTGATCCCCGGACCCGGGGTGTACGACCTGCCGAACTCCTCGGCGCAGATGAACAACCGGGCCGGCGGCGGCCAGGAGCCCTGCGGGCCCGATGACGAGTCCACGCTCGCCGAGGCGCTGCGCCAGTCGTGCAACACCTCCTTCGCGATGCTCGGGGTCGACCTCGGCGAGGAGCAGCTGCGCGAGACCGCCGAGGGCTTCGGCTTCGAGCAGCGGCTGGAGATCCCGCTGTCGGTGACCCCCTCCTCGCTGGGCACCGATATGGACGACGCACAGGTGGCGACCACTTCGATCGGCCAGTACGAGACCCGCGTGTCGCCCCTGCAGATGGCGATGGTGGCCGGTGCCTTCGCCCACGACGGCGTGGTGATGGAGCCGCAGCTGGTGCAGTCGGTGCGCACCAACGACCTCTCCCCCATCGCGGAGCTGACGCCGAAGGAGCTGGGGCAGCCGCTGACCGCCTCGAACGCCTCCCAGATGCGTCAGATGATGGTCGGAGTGGTCGAGGACGGCACCGGCACGGCGGCGGCGGTGCCCGGCGTCGAGGTCGGCGGCAAGACCGGCACCGCTCAGTGGGGCGAGGACCGGGCGGCGCACTCGTGGTACGTGGGCTACGCACAGACGGACGACAAGAAGATCGCGGTGGCAGTGGTGGTCGAGGAAGGCGGGTACGGCTCCCGCACGGCCGCTCCGATCGCCAAGAACGTGACGGAGGCGGTGATCCAGCCGTGAAGACCAGGCCAGGAGTGGTGATCGAGGGACGCTACGAGCTGACCTCGCTGATCGCCACCGGAGGGATGGGGCAGGTCTGGAAGGGCCTGGACCGTGAGCTCGACCGCGACGTGGCCATCAAGGTGCTGCGCGAGGAGTACGCGGGCGACGAGGGTTTCCTCAAGCGCTTCCGCGCCGAGGCCCGCCACACCGCTGCGCTGTCCCATGACACGATCGCCGCCCTGTACGACTACGGCGAGATCGACGGGCGCGCCTACATCGTGATGGAGCTGTGCCCGGGCCGTCCGCTGTCGGAGATCATCGAGGAGAACCCCGGCGGGCTGCCCGAGAAGCGGATCGTCCAGATCCTCATCGACCTGGCGCGCGCGCTGGATGCCGCCCACTCCAAGGGCGTCGTCCACCGCGATGTGAAACCGGAGAACGTGCTGGTCGAGGAGGACAACGACTGGTCGGTCAAGATCACCGACTTCGGGATCGCGCGCAGCAAGGACCAGACCCGGCTGACCAAGACCGGGCTGGTGATGGGCACCGCCCAGTACCTCTCCCCCGAGCAGGCGATGGGCAAGCAGGCCACCTCCCTGTCGGACATCTATTCCATGGGGATCGTGGCCTACGAGATGCTGGTGGGCCATCGCCCCTTCACCGGCTCCAGCCAGGTCGAGATCGCGATGGCACAGGTCAAGCAGCAGCCGCCGGAACTGCCGGAGGTCATCGGCGCCGATCTGCGCCGCCTGGTGATGATGGCGCTGGCCAAGGCCCCCGCCAATCGCCCGCGATCGGCCTCGGCCGTCGCGCGGATCCTGGAGGCCATCCAGCGGGGGGTCGAGCCGCGCTTCACCACCGGCGCGATCCCCGTCAGCCGGGTCGAGGACCACGACTGGACCGGGGAGAACCGCACCCTGCCCGGCTCCTCGGTCCCGGCCGGCTCCGCCGAGACCGACGCAGACCCGGGATCGGCCGAGGACACCGATCAGCGCTCGCGCCCCGGTCCCTCCCCGACCGGCACCCGCACTGCGGCGATGCCGCTGCCGCTGTCCGGCCGGGGTCGCGGGCGGGGCATCCGCCACCGGTCCAGCTCCTCGGCCCTGTCGGGCTCCTCGGCGACATCGGCGGCCTCGGCCGCCTCGCCGCCCGCGCGGCCGTCCGTGAGCGGCTCGGCCCGGTCGGGCCCGTCGGCTCAGTCCGCTCCGTCGGCTCGGTCCGCTCAGTCCGCTCAGTCCGCACAGTCGGCGTCGCCTGCACCCTCCGAGCACTCGTCGCGCCCAGCCCGATCGGCGACCTCACCGCCCCGCCCGCGCCGGCGCCCCGAGGGCGCCCCCAGCGGCCCGACTCCGCGCGGGGCCGTCGATGGGCGGCGCGCCCCGGGATCGCTGGACCGGGTCGACACCGCCCCCTCCGAGCGGACGGTACGCGGAACCTCCACCACCGGCCGACGGGTGGGCCCGCTGTCGGTGCCGGGTCTGATCCTGCTGATCCTGCTGGTCGCGGTGATCGCGGCCGCGGTGGCGGGAGGCATGGGGCTGCTGCCCTTCGGGACGGCCGGGGCCGAGCACGTCGGGGCTGTGGACATCGGTCACGCCGAGTCAGCGCTGGAGGATGCAGCACGTACGATGAATGAACCGGTCGATGCCGGCAGAGGCACGAGGACGGGTGTGGAGTGAGCGAAGAGAACGTGGTGCTGGGGGGCCGCTACACCCTGGGAAGAGTGCTCGGGCAGGGCGGCATGGCCGAGGTGTTCCTGGCGGAGGACGTCCGCCTGCACCGGACGGTCGCCGTGAAGGTGCTGCGCTCCGATCTGGCCCGGGACTCGGACTTCCAGGAACGGTTCCGGCGCGAGGCGCAGAGCGCCGCCGCCCTGAACCATCCCTCGATCGTCGCGGTCTACGACACCGGCGAGGAGCACCAGACCACCATCACCGGGGCGGATGTGACCATCCCCTACATCGTGATGGAGTACGTGCGCGGCGACACGCTGCACGAGTTCATCGACCCCGAGGACCCGATGGACGCCGGGCAGGCCGGCGAGATCATGGGAGCGCTGCTGAGCGCGCTCGAGTACTCCCATCGCGCCGGGATCGTCCACCGCGACATCAAGCCCGGCAACGTGATGATCAACGACGCCGGCCACGTGAAGGTGATGGACTTCGGCATCGCCCGGGCGATCGCGGACGCCGCCAGCGCCATGACCGCCACCCAGGCCGTGATGGGCACCGCCCAGTACCTCTCCCCCGAGCAGGCACGCGGTCAGCTGGTCGATGCCCGCTCGGACATCTACTCCGCCGCCTGCGTGATGTACGAGCTTCTGACGGGGCGGCCGCCGTTCACCGGTGACACCCCGGTCTCGATCGCCTACCAGCACGTGCGCGAGGAGCCCCTGGCCCCCTCCGCGTACAACCCGGCGATCACCCCTGCGATGGACGCGGTGATCCTCACGGGCCTGGCCAAGGACCGCGACCGGCGCTACCCCAGTGCCGTCGCCTTCTCCCGGGACATCTCCGCCGTGGTCACCGGCCGCGAACCCAAGCTGGTCGACGGCGCGGTGCCCGTGGGCTCCGATGCCGAGGCCACCACCGTGCTCAGCCCCGTCGACGACGCCACCGAGGCGATCCCCGCCATCACCGGCGCAGGGGTCGTCGGCGGTGCGGCCGCCGGCGGATACGCCGCGACCCGCGACAGCGGCGCGGGCGGGCCCGATGATCTGTCCCCGCACTCCCCCGGTGAGCTCGAACCGGAGCAGAAGCGCAAGCGCCCGTGGTGGCTGATCATCCTGGTGGTGCTCGCGGTGCTGGGCGTGCTGGCGGCGCTGGCCTGGTTCCTGTTCCCGCGCGACACCGGCCCGGAGACGGTCGAGATGCCCGGGGTGGTCAGCCTCTCCCAGGACGAGGCCCGAGCCACGCTCGAGGAGGCCGGGCTGGAGCCGGACTTCACCAACGAGGACTCGACCGAGGTCGAGGCCGACCACGTCATCTCGACCGACCCGCCCGAGGGCGAGGAGGTCGAGGTCGGTGCGACCGTCAGCGTGGTCCTGTCCTCCGGTCCCGACTCGGTCACCGTCCCCGACGACCTGCAGGGCATGACCCGCGAGGAGGCCGCGCAGGCGCTCGAGGAGGTCGGCCTGGACATGGTCGAGGGCGATGACGAGGACGTCGCGCAGGAGGCGAACACCGTCTCGCGCTCCGATCCGCAGCCCGGGGCCAGCGCCCCGCGCGGCAGCGAGGTCGAGGTGCGCTTCGCCTCCGGCAACGTGCCGCTCCCGGATGTCGTCGGCACCCAGGAGGAGGCGGCCACCGAGACCCTCGAGGGTCGTGATTTCGTGGTCAACGTCGATACGCGCCCGGATACCGACGCCAATCCGGGCAGCGTGCTGTCCCAGACGCCGGACGCCGACTCCGGCACCGCCCCCTACGGGTCGACGGTCGACCTGGTGGTCGCCGTGGAGCCCGGGCCCGTGACGGTTCCCAATGTCACCGGCCGCACCCTGGAGGATGCCCGCCGCATCCTCGGTGAGGAAGGCTTCGGGATCGAGACGGAGCGCGAGGCCTCCGACTCGGTCGAGGAGGACCAGGTCATCCGCACCGAGCCCGGGGCGAACGAGGAGGTCGAGCGCGGGTCGACGATCGTCATCGTGGTCTCCACCGGCCCGGAGGAGACGCCGTCCCCGACGCCCACGGAGACTCCGACCGACGAGCCCACGGACGAGCCCACCGACGATCCCACCGATGACCCCACCGATGAGCCGACGGACGATCCCACGGATGAGCCGACGGACGATCCCACCGATGAGCCGACCGACGAGGAACCGACCGACGATGACGAGGAGCCGTGATGAGCGCCGCTGAGTCCGGCACCGGCCAGCGCAGCGACGACCAGCGCAGTGCCGGTCGGATCGGTGCCCGCGTCCTGGTGGTCGACAACTACGACAGCTTCGTCTACACGATCGTGGGCTACCTCCAGCAGCTGGGGGCGGAGACGGTCGTGGTGCGCAACGACGAGATCGCCTCGCGTGCCGACGGCAGCGTGGATCTCGACGGCTTCGACGGGGTGCTGGTCTCCCCCGGACCGGGCAACCCCACCACGGCCGGACGCTGCCTCGAGGTGATCGGGGCCTGCGCCGACTCCGGGCTGCCGATGCTCGGGGTGTGCCTGGGGCACCAGGCACTGGGCCAGTACTTCGGGGCGAGCGTCGAGCACGCCCCGGAGCTGATGCACGGTCGCACCAGCGTGGTCGAGCACGCGGGAGCCAGCGTCTTCGCCGGCGCTCCCAGCCCCCTGACCGCCACCCGGTACCACTCGCTGACCGTGGTGCCGGAGACGATCCCGAGCGAGCAGCTGGAGGTCACCGCCCGCTCGACGGGCGGCGTGGTGATGGGACTGGCGCACCGGGAGCTGCCGCTGCACGGGGTGCAGTTCCATCCCGAATCGGTGCTCACCGAGGGCGGGCACCTGATGCTGGCGCACTTCCTGCAGCTGTGCGACGGCATCGACGCCCTCGAGCGCTCCCGAGGCCTGGCCCCGCTCCTCACCCCCACCTGATCCGCCGCGGCCCCGGCCCAGCCCCGCAGGGCCCGGGCAGCCCCGATGTCGATGTGACTGCGGGCGAAATCTGCGGCCCACACCCGTCACAGGAGCCCGAACGGCGAGGCGAGCAGGCTGTTCGGTCGATCCGCGCTACGCCGGTGCGACCGGGCCGTTCGGCGCTCCCGGGCCGAGGGCGCCGACCAGACCGTCATTGAAGGGCATATAGGGCGCGATCGCGGGGAACACCCACCCGAACAGCGCCACGATCAGCGCCGCGAGCAGCACGACGGTGATCGCGATGCGCATCCACAGCGGGCCGGGCAGGTGCCGGAACAGCCAGGCGTACATCAGCGCTCCTCTCCCGTCGTCGGGGCGCCACCGCCGGCCCGGGACCGCCTGGAGCGGATGAGGGCGGGGACCACCCGTAGCGACAGCACCAGGACCACCGCCAGGACCAGCACCCCCAGAGCGACGGCCCCCCACAGCGAGCCCGGCAGACCCATCCAGCCGGTGTCGCTGTCCCCATCGGCCGGGCCGGCCTGCGCGTCGGCACTCGCTCCCGCCTCGTCGGCGCCGGCGCCGGTGGCCAGAGCGTCGGGGATGCCGTCGGCCCGGTCGGTCCAGTAGGCGAACTCGGCGTGGACGATGTACCGCTCACGTGCCGAGTACATGGGGTGGCAGGCGGTCAGGGTGAGCATCCGCTCGGTGGCTTCGACGCCGGGCTGCCCGGGCGCCGGGGCGATCACCTCGACGTCCTGGGGCATCACGATCAGCGACTCGGTGACCTCGTAGACGTAGAACGCCTCGGCCGTCTCCACCACGATCGCATCCCCCTCCTCCAGGCTCGCGATCTCCTCGAAGGCTCGGCCGTAGGTGTTGCGGTGCCCGGCCACGGAGAAGTTGCCGATCTGGCCGGGCAGAGCGGTCTCGGGGTAGTGGCCCACGCCCTTGACGTTGAGGACCTCCTCGAGGCTGACCCCCTCGGCCAGCGGGAACCGGTCGCGGTCGAACTCGGGCACGTGCATGGTGCCCCACACCATGGTGTCGCCGATGGTGTCCGGCACCGGCGGGTCCCCGTCCTGACGGGGAGCGATCTCCTCATCGTCGAGGTCGCCCCATTCGTCCTCGAGGCCGGCGATGATGTCGGAGTGCTCGCGATCGGCCAGCACATCGGTCCACCACAGCTGCCAGATGAGGAACAAGAGCATCAGGACGCCGGCGGTCAGCAGCAGCTCGCCGAGGACGCCGAGCGCGCCGCCCAGCAGGCCGGACCTGCGGCCGGCGCGGTGGCTGGGGGCCATCATCCTGCCTTCGCGATGTCGATGGTGAGGGAGCCGTCGAAGGCCGGGACGGTGACGTCGTCGAGGACCTCGGTGCGCTCTCCCAGACCCACGTGATCCACCCATTCGCGGTAGACCTGCACGCCGGGGGCGGCGTCCAGGGCGGCGGTGAGCTCCTCGGGATCGCCGATCGCGGTGATCACGAACGGCGGGGAGTACACGCGCCCCTCCAGCAACAGGGTGTTGCCGGCGCACCGGAACGAGGAGCCGTTGACCACGCGTTGGTCCTGCAGCATCATCGCCTCGGCACCGCCGGCCCACAGCGCGTTGATGTAGGCCTCCATGTCCTGCTGATGGACGACCAGATCATCGGCCTCCACCCCGCTCATGGTGCCCAGCGCGCCGCTGGGGGCGTCGGTGAGGGTCACGCGCACGGCCGTCCCGCTCACGGCGCTGAGGCCGACGGCATCGGAGACGGTGCGGGTGCGCTCCTCGGTGTCGGTGTCGGCCCTCTGCCCGCTCAACTCCTCGATCTCGCTGCGCTTGTCGGCGGCCCCCTGGCTGAGCTGGGTGATGGCGCCGTCGCGGTCGCGCAGCACATCGGCCACGTCACCGGACTCGCTGCGGATCGATTCGCCACCGGAGATCCGGGCGGTGGTGGCCAGCAGCACGCCGCACAGCACCATCACCGCGCCGAGGCCGATCTGGCCGGAGAGCCTGCGAGCGGTGCCGGCAGCCGAGGCACCCTCGACGGGCTCGGAAGGGGCCGGCGAAGGCTCGGTGGAGGCCGACGAGGGATCGGAGGGTGGGTCAGACGGTGTGTTTCCGGTCATCATCCCCTCGCTTCGCGCCCTTCGCCCATGCCTATTACCCTAGGCCAAGGTCCGTGACAGCGGACCGGTGCGACAGGTGTCGCATCCCGGGTCTGGTTGAGGGAGCACCGTCTTATGGCGAGGAGCAAGAGGAAGCCGTCCGGCCGGGCGAAGGCGAGGCCCGTCGCCACGCCGTCCGAGCCGGAGGACCTCGAGGCGCTCACCTCGGACGAAGCCGCCGCGGCCGACGGGCAGGACTCCGCGCAGAAACCCGAAGGAGACGCCGCCACCGGCGATCCCGACGCGACGGATGCGCCGGACAGGGCGGATGCCCAGGCATCGTCCGAGGACGATGACGGCGGCCGCGGATCCGGCGGGAAGAGCGGCACCGCCGCGGGGACCAAGGATCCGGTCTCGAAGAAGTCCGCGAAGGACCCGGTCGCCCCTTCCCGGGACAAGGCCGGGACGGGCGGCACGGCAGGCAAGAGCGCCAAGAACACCAAGCACACCAAGAACGCCGAGAGCACCTCGGGCAGCAAGAGCACCTCGGGCAGCAAGAGCGCCTCAGGCAATCAGAACACCCATCGCGCCCAGAACAGCAAGAGCGCCCAGGGCAGCTCGGGCGGCAAGAGCGCCGGTGCCGCGACCGCGAAGAGCTCGCGGGACGAGGTCGCCGAGAAGGCGAAGGACCCCGCCCGGCCCCGCTCGCCCAAGAAGACTGCGGCCGCCGAGGCCGCTCGCAGCGGCCGCCGGGCCGCCGTCCCCGCCCAGAACCCCCGCTGGCTGGTCCCCACCGCCCTGACCCTGCTGATCGTGGGCCTGGCATACCTGGTGACGTACTACCTCTCGGCCGGCACGCTGCCGCTGCCGATCGACGACTGGAATCTGGCTGTCGGCTTCGGGACCATGCTGGTCGGCGGCGGGATGCTGATGTTCTGGAAGTGAGACAGGCGCCATGACCGACCAGCCGGACACCTCTTCGCCCCACCCCTGGCACCGCTTCGTGGCGCTCGGGGACTCCTTCACCGAGGGCATCGGCGATCCCGATCCGGAGGTGCCCGGCGGCCATCGCGGCTGGGCCGACCGGGTCGCGGAGGAGCTGGGCCGGTCCGTCGCCGGATTCGAGTACGCCAACCTCGCCATCCGCGGCCGCCTCTACCAGCAGATCCTCGACGAGCAGCTGGCACCGGCCCTGGAGCTGGACGCGGACCTGATCTCCCTGTTCGCCGGAGGCAACGACGTGATCCGCCGCGGGGACCCCGACGAGATCGCCTCGGCGATGGACGAGGCCGTGGGCCAGCTGGCGGCGAACGGGGCCACCATCATCCTGTGGACCGGCCCGGACGTGGGCAACACCCCGGTGTTCAACCTGATCCGCGGCCGGGTGGCGGTCTACAACGAGAACATCCGCGCCATCGCCCGGCGCCATCACACCGCCGTGGCGGACCTGTGGGCGATGCGCTCGCTGACCCATGAGTCGATGTGGGCCGAGGACCGTCTGCACTTCTCCCCCGCCGGACACCAGACCATCGCCGTGGAGGTCCTGGAGACCCTCGGTGTGCCGCACACGCTGGAGCCCTTCGATGCGGGCGAGCCCGGCGTCCGGCCCTGGCGGGAGGCCCGCCAGCAGGATCTGGCCTGGGCGCGCCATCACTTCGGGCCGTGGGTGGTGCGCCGCCTGCGCCGGACCTCCTCGGGGGACGGGGTCCTGCCCAAGCGCCCCCAGCCCGCCCCCGTGTTCGGCAGGCCGATGCCGCCCGGCTCCGAGGGCGCTGGGGACAGCTCCCCGGAACGGATGGGGACTTCTCCCCAGGGCGGCAGCGGCGCGCCGCCCGTAAGCTGAGCACTGCGTCCGGCACGACGGGAGCACTGCCCGTCCGCGGCGCCGTACACATGCCATCCGATCCATCGACAAGGGACCTCATGCTCACCACCACTTGGCGCCGGCGGCTGCTGGCCGTCCTGACCCTGCCGTTGCTCGTCCTGCTCGCAGGATGCGGCCGTTTCACGGCCGATTTCGAGATCCAGGACGTCGACACCATGCAGGTCGAGCTCGACATCGGGATCGAGACCACCTGGATCCAGGGCGAGTTCGACTCGGCCGAGGAGCTGTGCGCCGACCTCGATGGTGAGAGCGCGGGCGACGGGGTGTACGGCGAGGTGCCCTCCGAACCGTACGAGGAGGACGACATCTGGGGGTGCCGCGCCAGCGGGGTGGTGGAGCGCTCCGACTTCGGCGACGAGATGCAGCTGACCGAGGAGGACGGGGAGTTCCATCTGGTGATGTCGGGCGGCGACGCCGCCCCTGTCTCGGAGTCGGACCTGGAGGTGGCCGGGGTCTCGGACTTCGAGTTCCGGATGAGCTTCACCTTCCCCGGCAGCATCATCGAGTCCTCCGGCGGCGAGGTCGACGGCAACACCGTCACCTACACCGACGTCGGCGAGGTCTCCCAGGGGATCGACATCCGTGCCGAGGCCGGCGGTTTCCCGTGGCTGATCATCGTGGTCGCCGTCGTCCTGATCGGGGGCTTCTTCCTGCTGGTGGCCCTGGCGGTGGCCGGTTTCCTGATCTACCGGTCCCGCACGAACAAGGCCGGCGCGGCCGGTGCCGCCGTCGCGGGTTCCGCCGAGGCAGGTCCCGGCGGCGCGTCGGCTCCCCAGCCCTCCTACGGTCAGCCCTGGGGTCAGGCCTCCGCGCCTGCCGCGCCCCAGAATCACCAGTGGTCGCAGCCTTCTCCCCCGGCCCAGCCGGGTCAGCCGGGCCAGGGCGATCAGCCGGGCCAGGGTGGTCAACAGGGCTGGACTCATGCTCCGCAGCAGCCGGGCCAGGAGGGGCAGCAGGGCTGGCCCGAGCAGTCCGGAGGGTCGGAGGGAGACCAGCGGCCGCCCTCGAACCCGGCCTGGTGACCGCCCGCCCCGGGCGGCGCGCGGCTCCATGACGGGATGGGGAGACCTCCCCTGCCCTGCGCCGCGGGATCAGCAGTGGGGCAGGGCCGGCAGCGCGCAGGGCCGGTGTGAGCAGCTTCATGGACGCTCGGTTGGCGTCCAGCTCGCTGGGGCATTAGGGTTATGCAAGTCGGCCACAGCCGGCAGGCGCCCGTAGCTTAACGGATAGAGCATCTGACTACGGATCAGAAGGTTGGGGGTTCGAATCCCTCCGGGCGCGCAGTGTGATGTCTCAGGACATCGTGAACGGGTGACCCCCCCCAGTTGAGGGGGTTCACCCGTTTTTCGTCGGTAGGTGCAGGCGGGGTCGAGGGTGTGCTCGGTCAGGACGTCGCCGGGGTCGGTGTCGATGACGGTGTCCTGGTCGTTGTGGACGAGACAGATGATCTCGGTGCGGGCGCGGGCTCGGCCGATGCCGAGGTGGAGCAGGCGGCCGCTGTGGCAGAGGCTGATCTGTCCGTCGCGGGTCGACGATGTCGTAACGCACGCACCCGAGGTTCGGGTCCAGCTGGCGCATCCGTTGCACACGTGCGGACAACGGGGCACGAGGAGGGTATGGCACTCCTGAACGACTTCGTCGCGGCCCTCGACCTCGCCGCGCGCGACCATGGCCTGGTGACGCGCCCGCAGCTCGTGGCCGAGAGGCTCTCGTCGAGCTCGATCGCGCGTCTGGCCAATACACGGCGTGCGCTGAGGCCGCTCGGTGGAGGGGTGTACGTCGTCCCCGCCCTGGAGGATCTGCGGTTCGGTCACATGCGGGCGGCGCTGCAACGTATGGATCCGCAACGGTGGCTCGAGCAGATCGCGGCCCCCTGGGCGAAGCCTCAGGAGTGCTGAGCCACCATGCGGCGGCCGAGCAGCATGGGGCACCGGATCTTCCCGAGCAGCTCCACATGACGGTCCCGCGCCGACGGCGTCTCTCGCAGCTGACCGCTCACACCGCACGGCTCGTGCCCGAGGACGTTGTCGTCATCGAGGGGATGCCGGTGACGTCGGTGGAGCGGACCACCTATGAGCTGGGGCGGTGGCTGATGGATGGTGAGCATCGATCGCGATGGGTCGACCATGCCGTCGACGAGGGGCTGCCGACGTTCAGCGCAGCGTGCCAGCTGCTGGGCCCCTCGGCCGACGACACCCTGATGTATCCGCCCGGGGCTGCCTGGAGGTGGTGTACTCGACCTCCCGAGGCCTGGCCAGCGCGATTCAGGAGAGCGCGCGCAGTGGCGCCGGGCAGAGCGCGATGACCGAGTTCTTCGCGCAGCATCTCATCGCCCGGCTCGCGACGGTCGTGATGGTCGCCGTCGAGCTCGCCACGACCGGTGTGAAGCGACTCCTGGGCCACCGGGGTGCTGTCGGCCGCCAGGAACCCCCGCGGGCATCGGGAGCGCCTGGCGGGCCGGTGAGTCAGCGTCTCACTGCCCCGCCAGCAGCGCCTCACGCACCGAGCTCCAGGAATGCATGAGCTCGCGAGCCCGCTCGTCGGTCTCGGCGGCGATCGCCTCCACCCGGGCCTGTTCGAGCAGCTCGTCGATCTCGATGCGGCCACCGTGGTCGATGGACGCGACAGCCGCCTCGACCATCGCGAAGCTGAGCAGGTTCTCGTGGACCTCGCACATCGGGGTGCGGCCCTCGCGCAGCGCGGAGACGAACTCGATCAGGGAGGCCGCGATCTGGTCGGGCTCCTCGCCGCTCTCGGCGGCCACCTCGTCCTGCAGACGGGCGGTCTCCTCCTCCTCGTCGGTGCCGAGCACCGGCGCACCGGTCCCGTCCCAGGTCGCCGAGCCCAGCTGCGCCCCGATCCGCCATTCGCTGTTCCAGTACGTGGGCAGGCCGCGGGCGTTCCAGGTGCCGTTGTAGACGAACAGCGACCCGTCGGACATCTCGAAGGTCGCGGTCACCGTGGCGTCGTGGGCGTACACGCTCCACTCGGGGCGTGCCCCATGAGCGGTCACCGCGACCGGGTCGGCGTCCATGATGTAGCGGGCGGTGTCGAAGGCATGGATGCCCATATCGCGCAGCAGCGGGTGCAGCTGGGTGCGCCGATACCCCTCCAGCTCGGTGAACAGCGAGAAGAAGGCGCTGGTCAGGACCGTCGGCCCGTGGGCGGCGACGAAGCTGCGCAGCTGGCGCACCTGGCGGAAGAACCGCCGGGACTGGGAGACCATGAACGGGGTCCCGGTGAGCTCTGCGTGGGCGACCAGGCTGAGGGCCTCCGGCAGGGTCTCGGTGACCGGCTTCTCTCCGAGCACCGGGACGCCGGCCTGCAGGGCCTTGATCGTGACCGGGTGGTGGGCGAGCGGGACGGTGGGGTTGACGATCAGGTCCGCCTCCACCTCGAGCGCGAGGTCGACCCCATCGGTGCCCACGCCCACGGCCGCCGGGTCCGGGACGCCGGACTGCTCGATCACACGCTGCGGGGCGCCCTCGACGAGGTCGGCGACCCCGGCCAGCTCGGCGACCGGGCTGGCGGCGATCTCCCGGGCCCACCACGAGCCCATCGCTCCGGCGCCGACGACGACCACCCGGGCGGGGCGGTCCGCGGGCAGGGCCGGGAAAGCGGTCCGCTGGGCGGCCGGGGTCGGGGCGGCGGAGGTGTCGGCAGTGGTGGCCCCGCCGGCCGGGGTGCGGTCGGTGGCGAGATCAGATGACACGTGTGGTCCCCTCGGGGTCGTCGGCACGGAACCAGTCGCGCTGGGCGTTGGTGATGGTCACCGGGGCGGCCGGGCGGTCCTCGGGGCGAGCCCAGGTCACGGCGTTGGCCAGCACCCGCTGGATGTCCGGCCGGCGGTAGACGGGGTACTCCTGGTCGCCGGGGCTGAAGTAGAAGATCTTGCCCTTGCCGCGGCGGAACACGGCGCCGGAGCGGAACACCTCTCCCCCGGCGAAGGAGGAGATGAACACCAGCTCGTCGGGGGCGGGGATGTCGAACATCTCGCCGTACATCTCCTGCTCGGGCACGATGATCGGATGCGGGACGCCGCGCGCGATGGGGTGGGAACCGTTGACGGTCCACACCCGCTCCTCCTCGCCGTCGTTGCGCCACAGCAGGTTGCAGGTGGTGCCCATGAGCGCCTTGAAGGGCTTGGCGTAGTGGGCCGAGTGCAGCGGGATGAACCCCATCCCCTCGTGGACACGGCGCACCACGCGCTCGCTGACCTCGTCGGGGACGTCACCGTGGGCCATGTGGCCCCACCAGGTGAGCACGTCGGTCTCGGCGAGCGCCTCCTCGGACAGCGACTGGTCGATGTCGTCGAGCAGGGCGATACGCACCTCGGCGTCGATCCCGTCGGCCGCGAGATGGCTCCGCAGCGCCTCCGCGATCACGGTGTGCATGCCCTCGGGGTAGACCTCCTGGACCTTCGGGTCGACCTTCTCGTGCCGGTTCTCGCCGAACACGGCGATGCGCAATGTCATGACAGTCCTTCACTCCTGGCTGATCACCTGCGGGCTCTCCCGTCAGGGCGGTTCCCCAATCGTAGAGGCGCGATCCGGCCTCACCCGGAGGCGGCGCGGCGCGCCTTCGGGCGAGCAGAGTCCGGAAGCGGCAGCGCAGGACCGTCGACCCCGCTCCGAGAACCGTGACCTCGGCGTGACACACACCTCATGTGATCTGCACTATGGTCGAGTCCAAGGTTCCCTCAATGGCGAGGGAACCTCTTTTCAGGTCCGGGGCGGAAGTGGCCGCGGACCGGCACCACAGGACCACCGCTCCCACAACCGCTCGCCCTCCCAAGCGGAGCCGGCGGGACCCGGATACCAGTCGGCCGGCCCTGCCGGCGGAGTGGGCGGGACCCGGATGCCAGTCGGCCGGCCCTGCCGGCGGAGTGGGCGGGCCCCGGATGCCGGTCGGCCGGCCGTCCCGGCCGCGCCTTCGGATCCCCAGCACCGGTCGGCCGGTTCCGCAGACTCGCCGTCTGACCTGTGGATCTTGCGACGTCGTGGAGCGAGGGGTCATGGTGCAGTCGGTCACTGTCGATCCCTCACCGCCGGAGGTCCCATGTCCCGCGTCACCGCTGCCGCCCCCTCTCCCGCGCCCTCGCGTCGCGCCCTGCTTCTCGGGGCCGCCGCCGCGGCCCCGCTGGTCGCGATCGGAGCCGGACCCGCCTCCGCGCTCGGCGGATTCCAGGACGCGGCCGGCCTGCACCGGGTGGGCGAGTGGATCCACCCCGACATCCGCTCGGTCGACTTCCGGGTCGACACCGGGGGCATGGTCACCACCTTCGATCCCTCGATCCGGGTGACCGTCCCACCCAGCTACGAGGAGGACCCCGAGCGCACCTATCCGGTGCTGCTGATGCTGCACGGGCGCGGCGGCTTCTACCAGGACTGGACCAACGAGGGAGGCGTGGTCGAGCAGACCGAGCAGCACGACGTGATCGTGGTGATGCCCGATGGCGGTGCCGGCTCCTTCTACTCCAATGCGAATTTCCCGCTGCCGGGCCGAGAGGCCGCCTGGGAGTCGTTCATCATGGACCAGGTGCTGCCCTTCGTCCACGCGAACTTCCGCACCGACCGCTCCCGTATGGCGATCGCCGGCCTGTCGATGGGCGGCTGGGGCGCCCTCGCGCTCGGACAGCGCTACTACGGCCACTTCCGTTCCATCAGCTCCTACTCCGGTCCGGCCGACTGCAACCCAGCCACCCTGGACGGCGCCGCGGTCGCCGGCGCGATCTGGGCCTGCCCCGGCTTCGACGCCGTGAAGTACTGGCCCACCAGCAACCTGCCCGGCGCCACCTGGGGCGCGGATCTCTACCCCGAGATCGCCAAGGGCTACAACCCGATCGACAACGTGGGCACCTACCGGGACAAGCGGGTGTTCCTGCGCACCGGGGACGGGCCCTGGTTCGACTTCTTCGACGGGCTCGAGGACCATCCCGACATCTGGTCGACGTTGCAGGCCAAGCTCGAGCAGATCGGGGCCGACATCATCGAGAACGCGGTCCATCCGAACCTGGAGCGCTTCTCCGGGGCGCTCGGCGAGGCCGGCATCGACCACGACTTCGACATCGCCCACGGCGCCACCCACAACTGGGACCTGTGGCGCGACAACCTCGCCGAGGATCTGCCGGGCATGATGGCCGCCCTGAATGCCTGAGGCCTGCCCCGGGGACTGATGCCGGGCGCCTGCACCGGGGGCTGATCCCGGATGCCGGTTCCGGGCTCTGGTGCCGGGCGTCCGTGACGGGACGCCGGCTGGCCGGGCCGCCCGGGGGCGCGCTCCTCAGCGGCGTCTGACCTGCAGCAGGTGGCCGCTGCGCTCGAGCTGCGCCTCCAGCTCCGCAGCAAGCTGGGTGTGCACGCGCTCCGCGCGGCTGCGGCCGATGGTCCCGCCCAGGGCCAGGCCGGCCCCGGGCCCCCAGCGGTAGTGGATCTCAGTGGCATGATCCCCCTCCCGCACCTCGGTGACCGCGGTCAGGAAGAACCTCCTGCCCGCGAGCGCGCCGAGCAGGATGGTCCGTCGGCGACTGCCGTGCTCGTAGGCGATGGTGCCGTCGACCTGCGCACGCGGCGTCCAGCCCCGGGAGGTGAAGAACTCCTCGACCAGGGCGCGCGCTTCCTGCGCCCCGCCGCGCACGACGCACACCACTGAGGCGGGGCGACTCCTCATGCGCCGCCGCTCGGCTCTGGGCTGCTCGCGCGGAGCCCCTCGCCAGCTGCGCCGACGGCGATCCCATCGACGCCTGCGCGAATGCCGGCTCCGTCGGACCCTGCGAACGTGTCGGCCCCGTCGGCGCCCCGGTGTCGGGCGGTCCCGCGCAGATCGCGGCCCGGCCCGATCCGGCGCAGCTCGGCGTTGCCCAGGTGCGGCACCTGGCGATGGTCGTGCGGGTCCGTGCCGGCACTGAGCGCGAGGGTGATCTGCAGGACGTCGCCGTGGGCGACCAGCACCACGGGGGCGTCGCGGGCGATCTCGTCCGCCTCGCGCAGCACCTCCAGCACCCGCCGGGCCACCGCAGTGACCGGCTCCACCTCGCCCTCGTAGGGGCCCCGCTCGCGGTCGGCGGCCCAGACGCTCTCGTAGGCGCGGGTCGGCCCCTCGTCGTAGATGCCGAAGCTGCGCTCCCGCAGCCTGTGATCCAGGCGGGGCGGCTGGGCCCCGAGCACGCTGGTGAACTCCTCGGCGGTCTCCCGCGCACGGGCGAAGTCGCTGGTGAGCACGAGCGTGCCCGCGCCCAGGCCCTGCTCGGCGGCCCTCTCGGCGGCCGTGCGGGCCTGCTCGCGGCCGAGCGCGGTCAGTCCCACCTCGGTGAGCGCCCGCGGACCGGGGACCGAGACGATCAGCCCAGCGGCGTTCGCGGTCGACTCACCGTGCCGCAGCACCCACACGTCATGCATCTCAGGGTTCGAGGACCTTGCCGGGGTTGAGGTTGCGGCCGGGGTCGTTGTCGGCGAACAGTCCGCGCACCATGCGCGCCCCGACCTCCCCGATGTCCTCGACCATCCAGGGGCGGTGCTCGACGCCCACCCCGTGGTGGTGGGAGATGCCCGAGCCGAGATCGACGAAGGCCTGCTGCACGGCGTTCTTCGCGTCGTAGTACTCATCCAACGCCGTCTCGTCGCTCGAGTACGGGAAGGCGAAGGTGAAGTACAGGCAGGCGCCGCCGTGATAGCTGTGCGACATGTGGCAGAACATGAAGCCCGGCCCGTCGGCGTCCCGGCGCACCTGGTAGAAGGCGTCGTAGACCGTGGCGTGGACCTCGTTGAGGTCCGACCAGGTCGCCCCGGTCTCGCAGACGTCCCCGAAGACCTGGTAGTTCATCAGGAAGTCGCGCAGGTAGGGGGTGTCGAACTTCTTCTGGTCATAGACCGCACCGGGGCCGGCCCCCAGTGTGATGCCGCCGTTGCGGGAGACGATCTTCTTGACGATCGCCTTCTCCCGCTCGACGTTGGCCTTGGTGCCCTCGAAGCAGACGTAGGAGATGCACATCTCCTCGGTGGTGTCCCAGCCCTGGGCACGCAGATAGGCGAACAAGCCGTCCTGCACCTTGGCCATCACCTTGGACTTGGTCGACTCCGGCTCCTTGACCAGCGCCAGGCTGAAGGCGGTCTCGGGCCCATCGGACAGGCGGGTGAAGGTGGGCTTGACCTCCGAGCGCGCGATCGCGTGCATGCCGCGGATGCCGTGCTCCCAGTCGGGGAACATGTAGGCGATCACCTGACGCACCGGGGCCATCCGGTGGATCTGCACGGTGCACTCGGAGATGATGCCCAGCCGGCCCTCGCTGCCCAGGATCATCTCGTGCACGCTGGGTCCGGCGTCGCGCCCGGGGATCGGCTTGGTGGCGGCCACGCCGTCGGGGTGGACCATGCGCAGGCCGCGCACGATCTGCTCGATGTCACCGTACTTGTCGGACTGCATGCCCGAGGAGCGGGTGGCGGCCCAGCCGCCGAGGGTGGAGTAGGTGAAGGAGTCCGGGAAGTGCCCCATGGTCCAGCCCAGGGCGTTCAGCTGCTCCTCGAGGTCGGGTCCGTAGACGCCGGCCTGCACGTGCGCCAGGCCCGCGGTGTCGTCGATCCGCAGGACCTCGCGCATGCGGCCCAGGTTCATGGTCACCACCGGGCGCTGCTCGGTGATGTCCGGGGTCACCGACCCCGAGATGCAGGATCCGCCGCCGTAGGGGATCAGCACCAGGTCCGCCTCGAGCACGATCCGCAGGACCGCGGCGATCTCCTCCTCACTGCCGGGGTAGACCACCGCATCGACGATCCGTGCGAAGTCGCCGTGGCGTGCGCGGAACAGGTCCGGCAGGGAGCGGCCGAAGGAGTGGACCACACGCATCTCGTCGTCATCGAGCACGTTCTCGGCGCCGACCACGCGGGCGAAGGCCTCACGCTGCTCGGCGCCCAGCTTCGAGGCGGGAACCTCGTGCTCGGCGAGATCGGGGGTCAGCGGATCGGGCATGGTCGCCAGATCCAGACCGATCTTCTCCTTCACGAACGGTCGGAAGCCGGGCTTGTTGCGCCAGTTGAAGGTGACGTCGTCCAGACCCCAGCCCCACCACTTGTGCCGCTTCACCTCGGTCGCGCTCAGCGATGCACTCATTCGGCTTCCTCCTCGTCCCGGCCGCCGGGGGCCAGGATCTCGTCGTAATGCTGGTCGTACAGGGTCTTCACGCGCTCGCGGATGCGAGCGGAGAAGTCGACCGCGGATTCGCCCTCCTCGGCGATCATCGGCTCGCCGAACACTACGCCTACCGCGGGCCGGCCGGGTGTGGGCCAGCTGCGTCCCTTGGGCATCGCCTCGTAGCCGCCGATGATCGCGGCCGGGATCACCGGCACGCCCACGCCGATCGCCAGCGCCGCGCCACCGGGTTTGAAGTCCTTCATCCGGCCGTCGGTCTGGCGCCCGCCCTCGGGGAACACCAGGATCGGCACACCCGAGCGCAGCAGGCGGCGCGAGGTGCCCGAGTGCTTGCGGGAGCCGTCGCGGTCGACGGGGAAGGCGTTGAACAGCGAGCGCACCAGCCAGCGGCGGGGCCGGTGGGTGAACCAGTAGTCGTAGGCCACCCCGGTGGACAGGTACCGGGCCTGGCTCCACGGCAGGGACTCCGCCAACAGCGGGGCATCGATGTGGCTGGTGTGATTGGCCACCAGCACGTAGGGGCCGCGCACGCTGCGCACCCGCCGGTGCACCTCGGAGCTGGGGGTGATGGCCGAGTGCATCACGAGGCGGAAGATCCCGCGCTGCAGGACGAAGCGGGCGGCGGCGCGCCAGCGGGAGCGGTACTTGGCCAGCCCGCCCTCGGGGACGTCCCAGCCCTCCCCGCGGGAACGGGCTGACAGCGACGGGCGTGGGGAGCTCTCGTGCCGCTGCCGGTCGCCGGTGCTCTCGTGGTCCTCCGGGTCACCGGCCGACGGGGGCTGCGGGTTCCTCGGGGTCATCTCAGCGCTCCCGGCTGCGACGACGGCTGAGGACGGAGCTCAGACGCGCGACCACGCCGCGCGGGGTGGCGCGCAGGACCGCGGCGATCAGCTTCCAGCGTTTGCTGGGCACGCTGACCGGCTTGCCGCGGGCCACATCGCGCAGGCACTCCTCGACCAGATGATCGGCATCCAGCCAC
This sequence comes from Candidatus Brachybacterium merdavium, assembly GCA_019118275.1. Classification (GTDB taxonomy): domain Bacteria; phylum Actinomycetota; class Actinomycetes; order Actinomycetales; family Dermabacteraceae; genus Brachybacterium; species Brachybacterium merdavium. The sequence continues at coordinate 15,706 of DWZH01000024.1, read as the reverse complement.
AGCACCCCGGGGATGGAGGATCCCTTGATGCCGGCGCGGGAGTGGAACTCGGTGCGCACCCAGCCCGGCATGAGCGCGGTGACCTGCACCCCGGTGCGGGCCAGCTGCACGCCCAGGGACTCGGAGTAGTTGCCCACCCATGCCTTGATGGCGGAGTAGTTGTTCTGGGTGACCAGCGCGGAGACGGAGCCGACGTTGATGATCCAGCCGCGGCCGCGGCGGCTCATCGCCCGCCCGGCGGCGCCGCCGAGCTTGAGGACCGCCCGCACCATCACCTCGAAGCCGAGGTCGTGCTGGGACAGGTCCTCCTCGAGCAGGCTCGCCTTCACCGAGAAGCCGGCGTTGTTGACGAACACGTCGACCGGGTCGGTATCGCTCTCCAGCCGGTCGGCGACCAGCTGCTGGGCCTGCCGGTCGGAGAGATCGGCGACGATGGTCTCGACCTCCACGCCGTACTCACGGCGCAGGCGCTCAGCGGTCTCGGCGAGACGATCGGCGCTGCGGGCGACCAGGACGAGGGAGACGCCACGACCAGCGAAAGCTCTGGCGAAGGCGGCCCCGATGCCTGCGGTGCCACCGGTGATCAGGGCCTTATGCATGGCGGCTACGATACACTAGCGCCGCCCTGATCAGCGCGGCATTCGCCCGCGCCGAGGTGGGCCCGCCACAGCAGAAATCCACCGGTTCCGCCTCCCCGCCGTACCCCGTCCATAGAGGGAATCCATGTCGCACAGCACGTCCTCCGCCACCGCGTCCACCACCGCGGGAGGCAGCACACGGATCCTCCTGACCGGGGTGACAGGGTTCCTGGGCCAGGCCGTGCTGCGGTCCCTGCTGGAGACCACCGAGGACACCCACGTGACCGCACTGGTGCGCCCCAAGGGATCGGTCACCGGCCGCAAGCGCCTCGAGCAGCTGCTGCGCAAGCCCGTGTTCGCCTCCTGGGTCGAGCAGATCGGGCTGGAGGGCGAGAACGGCGCCAAGGCGGTCTTCGATCAGCGCGTCGGGGTGCTCGAGGGTGATCTGACCGACATCCCGGAGCTGACCGAACCCTACGACGTGGTGATCCACTCCGCCTCGGCGGTGTCCTTCGACCCGCCGATCGACGAGGCCTTCCGCACCAACGTCGGCGGCGCCCGCAACCTGTACCAGGCGCTGCTGGACTCCGGGCAGGACCCGCACGTGATCCACGTGTCCACCGCCTACGTCGGCGGTATCTCCAAGGGGCTGCGCCAGGAGGGCAAGCTGGTCCACGACGTCGACTGGCGGGCCGAGTACCAAGCGGCCCAGGAGGCCCGCCAACGGGTCGAGGCCGAGTCCCGTCGGCCCGAGACCCTGCGCTCCCAGATGCGCTCGGCGCGCTCGCGCGATGGCCGCATGGGCCCCAAGGCCGTGGCCACCGCCTCCGAAGAGGCCCGCCGCGCCTGGGTCGACGAGCGGCTGGTCGACTTCGGCCGCACCCGCGCCCAGTCCGTGGGCTGGACCGACATCTACACCTTCACCAAGGCGATGGCCGAGCGGGTGGCCGAAGACCTGTGGGCCGACAACGGCCACCGCGTCTCCTTCGTGCGCCCCTCGATCATCGAGTCCGCGATGCGCACCCCCTACCCGGGCTGGATCGATGGCTACAAGGTCGCCGACCCCCTGATCATGGCCTATGGCCGCGGCATGCTCCAGGAGTTCCCGGGCCTGGCCGACTCGATCCTGGACATCATCCCGGTCGACTTCGTGGTCAACGTGATCGTCGCCCTGGCCACGCAGGACGTCTCCCGGCGCGGCGACGACGCCTACTTCCAGGTGGTCTCCGGCAACTCGAACCCGCTGCCCTTCCACGAGATGGTCACCGCGGTGCGCGAGTACTTCACCACCTACCCCTTGCAGGACGACAAGGGCCGCGACATCACCGTGCCCGAATGGAACTTCCCGGCCGTGGAGCTGGTCGAGCAACGCTTCCGGGTCAAGGAGCTGGCCACCCAGGTGGGGCAGGACGTGGTGGCGTACCTACCGGCCACCCGCCGCACCCGCGCCTGGACCACGAGCCTGCACAAGACCACCTCGGGCCTGACGACGCTGCGCAAGTACATCGAGCTGTACCGCCAGTACACGAAGACCGAGATGGTCTTCGACGACGCCAACACCCGCGCTCTGCGCGAGGAGCTGCCGGCCCAGTTCCTCACCGATCACGATTTCGACGTCACCGAGATCGCCTGGCAGGACTACTTCCAGAAGCAGCATCTGCCCGCCGTCACCGAACTGACCAAGGCCTACTCGCGCAGCCGCGCCGCGCAGCGCAAACGGGCCGAGCGTCCCGCCCCGGCACTGAAGAGCGATCCCGCGGCGCTGGCGGTGTTCGACCTGGACGGCACGGTGATCGCCACCAACATCGTCCAGCAGTACTTCGCGGTGGTCCGGGCGACCCGTCCGCGCCGCGCGTGGCCGGCCGAGATCGGCGGCCTGCTGGCGGCCCTGCCCGGGTACCTCCGCGCCGAGCAGCGCGACCGCTCCGAGCTGATCCGTCTGGTCAACCGCCGCTACAAGGGCTACCGCGAGGAGGACCTGCGGGCCCTGATGTCCGGTGAGCTGGGCCGGAAGATCCGCGCCTCCATCCGTCCCGAGGCCCTCGAGGTGATCGAGCGCCACCGAGCTGCCGGGCACCGCACGGTGCTGGTCTCCGGCGCGCTGGACGTGCTCATCGAGCCGCTGGCCGACCTGTTCGACGAGGTCATGGCCACCCACATGGATGTCGACGAGTCCGGTGTGATGACCGGCTACCTCGCCACTCCCCCGCTGGTCGACGAGGCGCGCGCCAACTGGCTGCGCAAGTACGCCGCGTCCCATGAGGCGGATCTGAAGGCCTCCCACGGCTACGGCGACTCCCACGCCGACGCCGCCTGGCTGGACCTGGTGGGCTCGCCCCATGCGATCTCCCCGGACCTGGGCCTGTACGCCGTGGCCAAGAAGAAGCGCTGGTCGATCCTGGACTGGTGAGGCCTGGCGGTGCCGCCGCGCCGGGCTCTCCTCCGCCGCCGGGCTCTCCTCCGCCGGCGGGCTCTCCTCCGCCGCCGCGGGGCTCTCCTCCGCCGCCGCGGGGCTCTCCTCCGCCGGCGCCGGGCTCTCCTCCGACGGCACCGGGAACGAACTTCTTGTCGGCCGCGTTGCCTCACCTCCCCTGAGAGGTCAAGACCACGCCAGCGACAAGAAGTTCGTCATCTCTGGGAAGCCTCTCCCGGCACACCGAGGCCAGGGGACTTCTGTCTGGGGATTCCTGCCCGGGGACTTCTGTCCGGGGAGTCCTGTCCGGGGAGTCCTCCCCATGGTGCAGTCCTCGGACGTCGGCTTACGGTCCTGTCACCGACACACGAGGAGGACCTGATGTCCCGAACGATCATCGCTCGCGGGGCCGCCCTGGCCGCCGCGACCATGCTGGCCCTGACCGCCTGTGGCGGCACCGACGACGCTCCGGCCGAGGAACGTGAGGCAGGTGCCGCGGAGGCCGCCGACGACGCACCGCAGGACGGAGCGGCCGACGAGGACGCCGACACCGACGAGGACGCCGACACCGGCGAGGAGGACACGGGCTCCGACGAGGACGGTGCCGACAGGAGCACCGAGGACAGCTCCGACGACGACGCCTCGGACGAGGCGGCGAGCGGCGAAGACGGTGCGCAGGACGACGAGGACGCCACCGACGAGGAAGACGGGGCGGGGGACGAGGACGGTGACGCCGCGGCCGATGAGGGCACCGTCGTCGAGATCGGCACCGAGTTCACCGACGAGGAGACCGGCGACGTGATCACCATCGTCTCCGCGGTGCGCAACAACCCCAGCGAGTACTACATGGCCAGTGATAATCCCGACGGCGAGATGATCTATCTCGAGGTCGAGGTGGAGGCCGGTGACGCCTACGGCGGCGTCATCAGCGAGCGGAACTTCGTGCTCGACGACGGCGGCACCGAGGTCAATTACGCCGCGAGCGCGGACGACGAGCTGGTCGACGCGGGTTACGAGTACTTCGACGGCGCACCGCGGCGCGAGGGCGGCGGCACCGGCTACATCCCGATCTACCTCGAGACCACCGGCGACACGCTCGCAGGCGCCTATGTGCGGCCTGAGCTCGAGGTGCTCGGCGAGGACACCACCGTCCCGGAGTTCCGCGGCGAGTTCGAGGTCCCGGCAGCCTGAGCCACCGGCGCTGCGGTGCTGCAGGGCGCTCTCGGCACGGCGCCACCAGCCGGGCACCACAACGAACTTCTTGTCGTCCGCGTGACCTCACGCCCCAGGAGGGGTGGAGTTCGCGTGGCCGGCAAGAAGTTCGTTCTGTCACCGTTCCTCCCCAGTCCGCAGCCATCCCCATCCGGGCCCACCCGCTGGAGCCAGGGACGACGTCACTGCAGGCTACGTCGCATGCACCATGCCAGCACGCTCGTACTCCCCGCCAGCGCCCCGCGCCCACATCGTCCGCTGCGGCAGCGCCGCGGCACGCGCCGCCTCGGTGTAGGAGACCTCGGCGTCGGCAGCCGGGCCCAGCTGCTGCAGACGGGCCTCACGGACGCTCGTCTGCGCCGGCATGTACGCGAAGGAACCCTGCAGCGGATCACCCCCGGCTGGTATGCCCGGCCCGACGCCGCCGCCCCCGCAGTGCGGGCACTGGCCGCAGGGTTCCGGCTCACCTGCCTCGACGCAACCGGCATGCACGGCCTGTGGATCCCTCACCGCCCCGCCCACGAGGAGGAGCGCGACCTGCACGTCTATCGCTTCAACACCGCGGTGGACACTCCGCCGGGGATGCGCCCGCATGCCTTGCGCAGCCGCAGCTGGACGGAGCCCGATGCCGTCGCGTCCCTGCCTCTCGCCCTCGAGCACGCCATGCAGTGTCTCGACGGAGAGGATGCGGCGGTTCTGCTGGAGTCCGCTCTTGAGCGACGGCTGCTGACCGTGCAGGAGGTGGAAGCCCTGCTGGAGCGGGCGCCGATCGCGACGCGCTCACGGATCGGCGCGCTGTCCACCGCGAGCGATTCCGGCTCCGAGACCCGGGTGGTGCGATGGCTGCGCCGTCGCGGCTTCCACGTGGAGCAGCAGGTCCATCTCGCGGGCGTGGGGTTCATCGACGTGTACGTCGGCGGCCTCTTCCTCGAGATCGACGGGCGTGCGCATCATGAGCAGGAGGATGCCTTCCTCCGCGACCGGCGCCGTGACCTGCGCACCGTCCGCTACGGCCTGCAGATCCTCCGCCTCAGCTATGAACAGGTCTGGATCCGCTGGGAGGACACCCAGCGCGCGATCCTGGAAGCCATCGACGAGGTCGGAGCCTTCGGGCGGCGCAAGGTCGACCGTCTCCTCGAACGCCCCGGAGCAGCTCCGCCACGGCTCGCAGGCTGAGCCGACGCCCGTGCCGGGCGCAGGGGCCCTGGGCAGCGGATGCTGGACAACGAACTTCTTGTCACCTGCGTGGCCGCAGCCGCGTAGAGAGGTCGAAGTCATGCCAATGACAAGAAGTTCGTCCTGAGCCGGGTGGGGCGGAGAGTGGGCAGTCGCGGGCCTCAGCGGGCAGGGCAGGCCGGGTGGGGCGGAGAGTGGGCAGTGGCGGGCCGCAGCGGGCAGGGCAGGTGAGGCGGGCCGCAACGGGCGGGCTGGGCAGGCCGGGCGGGGTCAGAGCACGGAGTCGATGAAATCCGCCAGGCGCTTCGAGCGAGGATGGTCGATGACCTCCTCCGGGGTGCCGCGTTCGATGATGCGGCCCTCGTCCATGAACACCACCTGGTCGGCGACCTCGCGCGCGAAACCCATCTCGTGGGTCACCACGACCATCGTCATGCCGGCGGCGGCGAGGTCCTTGAGCACCGCGAGCACTTCGGAGACCAGTTCCGGGTCCAGGGCACTGGTGGGCTCGTCGAACAGCATCAGCTCCGGATCCATGGCCAGAGCACGGGCGATGGCCACCCGCTGCTGCTGGCCGCCGGAGAGCTCCGAGGGATAGTGGTCTGCGCGGTCGGCCAGACCCACGCGGCCGAGCAGTTCGCGGGCGTCGTGCTCGGCCTCCGCGCGGGTCCTGCCGAGCACCTGCACCGGCGCCTCCATCACGTTGGCCAGTGCGGTCAGGTGCGGAAACAGGTGGAAGCGTTGGAAGACCATCCCGATCCGGGCACGCTGGGCGGCGATCTGCTTCGCGCCCAGACGCTGCCAGCGGCCGTCGGCCAGCGGCTCGGGTTCGTAGCCCTGCAGGACGCCGTCGATGCGCACCGTCCCGGCGGTGGGATCCTCGAGCTGGTTGATGCAGCGCAGCAGGGTCGACTTGCCGGAGCCGGAGGGCCCGACCAGCACGCACACCTCGCCGGAGCGGACGGTCAGCGCGCAGTCCTTGAGCACGTGGAGATCGCCGAAGGTCTTGTGCAGGCCCTCGATCTCGATCACCGCCTCGGCCGCCGCGGGGACGGGGGCCGAGGCGGTGCCGTCGGTCGTCGGGGCGGGGGGCGAGCCGGTGCCGCCGGCCGTCGGGGCGTCAGGCTGGTGCGGGACGGGGTTCTGGCTCATCACAGCTCCACCTCCGGGAGCGGGTCGTGCGGGGTGGTGCGGGCGCGGTTGACCGCGGCCTGGCGGGAGGCGCGTCGACCCTGGCCGGTGGGGGTGCGGTCATCGAAGCCGCGGCCGAAGTGCCTCTCCAGGTAATACTGGCCCACCATCAGCACACTGGTGATCGCCAGGTACCACAGCGCCGCCACGATCAGCAGGGGGATGGGGGTGAACAGCTTGTTGGCGATGCCGTTGGTGGCGAAGGTCAGATCCAGGGTGAAGGGCACCGCGAGCACCAGCGAGGTGGTCTTGAGCATGCCGATGGTCTCGTTTCCCAGTGGCGGCACGATCACCCGCATGGCCTGCGGGACGATGATGCGCCGCAGGATCTTCCCGTTGCTCATGCCCAGGGCCTTGGATGCCTCGGTCTGCCCCTTGTCCACGGAGTTCAGGCCGGAGCGGATGATCTCGGCGAGGTAGGCGCCCTCGTTCAGGCCCAGCCCGATCACGGCGGCCCAGAAGGCGGTGAGCAGGTCCCGGGTGGAGAAGGAGAGCAGCTCGGGACCGAAAGGCACGCCGACGGCGACCTTGGGGACGATCACGGTGAACAAGCCCCAGAACACCAACTGGGTGTACACCGGGATCCCGCGGAAGACGAAGATGTAGGCCCAGCTCACCCCGCGCAGCACCGCGTTGTCGCTGCGGCGCATGATGGCCGCGGTCAGCGCCACCGCGGTGCCCAGCGCCATCGACAGCACCGTCAGCAGCAGCGTCCACCCCACGCCCTGGACCACCTTCACGTCCAGGATGTAGGTGGCGACGGTGTCCCACTCGAACACCGGGTTGGTGATCAGGAAGTTGATCAGGGCCAGCACCAGCAGCGCGACGATGACGGCGGCCACCCAGGTGCCGGGCTTCGGGGCGCTGCGGGCCCGGATGGGGGTGAAGTTCTCGGCCGAGGAGCTCGGCGTCGCCGGGGAGGCGGCCGACGGGCCGGTGGCTCCCGGGGGCGGGGAGGGGGTCGACGGGCCGGTGGCTCCGGGGTGCGGGGAGTTGGGATCGGTGGGGCTCACGGCTGGGGGTTCACTTCCGCGGTCGGGATCAGGCCTGCTTCATTGCCCCATGCAGCGAGGACGCGCTCCATGTGGCCGGAATCGATGAGGTGCTGCACGGCGGCGCGGATCGCTTCGGCCAGCTCGGGCTGGTCCTTGGCAACGACGATGCCGTTCAGGGCCGATTCCTCGATCTCGCCGATCGCCTCGAGGGTCCCGCGGGAGCGGGTGATGGCGTAGGCGGTCACCGGGGAATCAGCCATCAGGATGTCGCCCTTGCCGCCGGCGACGTTGGTGGCCGCATCGGAGTTCGAGGCATAGGCGAGCAGGTCGTAGGCGCCCTCGCCCGCGTCCCGACATTCCTGGGAGCGCTCGATCGACAGCTCCTCCTGGTATGTGCCCACCTGGAGGGCCACGCGCTTGCCGCACAGGTCATCCGGATGGATGTCGTAGGGGTTGCCGGCTTTGACGGCGTAGGAGATGCCAGCCTGGAAGTAGGAGATCATCGTGACCGCCTCGAGCCGCTCCTCGTTGACGGTGAAGCTGGAGATCCCGACGTCGTAGGTGGAGCCGACGGCCGGGATGATCTGCGCGAACACTGCCGCCTCGGTGCGGGTGTCCAGCCCCAGCACGGCACCGATCGCAGCCAGGACGTCGATGTCGTAGCCGACCGCCTCACCGGTGGAGCCGACGAACTCCCCGGGCGCATAGTTCAGCGCCGCACCGTTGACCAGCCGCCCGCGATCGCGGATCTCGTTCGGCACCAGCTCCGCGATCTCCGGGACCTCATCGATGCCGGACAGGTCCACCTCGGGCACCGCCTCCGACTCGGCATCCAAGCGCTCCGAGGCCCGGGTGCAGGCGCTCAGGGCGGGGGCGGCGGCCAGCCCCAGCGCAGCCGCGGGCAGGGCCCGCAGCAGCGCCCGACGACGCGGATACTCACTCAGCACCCCTGAATGCTATGCATGCGGCGGGGTGGGGTCCATGCTCGCGCGTGAGAGGTTCGCTACCCGGTCCGAGGGGCGGCCAGCAACTGCTGGCCGACCAGGTCCGCGCCGACCACTCCCAGCAACGCGACCTGCCCGCCGAGCTGCCTCAGGCCCACCGCCTGGTTGGTGCCCTTTCCTCCCAGCATCTCGTGGCGCTGGGAGACCACGGTGCTGCCCTGCGGCGGCGGCATCTCCTCGAGTGCCAGGACCAGATCCCGTGCCACCTGGCCGACGACGAGCACGTCGTGGTCCATCCTTCACATCCTGCCCATCGGGATGGGGCCGGTGCTGGTGGGCACCTCCTCGTCGGCCGGGATCTCCTCCTCGGCCTGCGCCTCCTCCTCGGCGTCGATGTCGATGCTGGCGCCCTCGAACTGGGAGCGGTACAGGCGCGCGTAGGCCCCGCCACTCTCCAGCAGCTGGTCATGGGTGCCCTGCTCGACGATGTCGCCGGCCTCCATCACCAGGATCAGGTCGGCGTCGCGGATGGTGGACAGGCGGTGGGCGATCACGAAGGAGGTGCGTCCCTCGCGCAGGCGGTTCATGGCGTTCTGGACCAGCACCTCGGTGCGGGTGTCGACGCTGGAGGTGGCTTCGTCCAGGATCAGCAGGCTGGGCCGGGCCAGGAAGGCACGGGCGATGGTCATCAGCTGCTTCTCCCCGGCTGACAGGGAGGTGCCGTCGTCGTCGACCACGGTGTCGTAGCCCTCGGGCAGTTGGCGCACGAAGTCGTCGACGTGGGTGGCGCGGGCGGCTTCGAGGACCTCCTCGTCGGTCGCGTCCAGGCGGCCGTAGCGGATGTTCTCCCGGATCGTGCCCTTGAACAGCCAGGTGTCCTGCAGCACCATGCCGGTGCGCGAGCGCAGCTGGTCGCGGGTGAGGTCGCGGATGTCGATGCCGTCGATGGTGATGCGGCCGCCGTCCAGCTCGTAGAAGCGCATCACCAGGTTCACCAGGGTGGTCTTGCCGGCGCCGGTGGGGCCGACGATCGCCACCGTGTGCCCGGGGTCGGCGACGAGCGACAGGTCGCGGATCAGCTCCCGGTCGGGTGCGTAGGAGAAGCGCACGTGCTCGAACTCCACGCGGCCCTCCCGGATCCTGTTCGCGGCCCCGGCCTGTTCGGTCTCGGTCTCCTGCTCCTCGGCGTCCAGCAGCTCGAAGACCCGCTCGGCGCTGGCCACTCCCGACTGCAGCATGGTGGCCATCGAGGCGACCTGCGACAGGGGCTGGGTGAACTGGCGCGAGTACTGGATGAAGGCCTGCACCTCCCCCAGGGTCAGCTGTCCGGAGATGATCCGCAGCCCGCCCACGATGGCGATCGCCACATAGCTGAGGTTCCCCACGAACATCATCAGCGGCATGATCAGGGAGGAGACGAACTGGGCTCCGAAGCTCGCCTTGAACAGGGCCTGGTTGCGCTCCTCGAAGCGCTGGGCGATCTCCTCGCGCCGCCCGAACACGGTCACCAGGCTGTGGCCGGTGAAGGCCTCCTCGACCTCGGAGTTGACCACGCCGGTGGCGTCCCACTGCTGGGCGAACAGCTTCTGGGCCTGCTTGCCCACCACCGTGGTGACCACCAGCGCCACCGGGATCACGGTGAGCGCGATCAGCGACAGCTGCCAGGAGATGGACAGCATCATCACCAGCACACCCAGCACCATCAAGAGCGAGTTCACCAGGCCGGTGACCGTGTTCATCATGGTGTTCTGGATGTTGTCGATGTCGTTGGTGACGCGGGAGAGGATCTCCCCGCGCTTCATCCGGTCGAAGTAGACCAGCGGCAGGCGGTGCAGCTTCTCCTCGACGTTGCGCCGCATCCGGAACACCATCTTGTAGGTGATGCGGTTCAGGGCCACACCCTGCAGCCACATCAGCACCGCGGAGACCACGAACAGCCCGATGGCCAGGGCCAGCACCTGGTGGAGGGCGGTGAAGTCGATGCCCTGGCCGGGGGTCAGCTCCATGCCGGAGAGCATGTCGGCGAACTGGTCCTCCCCCTCGGCGCGCAGCTGGGCGATCACGTCGGCGGGGTCGGTGCCCTCCGACAGGTCCCGGGAGATCAGGCCGGTGAAGATGATGTCGGTGGCGCGGCCCAGGATGCGGGGGCCGATGACCGACAGGGCGACGCTGACCGTGCCGATCAGGATCGCGATCGCCAGGAACTTGCGCTCCGGGCCGATCTCGCGGATCAGCCGCTTGGTCGAGGGCCAGAAGTTCTGGGCGCTCTGACCGGGGCGCAGGCCGCGCTCGGCGTCCTTCTCACTGGCGATGTTGGCGGCGGCGTCCGCCTCGTCACCGGCCAGGGCGGGCTGGTTCTTCTCCTGCTCCAGCTGCTTCTCTCGCTTCTCGTGGGAGGAAGACATCAGGCCACCTCCTCTTCGACGCCCTGGGAGCGGACGATCTCGCGATAGGTCTCCGAGCCCTCGAGCAGCTCGGTGTGGGTTCCCTGGGCGACGACTCTGCCGTGGTCCAGCACCAGGATCAGGTCGGCGGCGGTGATGGTGGTCACACGCTGGGCGACGATCACCATCAGCGCATCACGGGTCTCCGGGGCCAGTGCCGCCCGCAGCCGGGCGTCGGTGGTCAGGTCCAGGGCGCTGAAGGAGTCGTCGAACAGGTACAGCGAGGGCCGGGCGGCCAGGGCCCGCGCGATGCACAGTCGCTGCCGCTGCCCGCCGGAGACATTGGTGCCGCCCTGGGAGATCACCGAGTCCAGCTGGGCGGGCATCGAGGCCACGAAGTCCCGGCCCTGCGAGACGGTCAGGGCGTGCCACAGCTCCTGCTCGGTGGCATCGGGCCGGCCGAAGCGCAGATTGGAGCCGACGGTCCCGGAGAACAGGTAGGGCCACTGCGGGACCAGGCCGATCCGGTCCCACAGCACCTGCGCATCGAGGTCGCGCACATCGACGCCGTTCAGCAGCACCCGCCCCTCGGAGGCGTCGGTCAGGCGCGGGATCAGGTTCACCAGGGTGGTCTTGCCCGAGCCGGTGCCGCCGATGATCGCGACGGTCTGCCCGGCACGGGCGGAGAAGGAGATGTTCTCCAGCACGGGCCGCTCGGCGCCGGGATAGGTGAAGGAGACGTCGTCGAACTCGAGGGTGGTGGGGCCGGTGAGCTCACGGATGCCATCGGTGCGCTGGACCACGCTGGTCTCGGTCTCGAGCACCTCGGTGATGCGCTCGGCGGAGACCATCGCACGCGGGATCATCATGGTCATGAAGGTCGCCATCATCACCGCGATCAGGATCTGCACCAGGTAGGCGATGAAGGCGGTGATCGAGCCGACCTGCATCTCGCCGTCCTCGATGCGAGGGGCCGCCACGAACAGCACCAGCACGCTCGAGAAGTTGATGATGAACATGATGATCGGGTTGAGCAGCGCCATCAGCAGCCCGATCCGGCGGTTGAGGTCGGTGAGCTGGTCGTTGACGGTGCCGTAGCGCTCGCGCTCGCGGTCCTCGCGCACGAAGGCCCGCAGCACCCGGATGCCGGTGATCTGCTCGCGCAGCACCCCGTTGATGTCGTCGATCTTGCCCTGCATCTGGCGGAACAGCGGGGCGGCCTTCAAGATCAGAGTCCCGACGGCCAACAGCATCACCGGCACCATCACCGCGATCAGCCAGGCCATGCCGGGCTCGACCCGCAGCGCCAGGACCACGCCTCCGATGCCGGTCACCGGGGCTTGGACCAGGAAGTTCAGGCCGAAGAAGATCAGCATCTGGACCTGCTGGACGTCATTGGTGTTGCGGGTGATCAGAGACGGCGTGCCGATGTCGTTCAGCTCGCGCGGGGAGAAGGTCGCGACCTGGGCGAAGATCTTCGAACGCAGGTCCTGACCGGACTTCATCGCGGAGCGGGCGGAGAAGAAGTTCGCGATCACCAGGGCGATGATGTTGCCGAGGGACACCAGCAGCATCAGCATGCCCAGGTCCCAGATGACCTGGATGTCCGCCTGGGCGACACCGTCGTCGATGATGTCGGCGTTGATCGTGGGCAGATACAGCGCGGCCAGGACGCCGGCGATCTGGAACAGGATCACCAGTGCCACCCAGGCCCGGTAGGGCTTGAGCGCTCGCAGTATCAGTCGCAGCAGGGTCACAGTGCTCCTTCGTCGTGTGCGCACTGCCCGAGAGGTCTGCGCGCCCAGGTGCTGGCGGTCCAGTCAGAGGGCCGACGGGCCGACCAGTACGCCGCCAGGAAGTCTAGATCCGGGAGCGGACGAAGCGACACCTACTTTCGTCCGCCCAGAGCGGAGAGCGTTCGTCGGCCCAGAGCGGAGAGCGTTCGTCCGCCCGGAGCGGAGATGCGCCCGACCACGGCCCTACCTCCACCCAGCGACGGGGCGCGGGGCAGCCGGCCGCCGGGGCGGGGCACTCAGCCGCCGGGGCACCCAGCCGCCGGGGCACCCAGCCGCCGGGGCGGGGCACTCAGCCCGCGGGACGGGGCGTCGTCTACCGTGGTCCGGGTGAACCGACCCGCACAGCGCCTCATCATCATCGTGATCGCCTTGGTCCTGGTGATCCCGATCGGCGCGCTCGGCCTCAACCAGCTGATGGGGCCGCGGACCGAGGAGCCGGATCCGTCGGCCGAAGAGCAGCCCGAGGACAACCGCCCGACGGTCGACCCCGCCGTGCAGCCGCAGCGCCCCGAGATCTCCCGCCCCGAGGAACCGGCTGCGCTGACCGAGCAGAGCGCCGAGGGGGCGCAGGCGACGCTGACCTACATGCTGGAGTCCTACACGTACATGATGACCACGGGCGACACCTCCGTGTGGTCGGAGTCGGTGGACCCGGACTGCCAGGTGTGCGTGTCCTTCCTCGACAATGCCGAGGTGCTGAACGAGCAGGGCGGATACCTGGTCGACGGGGAGTTCGAGGTCGAGGAGACCAGCTTCGAGGGCGAGGGGGAGCCGCCTGCCACAGGAACTGTCGACGCGGACTTCACCCAAGCGGCAAGCATGCTGGTCGATGACCCCACTCTTCTGCCTCATGAGCTGGACGCGGTCTCCGGGCAGCTGCAGGCCCCCATGACCTGGGACGGAGAGCGCTGGCGGGTCACGGACATGAACCTGGTGCTCGACGAGGCGAGCGAGGGTGACGGCGCTGGTGGCGAGGGGGACGCTGGTGCTGGCGCTGGCGACGCTGGCGCTGGTGCTGGCGACGAGGGCAACGCTGGTGCTGGTGGCGCTGGTGGCGGTGCGGGCGCCGATGCTGGCGACGAGGCCCAAGGCAACTGACGAGAGCGGGCCTCCCGACTCTCCCTGCTCCCTCGTTTCCCTGGCGCGCCGCTCCCTCACATTCCCGTTCCCCCGCTCCTTCGCTTCCCCGCTCCCCTGCTCCTCCAGCTCCCCCGCTCCCCTGCTCCTTCCGCTCGACCGTTGCGTTATCGGGGTTTTCAGCGCTGAGAACCCCGATAACGCAACGGTCGACGGCGCGAATCACGACCCGATCGAGGGCGCGCATCACGACATCGTGCCCGCGTGCACCAACGTGCACCCAGATGTCACATATGTCGACCAGGTGGCGAAGGCATGATGCTCCCTCCTCGGAGAGCGCCGTCGCTCCGCTTCCTTCTCGAAGCCACCCCCTTCTCGAAGCCACACCGCCCCGCTCCCCGAGGCCACATCGCCCGTCCTCCCCGAAGCCATACCGCCCGCGCGATGTGGATAACTTCGAATCCGGCCCGCAGGGCCCGGGATCCTGACCGCATGGCCCGCTACCCCGCCCCGCTGCCTCCGGCCCTTCCCTGGCCGGTGTTCTCTCACGCAGAGGCGATGACTGCCGGCCTGAGCCGAGACCGCTTGAACCGCAGCGACCTCCAGAGGCTCCGACGCGGGCTCTACGCACGACGAGACGTGAATTTCAAGGAGCTGGACCTCGCGGCGGCGCTGTGCCGGGACGACCCGGAACTGGTGGTGGTCGGCCTCTCCGCTGCCCGCCTGCACGGCATTCCCATGCCCTGGCGGTTGGAGAGCTGGGACCCGAAGACATCCATCCACCTGGCGACGCTCGCCGCCCGAGGCAGACCGCACAAGATCCTGACCTGGCACGACTACGCCCTGGCGCCCGGCGAGGTGACCACATTGGTCTACCGAGTGCGGCCCTCCGGGCACACCTCGGCCATCCGGGCCACCACCCGCGCCCGCACATGGCGGGATCTCGCCCCGCATCTGACCCATCAGGAGCTCGTCGCGGCAGGCGATCATCTCATCCGCAGGCCCTACCCCTGGGCAGAGGACAGGACGAATCCCTGGTGCACACCCGCACAGCTCAGCGCGGCCTGCACGGGACGGCATGCCCTCGCGCTGCGGCGCGCACTGGCCGACGTCCGAGTGGGTGCGGACTCTCCTATGGAGACGCGGTTGCGGTTGGCGTTCGCTGCAGCGGGGTTGCCCGAGCCCCAGCTCAACACGGTGCTGGTCGGGCCCGCTGGGGTCGAGCATCACTGTCCGGACTTCCAATGGCCGGCCTACGGGCTCTGCGTCGAGTACGAGGGCGATACGCACAACGACGACGAGCAGGTGGCCCGAGACATTCGTCGCGCCCGCGCCGTGAAGAGCGCGGGGTCCGTCGAGGTGCGTCTGCACAAGGCCGACATCGGGAACGATTGCGCTTCCGCGGTCCGGATCGTGCGAGAAGCTCTCGTGGAACGAGGCTGGCGTCCCGCTGCCTGAACCTGCGGTGGGACTCCGCAGCGGGCATGTTCCCGTGGGACGACGTGGCCCCGGGCAACCAGCGCGAGCACGGTCCCGAGCAACCAGCGCGTACCAGCGCACGCGCCATGGCTCAGAGATAGGCGCGTGAGCGTGAGTGCGGGCCCAGCGCACTCACTTACCAGCCCACCCACTCGAGGGCTCGCTCGAGGGGCTCGTTTGGGGGCTCGACCGTTGCGTTATCGGGGTTTTCAGTGCTGAGAACCCCGATAACGCAACGGTGGAGCGCTCTGGGGCGGGATCTGGGTTGGGGTCTGGGGCGGGATCACGGGGGCGTGGGTCGATCTCATGCCGACACGGGGCAGGGTGCGTGGGGTGTGGGTTCTCTTGCTGGTGTGGGGGTTATTTGATGCCGCTCATCATCACGCCGCGCACGAAGTAGCGTTGCAGGAAGATGAAGACCAGCAGGGCGGGGATGAAGGTGACCACGGCTGTGGCCATCA